>PAJB01000002.1 GCA_002710905.1 Chloroflexota bacterium | reverse complement strand
TCATTGCGCACCTGGATTGGAGATCTCCACCGGTCCTGGCCTTTTGCTCCTCCGTGAGTTCCTTGCCCAGGGTATCCGTCCAGCTATCCTTGACCCTCTGTTCCATCTTCTCCAGGATCCAATCCTTCATCCACTTTAGGATATTCTAAAAATATGGCTGACATAGTTCTAAAATCAGCTTGCATGTGGTTGACTATTACATCATTAAACGTCTTATTTATCTGTTGCTGATGTGTATTTTCTTTTAGTAAATACTCAGCAGGATTTTTTTCCACGTGTATAATGTCACCAGGTGAAAGATTATACCCCTTGGAAGTAATTGTACTACCATTTACTACAACATGCTTATGTGATATCAGTTGCCTTGCTTCATATAAACTTTTTACAAAATTGAGCCTATATAAACATACGTCTAGTCGACTTTCAAGGATAGCAATGAGAGAATGTTTGGCTTTCAAATCATAAAGGTTAGATTTTAAAAGAGCTTTTTTAAACTGCTTCTCAGACATGTCTCCGTAAAAATTCTTTATAACTTGTTTTTGTATTAAAGATTTTTTATAAAGCCCTTTTTCAGACTCACGTCTTAATTTACCTTCAAAAGTAACTACATTTTGATCGGTCGCCAAAACTAGAAGATTCCTTTTTTTGAAACTAGTCCATTTTTTCTTTGAAAATTTGGCAATTTTCTTAGATTTGTTTCTAAAGACAAGCCTCTCATTTCTCAACCATTTCTTATATTTCGGTTTATAATAGTTTGCCATTTATTTATTTCTTCTTACCTTCTTTTCTTCTAACTTGCTCTCCTAAATAAGATAACCCTTTTCCTTTATAAGGCTCTGGACGTCTGTAATCTCGAACTTTGGAAGCGAAGGAATTTATAAGCTCATTGTTTATACCTGAGAAAACAAGCAAACTATTTTTACTTGTTTTAACTACTGATACGTCAATACCTACAGGCACTTTCAATGATATTGGGTGACTAAACCCTAATTTTAATAGCAGTAAGCTACCTTCATTAGTAGTTTTTACTTCAGCTTTATAACCAACACCAATAATCTCTAATTGGGTACTAAATCCCATAGAAACCCCAGTCACCATGTTCGATATCAATTTTCTATAAAGCCCCCATAAAGGCAAATCTTTTTTTTCAACGGGCTTTTGAATAGTGAGGTTGGTCTCATTAATCTCAAATAAGATTCTGCTATCTACTTTTCGTTTCCATGACCCTAAAGGCCCTTCAACTAATAAGCTATTACCAGTCATTTTTATATTTACATGTTCCGGTATTTTTATAGGTTTACGGCCTAAATAAGACATATTTTAATTTAATTTTTAATTTATAGATACCAAAACTTCCCCTCCAGTCTTTTGGATTAAGGCTTTTTGGTGGGTTAAAACACCTTTATTTGTAGATAATATTAAAAGGTCAAAAGTGTTGTTTTGAGTTTTCCATTGTAAAATATCTTCTTTACTAAAGTAGACTTTTCGGCTAGGCTTTGAAACTATTCGAAAAGTATTTATAACAGATTTGTCTTGAAAATATTTCAACAGGATCTTTAGATTATTGCTTTTAGGACCCTCTAGTTGGTAACCTATTATAAACCCTTCGCTTTCTAGAATATCTAATAAACTTCGAATAGTATTAGTGTTAGGCACTAACGCTACTTTTTTGTTTTTTCCTAAAGCGTTGTTTATACGTGCAACAAAATCGCTAATTGTATGGTTTATTGCCATTATATAATTAAAGAATTTACCAGCTTATCTTAGAATAGCCGTTTATATTACCATCCAAAGCCAAATTTCTCAGTTGGATTCTAGACATTTTAAAATATCTATAAACACTTTGACTTCTACCTGTTACTACACAACGATTCTTCACTCTAGTCTTTGAGCTATTTCTTGGTAACTTAGATAGTATGCTTTGCGCTTTATGGCGCTCGTCTTGAGTGGATAATTCATTATACACTATCGATTTAAGCAGATTTCTCTTAGGCTCATACTTTTTATAGAGTTTTCTTCGTTTTTTATCTCTTTGTATTAAACTTTTCATTAGTTTGTTGGAGACAGCCGGACTCGAACCGGCAGCTTCTTACGTGCAAAGCAAGCGGTCTACCAATTGACGATATGCCCCCTTTCTTTCTTTTATTAAGCTAGAGCCGGATTTGAACCGACATAAAAAAGGTTTGCAACCTTTCGCATTACCATTATGCTATCTAGCCGAGATTTTACAATCTACTTATGTGTAACAAGAAATACTGCGTTATCAAAATCACGTGAAACTTGTTGATATATAAATTGACGTCTTAAACTAGTCCTTGTAGACATGGTAAGTACTATCGCACCAACCATGGCAATCAATAGTATAACACCTGCTAATAAAAAAAATAAAACGTAATCTGTATATAGAACGTCACCTAATGTTTGAATATTAGATACAGAATCTTTGTTAGTAAACCAATTAATATACTCGGGACTAACACTATTAGTATCTATAAGGGATATAAAATCACCTTCAATAATTAAGAATATTTCTAACAAGAACACAATTCCAATAAGTCCCCCGATAGGTAAATATTGAAGAACTTCGTCTTGTACTTCTGAAATTTTAACATTAAGCATCATAACAACGAATAAGAAGAGTACTGCTATAGCACCGACATATACAACTATGAATAATAATGCCAAAAATTCGGCCTCTAGTAATATAAGTAATCCTGCTGAGTTACAAAATACTAATATAAGAAATAGTACAGAGTGTACAGGGTTACGTGCACTAATAACCATTATGGCTGAAAATAGTGCTATTCCAGAGAAAAAATAAAATAAAGCAAGTTCAAAAGTCATTTAAAATTTATGCGAACTTTTTATTTATTTGTTTATAAAAATTTGTTAAATTAACTACTTTTATTGATATTTCCAGCCACAGGTTCCCCTACGGCTACCTTGTTACGACTTCATTCCAGTCATTGTTTTCATTCTTACAAACTCCCTCCTGTAAAGGTTAGGACATTAGCTTTAAATAAAATCAACTCCCAGAATGTGACGGGCGGTGTGTACAAGGCTCAGGTACATATTCACCGTAGCGTGCTGATCTACGATTACTAGCGATTCCAACTTCATGTAGGCGAGTTGCAGCCTACAATCCGAACTAAGATGGTTTTTATAGTTTGCTCAGGTTCGCACCTTTGCATCTTATTGTCACCACCATTGTAGCATGTGTGTAGCCCAGTTCATAAGGGCCATGAAGACTTGACGTCATCCCCACCTTCCTCCGATTTGTCATCGGCAGTAAAAAATCAATCTCAGTAAATATCAAGCAATCAGATACTTATATTCAATTAATTTAAGGGGTTACGCTCGTTAAAGGACTTAACCAAACATCTCACGACACGAGCTGACGACAGCCATGCAACACCTGTCTATTTTTTAATATTAAATCCTCTCGGTTTTAATAAAGGATAGATGTCAAGAACTGGTAAGGTTTTGCGCGTATTATCGAATTAAACCACATACCCCACCGCTTGTGTGAGCCCCCGTCAATTCCTTTGAGTTTCGGTCTTGCGACTGTACTCCTCAGGCGGAGTGTTTAACGCGTTAGCTGTAACACTCAGATTTCCAGAATTGTCAAAGACAATAATTTTAAATAGTTAATAATTACAATTTATAATTGTTTTTTTGTATACATTATGTTTTTAGTTGATTGGTACGGGGTAAATTTAAATTAACCAAAACAAAAATTTACTACACTAAATCCAAAAAGATTTTGGATTGTGGTTCGCCTTCAACTTATAAACATCTATATTATATAAAAACCCATAAACACATAGGTTTCTAAGGATTTCCGAACGTTTAACACTCATCGTTTACGGTATGGACTACTGGGGTCTCTAATCCCATTTGATACCCATACTTTCGTTCTTTAGCGTCAGTTTTGGTCCAGATAGTCGCCTTCGCCTCTGATGTTCCTCCTAATCTCTAGAGATTTTATCCTTCCACTAGGAATTCCACTATCCTCTACCAAACTCAAGTTTCTCAGTTTTGATCCATTTTTAGAGTTATGCTCTAAATTTTTAAAATCAACTTAAGAAACCGCCTACGAACTCTTTACGCCCAGTCATTCCGAATAACGCTCGCCCCCCCCGTATTACCGCGGCTGCTGGCACGGAGTTAGCCGGGACTTCTTCTGTGGATACTGTCATTATCATCTCCACTGAAAGGGTTTTACAACCAAAATGGTTTTCGTCACCCACGTAACATTGCTGGATCAGGCTTTCGCCCATTGTCCAATATTCCTCACTGCTGCCTCCCAAGGGAGTCTGGGCCGTGTCTCAGTCCCAGTGTGGCCGATCATCCTCTCAGATCAGCTAAAGATCTTTGGCTTGGTAGGCTCTTACCCTACCAACTACCTAATCTTACTAAGGCTTATCTTATAGCAAAACCCTAAGGTTTCTTTAAAATATTCGGTATTCCTAAGAAAAATCTTAGTTATCCCCAACTATAAGGTAAATTCCCAAGTATTACTCACCCGTTCGCCATGGCATTACAAATATAATACCATTCGACTTGCATGTGTAAAGCATGTTACAAGCGTTCATTCTGAGCCAGGATCAAACTCGTATTAACTTGTTTCATATATAAATATAAAAACTTCTTTTTTGATGTAAAAATTTGCTAGTTAATTTAACAAATCAATTTTTATAAACATATTATAAATATTACGTTCTATAGGATTTGAACCTATGACCTGCGGCTTAGAAGGCCGTTGCTCTATCCAACTGAGCTAAGAACGTTCTTTCTTTTTGAATTTTAAAATATTATTTAACCATATTTCCCAATTTTATTAGTATCTCTGGCGTAAACATGTTTCACAGACAAGTTCGAAAAGGTTTTGTGTGTTTCAATGTTTACATAATTCGCGGGGGTTGGATTTGAACCAACGACGTTCAGATCATGAGTCTGACAAGCTACCGGACTGCTTTACCCCGCACTATTTTTAATTAATTTATTGCCATCTAAAATTACTATAAGCTCTGTTTGCCATAGCAAGTTTGTGTAATTCATTACATCTTTTAACGGCGTTTCCTTTGTCATTAGACGCTAAAACAATCTCGTTGGCTAACTTTTCGCTCATGCAATTACCGGATTGAGCTCTTGCACTTTCAACTATCCATTTAAGTGCTAAACTCACCTGTCTTTCTGGTTTAACGGGAACTGGCACAAAATGTTTAGTACCTCCAAGCCTTATAGATCTAACCTCTAAAAAAGGTGAAGCATTCTCTACTCCTGAAAGTAATGTCTCGTAGGGATCTACATCTGAGCCATCTTTCATTATTTCTATGGAATTCTTCATAATTTTTTCAGCTAAAGTCTTTTTACCATCATACATTAGTCTATTTACGAGCTTACTATATATATAAGGGACATTCTTAGCATCCTGTATATTATTTAGATTATACATCTTTATATATTAATTTTCTTTTTTGGTACCGTATTTGGACCTTCCTTGTTGTCTATTTAGAACCCCTTTAAGATCAAATTTACCGCGTACCATATGATATCTAACACCTGGTAAATCTTTAACACGTCCTCCTCTTACGAGTACAACAGAGTGCTCTTGTAAACCATGTCCAATACCAGGTATATAGCTGATAACTTTGGAACGACTAGTTAACCTAACCCTAGCTACTTTACGATTAGCTGAATTAGGTTTCTTAGGTGATCTAGTATAAACCTTTAAGCAAACTCCTTTTCTTTGGGGAGAATTTTTAAGCCCAGGTACATTACTTGACCTTTTCTTTGGAACCCTAGGGTTTTTAGTTAATTGATTAAATGTAGGCATTTAATATTTTTATAAAATTTAAAATATACAGGTTTTACCCTCCATATTTTATTATCTTTGGAATTCTTTTGACCAGTAATTTCCAGAAACTTTTCTACCTTCAGTGAAGGTTACATAAAGTACATATAAGAAGAAAGCTCCGCTCAATCCTGATAAGTATGAACCATAAGAAGCTACAGCATTCCATCCTGCATAAGCATCAGGGAAATCTGGTATACGACGAGGCATTCCAGCAAGACCTAAAAAGTGCATAGGGAAGAAAGTAATATTAACTCCTATAAAAGTCATCCAAAAGTGGATTTTTCCAAGAATCTCGGGGTATTGTAATCCGGTAATCTTACCGATCCAATAATAATATCCTCCAAAAATAGAGAATACTGCTCCCATAGATAAAACATAGTGGAAGTGTGCAACTACATAATAAGTATCGTGCATTGCAATATCAATACCACAGTTTGCTAGTACAATACCAGTAAGTCCTCCTATAGTGAATAAGAAAATGAATCCAATTGTCCATAACATAGGAGTCTGTAATTCAATAGAACCTCCCCACATAGTTGCTAACCAACTAAAGATTTTAATTCCTGTAGGTACCGCAATAATCATAGTTGCTGCAGTGAAATAAGCACGTGTATCCACGTCCATACCTACGGTATACATATGGTGAGCCCATACGATAAATCCTAAAATACCGATTGATAACATAGCGTAAACCATTCCTAAATAACCAAACACTGGTTTTTTAGAAAAAGTTGATACCATATGACTTACCATACCGAATCCAGGAAGAATTAAAATATATACCTCAGGGTGTCCGAAAAACCAAAATAAATGTTGGTATAATACAGGATCTCCTCCCCCAGCAGGGTCAAAGAAGGTAGTATTAAAATTACGGTCAGTTAATAGCATAGTAATCGCACCTGCTAAAACTGGTAATGATAGTAATAAAAGTACAGCTGTAATTAATACAGACCATACGAATAGTGGTAACTTGTGCATAGTCATTCCAGGACTACGCATATTTATGATAGTAGTAATAAAATTAATGGCACCTAAAATTGACGATGTACCACCTAAGTGTAAACTGAAGATAGCAAGATCTACAGAAGGTCCTGAGTGAGCTTGTACACTAGAAAGTGGTGGGTAAACGGTCCATCCGGTACCTGCACCTGCTTCTACTAAAGATGAGCTTAATAGTAGTAGTAACGCTGGTGGTAATAACCAAAAAGAGATATTATTTAAGCGAGGAAACGCCATATCTGGAGCACCAATCATAAGGGGAACGAACCAATTTCCAAATCCACCAATCATAGTAGGCATAACGAAGAAAAAAATCATTACAAGAGCGTGCGCTGTTACAATAACATTATAAAGTTGGTTATTTCCTGCTAAAACTTGTGACCCTGGTTGAGCCAGTTCCATACGTAATAACATAGATAAAGTTGTTCCCATTACACCAGCAACTCCTCCAAATATGAAATATAAGGTACCAATATCTTTGTGGTTAGTTGAATATAGCCATCTCGATGACCAATTATATATTGATAAAGGCATGTTTATTTATAGTTTTCTTAAAAAAGAAAACGTTATTTATAAGATTTTTTAGTTATCTCTTTAACTTTTAGATTATAAGAGAGTAGTCTGTTTTTATTAAAAATGGATCACAAAAAGGAGAATAGTTCAATTGGTAGAGCAACGGTCTCCAAAGCCGTAAGTTAAGGGTTCGAGTCCCTTTTCTCCTGAAAAATTAAATTTTTCTATCTTTATCATGAGTTTCTTTATCTTGTTCGCTGTTTTTTTTGAACATTTCAAGAACATCATTTAAACTTTTAGAAACATTACTAATCAATTGGGGAATATTTCCCCAAAGTAATATTATAATTAAGAATATTATAATTATTTGACCTAAACCGATATTCATTATTCTCTATAAATTTTTGTGTTTTTTGTGAATTAAATGTCTGCTAACTTATCCGACACCCAAGTAGAGTAATCTTCTAAAGAAACTCCCTGAACAACAATAGGCATGAATCCATGGTTTACACCACAAATTTCACTACATTGTCCGTAAAAGGTACCTTCACGCTTAATAAACATAGAAGTTTGGTTTAAACGTCCTGGGCAAGCATCAAGCTTTATACCTAATGAAGGGATACCCCAACAGTGAATTACATCTGCAGCAGTAATAATAACACGTATGTGTGTTTGTACAGGAAGTACCACACGGTTATCTACTTCAAGAAGTCTGAATTTACCAGCATCTTTGCTGTTAGCTAATAAATCGTCTTCAGATATCATGTAACTATCAAAATTGATAAATTCACCATCATCATTAACATAATCTGAATATTCATAACTCCAGTACCATTGGTGACCTACAGCTTTAATAGTTACAGCAGGGTCAACAATTTCATCAACTGAGTATAATAATGCAAATGAAGGGAATGCAACACACATTAGTATTAGTGCTGGTGTAATTGTCCACACTATTTCTAGTACTGTACCATGTTGTACACGGTTAGGTACTGGATTAATATCGCTACTGTATAATTGTACACAGCGAACTAATACATAACCAACAAATATACCTACAAAAACTACCACGAACATAAGATCATTATGGAAATCCATAACACCTTCAGCAATCGGAGTCGCAGGATCCTGGAACATTAATTGCCATGGGCGTGCAGCATCAGCTGAAACGCTATGAGTAGATAAAGTATCTGCTAGTGTAGTTAAAAAAATGTTAAACTTAGTAATCATAATTAATTTATAATACTAACGCCTTACGGCTTTAAGTTTATCATAATGAATAAACTTAAAAATAGTCTCTCTAGGTTGGATTCGAACCAACGACATTATGGTTAACAGCCATACGCTCTAGCCAACTGAGCTACTAGAGAAGATCTCTCCTTAAAGAAAATTTTGTTTGTGTTAGGATTATTCCCACTCTAAAGAACCAATTTTCCAAGCATAGATAAATCCTATTGTCAGTTCAACAATAAAGTCTAACATACTCCAAAAACCTAGACCTTCAATTTCATGTAATGAAACCGCCCATGGAAACAGAAAACAAGCTTCTAAGTCAAAAAGAATGAATAAGATTGCCACAAGGTAAAACCTTATATCAAAAGTATTTCTTGCGTCCTCAAAGGGTTCAAATCCACATTCATAAGGGGATAACTTTTCTGGATCACTAGCCTGTCGCGAAAAAAAATAAGACGCTCCAAAGATTACTGAAGCTAGGATTAAACCTATACATAAAGTTACGAAGACAGGTGAATATTCTAGATAAAAAATATTTGAAATAGAATTCATTTTTGTATATTAAAAATATAAATAATTTTATTGGCAGATACTTTAACGTATTTACCAATAGACACTTACTAGTGTAAATGTAAAGCCTCATTCAGGTAGATACAAGTTAAAATTGCAAAAACATATGCCTGTATCATTGCCACTGCTGTTTCTAAAAATAGCAGAATGAAAACAACTCCCATAGGAACTAAATGAACTAGAAGCATAATTCCTCCCGACATCATCATTGTCCAAGCAAAACCTAATAGAACTTTTAAAAGAATATGTCCTGACATAAGGTTAGCAAAAAGTCGAACAGCTAAAGATACTACTCGCATTACGTTCGATATTAACTCAATACCAATTAGTAAAGAATATAAAGCAAAAGGTGCTCCTGCAGGAACAAATAATGAAAATGCATGGAAACCGTGCTCACGGAATAATATTATTGTTACACCAACGTAAACTGTCATAGACAGTGCTAAAGTAACAATAATGTGACTTGTAACGGTAAAACTATAAGGAACCATTCCAATAAGATTACATACTAATATGAAAATAAATAGAACAAAAACCATAGGGAAATATCCTTGTCCACGTTCTCCTACGTTACTACTTACCATATCTTGTATGAAAGAATAGAAAAATTCCACTAGTGCTTGCCATCTATTGGGTATAAGATTTCCTTGTCCTTCTATTAGAACTAGACGACATAAAGTCAAAAATGCCCCAGTAGCTAATACCATCATTAAAGATGAATTTGTGAAAGAAATATCCATTGCGCCTGATCTTATGGGTATAAGGGGCACTATTTGAAATTGTTCCAAAGGATTTTGTACAATTTCGGCCATTTTTTGTGTTGTAGTTGATAACATCAATTTTGTAATAAATTTTTATTGTTTTATTAATTGAAAACTTTGGTTTATTGACCTCCCCACCAATATATTGTTACGAATAGGAATAACCAAACTACGTCTACGAAGTGCCAATACCATGCGGCCGCTTCAAATCCGAAATGATGCTCCTTGGTAAAGTGATGATTCAATAATCTGAAAAAACATACGGCAAGGAAAGTTGTACCTATTATCACATGGAAACCGTGAAAGCCTGTTGCCATAAAGAATGTAGAACCAAATACGCTATCTGATATTGTGAAACCTGCATTAACGTACTCGAACGCTTGCAGTGCAGTGAAGAATACTGCTAAAATCAGAGTTATTATTAAACTAACTATAGCCTCTTTTCTTTCACCAGCTACAATTGCATGGTGACACCAAGTGCAAGAAGCTCCTGAAGTTAATAATATGATAGTATTTAAAAGTGGGATTTCCCAAGCGCTTAATACTTCTATACCTTTAGGTGGCCAAACTCCACCAATCTCTGGGGTTGGGTTTAAACTAGAGTGGAAGAATGCCCAAAAAAATGCAAAGAAGAACATAACTTCTGAACAAATAAATAGCATCATACCGTATCTCATACCTAATTGTACAAGGTTAGTATGCCAACCTTCAAATGAGGCTTCGCGAACGATATCTCTCCACCAAGTATACATGGTAAAAAGAACTCCGCTTCCCCCAAAGGCTAATGTCCAACCTCCTAGGGAATATCCATGAAACCACATTACCCCACCAGAAACCATAGTGAAAACCATAGTAGCTGATAGTAAAGGCCAAGGGCTAGGGTCCACTAGATGGAACGGGTGCCTTTGAAAATTTTTAGTAGATGAAACTGCGTTCATAATCTAAACAATTTAAAACTAAAATAGTTCAAAAGAACTATAAATTTATCCCTTACGGGATTCGAACCCGTGTAGCTGCCATGAAAAGGCAGTGTCCTGGACCACTAGACGAAAGGGACTAATGGAAATAAAATTATATTATTAATTAAGAGATTACGGGTAGAGGGAATCGAACCCTCATCTTCTGGTTGGAAGCCAAATCGTTTAGCCATTAACATATACCCGCTTTTTTATGTATAACCAAGAATCAGTTTAGTTAAATACGTCGTTTACGCCTTAGACGTGTACCATTAAAAGGTAGTGGGGTGACATCCTGTAAACTTGTTATAGCAATCCCATGGTCTTTTAAAATTTTAGTAATCTTTCGTCGTCCTGGTCCCAGTCCTTTGAGTCTAACATCTAAAGATTTAACATTTAATGATTGTATGCCCTTTGCTATTTCAGTTATAGCTATTCTAGCGGCAAATACCGTTGATCTGTTACTTCCTTTGAATCCATGACAGGCTGGAGAACTCCAGATTAACACATTCCCTTCAAAATCAGTAACTGTAGCT
>PAJB01000001.1 GCA_002710905.1 Chloroflexota bacterium | reverse complement strand
GGATCTCCTGCATCTATAACCGCAGCTACCGAGTTAGTAGTCCCTAAATCTATCCCTAATACTTTCGCCATGATTGTTTTACCTCTTCTTAATTTGTTAATTTGAGATCGGTTTTGCTACTACCACTTGTGCAGGTTGAATAACACGATCTCTAAGTTTATATCCATTTCTTAATACTTTTGTGACAACACCGGATTCGTATTCATTAGTCTCTTCAGTACTAAGAGCCTCATGTTGTAAAGGATCAAAAATCTCTCCTTGACATTCAATTTTAGACACGCCTTCTGACGCTAAAAACACTTCTAATTTTTTATGTATTAACTTTATTCCTTCGATCCATTGTGACTCTGTACCAGCTGTATCAATTGACTGAATAGCAATCTCGAATTCATCAGACACCGGAAGTAACTTTGCAAGCAAACTTGCGTTTAAGAATTGTATTTCAGCTATTCTTTGTTCCTCTGAACGTTTTTTATAGTTAGCTAATTCAGCCTGTGCCCTTTGAGTAGACTCTAACTGAGCAGAAGTAGACTCTTTCTGGGTTTCTAGTGCTTCCTTTAATTGTTCTACAGTCATAGATTCAACATTTATTTCAATTGAATCTGTTTGTGAGTCCTCAGGTTCTTTTTGTAATTCTTGGTCGTCTGCCATATATTCTGACTTTCCTATATTTCTAATGGTAAATTAAAACTAGCAAATAAATTATCTAACTCTCGATTTAAATTCTCAAGATTTTTGTCACCCGAAATCAAAGTGTTCATTCGCTCTTTAAAAACAGAGAGGTTTCCAATCATAGACAAAACAAACTCCACTCCAGACAAGTTCAATCCCACATTCTCCATTAGATGCTTAATAACCATAAGTTTACGTATGTCTTCTCTGGAATATAACCGCAACATACCAATGGTTCTATTGGGATTTACTAATCCAAGACGCTCGTATTTGCGTAAAGTTTGAGGATGCATTTCTAGGATCCTAGCAGCTACACTTATTACGTATAGTCCTTCAACATCCCCTGATTCTACCCTCTCATCGTCATCCGAAATATTGCCAATTAATTCATCAGGCTCCAACGGAGGAAAAGATTCTGTCTGTTGACCGGTAAATCTTATATGAATTTGTCGCCTATTAGTCATATCAACTACTCTAGTCTTACTTAACTAAATCATATAACTTGATACAATGCGTGTCAAGGTTAGTGATACGAGAAACAAAAAAACAATAGGCTAAAATGTGTAAATTAACTTGACAGGCTAGACCAAAAGCGTTCTTCTTTCCACGGATCGGCATTATTGTTATACCCGTTTCTCTCCCAAAAACCTAGTTCATCGTTCTCCATAAACTCAATACCGTTAATCCATTTAGCACTTTTCCAAGCATACTTGCTTGGAACGACTAACCTTAGTGGCCACCCATTCCCTTCTCCAATAGGTTCACCGTCTCTTTTATGAGCTAGAATACCCTCAGATATACACAAATCTAACGGAAGATTGGTAGTGTACCCTCCATAACAATGAGCCATCACAAATTTCGCATTAGCGGTTGGCTTACACAATGCGGCAACAGTAGAAAAAAGAACTCCTTCCCACATGTTATCAAGATGACTCCATTGCGTTACACAATGAAAATCAGCCGTTACTTTCTCCCACTGCAACTCCAAAAATTCTGGCCAATTAATTACAACTTCATTCTCTACCAAACCGTACATTTTCATCTGCCACGTAGACAGATCTAATTTTGGAGTTTCTCCATAGGTCAATATAGGGAATTTTTCCGTTAAGAATTGTCCTGGAGGAGTTCGGTCCCCTTGTAGGTGTTCAGGAACTTGTCTTATTTGATCTGGTCTTTTCATAACAATCTCCTTATTTCACTTCAATAAAAGCTGATTCTTGAGCTTTGATGGTACCAATAAGAGCAGAAGATTTCACTCCATTTTCGATGAGTTTATTCAATAATTCATCAGTTTTGTCTTCTGAAACCGAAATAAGTAATCCTCCAGAAGTTTGCGCGTCACATAACAATAATTTTGATTCTTCACTCAAGTTGTCATGCCATTGAATACCGGACTCAACACTGTCTTTGTTCCGCATCGTTCCACCTGGCAAAATGCCTTCTTTTAGTAAATCCCAAGTGCCTTCTATAACCGGAATATCATTTGAATTTATGTTAGCGGTGCAAGAACTGGCCTTCATCATTGACATCAAATGCCCCATCAAGCCAAATCCGGTTATATCTGTACAAGAATTAACCCCTACTTCCATCATCACTTCACTTGCATTTTTATTCAAAGTACTCATTATTGTGACAGCGTCGTCTATCACGGAATCGGGAGCTTTCATTTGTTTACCTGCAGTAGTAATAATCCCAGTACCTATGGCCTTTGTTAACACCAATGAATCTCCTGGTTTGGCTCCTTTATTTGATACAGTATCATTTGGAGGAACAATCCCTACGACTGCCAACCCATATTTTGGTTCTGGATCATCTACTGTATGTCCACCAGCCAAAAGACATCCAGATTCTATGGTTTTATCGTATCCACCTTTCAAAATATTTGCCAATATATCATTGTCTAAGTGTGCTGGGAATCCAACCACATTTAGCGCCAACAATGGCTTCCCTCCCATGGCATATACATCACTAAGAGAATTAGCTGCAGATATGGCACCATATTGATAAGGGTCATCTGTTATAGGAGGGAAAAAATCCACAGTAAACACCAATCCTGTATCTTTATCTAATTTATAAACAGCAGCGTCATCTCCAGTTTCTGAACCCACAATCAAGTTTGGATGACTTATTTTAGGAAGTTTGCTCAAGATCTGAACCAGATCTTCTTGATTAATTTTTGCCGCTCAACCAGCGCAATGAGATAATTCGGTTAATCTAACTTCAGACATAGTATCCGTCCTATAGTTTGTTGCATTCTCTGCATTTTATCTTAGTTTCACATATATATCTAACAAATCAAATAAACCAGCCCCAACTCATGCCAAAATGAATTGACATCAATTAAACGCACTATTATTATTAGATTATGCGTTCCGTTCATGAACAGAACGATTCGTTCGACAATGTGAGTGAGCGAGAAATGCTAGCTCTTGAGCAAATCGAATCGAATCCAGAAATAACCCAGAGACAGCTGTCCAAAAACATTGGAATAGCCCTGGGGTTAACGAATGTGCTTGTCAAGAATCTAGCGCAAAAAGGATACATCAAAGCTACACAAGCTGGCTGGAAAAGATGGCTTTACAACCTGACTCCAGAAGGTATAAGCCATAAAATCAACCTAACTCAAAAATATATAATCAGGACAATATCTAACTACAACGTTATTAAGGAGTCTATAAGAACCGACCTTGCACTCACTTCGCTTCATCTTGAATCAAGAATAGCAATCATCGGGAGTGGTGATTTTGCCGAACTAGTTTACTTAGCACTCAAAAACCATGGCGTCGAAGATATACAAACATTTGCCATTGAACCAGAATACGGGCAAAAATTCTTAGGAATGCATGTAAATAAGGTTACAAAAACTGGCCTCCGAGACTTTGACAAAATATTCTTTGCGGAGATGGGTTCAATCGATAATGCTTTCAACATCCTAGAACCTACTGTTCCTGGGAATAAAATAGTGGCTTTTACTCTAGATGGCAAACCTGTAGAGGGGAATTAGTGATTCCTGTGTGGCACATATTAAAAATACGAAGCAACGATGCAAGTTATATACAACAAGAGCTCTCACTCTTTGGAATCAAAACCTACTATCCCATGCTTAAACATTCCACGGATCCAAGCAAATGGCGCCATAAACCTCTGTTTAATGGATACATGTTTATACAAATAATAGATTTAGAAGAGTCTTCATCAATACTAAATCGAGTAAAGGGCATCATAGATTTCTTGAGAACGGATGGCATGCCAGCAGAAATATCAGATGATTTCATGGATCAATTGCAAAATAAAGTAAATGAAATAAACCAGCAAGAAGGAGTCTGGAGAACTTACCACGTAGGGGAAAAAGTGCTTCTGGAATCATATGGTTTATCTACTGTTGGAACTGTAGTCCAGCATTCTATGTCTGATAAAACGCGGGTCCGAATTCTCATCGACTTCATGGGCAAAGAGATCAAGGCAGAAGTCAGCTGGTTCAATCTAGCACCCTTCGAATCTGCTAACAATACTATCAAGACCAACACAAGGAGGACAAGAGGACGAAATCGTCCAATCAAAACCTACACAACAGTATAGTGATTCATTTCAAAAACAAAACGGTTTTCGTTGAAGCGCCAGCTCCGATATCGTTATATAAGCAACGCTCCATGTCAGCAAATGGCGAAGCTTTGCCAAATTATATGTGGAAGTAATATGGATTCTGATCTAAAAAGTAAAATTGAGAACAAAACTGCTCAAATTTCCGTTATTGGAGCGGGATATGTTGGATTGCCTCTTGCGATCGCATTTGCCTCAGCTGGTTTCCATGTGTGCACCATAGACAACGATGAATCAAAAGTGAATACAATCAATTCAGGAGAATCCTACATCGGTGACATCTCTTCAGAAAGTATCAAATATTTATCTCCTCAAGTAAGCAGTGGAGGAACACTAACAGCAACCACAGACTATTCCTCCATTGCAACATCTGATTGTGTAATAATCTGTGTGCCTACACCAGTAAGTAAAACCAAGGATCCAGATGTGTCATTCATTATCAATGCAACTAATTCAATCTCAAAATATGTCCATGAGGACATGCTCATTGTACTAGAAAGCACTACCTATCCCGGGACCACTGAAGAAATTATAGTTCCAATGTTAGAGAATTCCGAAAATGGAACATTAGAAATTGGCAAGAATATTTTCGTAGCCTTTTCACCTGAGCGAATCGACCCGAATAATCAAACTTGGACGGTGATTGACACACCAAAAGTATTAGGAGGCATCACCAAATCTTGTACTGAAATTGGTATTTCTCTGTATAAATCTGCAATTCAAACCATTGTCCCCGTATCATCCACTAAGGTAGCAGAAATGGTGAAACTTCTAGAAAACACCTATCGAGCTACAAACATAGGATTGGTAAATGAAATAGCAATAATGTGTAACCATCTGAATATAGACGTTTGGGAAGTTATAAATGCGGCAGCAACAAAACCTTTCGGATTCACACCTTTCTATCCAGGCCCAGGACTGGGAGGCCATTGCATACCGGTGGATCCTCAATTTCTAGCATGGAAATTAAAAACTCTAAACTACAATGCAAGATTTATTCAGTTAGCCACAGAAGTGAACACAAGTATGCCAGATTATGTGGTAACTAAAATAACTGATATTCTAAATCAATCGAGTAGAGCTTTGAAAGGATCGAAAATTCTAATATTAGGTATCGCTTACAAACCGGATGTTTCTGATTTTAGAGAATCTCCATCATTAGACGTAATAGACATATTAAGAAATAAAGGAGCGTTAGTGTCTTACAATGATCCTTACATTCCAGATTTAAAATACGAACATTTTGATATGTCGTCTATAACTTTGGATGAGTCAACAATGTCAAGGTTTGACTGCGTGGTGATAACAACCAATCATAGTAATTACGACTGGAATTGGGTGGTACGACATAGTAAGTGTATATTAGACACACGCAACGCAACCGCCAACGTGACTGAAAATAAATCTAGCGTTGTTAAATTGTAATGAGTAATTATCTGGTAACGGGATCCATTGGATTTGTAGGGACACAAGTATGTATTCAACTACTTGAATCAGGGCATCACATTACAGGCATTGATTCGATAAATGATTCCTATGATCCTACCATCAAACATGTCAGGCTAAGTCAATTGCAAAATTACGAAGACTTTGAATTTCACAGTATAAACATTCTTGACTTCGGTGCCTTAAACCTGTTCACAAACACTAAGTTCGAAGGAATAATCCACTTGGCAGCCAGGGCAGGAGTAAGACAATCTTTGTTAGATCCTCATGAATATTTAAACACTAATCTCATGGGAACTCTTAATTTATTAGAATTATGCAGATCCACAAAAACAGATAAATTTGTATTAGCTTCTACGTCAAGTTTATATGGGGAAACATACTCCAATCTTATAGCAGAATCTTATCCAACCGATTCTCCATTAACACCTTACTCTGTATCAAAAAAGTCGGCTGAATTATTATGTTACTCATATCATCACCAATATAACATCGATATCAGCATCAACCGGTATTTCACTGTTTACGGCCAGTTTGGTCGTCCAGACATGAGCATCTTCAAATTCATAAAATTGATTAACGAAGGCGGCACTTTAACAGTTTTTGGAGATGGTAGCCAAACCAGAGATTTCACACATGTAAACGATGTTGCAACTGGCACTATAAAGAGCCTTGAGAAAGTTGGCTACCAAATTTTTAATCTTGGCTCGAATAATCCAGTATCTGTTAATCAAGTCATTACCCTTATAGAAGATAAGCTTGGCAAAACCGTTCAGAAAAATTATTTGCCTCGAAATAGTGCAGATGTGACCTCTACCTACGCAGATATAACTAAAGCGAAAAAGATACTGAACTGGGTTCCTAAAGTATCTTTTGAGGATGGAATTCAAATGACTATCGATTGGTATATGGCCAATACTGACTGGCTAGACACCATAATAATAGATTCATAGGAGGAATTAATGGATGCAGTAGCCATAATACCAGCACGAATGGGTTCCAGTAGATTTCCCGGTAAACCATTAGCAGATATTTTGGGATTACCTATGATAGAACATGTACGTCGAAGAGTTTCGATGTCAAAAGTACTTTCTGATGTGTACGTAGCCACATGTGATAAAGAAATTCATGATGCAGTCACGGATTTAGGAGGGAAAGCCATAATGACATCATCCGAACACCAGCGTGCTAGTGACAGAACTGCTGAAGCTGCTGAGTCTTTGGACGCTGAACTCATTGTAATGGTTCAAGGGGACGAACCTATGACCTATCCAGAGATGATAGACCTTGCTCTAGAACCAATGTTTCAAAATTCCTCAATAATATGCACAAACCTCATGAAGCGCATCACTGAACATTCAGACTACCTAAATCCAAATACTATTAAAGTTGTGATAAACAACGAATCAGATGCACTATATATGTCTCGAAGCCCTATTCCTCATCTAGCTGACGTCTCAAATTTGTCCTCCACTCCCATGTACAAACAAGTATGTATTATCCCATTCACTCGATCTGGCTTGAAACTATACACCGCACTAGCGCCTACTCCGTTAGAAATTGCTGAATCAGTAGATATGAATCGTTTCATGGAGCACGGGTACAGCATCCGTATGATAGAAAGTGAATTCGACAGTCATGCAGTCGATAATTTAGAAGACCTGCACTTAGTAACACAACTTATTAAAGAAGACCCTTTAACAAAACAATACCTAAATATAGTTCCTGAATAATGCTCAAAAAGAACATTTTAATATCTGCACCTTACTTTCAACCTGTAGTTGGCAAGTATATGCATGTATTCGAACAATATAATCTAAAACCTATCGTTCCAAAAGTCACAGAAAGGCTAGAGGAACACGAACTACTAGAAGTTATCCATGACATACAGGGCACGATATGTGGGGATGATCGTTTCACTCCTAAAGTCCTGGATGCAGCCAAGCAATTATCTGTAATATCGAAATGGGGCACAGGTATCGATTCAATAGATAAAGCATATGCTAATCAGAAACATATTCAAGTTTTCAACACCCCCAATGCTTTCACAAATCCAGTATCAGATACTGTATTAGGCTATATATTAACTTTTGCACGACAGCTTCATGCTATGGACACAGATGTAAAAAAACATATTTGGGAAAAAAGAAATCTAGTATCTCTGTATGAATGTACGCTAGGAATAATAGGATTAGGGAATATCGGACAAGCAATAGCTCGTAAAGCATCCTCATTTGGCATACGCATCTTAGGACATGATCCTTGTAAACCACCTAAAGAATTCTTGGATAGTGTAAGCATTGAACTAGTAAGTAAAGACTTCCTGCTTTCAAAATCGGATTTTATAACTTTAAATTGTGATCTAAACGATTCAAGCCTTCATATTCTTTCGACCATTGAATTTACAAACATGGCCAAGAAGCCGTACATCATTAATGCGGCTCGCGGTCCATTAATAGATGAGATAGCACTCGTGAAAGCTTTGAAAGACGGCAAAATAAAAGGAGCGGCTTTAGACGTCTTTGAAGATGAACCGTTGCCTCCCACTAGTGAGCTTAGGAGCCTAGAAAACGTATTACTAGCACCACACAATTCTAACAGTAGTCCCGACGCTTGGGAAAAAGTCCACGAACAGACTTTGAATAATCTCTTAGTAGGGTTAGGGATATGGAGTAAATAATATGTTCTCTCAAAAGGTTTCAGTCATAATAAGAACTTATAATGAAGGACTATACATCACTAATCTATTAAGAGCCATCAAACAGCAAGAGTATCCAAACATTGAAATTATTCTTGTCGATTCTGAATCAACTGATGACACCGTTAAACTTGCTGAGCAGTACTGTGACAAAATAGTCGGAATCAAGAAAAGCGATTTCACATTCGGATACTCCTTAAATAAAGGCATTGAAAATTCAACCGGAGATTTTCTAGTATTAGTATCAGCTCATACAGAACCGTGTGACAACACTTGGATAACTAATTTGATAAGTCCTCTTCTAAATCCGAACATCATCATGGTATACGGTAAACAAATTGGGGATAAAAATTCAAGATACCCCGAATTCACAGATCTAAACAGGACATTTGGTGATAAACCGAAAACGCTCAATGCACCTAACTATTTTTCACATAACGCTAATTCAAGCTTAACCAAAAGAGCTTGGGAACAATATAAGTTTAATGAATCCCTTTCTGGTCAAGAAGACATAGATTGGGCCAAATATTGGATGAAACAAGGTTTCTCAGTTTACTATGAGCCTAAAGCTTCGATCGTCCATAGTCATCACGAAACCTGGAAACAAATACGGCATAGGTTTCATAGAGAATCCAAAGCAATGAAAACAATAGGAGTCACTAAGGATCTATCTACCATAAAACTTATCATTTCTGAAATCAAAAGAGCAACGAATGATCTCAAGAACCTTAAAAAGCAACAAACATTCACAGCACCTATAAAAGACGTTTTATTTTATCGATCCAATAAGATCATAGGAACAATGAGCGGGATGCTACAGAGAAATAAATGAAAACCATTCTCTTTATATTCAGGTCTTTTAATGATGTAGATCATATGACGCCATTATTTGACGAATCCCTAAACCAACCAGATCTGAGAATATTGATCTCTTGTATCAACCCATATTTCGATATTAAAAATGACTTCAGGCTCAATTTCATAAAACATAAACATAACGTGAAAATAGAATACATTTACAACTTAGATCCTCATTCACTGTTTCATAAGCTTTTCATATTAGTAACTGATACCGTATGTAGAAATAGCCTTTTAAACAACTTCGGACCTTTAAAAGCATTACTGAGCAAAATTCGGATGCGACTGTATTCGTCACGTGTCATGGAACAACTTTTTGATTCAAAGTGGGCACACGATTTGATACGGCATCAACAAATTGGAGCAGTTGTCGTAGATTATGTAGACGAGACAAGATTCATTTACTCTTCTATCAATACTGCAGCAAAAGCAATGTCCATACCAATAATAGGCGTTCCTCATGGCTTTGATTCTGCTGCTAATGACTATTGGACTCTAGCAGGATTAGAAAAGCAAAACAACCAAAGAATGCATGAAAATTGGGGATGGATCGATGAACTGATAGTTGCATCCTGCGATATCAAAACAAAGTATTCTAGAATGGGGCTTAACCCATCCAAAATGACAGTACTTGGAAGTCCTAGATTCTCAAAAAAGTGGTGTGAAACGTATTTCACATTAATTGGTGAAAACACTCTTGATCGAAATCCTGACTCTACCAAGATAATATTTTTTGACCATTCTAGCCGATACCGCAGCCACCCTGACGATATACTTGAAAGCCTAACTGAAATTGATAATTTACCATTCACTGATTTAGTTATTAAGCCTCACACTAGAGAACAGCTTTCCGATGAGAGGCTAAAGTACATAGGACGAATAGATAACTCTCATTCTACCCACCTAATTCAATGGTCAGACATAGTCATAAATTATATGTCTAGCATAATATTTGATGCATATTACTTCGATAAAATATTTATATATCCTAATCATTTCAACGACAATACGATGCGCTGGGAAAAATATAATGCTTGCTGGACAGTCAACTCAAATGAAGAAATTGTTGACACCATTAATAAAATCCACCTAGGACAATTCGACATTCCATATTCCTCGACAAACGTAAACACATTTTTATTTGATCAAGTATACGGAAGCTCTGAAGATCAAGACGTATCTACTAAATACTTAACTCACATCAAATCGTTAACTCAAGCATATTAAATCATGTTACGTAAAGAAATATTAAGATTAGCTAATGAACATCGTCTGAAGGTCACTCAGATTTTAGTTCTTAATTTACTTATACCGCCATTAGAGGTATCAATTCTAGGATTGATTTACTTGATACTAAACAGCACTGACAACTCTGGAATCACTCCCATCATAAGCCAGTACATACCAATAATATTGACAAGTATGACTATGCACGCTTACGTAATATTACTAAGCCTTTGCACATTTATGGCCATCATCATATGGGCGTTCTTACGTATGTACCGAGCGCGCATAAGTGCTGTAACTAGATATGATGTTTATGCTCAGCAAGCCAACCGTGTAGTAAGTCTTTATCTTGGCCTAACTGGTAATGCCCATAGCAAAGAAAAACCTGAGCAAATGTCTAACCTGATACTTCATTTATCTGGAGCATCTTCAGCGCATTTTTTGGCTTGGTTAGGGCTGTTATCTTCTCTCATATCCATAACTATACTATTCATCACAGCTCTCATCGCGTCACCTTTCATTACACTGGCAGCAATAATTCTTGGAATAGCGTCAATCTTGATAAATATGCGCAATTTTAATCAAATGCAATCTATTGGTGAAGCCAAAGTAGGCATACATGAAGAAATGTTATACGAAGTCAATCAAAACATCCGGGGGTTTGAAATAATAAAGTTTGATAATTTAAAACATGTAGTTCTAAGAAAAATGAGTACAATCATCCAAAGGGATTGGTCATGGAGAGTACAGAAACGAACAACCGGCGAGAAAGTAACTATGTTGTCAGACTCATTTGGGTTAATATCTCTCTTGATAATCGTAACAATCGCTTCAACATTAACCTCTTTGTCTATAGAGGGACTACTCATACTGATACTACTATTCGGTAGGCTCCGGGCATACACAGCTGAATATCAAACTCAATGGGTACTTGTTAAAGAACACAGAGCTGGCACTATTCAATTACTAGAAGCCATGCGCCGATTAGCAACAAACAATGTTGGACACCAAACAAGCATCAATACTATTGAAGGGATACTTCTGGACAACGTTTCCTTTTCTTTCGATCAAGACCTTATACTAAACTCTCTTTCTGCTACAATTTCTAAAGGTGATCGCATCCTACTAACAGGAAAGTCCGGAGATGGTAAATCAACTTTATTAAAAATAATAGCCGGTTACTATCTTCCAGATGAGGGGATCGTCACAATCAACCACCATTTAGCTAGCAAATCTACCACCATAAACGCTAAACTAACGGACCATATATTTTACGCCTCTAATGAAATGTACATCCCCAATACGACTTTAAAGAATTTTATAGACCCCGAATCCACAATGGATATTGATAAAATAAAGCAAGTACTAAAAGAAGCATGTTTAGAGGAAATTCTAGAGCAGCATAATGTGTTAGATGAACCTATGGGAGACAATGCAGGTAATTTTTCTTTAGGCCAACGGCAACGCCTATTATTGGCAAGAGCGTATCTCCAATCACCATCCGTAGTTATATTAGATGAAGCAACTTCAAATTTAGAT
>PAJB01000024.1 GCA_002710905.1 Chloroflexota bacterium | reverse complement strand
TTTCCCCATGTTTGGTTTCCCCATGTTTGGTTTCCCCATGTTTGGTTTCCCCATGTTTGGTTTCCCCATGTTTGGTTTCCCTATGTTTGGTGTTTTTAATGCTGGCATTTTTTGCATGTCTTTTTGAATATTCATCTTTTTTATTGATTCAATATTTGGCCCAATTCGAGACCGAACCCGTTGCTCTTGGTCGCTATATTGCATGTCATATGCAATTAAACCAACTGTTGCACATACAGCCCCTATGACAATTATTTTTTTTATGTTTTCTGTTTGCATTTTATGATTCCTTTCGCAACCATCAACTTTGCATCAGATTACTTCATGAGTATAAAAATTTTATGTTATTAAATTAAAGAAAACATAAATATAAATTAAATTTTCTTAAAGTTAGTATTTATAACCATTTATTTTTTTTAGCTTCCTCAATATATTTTGGTGGTTCAACAATAAATTTGTTTCTTTCTCCCATATCAAAGATGTAATACCATGTACCTTCAAAGTTATATTTAAAGCCTTCTTTAGAATCTTCAAATTCTCTACCAGTCATCATGCAAATTCTTTTTGTCATTGTATTCCTTTCTCCTGGCACGCCGGAGAGGATTCGAACCCCTGACCCTCAGTTCCGAAGACTGATGCTCTATCCGCTGAGCTACCGGCGCAGATAAAATAGATCAACTATTCTATTATATTGAACGAATGGAATATATCGACTTTTATTTCGACATTGTTCAGTTTTTAATGAATAATTGACTCGGTTCTATAGGAATAAATAACGTCTTGCGCTCTCCTGCTTTTTCATCTGCGACAGTAGTATGACCTTTACTAAATTCTTCTGTGTCTTCGACTAATAAAATTGAACCAGGACCAAAAGTTCTTTTTTCTCCATCGCTTACAGTTATGGTTGCTTTTCCTGATAGAGATACTACCAACTGTTTTTCTGGAGCTAAATGCCAAGCCCTTGCTTGTGTTGCGGGTGCTTTACGAAATATTATTTCATGAGCTTTAAATTTTAGTGATTCTAGTGCTTGAGAAGATGATTCATGTAATTCAATCATTATGTCTTCAAAATGAGTTTCTCCATTTTTTTCACTATAAATTCTTGTTATATTAAAATATTCTTTTTGCATTTTGTATCCAGTTAATTTTTACTAATTTTTTTTTACGCTATAATAAGTATAATTAGAAAAACTTGTTAGCGGTGAATAATGTCAAAAATAGAAAAAAAATATATTGCAATGCATCCAAATTCTCAATCCTTATTTCAGAGTGGTCAACAAATTTTTCCCTCCGGCGTTACACATGACATTCGTGCATTTCGACCTTTTCCAATCTATGTCGAAAAAGCTGATAAGGGTAAAAAGTGGGACGTTGATAATAATGAGCTTATAGATTATATAGGTGGACATGGTTCATTATTACTAGGGCACAATAGACATGAAATCACGACAGGTGTTCAAGAAGCACTAACATCAGGTACACATTTTGGTTCATCTCATTCTAAAGAAATCGAATGGGCTAATCTTGTTATTGATATGGTGCCTTGTGCTGACAATGTTCGATTCACAAGTTCTGGAACAGAAGCTACAATGATGGCTATAAGATTAGCCCGAGCACATACAAATCGCGAAGGCGTGGTTAAATTAAGCGATCATTTTCATGGCTGGCATGATCTTGTTGTTGGTAAGGAGGATGCTGCTCAAATTTATTCCCCAGGTGTCCCAAAGGGATATTATGATGCCCTTACTATTTTGCAGCCTAACAATATTGATTTGCTTGCTGATAGATTAAAGAAAAAAGATGTTGCAGCTCTCATACTAGAGCCGACTGGTTCTCATTGGGGCGCTCATCCATTAGATATTGAATATTTACGCAAAGCAAATGAATTAACGAAAGAGACGGGAACAATTTTTATAATGGATGAAGTAATTACAGGTTTCAGAATGAGCAAGGGTGGCGCTCAGGAATTATATAATTTGCAACCTGATTTATCTACGCATGCTAAAATACTTGCTGGCGGTTTACCCGGTGGGTGTGTAGCTGGCAAAAAAGAAATATTGCAACAAATTGAATTTTCTGATGATAGCGATTGGAATGATGTAAAAAAAATTGCTCATCAAGGCACTTATAATGCCAATCCAATTTCTGCAACCGCTGGAACAATTGCACTGGAAATTATACGTACTGGTGATGACATTGAACGAGCTGATAATTTATCGAATCAACTCATTCTATCTTTAAATCAATTATTTAAAGACAATAAAGTTCGTGGTAGAGCATGGACAGTTTCGTCAATGTGGCATTTAAATTTTGGATATGATAATCAAAAAGGCTTGAATGAGCTTGAGCAAACACATTGGATTGATAAGAGCCCGCCTGAAGGTGTACGCCCAGATCTTACATTGCCCCTAAAGTGGTCATTATTTAATCATGGCGTAGATTTATTTGGTACTGGCGGCGTGCTTTCTTCTGCACATACAGATCAAGATATTGATAAGACTATAGCTGCATTTGAAAAAGCAATTATTGATATGCGAGCAGATGGCTTATCATTCTAGAGCTTTTTGATTTCCCCTTCATTAATTTGTAATTGTACTGCTTTATTAATCATGGCCTTTGGTACATTCGCTAAATCAGGTGTTGTAAGAAAAACTTGCTCGACATATTCAGTATTTTCAACGATGTAATTTCTATGTTCTTCGTCAAATTCTGAAAGGATATCATCTAATAAAAGCACAGGTTGTTCATTTGTAATTTGATGAGAAATTTGTGCTTCTGCTAACCGCATGCAAATAGTAATCAATTTCTGTTGCCCTCTTGAACTAAATGCATTTGAGGGCAGTGCATTTAGATAAATTAGGATGTCATCCCTATGTGGGCCAATTGTTGTATTTGACTGCTGTAGATCTTTACTTCTTACTTCTTGAAGGAATTGTAAAAATTTTTTTTGTTCGATGTCTTTAGTCGGCAGTGAATTATTATTTTTAGGCATTGATGGATAATAATTGATAGCGAGTTGATCATTGTTTTTATCCAATAACTCATAATGTTTTTTTGCCAACGTAGATAATTGATTAATAATAGATTTTCTTTTATTAATGATTTCAATAGCTGTTGCAGCAATTTGATCATCCCAATAATCAAGCTCACCGTGTCTTTTTTTAATATTTTTTATTTGTTTGAGTAGGCTATTTCTTTGTTTGATGATTCGATTATATCTTTGTAAATTTTTCAAGTAATCTTTATCAAATTGGGAGATCAATATATCAAGATATTTTCTTCTCTCTGAAGGGCTTCCCAGAATAATTTCCATATCATTCGGTGATGCGTACACTGCCCTTAGTGTGCCAATCACATCTGATGCTTTTTTTGTAACGCCATTGAGTCGAAAGTTTTTTGTTAATCTTCCGGTACCTTGATTGTCATTTGCTATTGATTCTTTAATGGGTTTACTGAACATCATATCAATATCGTGATTATGTTGCTCAGATTCAATGACTGCAGAAATTTTTGCAATTGGCAGAACACTATTACTTAATGCTTCTTGTGAAATAATATTTTTATCGTTACGATGTTGAATTGATTTTGTTGTTGCTAAATATAAAATGGATTCTAGAAGATTTGTTTTTCCTGAGGCATTGCTTCCTGTTATTAAATGGATACCTTTTGAAAATTCCATTGATGCATTTTCAAAGGTGCGAATATTTTTCAGTTGTATTTGTTTAATATGCATTTATAAAATTTCTATCTTATTAGAAGTGCCTGCTTTTACTTTTATGATACTGGGTATTCGTTTTTCGAGATCTTTAACATGTGAGATAATGGCAACAATTCTATCCTCTGCAACTTCTTCTAGGGCTTCAATCACAATATCTAAATTCTCTTCATCAAGACTACCAAAACCCTCATCGATAATGAGTGATTCCATGCTCATGTGTTGTTCATTATCTTGCAAATTTGATATGTATTCAGAAATACCTAAAATCATTGCAAGGCTACAAATAAATTTTTCTCCTCCTGAAAGTGTGACAACTTTTCTCTCTTCTCCTTTATCAGAGATCACTAATTGACCTGTTTCTCCTTGTGACATTGATTCTATTGATGATGAGAGTATTTGTAGTTTTGCTGAACTTAGTAATAGAATATTTTCGATCACTTGATTTAGCACGTATTCTGGAAAGGCAGATGGATTTAGAGATTCCTTAACTTCTTGAAATAATGTATAGTCTGACTCTAATTCAGCGCTTTCCTGTTTAATTTTTATAGCTGCTTCTGATGCGTCTAGTTTGGTTTCATTTTCCTTTTCGATCTCCTTGCTAGCTTCTAGACGTTGATTAACTTCATCAATTTTGTCAGTCAGTATATCTGAGGTTGCAGTTGCGGGATTTTTGATTGTTTTTAGCAACGTATCTACCGCATCACTTTTATTTGCAAAGTCACTATTTATTCTATTGAAAATAATTTCTATTTTTTCTTTATCTTTTTGTATTTGCTTTTCTTCATCACTAAATTGTTTTTTTGTTGCCTTTAGTTCACCGCTTTTACTTTGTAATGCAAGCTGAACTTCTTTCATAGTTATTTCTAAGTCGATGATTTTGTTCTGGATGTTTTTATAAGTTTCTTCATTTTTATCTAAGTTGTTAATAATGTCTGCAATATTGGATTTTTTTGGTTTTATTTTTTTGATTATCTCTTCGTATCTTCCTAATTCGAGATCTTGTTTACTTATTTGAGATTGCAGATCATGATATTGATTGCTTAGTTTTATAAATTCTTGTAGTGCACTGTATCTGCTTTCTGCTTCATTAGCCATGGTAGATATTTCATCTAGTTCCAAAATCACACCTTCTTCTAATCGAACATTTAAAAGCGAGATTTTGTTTGCTTCAAAGAAGTCTTTATACTTTTTCCCAATTGGAATTAATGATTCATATTGTTTTTTACTTTCTTGTATTTTTTTCACTAAGCCTTCGTTACTTGCTTTTTGAATATTATTTACATGTTTGTTTAATTGTTCTTCTATACTGTATAATTTTTTGTTCAGCTCTTCTAAGCATTTTTTTTGTTCTTCATAGACATCTTTAGATATTTCTTGTTCCTTGATGTGAGCTTTTAGCGTTGTGATTTTATTTCCACATACTGGACATAAATCTCCAACACTGAGCTTGGCTAATATTGATGCTATTTCATTATTAACGTCAGCTTTTTCTAATTCCTTGATTTTTGATGACAGTGTATGCATTTCTTGTTTGATGGATAGATAATTTTCTAGTTGTTCCTGAATGTAAGTGTGTGTATTGACTTGATCTGCTATATAATTCACGATTTGAGATAAAGTTATAATCTTGTTTTCAATTTCTGTGTCTGCTTGTGAAATAGATTCGTTTAATTCACTAATTAAATTTAGTTCATTTGTTACAATAAGTTGTTTTTCAATCACTGCTTTATTTTGCTCGAGGTCATATTTGTTTTGCCAATGGTTAAGCGCCTTTTTACTATTTGGAACATATTGTATTTTTTCTAATTCTTTTTTGTGAAGTTGGTACTGTTTGGTATCGTGCGTTTCTTTTTCAGTGAGCGATTTAATTTCTGATTCTAAGGATTCAATATTTGCTTTTAACTGTTTGATATTTGTTTTTCGTTGCTGCTGCTGAAGAAGTACAGTATTAAGCTCTATCATACCATTTTTTGTATCTTCGAATAATTGAATTTCTTCTTGTAGGATTTTTTTATCTTTTTCTCTTTGTTTTTTTATTTTTTGTAATTCTTTGATAGGTATATCCGTTTGGGNTGTTNTTTCTAAATTTTCACCTTTTAATATTTGNGCGATGTATACGTTCANTGCACCTTGCATTGTATTTAATTGATCNGCTAATTCTTTTTCTTTGNTATATGCTATNTCTCGCATTTTTTCAAAAATATTTCCGCTAATCAGTCCTGAGAAAGTTGCACGTCTACTTTTTGCATCTTGAGCAATTAAATCAGCAAATTTATTTTGTGGAATTAATATTGTTTTATTGAAAAGGTTGAGATNTAANCCAATAGTTGATTCNACTGCTTTNGTTACCTCATCTTCTAATCTTTCAGCNAANATCTCCCATTCNTTATNAGCATTGAGTTTTCTGAAATAGCTTTGATTNGGTTTTGCTGATCTAANAATTTCGTAANTGNTNNNTCGATGTTCAAATTTNAATNGTATTGATGCATCTGGTAGTGATTTTAAATCGTTTAATCCAGTATCTTTTCCTGATTTAGCTCGGCCGCCAAATAATGCATGCGTCATTGCATCAAAGATTGATGATTTACCACTNCCATTTGNNCCAATAACTGCAAATAAGTTTCCAAGTTGTGCAAAGTCAATGACCTCTTTTTCTTGAAAACTTGTAATNCCTTTAATTTCTATGCTAGTTGGTTTCATTAGACTTCACTTCTTCAAATANTTGCTTNAATATTGCTAATTTTTTCTTTTCTAATTTTGTNTCTGATCCNGNATCNTGCAACCAGTTTTTATANAGTTCTAATTCTGAAAGTTGTTTACGCGNATCTTGNTCAANNACACGTTGTATGTTTTNATTACGAATTCTGATGTCAATGACGTTAGGAATTTGAGCTTCAAGCATAGTTCGGTAATTTTTTGGAGGTATTTCATCCGTAAGTGTAATTTTTATATATTCAGATTTGTAATTTGATGCCTGTTCAAGGACATCTTCATAAGTTCCAATGAGTTCTTTTAACATCTTCCCTTTTGTTAAGTGAACTGTTTTGACTGTGGTTTTTTCCCCTGCATGACAATCNGCAATATAAACAACTTTTTGTTGTTCAGCTTCTGCAAAACTAAATTGCAAAATTGAACCAGCATAATGGACTGGGCTATCATGCATGATTGCTTGTGGTTTGTGGATATGCCCTAGCGCAGTATAATTAATTTGTTTTGGGAGTTGTGAACTTTTCACTCCATATGTCACCTTATCAAGACTCAGTCTTCGTTCAGATATATCATTTTCTTGATCGGCATCTCGAACTATTGCTTCGTTAATTAAAACATGGCTGGTAAGAATTCGAATTGCATTAGAGTCGAGTTTGTTGNCTAGTTCAGTGAATAATTCTTCTAATAATGCACCATACATTTGTCCTGTTTCTTGGCGAGATTGTTCTATAGCCTTGCTCGGATTTATTTTTGCAAGTGTGTTTTCGTTTAACCACGGCACTACTGCTATTTGTAGTGTTTCATTATTCTTTTCAATTGTTATGATGTTATTTTCTAACTCATCAAAATTTGTTTCATGTACAACATGTATGCCAAACTCATTTAATGGGATTGACATTGCTTCAATTTTTTTTGGAGANTCNTGATTGCCTGGGAAAAGAACAATGTCAATATTGTGACTATTGATTGCTGTCATNGTTTTATAAAATAATTTTTCTGCTTCAGTGCTCGGTGAGTAACTATCAAAAATATCACCTGCGANAATTATGCAGTCTACNTTTTCNTTAATTGCAATTTCAGTAATTTCATTAAGAACTTCCTGAAACTCTGATATACGATCGATGCCCTTTAATTTTTTGCCGATATGCCAGTCACTAGTATGCAATATCTTCATTGATCATTTCCTTAATCATCTGATGCAAATTCATCNAGCATTTTTTTCGTCCCTTTATTTTTANAGTCACTTTTTTTTGTCGCCCATGCCGGGAAAGGAAATTGTAAAAGAATAGGAATNGGAACCTGTGGTTGTGTNACAACCATCGTACCAGGTTGCAANAANTTGGTTCTTGTTTTAGCTGCTTGCGTGAGGTAGCCATATTCACTTTTTTCAGATTCCGCTGCATCTAAACGACCCGTGACTCGAAATGCACTATTGGATACAATACGTGGTTCAATTTCAGATGCAGTTTGTTGTGCACCGATGAGAATGATATTCATTGAACGCCCTCGTTCTGCTATGTCAACAAGATATTCTTTAATTGAACTTGAGTTATCTTTGGGTGCATATTTATTTAATTCATCAAGGACAATAAAGACAGGACTATTTTCACCTCCNGCATCTGTTTTTTCTCTGTCGGCAATNAGTTCCTTTAAAATNACTCCAACAACAAANTTCTGTGCTCTCCCATGTAATTGATGGATATCGACAACAGTAACATTGGTTTGTTTATAATGAACGCCTGAACCTATTTCACTATCGTCACTAATCATGTCATTAATATATCTAGCAGAATTNNNTAATCGTCGCATAAATGCAGACCATGTTGCCTCATTCATATTTGTNNCTTTGNACCCATNNACCAGCTCTAACACCTTCTTCATTNTTTTTGNNATNTGTATCTACCCCTGGGTTTGTTAAATCACCAATTTCTTCTATTAATTCATAAATTGTTGAGCAAGCATCAATACTGTTACCACCTTTTGAAAAATCTTTTTCTAGTTTATAAGCCACCAAGTTGACTAATGATTCTATTTGCGTTGTACGAAAATCATCTTCTGTGAATAGTAATCGAATGTATTGTTNTTTACAAAAATCTTCAATTGTCCAATGTAATAATTCTACGTTTTCNCCATCTCGACTTGCTGGTAATTTTGANTTTTGTCCATTTGGNTTACTATAGAATTGAATATTAGAAAATGGCTCCGGCTTAATGCCCATTTTTTTATACATCTTTTGTGAAGTTTCATCCATTTTTGAATTTNCTTTGTCTAACCACATCAAATCNTCACCTTTAACATTAAAAATAATTGCNTGNGTATTTGCTCTCTTNTTCTTTTCATGCTGNTCCAAAGAAGAAAATATGCTATGNAANAAAAACGTTGCGTAACTTGTTTTTGTTGCTACACCTGAAATTCCTGAGATATTAACATGTGCTCCACTTTCACCATCTAAGAAATCTAAATTGCCATGTATCACTTCTTCTTGNGCTAAACCAGTTCGTGTGTGTCCTAGCACAAAAGTGCGATNCATCACGTCNTCATACAATGCTTCTTTGAATTTATTATCNGTAGCTTTGTATACAGCNAGTCCAGGTGTTGGTGGATTGAAGATTTGGGGCTCTACTCTTAAGACNGAAACATGTGCAATTTCTGCAAGCNTTGAAGGTAATTTATTGGGATAGAGCTCTGCATCTGATGCAAAATCTGTTCCTTCNAGACTTTTTTTCATTTCATCAACAATTCCATAAATAAATCTTGGNTCATTTTGGTTTTCTTCAGTAATTTCTAAACAAACGATGTCATCTAGTTGTACATTGTTGTTATCTTGCACATACAGCCAAAAATCAAGCGGATTTGAAGCAAGTCGCTCAACTCCAATTACAATGCCAATTTCATTTGATTCACTCATTATTAGCTATCCTTAGTTTCATATATGTAATTTCGAATACCTCTATGAATTATGTGTTTATCACCAATTAAATGCTTCATTCTCTTTTCTAGTTCACCAACTGGGATGGGATTATGTGGAGCACGAGAATCCTTAAATGGCTCAGGAGCAATACTTGGAAAAATTACACACGTTGCATCAGCAAAATTTATAGCTTGTTTAATGGATATTTGGGCCTCACTCATTTCAAATCTCATTAATCCTGCTTTATAATCGTAAATATCATTATCAAATTGTTTAATGCATACAAACCATGACAATTTATTACCATATGTATCATGCGGTATACGGAAAATTGGTGTTCGGCTGCCTTCATTAAGCTCCTCTAAAATGGTTAATTTATTAGGGGGCAAATACAACTGTCGCATTCCTTTAATATAGCCAATGACATTGTTTTTTGTATTTTTTGGTTGTGAAATAGGTCCATCTAAAAAAATCATTTCATTAGAATCCGCTAATGAATTAGCCAATTTTAATTCCTCTTTGCTCATTAGACTTGTCAGATTATCCATGAGGTTTCTTACACTATTTAGGTTTCCTGATTTTTTTGATTGATTCTGCTTTATTCCTTGAAACATTAAACTGCTATTACCAATTTGCATACTAAGATTTTCTACTGGATCTTTTGCATTCTCCGGAGTGAATTGTATTTTATATCTACGAATAATTGGCGCAGTATCATTTTCAAGAATGTTTGCTTCTTGCGGTGTAATTTCTACTGCACCTACGACAATAGAGCCAAGAATAACATTACATTCTTCACTATTAATATCTGTAATGAACGCTCCATGCGTTTTTTCAGTGCCATCTACAATTGTATAAGAAAACTTTGTGTCAATACGAGGATTTATTGGCTTCCATAATTCTGTTTCTATTTCACATTCTGCATCGGAAATAATATGTTCGTCAATATTTTCATCATCTATTGATTGCTCTCGTTCTATATCCCAGGCTCTGGTTAATTTTAATTTTTGTTGCATTTTTTTTATTTGTTTTAACGTAGGCGTATTATACACTATTGCAATAGAAGAATGTGTATTGTCATTGGCATGCTATGTCCCAAAAAAATGAATTTGAAAATTTAGAAAATAAAAAAATAAAACACTCATACATACAAAATATGTTTAGTGATATTTCTCATACATATGATCTTATGAATAATATTTTTACATTTGGGCAACATAAGAAATGGCGTAAAAAGATTGTTAAACAAGAAATCACTGAAAACGATAGCGTCTTAGATATTGGATGCGGAACAGGTGATTTTGTGTTTGATTGTTTGCCGTATTCTAAAAATTCTATTGTAGGTATAGATTTTGCAAAACCAATGGTAGAAATTGCTTTTAACAAATCTAATCAATACTCTCAGAAGACAAATTTTTTAATTGGAGACGCATTGATACTCCCAATTCAATCGAATAGATTTGATGTCTGCTCTATGTCATTTGTTTTGCGAAACATTTCAGATGTTGATGTATTATTACGTGAGGTTCATAGAATTTTAAAACCAGGTGGAAAAATTATTATTATTGATGCATTTAAAAAAACAAATCGTTTCAGGATAATAAATTTCTTTTCTAAATTGTATAGTACATTTCTTGTTCCTATCATAGGTCGTTGGATATCTGGTCACAGTAATGCTTATCAATATTTAAATTATTCTATAGAAAAGTTTTTTACCCTCGATGAACTTGGCACATTTTTTCAAGAGAAACATTTTATTGTTAGAAAAAAGCAAACATTTCTTTTTGGTTCAGTTGGTGTTTTGGTTGTTCGAAAAAGTAATTAATGTTAAACGTCAATCAAAGGAAAAATGATGAGTGAAGATTTATTATCTGCAAAATTAATGATTTCCTGTCAGGACAAGCCAGGTATTATTGCTGCTGTGACTAATTTTTTAGCATCCAATGATATTAATATAGTGCATGCAGATCAGCATAGTATGCCTGTTGAAAATAAGAGCATGTTTTTTATGCGATTAGTCTTTGAATATGATGCTCAATCAGTTGACATTGATAGCATTGAAAATGATTTTGGTACATTGGTTGGTAATGAGCATGAAATGAATTGGAATATTTTTAGAGATGAAGAACGGAAAAAAATTGCAATTTTAGCATCAAAAACTGATCACTGTTTGCTCGAAATATTATGGAGATGGCGAAGCGGTGAGATTAATGCAGACATACCATTGATTATTTCAAATCATGATACGCTTGAAAAAGAAGTTCATTCATTTGGGATCCCATTTTATCATTTGCCAATTGATAATAAGAGTAAAAATCAGCAAGAAGAGCAAATTTTGACTTTGCTAAAAGATAATGATGTCGATCTCATAGTTCTTGCTCGATATATGCAGATTTTGTCTGATAATTTTACTAAAATATATCAAAATAAAATTATTAATATTCATCACTCGTTTCTTCCTGCATTTGTTGGGGCTGATCCGTATGGACAAGCTATAGAAAGAGGTGTTAAGGTTGTTGGAGCTACAGCTCATTATGCTACTGAAGATTTGGATCAGGGTCCAATTATTGAGCAAGACGTTATTCGATTAACTCATCGAGAGGGTAGGAAAAAGATTATTGAACTAGGTAAAGAAGTTGAACGTTCTGTATTAGCTCGAGCCGTTAAATGGCATCTAGAAGATCGTATCTTTATTGTTGGAAATAAAACCATTGTATTTAACTAAATGAAAAATGTTTGAAAAAATAAAAAAAACTTTATCAAAAGTTGTCTCTAAGGAAAATAAAACTAAAAGCTCCAACTCGCGAGCTCGTGGAAACTATAATCATAGGTCTCGTAATCGCAGAAAGACTAACAATTCTAGTAGACAGAATAACCATAGGTCTACTCAAAGAACTTTAAGACAAAGAACTGATTCAAAGGATCATTCAAATTCACGTGCATCAGGAGAAGTTAATAAAACAACTATGTATAGATCATTGGCTAGCTATCGTAAGAGACGTGATAAGCTTGACCCTGCTTTACCAGAAGATGTTGCTTTTCGTTCTCCTGATGAAGGTGGTGATGCATCTTTAAAGATACATCATGCATTTTCTTCATATTCACAAAAGGATAAAGCAAGAATTATTTTTCATGACAAAAGCATTTTTATGCATAATAATGAATCTCAAGATGAAAGCTAGATTTTAATTTTTCTAGTAATACCAAGCAATAGTCTTTGAATTTTCCCAGAAAATTTTGTATTTTTTCCTAAGTCATTCCATTTTTTTTCTCTAGCTATCAATCTGCTCTTTTGATTTTGATTTTGTAATGAAATAATTGTTTCTGTTAGTGCATCATAAATGAAACGGGACGCTTCTTTTAGTGTTTTTATGCTATGATTTTCAGGTTCTGGAATTATCTCATCAACAAAACCTATATTTTCATGCTCTAACGCAGTTACTCCCAATGCATTAGCAACATCTTCAGCATGTTTTTTATCTCTGTATAAAATCGCTGCTGCACCTTCAGGCGAAGTTATGGCAAGAAATGAATTTTCTTGCATAAAAACTCGATCTGTGCAACATAAAGCAATGGCACCTCCTGAACCACCTTCACCTAAAATAATTGAAATAGTTTCAACTTGAGAATTTGATAGTTCGGCTATAGTATCTGAGATAGATTTTGCTAGTCCAATTTTTTCATTTTCAATACTGTCATTTGCACCAGGAGTATCAACAAAGCAGATTATAGGTAATTTCAAGGTATTAGCAATTTTGATTAACCTGACTGCTTTTCTATAGCCAGATGCACTAACTCTTCCCTTAGTGATTTCCGTTTGTCCACCATTTCTATCTTGAGCAATAATCATAACATTTTTTAGTGCAAGCTTAGCAAATCCTCCAATTAGCACGTCATCCTCTAAGCCATTTCTATCACCTTTTAATTCAATAAAGTCAGAAAAAATTTGATCTATGTAATCTTTTGCACTCGGTCTATCTGATGCTCTACTGGTAGTGACAGACTCCCAGCCATTCGATACTTTATGCGTATGCATCGAGTTAGTTGATATGCGAGGAGCAGAAACTTTTATTTCATTTGCTATAATTAGCCCAAGCACTCTTTCTAAATATTGTTTTAATTCATTTCTTGGTATGATGCTATCAATAAGACCGCGAGCAAGAATTTCTTCAGATAGAACACGATCTTGTTCTGTATCATTTACAGCTCTTACTCTAGGGCCAGCAAATCCAATTAAAGCTTCTTTTTCAGCAATTAAAATGTCAGCTTGATTTGCGAATGAAGCAAATACCCCACCTGTTGTTGGATTAGCAAGAATTCCAATTAAAGGTAAATGAGCATCGTGTAAATTATTTATTGCGTTAGTAGTTTTAATCATTTGTGCAAGTGCTAAAGTGCCTTCTTGCATACGTGCGCCACCTGAACATGTTATCACCAATACAGGTAATTTTTTTACTATAGCTTTATCAATTGCTGCGGTAATTTTTTCCCCTACAGCGTAACCCATTGAACCTCCAAGAAATTTGAAATCAAATATTGCTGCAACAACTTTAATGCCTTTAATATAGCCATACCCAGTTGTAACGGCTGATTGCTCACCGGTAGAATCTTGAGCCTGCTTAATTCTTTGCTTATAGGGCTTTGAGTCATTAAAATGTAGCGGATCTGGAGAATCAATATTTAAAAATTTTTCATCAAAACTATTTTGATCAAAAATTAAATTGATCCATTGTTTTGCTGAAAGAGTATCTTTATGCCCACATGCACTACATATCCCTAAAGAGAGGTATCCGCTATCTTCAAGTAGATTGATTTTACAATCTGGACATTGCAAATCTGAAGAGACAGTTCGAGATATTTTAAAATTTTTAAATGTTTGAAAAATTTTTTTAATTTTTTCCATATTTGAAACCCTTTTAATTTAGTCTATCATTAGAAAGAATCATTGATAAATATCTATATTAAGGTAATTTGAATGTATCCAGATTATGTCGAAGCTTTACTTTTACCAGACATTTATACTCACAAAGTAGATAAAGTACAATTTGAACAAACACATCTCTCTTATGTTTTTATTGCAGGTGAATATGTTTATAAAATTAAAAAATCTGTCAGTTTTGATTTTGTTGATCAAACTAAATTAAGCCAGCGATATGAATTTTGTATGGCAGAAGTTGAACAAAATCGAGTTCTTGCTCCTGGTGTTTATCTGGGTGTTGTGTCCATAAATAAAACTCCTGATGGACATATTTTTATCAGCGAAGATGGTAAAAAAGATGGCATTATTGAGTATGCAGTTAAAATGAAAACACTTCAAATACAAGATAATCTTGAATTTTTGATTAATAATCAAACTGTTATTAAAGATTTTCCTGAANTTGTTGTTAAAAAAATTTTTTCNTTTCATCAACAAGCAAAATCATTCAATGNTGGCTTAGAAAAAGGAGGATGGAAAGCTGAACAAGCATGGTGTCATGNNGAATTATTACANCAAAAAATNCATATTGGTCATTCTTTAGAAAAAACTGATGCTCAACTNATAAATGAATATATGANACAAGCTTTAGAAAAATATAAGTCTATTTTTGATGCTCGTTATAGNGATAGGCAAATTGTTTTTGGCCATGGTGATTTGCAATTAAAACATTTGTATTTTGATAGAAGCAAAAAAGATGAATTAAGTATTGTAGACTGCATTGAATTTTCAAATGCTTTTCATTTTAAGTATGTTGATAAAGGATATGATTTAGCATTTTTGACGATGGGCCTTGATCTTTATGGTCATTCATTTTTAGCTGATGAAATTGCTGGAAGGTATATATCTCTAGTTGGTGATAAATATCTAGGCTTACTTCATCCCTATCATAAATTTTTACGAGCTTTAATTCGAGGCAAAGTTGAAGGTTTAACAGCTTTGTCTGATACAGCAGATGAACAAACAAAAAAAATATTTTTTGATAGTTCTAAGAATTTTTTTAAACTAGCAACTAAATATACAAAAACTATCCAATCTCCTTTTGTAACTGTTGTAGCAGGTCTTTCAGGCACAGGCAAGTCTATGATTGCTGGCGCTATAGCATGTAGGATCGGAGCGATTTATTTGTCATCGGATGTAATCAGAAAAGAAATGTTTGGTATTTCAAAATATGATCATATTAATGCGAGTGAGACTCAAAATATTTATAGTGAAAAAAATCATCTGGCTGTATATGCTGAAATAAGAAAGCAAGCTAGACAATATATTGAAAGTGGATTTTCTGTTGTTATCGACGCAGCNCATCTAAAAGTTGAGGAAAGAGAAGNTATTCGTAAACTGTGTTTNGAACTGAGCNTATCATTAGAATTTATTTGGTTGAATGCTGANNCACATATCNTTAANGAGCGAATAAGTAAAAGNAAGAANATGAAATATANTATTTCTGATGCCGATCTTGAAATTCATAATTTGCAGTTAGATTCCTATGAAAAGATAAATAAAAAAGAGATCGTCTCCATAGTCAATAATTCTTCATCATTTGACTCTGTATTCAGAGAATTGACGAATTCCTCTGAACAATTACACGACAGACTTCTTTTCTGATGCTATAATTTTCATTGTCCGCAAGGGGAGCATTTGCTGAGAGGTTTATACCAACCCTTCGAACCTGATCATGTTAAATCATGCGTAGGAATGTGGCAATTTTTTGGTATCTTCTGCGCATTTAAGGAGGGTACTNTNTTCAATTTTATTAAAATTATTTTCTTATCTTTTGGTNTTTTAATATGTGCNTGTAGTTCTACTGAANCTACTACATTAAAAATACTTACGCANGACTCTTTTGATGCNAAGCAAGAACTTATAGATGAATTTACAAAAACTCACAATATAAATGTTCAAATTATAAAGGCAGGTGATGCGAATCAAGTATTAACCAGAGCCAGATTAAATGCAGGTAATCCTGAAGCAGATCTTATTTTTGGAATTGATAACATTGCATATATAGGGATTACAGAAATTGATAAACTTTTGATCCCCTACGAATCACAAAATCGTAAAAGCATTCCTCCTGATATTTTANATGCATTTTCAAATTCAACTTATTTTACGCCAATTGATTATGGATATGTCAGCTTNAACTATGATCCAAAATTTGATGATCAGTTGCCNCCAAGCGATCTAATGGAATTAACCACNANNAGATGGAAAAATAAGATGATTGTATTGGATCCTGCAACCTCCTCGCCAGGTTTGCAATTCTTATTAACTACCATATCTTATTTTGGCAAAGACAATTGGCAAAATTTTTGGCGTCAATTAAAAAACAACAATCCTTTATTAGTTGATGGCTGGAGTACTGGATATTACACTCATTTTTCACATAATGGTGGAGATAGGCCGCTTATTATTTCTTACACTACAAGTCCAGCTGCAGAAGCTTTTTTTAATAACTTGACAACAACTCCAACACAAAATGTTGTATTAAACGACTTGTTTAGACAAGTTGAGTCTATTGCAATTTTAGAGGGAGCTAAGAATATANATGCCTCCAAAAAATTTGTTGATTTNATGTTGTCTGAGAAATTTCAGGAACAAATTCCTGAAACAATGTTTGTTTACCCTGTGATCGAAGCTTTAGATTTACCAGAATGGTGGAATTTAAATCCACAAATNACTTCTGTCAATACAATAAATTTTAGTAATGATGAATTACAGAATTGGATTTCAGAGTGGTCAACCATCATGCGTTAACCAATGCTAAAGCAAATTTTTTATCTTTTAGCATTAGTAAATTTTTTGCATATTTTACTCTGTTATTTATACTTATTTTTATCGTATTACCAATTTTCAAATTTATTTATTTAATTTTATTATCAGATTTTCTCAACACTGAAAATTTATTTTCGTCAATTGCCTCAAATTATTATTTTGTTTTGATATTGAAAAATTTAGCACAAGCACTTCTTTCGACAGTTTGTTCTCTAATTATAGGTTTACCAGCAGCATTTTTTTTGTACCAATTTGATTTTCCTGGACGTAAAATTATTATCATTTTATGCACTATTCCATTTATATTACCAGTGATAGTGGTTGCTTTGGCTTTTAGAGAGGTCTTTGTTTTATTTTCAAATTTTAATTTTAATGAGAGTCTGCTAATCATTATTTTTGCGCATGCATATTATAATATGTCAGTTGTTATCAGAATTGTTGGTCCGTATTGGCGAAAAATTAACAAAGATTTAGAGGATGCTAGTGAATTGCTCGGAGCTAGCTTAATTGCTAGATTTAAATACATTATTTCTCCAATGTTAGCTCCTGTAGTATTTTCATCTGCAGTATTGGTTTTTTTGTTTTCCTTTACTTCATTTGGCATTATTCTTATTTTTGGTAATACAGATTTTGAAACTGTTGAATTATTGATTTATAGATTTTCTACCGGNCTTTATAANCTTCAATTAGCTATATGGTTTTCATTATTTCAAATAATNTTTTGNACAGCACTCTTTTTCTTATTTTCACGTTTTAATCAAACAAGTGATTTAGGATTTTTAAATATTAATAGAGCCAANAAGNAACTCANAGGTTGTAAAAGAATTAANCAATTCTTCATTCTTNCTTTTCTNAGTATGCTTGTTATGTTCGCTTTTACTCCAATAGCTATTTTAGTAATAAGTTCTATTAGTGAACCATTCGATAATGGCTATACAATACAAAATTTTGTCCGTATATTTGAAAACTCAGGTAATCTTTCTTATGTTTCGCCTTTCCAATCAATTATATCTAGTATCATTCTTGCCACTGCTGCATCAATTATTGTGATGTGTTTAGGATTCTACACTGCTTCATACTTTGATGCTCAAGTCTCAAAAATAAAAAAAGTTGCTGATTTTATTTTTTTATTGCCTTTAGTGGTTCCAGTCATTACTCTATCTTTTGGGTTAACAATCACATTTAATCAATCATTTTTTGACCTCAGGCATACTTTTCTCATCATATTAATTATGCATATTATCCTTGGGCTCCCTTTTGCATACTATTTGTCTTCTTTAGCTCTTAATTCAATTGCAAAAGAAATTAAAGAAGCAGCTAATATTTTAGGNTGTGCAAAGAATAATTTTTGGCATAGGATTTATTTACCATTAACTAAAAATTATATTTTGGCTGGTATAATTTTTTCATATGGTATATCTTTGGGAGAATTTGGCTCAGTCGCTATGTTGCGAGGAAGTCAATTTTANACTATGCCTGTTGCTATTTATCAATATTTAAGTAAGCCAGGCAATTATTTTCTTGGTAATGCTTATGCTTTATCTGTAATATTAGTAATTGTNGCTTTTGTTATTTTNTTTATTATTGATAGATTTAGAGTCAATGTAATGAGTAAATCTTAGAGTTAGGAATTAAATATTAATGCATTTACTTAATTTGAATAATATAAATTTTAATTATGATAATGATTTTCATTTATCAAATATTAATTTTTCATTAGANAGNGGNGAAGCTATAGGCTTNTTTGGNCCNTCCGGTTCAGGCAAATCAACTATATTAAGAATTATAGCTGGATTATTACAACCTTCATCTGGAGAGATTTTATTGGAAAATAATTTGATAAGCAACCTAGCCCCAAATATGCGTTCTATTGGAATGGTTTTTCAAAATCACGCACTTTTTCCTCATTTAGATGTTCGTGCAAATATAGCTTTTGGTTTAAAGATGCAAAAATGGGATAAAGCAGCAATCAATCAANGAGTAGATGCATTATTGGATTTATTTGCTATAGAACATCTAAAATTTCGTAAAATTGATGAACTTTCAGTTGGTGAATCACAAAGAGTTGCGATTGCAAGATCATTAGCTCCTAATCCAACGCTTCTTTTAATGGATGAACCCTTTAGTTCATTAGATGAAACATTAAAAATTATTCTTCGTACAGAGATAGCTAATATTCTTACTGAAATGAATATTTCATCTATAATTGTTTCGCATGATATTCAGGATATAGTTGCATTTTCAAATAACATTGCGCTCATAGATAATGGTAAAATTGTACAAAGAGGTTTCTTAGGTGAAATTTATGATGCTCCAATTAATAAGCAAGTATCAACAATGCTTGGATTTGTTAGCATAAAAAATATTATTGATACTTCTAAAATTTTTTCAAATGAATTCATAGATACCAATCAAGATATTGTCGTACATCCTGATAATATTCAAGCATCAATGCTTGAAGAAAAAACAGGATGGTCTTTACAATCAGAAATTAAAAAAGTATTTTATCCTGGCCCATCAGCACATGTGCTTTTTTCTATTATGCTGGATAAATTTCATTTTGANATTTATGCGAAATGGTGCGATGACCAGAGGCCTATAATTGGAAAAAATGCATATATAAATATTCGCCAAGAAGATATTAAAATTGTTTGATCAAATTAAGGTATTCCAACACTATCACCAACATTAATTTCATTAATCAAAAACCATTCTTCAGGTGCTTCAATTGCGTATTGAAAGGGATATTTTGAAATATAAATTTNATCATGGAAAGCTNTCATTTCTTGTATNTCAANTATTATTTTATTTGCGTCAATAAATGCAATAGATAAATTAAATTTCGTATTTTTCATTGAAAAACCTTGATATTTTGTCTCTTCTCTAAAATTAAAAAGCATGCCAAAATTTTCCACCTTGTTTTTATTTGATAATCCAATTGCGTAGTCTTTCATTTGAGGCACTTCAACAGCTAAAATAACTCTTTCTTTAGATTCCTTTTTTATAAATACTACGTCTTTGATTTCATGGTTTACTGTCTGCTCATCGATTGATTTATTCGGATCAGTATTATTCTCATTGTTGCCAGAATTACAAGCAGAAAATGCACAACTAATGATTATAATAAAAATAGAAAAAAATAAACCATTGTTTTTCAATGCAATCATATATGGACTCNATTTAGTTGTTTATAATAAAAGTNAATTAGAAATATAATAAAGAAAAAAAGATGGAAAATATAGCATTAATTGATTCAATNCAATCTGCATGGACTGAGATAAGAGATAATGGCTCTTTGTCCAATGTGNAAATTTTAGATCAATTACTTGAANGTATTGGTCAAGAGGGTGCGCCTGGTTATGAATGTGGAATTTTAGATACCTTTTCAGTTTTTTCTCCTAGCGAAGATGCAAAAATTATTTTACCTACAGGAGAAGAAACAAATTCTGATTCTGAGGCACGATTTATAGCTAATTTGTTAGCATTAAGACTATTTTTAGCAGCAGGATTTATTTTTGATGGAAAGATTATTAGTGCTCTTGCATCAACATATGGTCTTTCTTGGACTAGAAAAATAGGTGGCAATTATGGTCATTCATCCTTATCTTTAGCTATTTCATTATGGTTAATTGGCTTAGATCCTAAACCTGAGTCAGATGAGCCATTTAATATCAATTGGAATTTACAATGTTTTCAAAATAGTGAATTATGGGATTTAGATTACAATTTATTTTCTCGCTATGATATTAAAGAAAGAATGTTAGATTGGTGTATTTATGCAGTGAANAATGAAGCTATTATGAAAGATATNTCAATTTTTACTATTTTAGAACCACTNTTNCTTTTACAAAACGATTCAAGAGCAAAAATAGTTATTGATAAATTTAGTGATTTAAACGATCATCATGAAAGCAAAAGTGCATCGACATTAATTGAAAAAAAGCGTATTGCCGATTTGGTAAATCAATAGCTAGCTTATTTTATTGATTTTGTTTTCTGATGTCTTCAAGTACTTTCANTAATTCTGTATCATCATCGTTGGCAACATCTGGAATATGATATCCACCAAAAACTTGTACAACAGATTCATGATCGTCAATGACGTAATCAACAGAGACATTTACGCCGAGCTTTGGTAATCTTGCTCGATGATCATAGAGTGGTTTTATAAAATAATCTGTAACATATTGATCAAGACCAACACCCTCAATTTCTTTTTTTCTAATTCCTATACCAGACCATATATAAAGCGTATGACCATCATCTAAGATTTTTTTAAAAACATCTTCAGAGTGATTGCGTAATTTTCCATCCCACATTATTAAGGTGTTATCAACATCAAAAAAAATATTCATTTTGCGCCTTTAGAAACTTGAACTTCAGTAATGATAATCAAAAAAGATATTTCATTATACCTTTTTTTTTGATTATAACAATTTATTTTTGAGAATCATTCTCGTTAAAATATTTTTTTTTTTAAATTATATTTTATGGTCCTTTAATATCAACATAGTAATTTTTTGATTATTTATGCTTTTAAGTATACTTAGTGTAATAATTATATAAATTGGGAATTAAATGTGAATATTAATAAACTAGCTTCAAAATTTGTAGATAGTATCTCTGAGCCTTCAAAATTATCTGAGGCCTCCTTTGATTTAAGTGCAGGTGTNCCNGATGAAGATTCTCTNCCAAGTGATTTTTTGGCTCAATCGGNCAAAACAATCCTNCAGNCTTCACCAAAAGAATCACTAATTTATGCAGGCACGAAGGGATATCTTGGGTTACGAGAGTGGATTATTAATAACTNTCAATTGACAACTAATCAAAATTATAANTCGGAGAATGTTTCACTTGTTTCAGGCAGTGCTCATGGCCTTGANAATATNGCCCGTACTTTTATAGATTCTAACGATATTGTGCTAGTTAATTCACCTACTTATCCAGGTGCTTTAAGGACTTTTCGTGCATGTGGTGCAAAAATTGTAGATATTTCTTTAAATGGCCAAATAGATCTTGAGAATATGTCCCAAATAATAGCTAAATTAAATATGAGTAAAAAACGAATTAAATTATTTTATATAGTTTCTAGTCACAATAATCCTACTGGAATGAGCCTAGACAATTCAATGAAGTCTGAACTTGTCAACCTATGCGCAAAGAACGGGATTTTAATTGTTGATGATAGGGCATATGGAGAAATTTCATTTACGCCTCAACCTCAATTATCATTATCTGCAGTTACTCCTCATGAATATATTATCGAAATTGGTACATTTTCAAAAACTATTGCTACTGGCATTAGAGTTGCTTGGATAATTGCATCAGATAATGTTATTAACAAGTTAGATACTATGCGATTTGATAATGGTGGTTCAAATCTTATGCAGCATGTAGTGCATAATTTTGTTAGTTCAAAAAATTATTTATCACATCTTGCGCATATTAGGAATCTTTATGAGGAAAAAAGAGATGTTTCTGCTAGTGCATTAGAAAAATATTGTGGAAGCAAAATAGATTTTTCGATTCCCAATGGTGGTTTTTACCATTGGTTGAAAATTAATAATGGGATTGAAAATGAAGTTTTAAGAAAACGTGCATTACAAAAAGGAGTTGGCATTAATAGCGGAAACATTTATTATGTTAATAGTGATGACAAAGAACATTTAAGATTAGTTTATTCTAAATTAAATTTATCAGATTTAGAAAATGCAATTCAAATATTAAGTACTTGTTTTTAATTANTGTGTTGGAATAAAAAATGTATGATTCATTAAAACATAAGCAAGCTCTCGTTATAGGCGGGACTAAAGGCATTGGCAAACAAATTGCATTAAGGCTTGCTGTTGAAAAAGTTGATTTAATCATCAATTATCATCGTGANGATGAAGCGGCTAATGAAGTCGTTNAAGCTTGNGANGGCNTTGGNGTCAAGATTGAGGNNTTNAAGGCTGATCTTGGGAGTGATGATGGNATTAAAATTATNAAGAATAAAATTTCNTCTTTAAAACAATTAGATATNTTGGTACTNAATGCTGCAAAAGGNCTAGAAAGACCCCGTAAGGCAATTGAGCAAAAAAAAGGGCATATTCAATCNACTTTAAATACTAANTTAGTTGGACCATGGCAAATTATTCAAGNAGTAGCTCCAATTATGTCTAANAATAATTTTGGTAAAATCATTGGGTTAATGACTCCAGGGTCCAAGCAGTATNTTGATGGATATTCTGCAGTNGGAATAACAAAAAATGCTTTTGAATCATTGATGCAATATAGNGCAGTTGAACTAGCAGAAAAAAATATTCATATTAATTGCATAATGGCTGGCTTAGTTGAGCAAACGGAAGGCAGCAAAACATATGAAAAATTTTTGAAAAAATTACAATCAGTAATTCCAATGGGCAGGAATGTACATGGTGATGATATTGCTAATCTTGTAGTGTGGCTTTGTTCAGATCAATCAAATATGCTGATTGGTCAAACAATAAATGTTGACGGCGGATTTTCTCTTGCATCATGGCGAGAATTTTTAGACTAACTTGTTACTGCTCCTTGAGCAGCGCTTGAAACATTTTTAGCGTATTTTGCAAATACTCCTCGCTCGTAATTTGCTTCCTGAGCTTGCCAATTCTTTTTTCTTTCAGATATTTCTTTTGCATCAATGCCAATATTTAACTCTCTATTTGGAATATCTAGAATAATTTCATCGTTTTCCTGTACTAGGGCAATTGGTCCACCAACTGCAGCTTCTGGTGCAACATGTCCTGCCATTAATCCCCTTGTTGCACCACTAAATCGACCGTCTGTCAATAACGCCACTGAATCATCAAGACCTGCACCAACTAATGCTGCTGTTACGCCGAGCATTTCTCTCATCCCAGGTCCTCCTTTAGGGCCTTCATTTCTTATAACTAAAACATCACCTTGATTAATTTTATTTTGCAGGACAGCTTCCATTGCATCTTCTTCTTTTTCAAAAATTCTTGCCGGACCTTTATGTATCAAGCGTTCATGTCCTGCGACTTTTATTACACAACCTTCAGGAGCTAAGTTACCCTTTAGAATCACTAATCCGCCTGTTGGCTTGATCGCATTGTCTATATCAAGAATCACTTTTTGNCCTTCAGTTTCTTTAGCATCTTGCGANTCTTCTTTTAAAGTTTTGCCAGTAACAGTTAACACATCACCATTAATTTTATCTCCNGCTAGTAATTTGNGTGCAAGTAGTTTAGTGCCACCTGCTTTGTCCCAATCTAAGGCTACATATTGACCGCCTGGTCGTAAATCACCAATCAGTGGGGTTTCTGAACTAATTTTATCAAAATCGTTTATATCTAATTTAACTCCTGCTTCATGAGCTATAGCTAATAGGTGTAAAACAACATTTGTTGATCCTCCTGTTGCTGCCGCACATGCGATACCATTTTTTATTGATTCTTTTGTGATTAGATCTCTAGGCAAAATACCATTTGCTAAAACATCCATAATCAATTTTCCACTTTCATATGCTACATCTTTTTTACGTTTGTCTGTNGCTCCTACAGTTGAAGANCCCATTGGAGAAAGGCCAAGNAATTCAAGTACAGTNGCCATTGTATTNGCAGTGTACTGAGCTCCACAAGATCCTGCTCCAGGACATGCTACATCTTCAAGTGCAATTAATTCCTCTTCACTCAGATTACCTGCAGAATGTTGACCGACTGCTTCAAATACATCTTGAATAGTTACATCCTCACCTTTATATTTACCAGGAGCAATTGAGCCGCTGTATATGACTACTGTAGGAATATTTAATCTTGCAGCAACCATAGCACCAGCAGGTATTGTTTTGTCGCAACCTACAATAATGACTGCAGCATCAAATGAATAACCAACGGCAGCAAGTTCAATTGAATCTGCAATGAGCTCTCTGCTAATTAATGATGCTTTCATCCCTTCAGTTCCCATTGAAATACCATCGCTAATTGATATTGTATTAACTTCCATTGGTGTACCACCACTATTTGCAACACCAGCCATGACATCTTGTGCAATTTCTCTATGGCTAAAATTACATGGCATTGTACCTATCCAACTATGAGCAACCATCACCAATGGTTTTTTTAAATCTTCAGAATTATANCCAACAGACTTAAAATATGANCGAGCTGGTGCTCGGTCAGCTCCATCAACTAGACGTTTACTTTTGTGTCTTTTATCAAATTTCATTTTTTCACCTTAATTTTTTTACAGTAATTTGGGAATATCAACATCTTTCGAGTGCCCATTTGATTTGGGACAAAAGTTACATTTTCCGTTCTCATCCAAAACTTTATGACACAATGGGCATGTGGGTCGCCCGGATGTTTGCAACTCTCTAGTTAGATTAACAAAATGGCTCGCTAGCTTCTTTTCAATTTCAATTCTAACTTTTGGACTAGCACCATTTTCTATAGATTCTTGATCATCAAAAATCATAACTATCCTGTTATTTGGAACAGAAAAATCAACACCTATTCGNAGGATAGTTAATTCCATNCCTGCANTTTCAGGAAATGTAATTTCACTATAAAGATTTTTTTCTGGTATCTTTTCTATTTCTTTNACNTTATCAGCTAGGAGCTTAGAGCATGCNCTGCCCANAGATATTAGTTGATCTTTTTCAACCCATAGCACTGTAATCTCGTTATTCTTTTCAAATAAAATATAAAATTTCCTATTACCCGGCTCTCCAAGAAAATTGGCATAAATATTATTTATTGTATTTTCTTCAGCCATGACAATGACTCCAATAAAATTGATTTAAAAATATTACAACCTTATTTGTTAACAAAGAATGTTTAGATGAATTATCATATCACTATGAGTTATTTTAATCATCCTAATTTGTCAGCACATTCGACTATTCTTCAAGAGGAGTCTTTGAATAAATATTCGTATATGAATATCGGAGGAAATGCTAAATGGCTTGCAAAGATAGGCTCAGTAGATGATTTGTCTAAGATCACGCAATGGGCAAATGAAAATAATATAAAAATGAAAATCATTGGTGCTGGATCAAATATTTTAATTGATGATGCTGGCTGGGATGGCTTGATTATTATTTTCCGTGAGAGCATGAATGCTATTCGAATAAATGGAAATGATATTGTTGCTGAATCAGGAGCAATGCTTCCAAAATTATCAAAATTTGCTCAACAAAATAAATTAACCGGCTTAGAATTTGCTATAGGAATACCAGGTTCACTCGGTGGCGCATTATACAGTAATGCGGGAATCAATGATGGTAGTCAGATTAGTGATATTGTTAAACAAGTAACGATATTTCGAAATAATCAATTAGTTGATTTAGAAAGCAGTGAGATTCAATTTAGTTATAGACACTCAAGCCTAAAGGATAACTGCGAATTAATTATTAGTGCCGTTTTATCCTTAGAGCCTAATGAAAAAAAGTTCATTGATGAAAAGATGCGAGGTATTATTGAATATCGAAAGACAACGCAACCTTTAGCATCTAAAAATGCTGGTTCAATTTTTAAAAATACTGATAAAAGTTCAGCTGGTAAACTAATTGAGAGTTGTAATTTAAAAGGCCAGCAAGTTGGTGGTGCAATGATAAGCCACAAACATGCTAATTTTATTGAGAATGTGCATGATGCAAATGCGCAAGATGTTGTGTCACTTATGACCTTAATACAATCGACGGTTTTTGAAAAGACTGGGTTTTTCTTAGAGCCTGAGGTAGAATGGATTAGTGATAAGATGACACCTGAAGTATTTAATGTGTCGAAATAATAGAGTGGAGAAATTTTATGGGTAAAACGTATGATTCTGAAAAAGAGGTTGCAGAATCTATATCTAATGATTTAAAGAATGAGATTTTCTTATTTATTAGAAATTGGCAAAAATCTAGAGCATGGCTAATGACTCGTAGAAAAGATTCAAGAGAGATTATGCGTCCGGTTGGTTCTTTTATAGATAAAGACTGGTCAGTTGGAACCATTACCCAGGATTTACATTTAAAGACTAAACATATTGCAAATGATGCAATCACTGGCTATTTATGGGTTGAGGTAGATCATCAAAGATATGGTCGAATGGATTTTCCAAGAAATGTTTGGATGCAAGGTCAAGCAGAGCTAATTCATGATGCAGAAAAAGTACAGGATTTTTTTACACAACGTTCTGCTGCAACTGGCCGTGGTGATGCGCATCCTACAGATGACACTTATAAAAGAATATTAATTAAAACTAGGCCACAATATCTGCGTGCTGAAGGTTTTTATAAAGATGAACCTATGAGAGCAATCATAATTAGAGATTTCAATCAGCCCATCACATTATCTGATGAAAGCATCATTGCACAATTGAATGATTTTGCTGAATAATTCTTTATTTATAGGAGGTGCATAATGGGCGAAGTGTGGGATAAAGAAAAACAAATTGATCCTAAGGATTCTGAATCTTATCGGGAAGAAATCTATGAATTTATTTCTAAATATCATTCTACAACTTTGTCATTCATGATGACGATGAGAAAAAATGGCCAGTCGATCATGAGGCCTGTTTCAACATTTGTTGAAGATTGGCAAATTTTTACAATTAGCCAACATCATCAATTAAAAGTTAATCACGTAAAAAATAATCCTAATGTTGGATACATGTTTATTGATAATGGTGGCCCTGCATATATGTCGCTTGGATATACAAAAAATGTGTGGATTGCAGGCACTTGTGAAATATCTTATGACCAAAATGAAATCGCAGATTTTTTTGTTCGTCGTGAAAAAGCTACTGGACAAGGTGATGCTCATCCTCATGACGATTCTTATACTCGCGTTTTATTTAAGACTACGCCACAATATCTGCGAGCTGAAGGTTTTGCAGAACATGCTAGGCCAGTTGTTTATAAGTCTTTTTAGTTATAATGAAATCAAATATGAAACTTGCTGGAGTAATTATCTGGACACAGAACTTTGATGAGATGATTAATTTTTATAAGGAAGTTTTAGATTTAAAACCAAAGTCATTAAGGAAAAATTTTGTCAATTTTGAATGGCATAATTTAAAATTATCTATTTCTGTACATGAGAAAGTGATTGATACTGCAAAAGATCCTTTTCGTATTATGATTAATCTAGAATCTGATGATATTTTTTCGATATACGATGATTTGTTAGCAAAAGGCGTAGAGTTTATTCGAGAACCTGAAGATGAAAGTTGGGGTTTTGTTGCAAGTTTTTATGATCCTGATGGAAATATTTTACAATTAATTCAAAATCATTAAATGAATTAAATAAAAAAGATAGTCTTGTGTATATAGACATTTAAACGTTTACGCATAAAATTGATTATAGTAGGAGTTGCATGTGACTCAATTATTTTTTTGGTTTCTTTCATTTGCACTTATATTTTTTATGGGATTATTAGGGTTTCGTTCTTTTATAGGGAATCCTGCTTCAGGCAAACATCAAACTTATGAAAGTAGTACAGTAGGGGGGAATCCCATACTGCAGTTTTTTGACAAAGATACATTAAACAAATTTGTTGTATATGGAGGTGCATTGACATTGCTTCTCTTGAATACTTTGTTAATTATTGGCGTTTTGCTTTTTGGAGCGCATTAATATTGATGTGGAAATTTATTGATTAATATTGCTCACAGAGGTTTATCAGATAAAGCACCAGAAAATACACTTTATGCTTTCGATTCTGCACTAGAAGTTGGAATGAATCACTTAGAGTTTGACGTGCAATTAACCAGTGATGATATTCCAGTAGTGATTCATGATGAAACAATTGATAGAACAACTGGTCAAAAGGGTCATGTTAAACAGATGCCTTTTATAGAAATAAACAAACTATCTGCACAAAATGGGTTTGACGATCTAGATGATATAGATGCATCGTTATTAAAAATTCCTAGTTTTTCTGAATTACTTGATAGATATGCAGATAGAGCACATTTATACATTGAACTTAAGTCTTTTGAACCACACCTACCATTAAAAATAGCAGAAAAATTACGTGAGTGTGATGCATTGAAATATGCTGAAGCACCGCAAGATTCTGCTCCAGGTATTACAATTATTGCTTTTTCTTTAGAACAAGTTCTCAGATCAAAGTTAATTTTGCCTCAAGTTCGTCATGGTTGGCTCAGGTATGAATTTAATAAAATTGACATTGAATTAGCGCAATCATATAATCTCAACGGCATTTATCCATTTGCAGGTTTTGTTAATAAAAAACTTGTTGAATATGCAAAAAAATTAAATATTGGCGTAGGTGTTTGGGGTATTGAAANAAAAGTCNGAGTANGCACAACTTCTTAATATGGGNATACATGGCGCAACTGTNAATTGGTTNCCGTAATTAATTNGCNGNNTCAGCTNCTTCTCTACCTTTNTCAACATTTACNNACCNAAGTAACATCAGGCCAATAAACATCAAAATTAAGAGAGAAAGGATNGCTATTTTACTNTCCCATTTTGAAGAAAATATAGCATAACTTAATGGACCAATGATTGTTGCAGTTCTGCCAATTAANGCAAAAAATCCAAAGAATTCTGCNCTTTCTTTNACGGGCACCATNTATGCAAAAATGCTTCTTGCTAACGCNTGGCTACCTCCCATGAAAATTCCCAATAAACTGCCTAAAATGAGCCATTGAATATCAATGCCAATACCAAAAGGAATCCATAGGTTATTTCTNATAAAGTTTGTCCAGCCATTCAATTTATATCGGTCGATATTTGATGGGTGNAGTGAGCCAATAATTTTTTCATTAATNCTACCTTGAACAGCAACACTTAATTTGTATTGATCATTTTTGACATCTTGTAAAATAAAGGAAATNTGCTCATTATTGAGNGTGNTNTCTTTTTTAATCTCGNCACCAGTAAGTAATTCTAATTTATCCTCTTCAACTTCAGTTATATTNGGTGTATTTTTGATTANAAAAGATCCTTGANTTTCTTCAATNATCTGCAGATCAAATTCATNAAATCCTTGAGGTGCTATGGGCGCAAAACCCAATGCAAAAATTGTTAAAAAGATCCANCCCCATAATGAAACTACTAAAGCTTTTTTTGCTGTGTATTTATCTGCTATTTTAGAAAAAAGCAATGCGCCTGGAGCTGCAATAAATTGAACAATAAGTATNGTTGCCATATTTGAAAGCAATGATACNCCAAGGACATCAGCACCAAATGCTCCTGCAACTGACAAAACCGTCGCTATNCCNTCAGTAAAAAATAAATAAGCGANTAAATAAACTGCAAGTATTTTATATTTTGAAATATTTTTAATTGTNATAAATACTTTTTTNATCGACTCTGTCATAANGCCTTGNCTTTNGNCTTCATCAGAGATTNNNTTNTTTTCTTCAGGCACAGTNTTNAATGTCCANATTGNCCAGCCTATCCACCANATNCCTACTGATGCAATNCATAGTCGCGTTATNAANTCNANTGAGTCAGATTCTGAGTAAATGAANACNATTGCNAGGTGGANCATTAAGAGCANTCCNCCTCCTATNTANCCATAGGCAAATCCTTTTGCGCTTACTTTATCTAAAAATTGTGGAGCAACTATATGAGGAAGAAGTGCATTATAAAATGCTGTTCCCCCAATNAANCCTACATTTGCNGTTACAAAGCAAANNANAAACCATGCCCAAGGANTTGCAAAATATGCTGAAAAAAACATAAGAAATGTTGCTACAGANCCAATNNNAGTATAAATNATNAGCATTTTTTTCTTGGATGATGTTTTATCTGCAAANGCACCTAAAATTGGCCCNGTTAACATAATNATTGCNGCTGATAANGCAATNGCNANGCTCCACATNGAACTTCCAGAAAGATTCATGTTTAAAAATGNGACTTCATCNCCAAATTTATCTTGGAATAGTGCAATAAAATATATTGGTACAATTGCTACNATTGTGGTTGCAAACCCTGAGTTTGCCCAATCATACATNCACCATCCTCTAATAATTTTTTTCTGTTCTTTAGATANTTGGTCAAATTGCATTTTTTTTACTCAATACGCNTGTGCAATCTTTGATAAGATGCATGAATGGAANTACTAGTCATAAGTATCATATGTTTTTGCGGAGCATTTGTACAAGCCTTAATTGGTTTTGGTTATGCAGTTTTTGTNACTCCTTTAGTTGCATTGGTACTNGGTCCTAAAGNTGCTATTGCATTTTCTATTGTCACAAGNACNATAACTTCCTACCTGCTTTTTTTTCAAAGAGGGGCNTATAGTGAACTACGAAATGTTAGTTTATTAGCGCTGATAGCTGTNCTTGGNACNCCAATAGGTATATATTTCCTATTNTATTTCAATGAAGATTTGCTAAGATTTCTGATTTCCATNGCTATTTTTATTAGTGCATTNGTAACNCTGCGNAAATCAAATATAGGTAAACGTAGNGANAGNAATGTAATTAAATTTTTTGTNGGATTGCTTTCAGGCATTATGCGNGGCACTGTATCTATGGGTGGTCCACCTGTNGTTATCTATCAGAATTGGATNGANAATGATCCTGATGTTATTCGAAGTCGAATGTATGCTTTTTTTGCACTCATTAGCCCAATAGGNATTTTTTTCTTAATTCCCTCAGGTTTAATTGATATGAGTNTNATNAAGCTAGTTCCCTTATCNGCATTATTTATTCTTTTAGGTGTCTTNATTGGNTCTAAATTTCGTGGGGGAATATCACCTGCTATTTTCAGATTTCTAACAATGTTTTTATTATTTGCTATCAGNATCATTGGTGTTGTCAATACNCTGCTNATATGGTTTGATTAGGTTCTGGAGAAATAATTATGCAAGTTTTAAATAATGATGAAATCACAAATANAATTCAGGAATTAAANAGTTGGTCATTTGAAAATGAACAACTTGTTAAAAAAATTACTCTTNGTAACTTCATTCAAGCNGTTGGAGTTTTNAATATGATAGCAATGGAGGCAGAAAAAATAGATCATCANCCNACAATCGAAAANACATATAACCAATTAACTATTTTNCTTTCTACACATGANCCAAANGGAATTACATCTAAGGATTTTGATTTAGCGGAAAAAATTGATTNAATAGTTGAAAGTNTTANATANAAACGNGATTGTGGTGAGCCCGGGGAGAATCGAACTCCCGACCGAATGCTTAAAAGGCATCTGCTCTACCGCTGAGCTACGGGCCCAGATCTATGTTCCTGAAAAACATCAATACTGTCAACCGATATATTTCTAATCTGTTAGCATTGTTTCTTAGATAAATAATTTAATGGTCTAAATAAATAAANTAATTGTATATACNNATAANTNTTATGTAATANNCACCAAANAACCCACCAAACTATGNAATATNGTGTTTTCTAAGGTGTTTTGTGTTTTATNNAGAACTAGGCGAATTAATGCGAATTAATTTTTTGATTTAATGGTTATAATTAAGTTATGAGGAATAATTATCCAATTACAAGCGTNTTACTATCAATAAATATATCTGTATATATAGTCCTTAATATTCTTGCTTGGAATGGTATAGAAATCAATGATTTTGTTAAAGCGTATGTTGGATTTGATTCACAAGCATTTCATGGTNNATATTGGAAACACGTTACAGGTATATTTGTCCATATAGAATTTATCCATATATTAGGTAATNCATTAGNAATTTTGGCTTTTGGGACTTTGTCCGAGAGGTATTTNGGTAAGAGAATTTATATTCTTGTTTATATTATATCTGGATTATTAGCGCAAACTTATGACCATGCCGTATTTTGTGGGGTGGATTTACTGNTTGATGTTAATNATTGTGATNTNGGGNCCGGNAACTCCGTATTTGGAGCAAGTGGTTCTATTTGGGGGNTGATTGGCGCTCTTCTAGTATATTCGATTGCCAATANGAAAGATTTNCTTAGCTCAAGTATTAGATCTANNTTNTTGTATGCTCCTCCTATTTCGATTTGTATANNAGGANCATTNATAAGTCACGGACTTTTTAAGGAGAATTTAGTGGATGTTCTTTGGGGGTTTGGGCCAGATACTTATGGTTTCATGGAACATGTTCATGGTGGNGCATTTATAATTGGCATAATTTTTGGTNTGTTAATTATTACAAAGCGTTTAAATAAATATTCATAATTAACATAGGAATTAATTGTTTTTTGTCTGCATATATCGCTTACGAATAATATTATGAGTTTATGAAACAAAATTTCTATATNAGATCAAAAATTTCTATCATACTTGTAGTCTTGTCTGTCTCACTTGCAGCTTGTTCAAATGGAACATCTGATCAAACTACTGCTCTAACTAATCAATTGAATTCTTCGCAAGCTGAAAGTACTCAGCAACCTAAAGAAAGTAAAGAAGTATTACAAAAAGAACAATCCCTTCCAAATATAAATTATTTTGCAAAAAATAAAAGTGATAGATTTTTTATTGACTTTGAAGATATTATTGCAGGACATCCTTATGTTGGAGCAAGAAGTCCTAGGCCTCATAATGATGCTCAAGTATACTTTTCAAACACAGATCAAAGGTGGATTGATGCGAAAAAACCTTCTGATTACCCTCCTATCTATGCTGTAGCTGATGGTTATGTGGCTCTACCTCAATCATCATTCTATAATGTGGTTGACCACTCAAATGCAGATCCTCCTTGGTGGCATGTAGCGTACAATTTTACTTTAAGAATAGCTAAAGACGGCAATAGTTATATTGAATTCTTGTATCAAATGGAGCCTTATATGATACCTGATATTACGGGTAAACCAAAAGATTTCTATAAACAATTCATCCTAGTTACAGATGGTCAATATGTAAAGAAAGGAGACATATTAGCATATATGTATGTCCCGTCTTTTAGCGAAATGACTGGAAGTAAAGGAGCATCTTCCCATATTGCTTTCTCTTTGATTAAACAACCAAGAACGGTGTATGCACCTGCTATTTTTTCTGAAGAAGTAGTTGCAAAATTTGGTGAAATTTATAGACACCCTAAAGAAGGATGGGAGAGTAAAAGTTTTGGATTTGATTGGAACAGAGGGAGAGGTCTTCCAAATGGGATGGGTTGGATGGTTAGCGGCGAAGAAAATCCGTTTGGTGATAATCCTCTAGATGTACTATTATTTGATGGGATTAAAGATGCAAAATTAGATCCTAAAGCAATGGCATATCCACAAGACTTAGGATTTAAATCTGCAAATTTGTTATATAGCCAGTATGGATGGGGGGACGCAATTATAGAAAATATTAAAATTGAAGAAGATTGGCAATTGCTATTTGCTGGTATAGGTGGCCCAATGAAGGTTGTTTTCAAATTAGAAGAAAATGGTCAATACAGAGAAAGTAAAGTGCTTGAATTACGATCAGGACAAAATTTTAATCTGACTCATAAAAACAATTTTCTAGGCAATGCATCAAAATTTTCTATATTAATTACAGATCCAAATAATTGGGGATGGAGCCTGGCTTTTGCAAATAAAGAAGCTGAATTTACTACTCCTGGAAGCACAAAAAATATATCTCCGCAATGTCCACCCGGATGTCCGCCCAGTCCAAATCCTTATAAACTTAATAGATGATGTCTCCAATAATTCCTATAATGAATTTGTTTTTTTAACATACTTTAGATAACATCAAATCTATGAAATCATCTTTTATCGTAGGGTTGCTTGTATTATTGATTACTATTGCATGTAGCGATCGAGATCGATTAATTGAAGCAGGTTGGAATCAACCAACAAATATAAATACCACTTATGTGATGACTTCTGATTTAGATGAAAAATCACTACAAGATGTCAAAGATGGAGTAAATAAAGCTCAGCAATATTTAGGAAATTATGGACCTCTAAAGGTTTTCATTATAGGCAGTGATGTTGATGCAGCAAATATACTTGCAAAAGATTTTTGTGAGTGGACATACGAAGGTAAAAAGCAAATTAATGATTGTTTCAATGAAGATCAAGGAAATGAAATCAGAGAATTTGCTGAAAATAAATCACAAAGCGCATTTGCTGAGTCCGATGGTAGAAGACGCTCTTCCCCAACGCAGTCATTTGTAATAGGGAATCCTCCATTTGGGGACCCAAATGATAACGGTGGTTTCGTAGTAGCTGCACACGAATATACTCATACATATCAACATGCTCATATCTCTGACGAAAATGATGGAATACCAAATTGGCTTGAAGAAGGCAGTGCACAATTATTAGCTACGTTTCTTGCTGGGGTTCATGAAGATTATTTAAATGATAGTGTTAAAATAGCAAGAGAATTACGTGAAAATCACCCAGGCTTAACAATTAAAGATTTAGAAAATGATAAAACTTCTGAAAAACTTCAAGAAGATTGTCAAAAATGTTACTGGAGGCTCCAGTCTGAAACCGGTAGCCTTGCAACAGTTTTACTAATCAATCAAACGTCTATGGATTATTTTTTTAAAGAGTATATTCCGAGTATTTTTTATCTTGGCAAAGAAAAAGCATTTAAAAATGCTTTTGGATTGACCATCGATGAATTTTATATAAAATTTGAAGAATTTTTAAATCTATCTGAATCAGAGCAATTTGAAATGTTGGAACCAACTAAGTTAACTAACTAATCCTTAGTTATTTTCCATAAATAGCTATTTTTTTCATCAGTAATTAAATAAATTTTACCTTTTTTATCTATTTCAATATCACGTATCCTTCCAATTTTATTCTTTGCGAGGCTTTTAAATTCTATTGGTTTTTCATCTTCAATAGTAACTAGAATTAACATCTCAAATTTTAGTGAACATACTAAAATATCTCCAGCCCATTCTGGAAATTCGTTGCCTTGGTATACTTTTAAGTTACTTGGTGCAATTGAAGGCACCCAAGAAATAATCGGTAAATTAAAATCATCACGAAAAGGTTCTCCTTTACCTATTTTCGTACCGCTATAATTAGTACCACCCCATCCAATTTCATTCCATCCATAGTTGCCTCCTGAACTAAGTAAGCCTAAAAAATCTCCCCCCTTTGCTCCATGGTTAGTTATTAAGATTTGCTCATTGGCAATTGTCATACCTTGAGGGTTACGTAGGCCAATCATGTATAATTCTGGTAAAGCACCCTTGATATCTGCGTAGGGATTATCTGGTATGCTACCATCTAAATTAATTCTTATGATACTTCCAGCATGTGAATTTACTTTTTGTGCAGCAATTCCTTGTCCTCTTTCTCCAATTGTTGCATACAAATAATTGTCTTTTATAACAATTCTTGATCCAAAATGTATGCGATCAGAATAATATGGTTTTGCTTCAAAAATGATCTGAAAATCATCTAATGTATTAAAAGGCTTGATAAATTTTCCTCGACCAATTGCCGTTGTTAGTTTTAAGTTTTCATCTAGTTTGGTAAAGCTTAGATAAAGAAATTGATCAAAAAAAACTACATCGAGTAAACCTCCTTGGCCAGATTGAACTACAGGGATATCATGCTTAATATCTTTTGATATTTTTTTGTTTAGATCAAATAATATTAAATTTCCTTTTTTTTCTGTAATAATTAGCGTATTGGAATCAATAAAATCCATGCCCCAGGGTTGATCAAGGGTTTGTGCAGCATTGATCTTTTCTAATTTTATTTTTTCGTCAATATTTTTGTATGTTTTGTAGTCTGATAGAAATACGGACTCTTTTTTAATTGGTTTAGCTTTTTCTGAATCTGGGTTCACTATTTCATCAAGTAGGATTTCATTTTTTTGATTTTCTATTGATATAGATGCTAGTTCTTGTTGGGTCGATTCTTGATCTACTTGTTCAGTGCTACCTCCACATGCGACAAGAGGCAAGACGAATAGTAGAAAAAGTATTTTTTTCATAAAGTTTTGGTTTGCCAATTAGAGCACTCGACTGCAACGTTTGTTGTGGAATCACTAGTAATTTTTACTGATTTATAATGTGTGCCATATTTTTTATTGTATTCCCTATGTGCATTGTCGCAATATGGCAAAGTGTTACTTAAGCCACATGAACAGATACTATATTGTACACCTTGTTGAAGTTTTATTTTCATTTAGCTAAGTTACCTTCAAAGGAACTTGATCTGAACACAATGGACATTCAGTTTCTTCGTAGTTTTGCAGTGTAATTTTTATTAATGATTGAGCAGGTACATCAAAATTGATTGGCTGCATTGATCGATCAGCAATAACCGCGACTCCAGTAACATGACCGTTAGCATTTTTTACTGCATCGATTGTCTCAAATATTGATTGACCGCTTGTCAGTATGTCATCTACAACAAGCACTTTTTCTCCTGGTTCAATTGTGTAATCTCGACCAATGACCCTACCACTCTCTCCTCTTTCAGCAATTATGCTGCGAACTTTAAAATTTCGTGCAACTTCATATGCAATAATTGCACCACCTGTAGTTGGCCCTACAATTAAATCAGGTTGTAGATTTTTTGTATTTTCAAAGATTTCTTTACAAATGAGTTCAGTTAAATCTGGCCATTGTAGTAAATTAAATTTTTCTAGATATGTATCTGAGTGCACTCCAGAATTTAGCTTGAAATGTCCATCTTGTATGACTTTTGCATCAATCAATAATTTTCTAATTTTTTCTTCACTAATTACCATTTTATTTTCCTAAATCTATTCTACCTTGATGTTCAAATGATTGCCATCTGTCCTTTGGCCAGTAAATTAGTTGTACTTTTCCTGATATCAAATGCATATCAATTAACCCTAACCATCTTGAATCATTAGATGCATATTTATTATCACCGAGCACAAATACTTTCCCTTCTGGAATAATAGTTTTTTCTAAAAATAACACTGGCATATTTCGGACACTTGGTTGACTGGTGTCAAATTCTTGAATAGGAATATCATCAATCGTAATTAATCCATTTTTAATTTGAACGACTTGCCCAGGCATTCCAGCAATTCGCTTAACAAGATCTCTTTTGAATTTCTCTCTACCTTGAGCAAACACTACGATATCTCCAACCTTTAGTGTATTTCTGATTTCCAGGCTTGTTCTATCGACAAATGGCATCCAGCCAATATTTAATGCACGATAATCCCATCTATTTACAACTAAATAATCATTATTAAAAATTGTAGGCTCCATAGATATACCGTCAACAACATAGTTTTGTACAATTTGCCTGCTGACAAAAAAGATAATTAATGCATAGAGGAACACTCTACAAACTTCTTTCATATTCTTAAATAGGCTTGTTTTTGTGAAGTTTGCAGGTTGACGATCTTTTTGGATATCAACTATCTCTTCAAATACAATTGAATTACTTGCATCATAAAGTTCTGCTTCAAATATTTCAGATGCAATCTCAATGATCTCTTCTGGATAAAATTCTATTGATTTAGGTGGCATACGTAGAACACCAAGAGTAATGGAATCAATTCCGTCTCCGGAGTAGCCAGATTGCAATTGTTTTTTTGTATTAAAATTAATCACAGTCATTAGTTTGTCTTTCTATAGCGTGAATTAAATTTTATCATTTGCATTGAGATTATAGCATAATGTAATTATGTAGTCGGTTAACTCAGCGTGCTTGCTTTCATCAGAAAAAATCTTGTGTAATTTTGAACCAAAATTAATTTTCTTTACGCCATGCTCATTAAGTTTAACAAAATCATTTGTATCAATACCTGATCCTCCATGTACTACTAATGGTTTATTGATTTTTTTATGTATGTCAGCGAGTATTTTGTAGTCAATAGAGCTTCCTAAGCCGTGCCTGGAGCCAATTGAAATTGCAAGAGAATCAATTTTTGTTTTTTGAATAAATATGGAGGCTTGATCTGGATCTGTATACAAGGCGCTATTTTCATTTTTATCGAATAACTCAGATTGTCCTTCTATTACTCCTAGTTCAGCCTCTAATCCTAATTCTGAGAAGTCAATGTTTTTTGATACCTTTTCTATTTTTGCAATATTTGTTTCTAATGAATAATTTGAGTAATCAAGCATAAATGAAGAATAGTGATTTTGACATGCTTCAGAAATGATTGAAATATCTGAAGCATGATCTAAGTGAATAGCAATTGGTAAATCGTAGTTTTTCACTAATTTATTTAGTTGTTGGCCGGGATGCATTGTTCCTGGAAAATTCTTAAGATTTTTCATATTTGTCTGTAAAAAAATGGGGGCATTTGCCTTTTGTGCGCCGTTTAATACTGCTTCTGCCATTGCAATAGATGAGATGTTAAATGCAGGAACAATATAGTTTTTTTTTACAGTATCTTCCAGTAAGAAAAGGCCTGAAACCTTAGCCATCTATGTTATCCTTGTCACGTAATAAAATAATTGTATGCTTAAATTGCTAATAAATGTTGGGAAGCAAATTGAATATTATTAATTATCGTTCTTTTGTACTTGTTATGGTGATAGCTATTTTCTTTGGTAATTTAGTACTTATCCTTGATAGCAGAGACGATCAATCTTCACAATCTACTGAAGCAGTTAAAAGTGTAATTAATGAAGATATAATTCGCTCAATTCAAGTCACAGGTTCTGGAAATGTGAGTACTGAGCCAGATATAGCAACTTTTTCAATAAATATTTTAATTCAAAGAGATAGCGCTTCTCTAGCAAGAGAGGATTCTGCTCGCAAGCTTAATCAGCTTTTTGCATCATTAAAAAGCTTTGGCATTGATCAAAAAGATATTGCAACAACGAATTATTCACTCTATCCAGAATATGTGTATGAAAAAAATAAAATTAGAAGAATTGAAGCATTTAATGTTTCTAATAATTTAAATGTAAAAGTGCGTCAATTAGATAAATTAGGTTCAGTAATTGATGGAGTAATCAAACTGGACTCTGGTGATATTAGAATAAATAATGTATTTTTTGATGTTGATGACTCAAGTATTTACGAAGATCAAGCTAGAGAATCAGCAATTAAAAACGCCATTGCAAAAGCTTCAAAAATTGCAAAAAATGCTAATGTTGAACTTGGGTCACCTTCAATTATAATAGATGTAGAACCATTTTCTAATGGTAGTCCGATTGGTATACAGCGCTCAATGATGGCTGACATGGAATCCACCCCTACAACTATTGCAACTGGGCAAATTGTTATTGAATCAAAAGTTCAGGTCACTTTTGCAATAAAATAGATTTATTGTGATTGAATTTCTATAATAAACAATTATGCTGAGTTAAAATTATGCTACTATTTAACATGATAAATTTTGATTGGAAAGCAAAGTGGTATTAAGCGATCGTTCAATTCGTGAAGCTTTAGAATCTGGTAAAATTATTGTGAATCCTTTGGGTGAAAACGCTATCCAACCTGCGTCACTTGACATTAGACTTGATAGAGAATTTAGAGTGTTTAGGAACCACAGAGATTCATTTATTGATGTGCGTGCTCCAATGGAAACTCTTACTGAGGTTGAGTCAATTGATGATGATCAAGCTTTTGTTTTGCATCCAAACGAATTTGTTTTAGGCTCTACAATTGAATTAGTAGAATTACCTGATGATATTGTAGCAAGGGTTGAGGGTAAATCATCATTAGGTCGTTTGGGTTTGCTTGTACATGCAACTGCAGGTTACGTTGATCCAGGCTGGAAGGGGAAATTAACTATGGAATTATCTAATGTCTCCAATTTACCAATTAAACTTTATTATAATATGAAAATTGGTCAGTTATCTTTTTTTGAATTATCAACGCCAGCAGAGAACCCCTACGGTTCTAGCCTTGTACAATCAAAATATCAAAATCAAGAAGGACCAACAGCAAGTAAGGGTTATACAGACTATCAATAAGCTGCAATAATGAATCATGGGTCAAAAAATTATTTCTAAATATATGCAAGAAGCTGTTGGCTTGGCTGAAAAGTCAATTCCTTTTGCGTATCCTAATCCAGCTGTTGGGGCAGTGATAATAAATAATAATAAAATTGTTGGTAGAGGCAGGACCTCTCATTACGGAGGGGCTCATGCTGAATTAAATGCCATTAGGTCAGTTAAACAAAAAAAATTATTAGTTGGAGCGACACTATATACTACTCTTGAACCATGTTCTCATACTGGTAAAACACCGCCTTGCATAGATGCAATTATTAAATCAGGAATTAGAAGGGTCATTGTAGGTATCATTGATCCCGATCAAAATGTTTCAGGCTCAGGACTAAAAGCACTTAAACAGGCTGGAATTATAATTAAAACTGGTGATGGCTCTGCTGTTGTTAAATCTCAACTTAGACCTTACATATATAACAGGACTTATCAATTACCTTTTATGACAGCTAAACTAGCTGCATCAATTGATGGTAAAATTGCTACATCATCAGGTGATTCTCAATGGATTTCAAATAACAAAAGTAGGTCCATNGTACATCAAATGAGAAAAAAAGTTGATGCTGTACTCGTTGGTTCTGAAACTGTCATAAAAGATAATCCTTATTTGACTGCGCGNTATGGTAAAAAACTATATAAAAATCAACCCTTACGTATTNCAATTGATTCNAGTGGTAAAATTCCAATTAACTCAAATATTTTTAATAAAGATGCTAAAACTTTAATTNTAACGACAACTGCTTCTNCAGAAAAATGGAGATCTGCAATCAAAAAAAAGGGTCATGAATGTATAATTCTTCCCAAAAAATCAAATAAAGTTGACTTAGATAAATGNGCTGAATCCTTACATAATTTAGGAATAATTCATGTGCTTNTTGAAGGAGGAGGGAAATTAATAGGGGAATTAATCAAGCATANACTCGTTTCNATGATCAATGTATTTTATGCNCCAATAATTATTGGTGATAAAAATGCAGTTAATATGATTGATGGCTTAAAATTAAATCACATAAATGAAGCTNTNGAGTTATCAGAATTGTCATATCAACTAGTAGACAAAGATATTTCTATTACAGCTGCTATCAAATATCATTAAAATACACAAGGGGGGAAATGTTATGTTCACCGGGATAATTGAAGAAGTTGGGACTGTTGAAGAAAATCAGGANGGCAAATTAATAATTTCATGTAAAAAAATTGTGNAGGATGCAAATCTTGGCGATTCAATTGCAGTTAATGGTGTTGATTTAACNGTAAATAAAATAAATAACAATTTAATTCACTTTGATGTAATGCCTGAAACATTTCGTAGATCAAATTTAATTCATCAAACTGATGGGTCCTCTGTAAATTTAGAAAGCTCACTTACTCTACAAACTAAAATTTCTGGTCATATAGTNAGAGGNGTTGTTGAAACAACATGTTTTTTAGAAAGTTTATCTGAAGAACAAAATGCCATTGTGGCTTCATATAAAACAGATGCTGAATTTTTGAAATATATTTTAATAAAGGGACCTGTGACGTTGGANGGAGTTTCATTAACAGTTATTTCAAAAAATACAGAATCCTTTNCTGTATCACTTGTAGAATGGACACAACAAAATACTAATTTATTGATGCGTGAAAATGGAGATGAAGTAAACTTAGAAACAGATATTTTCGCTCGTTATATAGAACAATTGATTGATCGTGNCTAGTTTAACAGTATTATCTAAATAGGAGAGCAATGAAGAAAAATAAAAAATCTTTACATGTTGATGCAGAACAAGCAATATTGATGTTTCAAGAGGGNAGNCCTCTCATTATCGTTGATGATGAAGATCGCGAAAATGAAGGAGACGTTGCAATTCCTGCNCAATATTGTACTTCTAATATGGTCAATTTTATGGCTAAAGAAGCAAGAGGACTCATTTGTACACCANTNGATGCAGAAATTGCAGAAAAATTAAATCTTAACTTGATGACNGGAGAAGCAGAAGANGCAATTGAAAATACTGCATTTACAGTAACTGTTGAAGCTGCAACTGGTATCACAACTGGAATCTCTGCTAAGGATCGNGCCAGGACAATTCAGGTATTAGCTGATCAAGAGAGTANTGCAAAAGATTTAGTCAAACCAGGACACGTTTTTCCATTAAAAGCTCGTGAAGGTGGGGTGTTAGTTCGTGCTGGTCAAACTGAAGCATCTGTGGATTTATGCAAAATGGCTGGTTTATACCCTGTTGCTGTTATCTGTGAAATTATGAAGGATGATGGTGAAATGGCACGCATGGATGATCTGGAAGAATTTGCAGATAAACACAAAATGAAAATTATAACTGTAGAGGAATTAATNAGTTATAGAATGAAACAAGAACGCATGATTAAGCGTGTTACTGAAACTATTTTACCCACAAAATATGGTGATTTTAAAGCTGTTGCATATCATACAAGTATCGATGCAAAGGAGCANGTGGCTTTGGTAATGGGAGACGTAGCAAATAATGATGCATGTTTAGTGAGAGTACATGATAAATGTTTGACTGGAGATGTTTTTGGCTCACAAAGATGTGATTGCGGNGAGCAGTTTGATGCAGCAATGAGGATTGTNGCTAANCAAGGAAACGGCGTCATTCTTTANATGGATCAAGAAGGCAGNGGCATTGGTTTACATAATAAATTAGCAGCATATAGCTTGCAAGACGAGGGCCTNGATACAGTCGAAGCGAATGAAGCCCTTGGNTTTTCTGCAGATAAAAGAGATTATGGCATTGGATGCCAAATATTAGTTGATTTAGGTATTAAAAAACTTAAATTGATTACCAANAATCCAATGAAACGAGCTGGCTTGGAGGGNTTTGGTTTAAGAGTTGTNGATAGNGTGCCTATTGAAATAACACCAAATCAACATAATTTAAAATATTTGACAACAAAAAGAGATAAAATGGGGCATCTTCTAAATTTAGATGAAGCATAATGAGTAAAGATTACGCCAAAATAGCAGTAGTAGTTTCAAACTTNAACGTNGATATTTCTTCTAAATTATTAGAAAGTTTTACTAATCGTGCAAAAGAAGTTGAATTTCCAATAAGTAATATNGAAGTTTTTAATGTACCAGGAGCTTTTGAGATTCCTAGNACAGTNAATAAATTAGCTNAAACNAATAAATATGATGCTATTGNATCCTTAGGNTCAGTTATTCGTGGTGAAACAATNCATTTTGAGTTAATTGTTAANCAAGTTGCTCAAGGTCTTCGAGAAATTGCTGTTGATAATCAAATTCCTGTTGTTTTTGGTGTTCTNACNGTNGAGAACGAAGANCAGGCATATNATNGNATTCATAAAGGNGCAGAATTTTTTGATACAGCNTTTNAAATGANTGATTTATTTTCACAAATNTNATAANAATNCGCTATATNTTNTCTTNANNANNATANNTTGAGCTNTNATTTGAGNTATTTTATTTGCNTNATTTGTCTNNATTTNNTCAAANNACTATTAAGTTATAAATTTTNTAAGTTAAGTTGCNCCAAATGNTATAAACCCGTATACTTTCATTGCTAATGTGTTAACTCACTTTAACAAATAAAGTAGTNTTTGGTGGTCAAATGAAATTTACATGTGAGCAGGATAATTTACAGAAAGCNCTNAATGCAGTGTCTAGAGCNATTCCAAATCGNTCNTCNCTNCCTATTACNAATCATGTTTTGCTAGAATCNGGNNAAGANCAANTNATAATTTCNGCTACTGATGCTGAAACATTAGCAATCACATATTCAATNCCNGCAAATGTTGGTGAGCAGGGNNCTCTTGCNCTTCCTTCNAGACTTTTAACTGACTTTGTTGCTTCTTTACCNCCAGANATGATTGATTTTGGNCAAAAAGAGAATACTTATCAAGCACAANTNAAATGTGCAAAAAATAAATCTTCTATTGANGGNCTTGATCCTGGTGAATTCCCACCTATTCCNAAAAGTTCTGGTACTACATTTGAATTATCAGCAAAATCNTTCAAAGATGCATTNAATAAAGTTGTNTTTTCTGCAGCNACGGATGATTCTAGNCCTATNTTAACTGGNGTGCAATTTGCNATTNCTCAAAATCAAATTACTCTTGCTGCTGCAGATGGNTTTCGTTTATCTGTTTGTAAATTGGATATAAAATCAGAATCNGATCTTCCATCTTTTGTNGTTCCTGCAAGNGCNCTTGGTGAGCTTTCNAGGCTCTTAAATGANCTAGGCGATCAAAATTTATCTATGAAAATAAATGAACAAAATACTCAAGTNGAATTTGATCTTGGTCATTCNAGNATGATTGCACAGTTACTGCAAGGAACNTTTCCNAATTANGAGCAATTAATNCCTAATGAATGGAAAACACAAATTAGAATNTCTTCTAAAGAATTTATTCGNGAAACCAAAATAGCATCTATTTTTGCTCGTGATGGAAGCGGAATTATAAGATTAAGCGCTAATCCAACNGGTGANTCAGCAGGNAAGCTAGTGATNGCTGCAAAGGCAGANGAATTNGGTGATAANGTTGGTGAAATNGGNGCATCTATAGATGGTGAGGAATTAAATATTGCATTTAATAGTCGTTATTTAATGGATGCNCTNCAAATATTAGAAAATGAAGATTTAATTATTGAAGGCTCTAGTTCACAGAGTCCAGGTGTAATTAAATCNATTTCTGANGACAATTTTTTACATGTTGTNATGCCNATGTTTGTTCAGTGGTAGTTAATTTGCGGGGTAATTTTTAAGGATAATTAAATTACTCAATTAAATAGGCGAGATTTCTTAAAGGCAACTTCTTTGTCGAGCTTTGGTTTATTTTTAAACCCTAGTTTTTTATTTGATAATAATGTACAAAAATCTCAATCAACGAGCAGTCATAATCTATTTACTAATCCAGAAACATCCTCTATTCCATCTGATCAAAAACATCTGTTATGGGTATGGCAATTTAGTGAAGATGGTACAAAATATGAAATTCGAGATAAGCTTGCTAAATTTAATTTGGGTGTAGTCTTAAAAACACATGATGGAACAGATTGGATGTCAGAATTTGACCCTTCATATGATGCAGTCAGTGGTCCAGAAAAAATTCATGAACTATCACAATTTTTTGAATCAGGCGGNGTACCATTTCATACATGGTCAGTACCNCATGGCGTACATCCTATTGAAGAAGCTAATATGACCTCATTAGCTTATGAGGCAGGTTCTCGAAGTATATATTTAGATGTCGAACATGCACGAGGATTTTGGAGAGGGACGGAGCAAGCAGCATATCAATATGGTGAAAGATTACGATCATTACACCCAGACTTGCGAATTACTACGAGTATTGATGGAAGACCGTGGAATATTGATGCGATCCCAATTGATGCTTTTGCTTTATTAAGTGATGCTCTTGCGCCACAATTATATTGGGAAACTTTCAGTACTTGGGATAATATTTATCGATATAATGATCATGGCTATTATGTTCCATCATCAGGTATTTCTCCAAGCTTCATTATTCAATCAGCATATAAAAAACTACAACAATATCCAATAGCTATTGAACCTGTAGGAGAAGGTGGTGCTAGAAATATTGTTGAGTGGAGTGAATTTATTCAATCCTCTTTAGCACATAATTCTGAAACTGTTTCTGCTTGGAGGTATGGAACTACTAGTCAAAATATTATGAAAGTAATGTCAAATAATGATCCATTGCCTAAATTTTATAAAATACAAGCTGGTGATTCATTGTATGGATTGAGTAATGAATGGGGCATAAGCTTGAAAACAATTCTTGATTGGAATCCAGACATCACAAATCAAAATATGTTGTCAATTGGGCAAGTGCTTCGAATTCCTGATGGGGATCATCCTATGAAGAGAGATGTTGCACATACTATACAACGAGGTGAAAATCTGTATTTAATTGCAAACAATTGGGGAATAGATGTTAAGGAAATTATTGCATACAATCAAATTCGAAATCCAAATCAGATTTATGTTGGTGATGTCATTAATATTCCTCTTAATCAAACTGTAAATAGTAGTGTTATTCAGCGAAATAATATGAATTATACATATAAAATTGCCCCAGGTGATAATTTGTGGAATTTGTCAAAAATGTGGAATGTTTCTATAAATAGAATAATGGAGTATAATAATATATCTAATGCTAATCTTATTCGCATTGGTACAATCATAAAAAAACCAAATTAATAAGGGGGTAATTTATGTGTTTTGATCTGGATTCAAGCCCACCTATCAATAAAATATCTGGAGCGTCTGTAAGTCACCAAGATACGGTCTTAACTTCTGCTGACGGTACTGAATTTGCAGCTTTTATTGCTGAAGGTGGTAAAGAAAATAGTCCTGGAATCGTCGTATTACCGGATGTTCGAGGGCTATATAAGTTCTATGAAGAGCTAGCATTGCGTTTTGCAGAGAGCGGTTATGATGCTATTGCTATAGATTATTTTGGTCGTACCGCCGGAGTTGCTAAACGAGATGATGATTTTGATTTCATGGAACATGTTGCACAAACGAAAGTTTCTCAGGTTATAGAAGATGCTAATGCGGCAATAGACAAGCTTCAAGAAAGCTCTTCAAGCAAAAGCCGTAGCATTTTTACTGTTGGTTTTTGTTATGGTGGAAGTTCATCTTGGATTCAATCTACGCAATCTTCTGTAAATGGAGCCATTGGATTTTACGGTAATCCTACTAGAGATAGTAGAGATGGTACACCAGGACCAATTCACAGAGTCAATGAATTCCAATCTCCAATTTTAGGATTGATGGGTGGGGATGATCCTGGAATACCAGTTGAAGAAGTTGAAAAATTTCGTTCTGCTCTTAATGATGCTAATGTACAAAATGAAATAATTATTTATAACAATGCGCCTCATTCTTTTTTCGATAGAAAGTATGAAGAATTCAAATCAGAATCTGCTGATGCATGGGATCAAGTGTTATCTTTCATAAATAAGCATGCATAATTCTAGTTTTAAGGTTAAATAATGAAATTTAGTGCATGGCCTGCTTCTGGTTCTTGGGAGAGGATGTATAAGGATTGGTTGCATCTTGCAGAACATGGTTGGCATGGTATATGGTCAATGGATCATTTTATGGCACCAATTGATTCACATGAAAATCCTGTTTCTGAATCTTTGACCGCTTTGTCAGCACTCAGTGCATTAATACCAGAAGTTAAAATTGGAACTATGGTTACTGGTAACACTTATAGACATCCAGGTGTTTTAGCAAAAATGGCGGTTAATATTGATCATATTTCTGAGGGAAGATTTACTTTAGGAATTGGTTGTGGCTGGCAGGAAATTGAGCATAACAGTTTTGGGATTCCTTTTCCACCAGTGTCGGCAAGAGTAAAAATGCTTGATGAGAGTGCGCAAATTTTAAGTCAGTTATTAAGTGGTAAGAAAACTACCTTTTCAGGTGATTATTATCAGTTTGATGATGCAAAACTGTCTCCAGCTCCATTTAAGTCTAAAATTCCCTTACTGATTGGTGGTGGAGGCGAACAGGTTACGTTACGTACCGTCTCAAAATATGCTGACGCATGGAATATTTGGGCTCGACCGAGTTTTTTTAGAAAGAAACTTAATGTTTTGGAAGAGCATTGTTATAAAATCAATCGCGATCCAAATACAATTCATAAAACAGTTGCAATTAATATTATGTTTTCAGATGATAAGAATTTAATTGAAGCTAAAAGCCAAGATTCTTGGTCTTTAGTTGGCGGTAATGTTGATCAAGTAATCCAAACAATTGGTGAATTTAATGATATAGGCGTAGATGAGGTGATTATTGCTGTATATGACAAGAACACTTACCAGTCTGAGCCTTTGGATGATCTTGATATATTTGCTGAAGAAATCATAAAGCTTTTTTCTTAATCTCTTAGGCAAAGTTCTGAGACTATGTCATACATCATTTCGCATCCCATAAAAAAATTTTCTGTTGTAATATATTCATCGTGGTTATGAAAACCAGATCTTTCTTCTGAAGAGAATAATCCTGGTATAAAACCGTATGCATTAATTCCACGACTTCTTAGGAATCGGTTATCTGTGCCATAGGCAGAGGTAAGAGGAAAAACAGTTGCGTTATTAAAGCGCTGATTTATTTTCGACTTAATGATTTTAATCAGATCGGTTTCCCACTCGCAAGTTGCAGTTAAAGCTTCTTCATCCGCTGAAATAATTTCAATTATTATTTCTTGATTATCTATTATGTTGTTGAGTTTTGAAATGAGATCTGTATAGCTGATAGAATGGGGAAGCCTGCAATCTAATACTGCTTCAGCTTTTGCTGGAATAACATTATGCTTATAACCTGCTTCAATTCTAGTGATATTCATTGTAAGTTGATCCATGGCAATTAATTCTTTATCTGTTATGTCATTACTATGAATATAATCATTTTGAAATGTTTCTTTATAATTCAATTGTTGCCATGAAATAATTTTTTCTAAAGCGCTACTTAATTGCACTGTAGCGTTTGATGAGTGAGGTTGACTGCCGTGCCCAGGAGATCCTATTGCCGTTAATTTTATCCAGCAAAGCTTTTTTTCTGCTATTCCTATGCCAAAAATAGGCATATTATTGATCTCAATATCACGAAAACCGTATCCTCCTTCATTTAATGCATATTCTATTTCAAATAATTCAGGATGATTCTCAACTAACCAAGCCATACCGAATTTTGATCCAATTTCTTCATCTGGCGTTACACAAAAGATTAAATCTCTGTTTAAGGGTTTTTCTTGTTGATGAATTAATAAGAAGGCAATAAATTGCATGATTGTAAAGCTCTTCATATCAATCGCACCTCTGCCATATATCCTGTTATCAATAACTTGTCCACCAAATGGATCGGTGGTCCATTTATCTCTCTCTACGGGAACTACATCTGAATGTCCGCTTAACATTAAACCATTTTTTTTATTTGTACCTGCTATTTTTGCATAGAGTATTTTTCTATCTGGAGCTGTGGTAAACATTTGAGTTTCAATGCCTTCATTTTTTAATATAGCATCGAAATAGTGTGCTGCTAGATATTCATTCCCAGGGGGATTAGATGTATCAAGCTGTAAATAGTCTTGAAAATATTTAAGAGCTTGTTGATTGATTTTTTTCCAGTTCATTATTGAATAAATTATACAATATATCTTTCCATTGGGTTTTATATAAGACGAAGAAATGCCATGATCGTGCTTATGGCTATTCGAACAATTAAACGTATTTGCTGGATTGGTCTAGGTATCCTTTGCGTAGTCTTAGGTACCATAGGTTTATTTATTCCTGGCCTACCCACTACTGTTTTTATTCTTATTGCTTTATGGTCTTTTACTAAATCCTCCTCACGATTATACAATTGGCTGATTAATAATAGATATTTAGCAGCAGGTGCAAAAAATTATCTTGAAACTGGGAAAATGAATAAACAAACAAAATTAAGAATTATTGCTACAATTACGATTTTTTGCATTCTAGCTATTTTTCTCTTTTTGCCTGATGGAATGCTTTTAATCAAGAGCATCATTGGAGCAACTGGATGCATAGGCATTCTTTATATTTTGCGTATTCCAGTATCAAAATAATGCGTTACTACAAACAAATCAGAAATAGAGTTTAAATATTTCTTTTGTAAATGGCGCGCTCGGTAGGATTCGAACCCACGGCCTGCGGATTAGAAGTCCGCTGCTCTATCCACTGAGCTACGAGCGCATTGTTGATAAATAAATTATCCGAGATATATAATTTAACTTTTTTTGCGCTTTGAGTCACTTAAATGTTTGCAAAATGATTGAAAGTTTGTATGGAAAGCTCTTAAAATTCAAATGTAGATTAAAAATAAATTTTTAGGATGGTTACTTTATGAATCAAAGAAAATTAAAAGTTGCAGTTAAAACGACTCCTACGGTTTTTGATGTTGAGCAACCNGCTGGATTTGGTGATGATCTTGGCTCAGATTTATTTGGTAGCTTTTATGATCAATTACTTGGGCCATCAACTTATTTTGATGATAAAAATTTTTCTAGATTAGATTGGCATAATCTTAGAAACATTCTTGCGGAAAAATGGTGGTTCTCCGATGATCATATGGCATGTTTTTTTCAAATTAGATCTGGAGTTTATAGTAAAGATGGGAATGAACTGACTGCAAATGAAGTGGCTTGGGGTTGGGAACGTGCTTTTGCTCTTAGAGATGTAGGCAAATGGGTTGCAAGATTAGCTTCCGTCCAAGAATTTGAGAATATTGAAATCGTTGATAAATATACTGTTAAATTTAATTTAACTGCACCTAATCCATCTTTNCCGAGACTAATGTGTCAAAATGCTCCATCAGTTTATGATATTGAGGCATTCAAAGATCAACTTTCAGATGAGGACCCATGGGGCAAAAATGCTATTGGTAAAGAATCATTTGGTTTTGGTCCATATATTTTAGATCAAGCTGGTTCAGACACTATTTCTATTATGCGTCATGAAAATTATTGGCAAGGCAAGCCAGAGATCGAACATATTGAATTAATTAGATACGATGATCACCAAAAAGCTATTGATGCATTAATTTCTGGTGAAGTTGATCTGATGCCAGGTGTCCTTGATAAAGATTTATCAAGTATCCTGAAACATGATCATTTAAAAGTCAATATGAATGCAATGCATGCAGGTATGTTTTTGCATTTAGATCCAGAATTTGTTCCCTTTAATGATGTTAAAGTTAGATANGCACTAGCCCATGCAATACCNATTGACNCGATCATCGCAGAAATTTATAANAATCAAGCAGATCGATGGAATAGCTTTGTTAAAATTGAAAGTCCAGGATACGACCACGATACTTGGCCATTTGNATATGATCCCAAAAAAGCACANAAGCTTTTACTGGAATCATCTTCTCCAGATGGTTTTGAANGTGATTTTTATGTNTTTCCTGGAGATGGTTTTGNTGAANCNGCNNANTTTATTGTNNANNCATTATCACAAGCTNGGNATTAAATTAAATATTTTAGCAGGTGATGATGTNACTGANAGAAANAAACAGATGCGNGAAANNGGNCANGTTGCACCNATTATGATGCGNGGTAGNACNGATGGNAGAGGNATGCGAGTTGCGGATCCTATGTATGCTTTATATCATGATTTTGGTCCTGGCCGAATGCGCTTATTTCCTTTCCGATACCACAATGAAGAATTTTTCAACGAGTTAGGTCAATTGCCAAAGGTTGGACATGGAGAACCTTGGCTAAAACAAGTAAGTAAGCTACAACTTTTGCTTAATCAAGATGCTGTTATGATTCCTATTTGTAACCAAATCTATAAAATAGCTCATTCAGAGAATGTACTTGGCTGTAGACAGTTACCAGATAATCGCATGCCTTTTGGTGATATGACCTGGAATAAATGAGAATTTATCCATATTGAATTTCTAATTCATGTCTATAAATCTTAGTCCAATATGGTTGTACATATTTTTTGACAAATTCTTGGTGAGCTTGACTATTACGATAGTTATCTAGATCTGTTCTATCTTTAAATTCTACTATTAAGCCAAATTTTGGTGATTCGTTAATTTTTTCATAGGGTAATGGACCTGTACCTCGTTCTACAAGTTGATTTTGATGTACAAGACATTCACTACCGGATGTGCCAAGAAATTTTCTGCCAAATGCAATATTACTAATATTTGGTATAGTATTATTGAAATCTTTTAATGCTATAAACATTTCATTAACCTTATTTTCAGTAACATCATTAGTCATTTCCCAGAGAACCATATGCATAATAGATTTGTTGCCATGTATACTTTTTGGAACAATTGGAAAAGCAGATTCATATAAAAAATCAGTTGCAAGATATTTACTCCACATCTTTGCGCATACTTCCCATGCAAATCCTGGCTTAGGATGTAATGCCTTCGGGCCATCGTGTGCTTCGGAACTTATATATCGCAAATATGCATCTTCGTCTTCAAAATCCATCAAGAAAAATGACTGATATGGTTGATCGATTTTAATGAATTCGTTATTTTTTTTAATAAATGTGCCACTTTGGGATTCAGATTTTTCTTCTCCATCAAGCAAATATCCAAATGTTAATTTTTTCATATCAGTATGATTTTCTTTTTGCATCCGATGCATTCCTTTTTCGATGAATGCACGATTTGCATTTTCATTTTCATTCCATAGCAATATATGAAAAAACATAATTAAACCTTTCGGCCGGGCGGAATAAATTCTTCTAAAAATTTTCCAGAAATCGACTCTACATTCATTAAACCTTCTGCATTATCTAGTTGAAATAATCTCACTTTAATTGAATCAATCATGCCATATGCTTCATCTTTGAGTTCATGAATCCATTGTTTACTTTCAAAAAATGCCTGATATTGATTTTTTTGTTCTTCTGCATCTTGAAATAATCTAATCCAAATGAAGTCAGTTCCATCAAATTGATAGTCAACAATATGCATATTGAGTTGTTTCATTAAAGGCATTGATTTATTTTCAAACCAATTTATCCAATTATCGATTTGATCATCTTTGATTTTGTAAGTTCGAAATTCAATTAACATTTTTTGCTACCTACTTATTGTCTATAAAATTTGTGATTGCATGCATCCATTGATTTGGATCTTGATCATGAGTAAACATGCCTTGGGCACGTTCTTTTTTTGTTTCTAAAGTGACTAATTGGCTATTAATTAAATTTTTATGTATTTNTTCTCCCACATNTAATAATTTAGAAGCAGTGCCNTAGATTAATAAAGTTGGTACTTTAATTTTTNAACCATTTTTTATTGAGTCATAATAACAGAGGGCATACGGTCCAGCTCCTTCCCAACCCATATTTTCATAAATATCACATCCTTCTGCTGAATTTACCAGTAAGGTGTCTATAAATTTTTGTGTTACAGATTTTAGATCAGCATCTTTTCTGTTGCCTCCAGCTTTTTCCCATAATTTTAATAAGTGACTACCATCGTCAACAGCTGGATAATAACTATGAATTTTTTTTTGTAGTTCAATTCCAGCTTCATTTGCATAATTACCTACTTCATCAAGAACAAGATGTTTAATTCTTGTTGCATTTCGAATTGCTACTTCAATTGCTATAATGCCGCCTGTATGTGTACCAAATAAATCAAATTCGTCAAGTTCTAAGCCATCAATAAACCAGTCCACTGATTGAGCAAATTCTTCAACAGATGTATAAGGATTTTCAGGTTTGGATGATTCGCCATAACCCATCGTAGTCATTGCAATTAATCTATAATCTTTAGGAAATAAATGAAAATACTCTGCAAAATATGCTGACGAGACAGGAGTAGCATGCATGAATATTAATGGCCTACCTGTACCAGCCTCCCGATATTCTATTTGACCATCTGGAGTATTAACAAAGCCTCTTTTAACACGCATATTCATAATCCTTTTCTGTCATTATAACAGAAAATCATTATTTTTATTTGTTAGCGCACTATCNGCAATTGATTCCAATGCCCTGGCTTCTATTGGCGGATTAATTAATCCAGATCTTGCATCTCTAAATAATCTTTCAAATTCATTTTGTCTTTCTAGCCCGATTCCACCAACTAATCGCATTACTACATCTGTTACATATACTCCTGTTTCTGATGCATCTCTTTTAGCNGCAATTACATATGGAACAAGTTTTTTTCTATCTCGCTTATTACTCCAGGCTTCAGCTGTATTCAACAAGAAATTTCTGCTAATCATAATTTTTGCATCAATAGCTCCTAATTGATGTTTAATAAAGGGAATTTCGCTAATAGCATTTTTATATCCTGTCGGTTTCCTTTTATTTAAAAATTCTATTAATTTCGATTTTGCTTCAATTGCAATTCCCAAACTAATTGAGCCAATCATTAACGGAAACCAGGCATTGAACGGGATAATTTTATTTAATTTTGGTTTACCATACTCATATAGAATATTTGAATTGTTAACAATNACATTGTTAAAAATAATTTCATGTGACTCGGACGATCGCATTCCTAATCCATCCCATGAATTATTGATTGATATATTAGGATCATTTTTGTCGACAAGNACCCTGCATAAATTTTTTGATTCTGCGTTATATGCATATACAATTAAAAGGTCAAGACCNCTTGATAAAGTTGCCCAATTTTTTNCCCCTTTCAATTTCAAAATACCATTTTTATCTTTATAAACTTTGGTTTTAGGCTTGCCACCGCCTTTAGGTGAGCCTAGCTTTTCTTCAGAAGCAATATTATTAATCAGATAGTGATTAGTAATTATTGATCTAAAAATTTCTCGTCTTTTTTTTNCTGGCCAGAGATTGCTTTCATTTTCATATCCACAAACAATATGATGCATNCCAATTCCAAGGGCTGTTGATGCATCTCCTTTTGCTATTTCNATTTGTGTTTTTAAAATNGTCTTTAAAGATGCTTCTATGCCGCCTAAGGNTTTTGGCANTGCAAGTTTTAAAAAATTGTTTGCTTTGAGCAATTCAAAATTTTCTTTNTGGTATTGCGGATTAGCATCGTAATATTTAGCGTGTTTTTTTATTTTATCGCNAATNTTTTTTGCTTTTTTTAGCAATAAATCTTCTTTTTTTGTATTCATAATATTCTCGTATTTCACAAATAAAAAAATTAAATATATATTTAAATTAAATCGATTATTGCATAATTTCCTGTATGCTGATAACGAAATGTTTGAATTATTTTAATTACTTTAATGAGCGTATATGGAAAATGCAGTTTTTGTCACNATTAGTATTATTGGTGCATCATTAGTANTAGTAGATGTTTATTTGAAAAAAACCACATTGCCTGTAATTATNTTCTATTTAATTATTGGACTTGTTGTTGGTGTTTCAGGATTAAACCTTGTTAATACAAATGAATTAGGTGAATTATATCATTTAACTATTGAAGTTCTTGTTGCNTTAATTGTTTTNGAGGGTGCTTTTGCGATTGATATTGTTTCACTAAGAAGAGTTGGTCGAGTAATTCGAAATTTGATTAGCATNGGCCTACTTTTAACTTTTGCTATTTCTGCACTTATNGTGTATTTTTTTGGTTTAATGGATTGGCAATCTGCATTGATATTCGGTTCTCTGGTCACNGTTTCAGGCCCAACTGTTATTGTTCCACTTATTCGAAGAGCATCGNTAAATAATAAAGTNAAAACTGTNNTATTAGGAGAATCTATTTTAATAGATCCTGTNGGTGCAATTTTTGCAATTTTTGTTTTAGAAATTGTACTCTCAGGTATTGGNCCTGACCCAATTATTTCAATGTTTAATCGAGTCATTATTGGTGGATTGATTGGTGTATGCGCAAGTTATATATTATGGGGNCTTTTCAGAATAAGCAAGAATTTACTTCAGGAAGAAATATTATTATTGCTAGTAGGTTCTGCAATAGCAACTTTTTCTATTGCAGAAATTATCAGTGGCGGCGCTGGTTTAATGAGCGTTGCATTCTTAGGCGTTTCTTTATCAGGCATGGATATTCCAAATAAAAACGAAGTTAGAGACTCACAAGACTTATTTGTTCGGATTGCAATCGCGGGAGTTTTTATCCTTGCAAGTGCAATTGTTGATCTGGAATTTGTTTTAAAGATTTGGCCAAATGGATTTTTNGCTATAATGTTAATTATTTTTATTTTACGNCCATTTATTGTATTTATTTCTTCTTTTGGTTCAGAGCTTACAATTAAAGAAAGAATTTTTATTTCATTTGTTTCACCTAGAGGTGTTGTTGCTGCAGCATTAGCAGCATTTGCAGGAGAAAAATTAGGTGGTGAGAATGGTACACTAGTTGTGGCAATGGTGTTTTCAGTTATAGTGATTACAGTAGTATTGCAGTTTGCGTATGCAAAATTATTAGCAAGATTGTTAGGAGTAGAATCTATGAAAGCTTTAATTTCAGGCCGGGGACCTTTAGCAAAAAAAATTGCCGATCAGTTATCGACCAATGGCTATACAGTTATTGTTATTTTGCCTGAACCGGATCAAGAATATTTTCCTCAAGATTCTGAAAAAATTCAAACAATAATTGGTTCAGCTGTTGATGAAAAATTTATTCAGTCAATCAATCTCAGAGATGTTGAAATTGTTGCAGGTATTTCAAATAATGATGAAAATAATTTATTTTTTATTCAGATTGTCAAAGCTGCAAAGCCTAATGTTCAGGGCTACGCAATTATTAACAAACTTGATTCTTCAAAAGCATTTGAATCTGCTGGTATTAAGGCAGTCAAAAATGTAGACGCATCTGCAGGAGCATTAATTGAACTCATGGGGAATCCAACTTTACATACTGCCATATCTGGTAGTGAAAATCGTCTTGTCTTAGAAGTTACAGTAGGTACAGGAGTCTCAGGAAGAAAAGTTATGGATTTATCTTTGCCAAATGGTGTTTTAGCAATTTTAATCTATCGTGAAAATGATGAAATTATACCGCGAGGTGAAACAACACTCCAAAAAGGCGATCGCTTATTAATTTTTGGTCGTTCAACAAATGTAAATATAGCAAGAGATATGTTATTACAACTGAATTGAGTTAATTTATGCAAGAGCCTAGTTATTCTGAAATTGAATTTATGAATCCTTATAAAGATAGACCCTATGTGATATCAAATATGATTATTTCTGCTGATGGTAATACTTTATTTACAAACGAGGATAGTACTGGACTCGGATCAGCTGTCGATAGAAGATTAATGGGAGAATTAAGATTTCATGTAGATGCTGTGATTAACGGAGCCGAAACTCTACGGATTGCTGGATCATCATCACTGATTAGGTCAGAAGAATTAGTCCAAAATCGTCTAGCGAATAGCAAAACTGCTCATCCAATTGCATGCGTTTTGACAAATAGCGGTAATCTACCTCTCGAAAATAGATTTTTTACATCGAAAGAATTTGAATCTTTAGTTTTTTTAGATGAATCAGCACCTCAAGAAAAATTTGAAGAATTATCTCTTCATTGCAAGGAAGTGATTAGAATACCAAAAAATAATCGAGCACACTATCTCTTAAATTATTTGCACAAACATTATGATGTTTCAATCGCTTTATTAGAGGGAGGACCAATGATTAATGGTATTTTTTTTGAAAATAATTTAATCGACGAACATTTTAGCACCGTTAGCCCTCAAGTATTTATACCACGAAATCCGTTTACATCTATCAGGCCTACTGAGTCATATAATATTATGCATCAAGAACTTGAATTACTTTCAATGCAAGTTTCAGAAAAAACAGGCGAAATTTTTACAAGATATAAAAATAAAAGTGCAGTTCAAAAATCTAATTAAGTGTATTGGAGTCAACTATGAATAAAAGCATAAACATAACTAATGAAGCTGTTAATTTTTTTACAACATGCAATATTGATAACTTTAATTCTGACATTATTCATATGTCTAAAAGATGTTTTATGGATGGCTTAGCTGTAATCATTGCAGGNACTGAACAACCAGCCTTGAAGATTATGGAAGACATGCTTACTAGGTTAGACTATCCAAATGAATCAAGATTAATTGGAAAGGGCAATATAAGTTTGCCTGTTGAATTAGCTGCTCGATGGAATGGATTAGCAGGACATGCTATGGATTGGGATGATACACAATTATCTAAAGGTGAAGACAGGCTATATGGGCTTTTGACTCATCCAACTATTCCTCCCCTAGCATCTGGTATAGCAGTTGCAGATAAAATTAAGAATGTTTCTGGTAAAAAATTTATTGAGGCATTTGTTACTGGTGTAGAAATAGAATGTAAATTAAATGAAATAATTAATCCAAATCATTATGTAAAAGGATTTCATAGCAGTGGTACTTTTGGTACTTTTGGTGCTGTTACGACTGCATCTAAGTTATTAGAGCTAAATGAAGAGCAATATGCAAATGCATTAGGTATAGCAGTTTCTTTAGCTGCAGGCATTAGAGTTAATTTTGGTACTATGACCAAGCCATTGCATGTTGGGCGAGCTGCTGAAAATGGTGTCACTGCTGCACTTTTAGCTCAGAAAGGATTTACAGCAAACAAGGAAGCTTTTGATGGTCCATGGGGATATATTCAGGTAGCCGGGCAAACAGGCGCGCCTGATCCAACATTAGCAACATTTGGCGAACCTTTTAGTATTGTTGATCCTGGAGTTAGTATAAAACCTTATCCATCAGGAGTATTGACTCACCCAAGCATGGATGCAATGAAAAAAATTATGATTGACAACAACATTGGACCAAATGATATCAAGCATGTTAAATTATTTGCTGGTAATAATATACTTGGTCCTATTCGTTATACAATTGCACACAATGAACTTGAGGGTAAATTCTCTATGGCCTTTTTATTATCTGCAATAATTATTTCTGGACAGGCTGGTAAGAAAGAATTTACAGATGACTTTGTCCAATCGCAAGAGGTTCAAAACATGCAAAAGAAGGTATCAACTCACTATGATGAAGCTATAGAAAAATTAGGTGTAGATAAAATTCGATCACGTATAGAAGTTGAGACTCAAAGTGGAGATATTTATAGTATTAATGCTGATGAGAATTATCGAGGGGGCCCAGATAATCCACTTAGTGAGGAAGAACTAGAAAATAAATTTGAAGTTTGTGCAGAAAATTTGCTTATTGATGATCAAGTATCTAAAATAAAACAGTTCATTTGGACTTTAGATGAACAAAAAGCAGTTGATCAAATAATTGATTTAACAAATTATTCATAATCTATTTATGATCTTGTAATTTATCTTTTATTATTTTTTTTAATGACTTTGGTGGGGTTGATATCCAAAATCCACTTTCTAGATTAGTTTTATTTTTAATTTTATCTACAATAGCCTCTATGGAAGTTTTCATTGCATCAATAATTTCTATGCCTTCTAATCGATCAATTTTATTGATCCAAAGTAATTCGGCTAAAACCATTTGTCCAGGTATAATTATTTTCACATCTTGTTTTTTTGCCTGTATAACTGATTTTTGAAACTCTTTAATTAATTTTGCAGGATCTCTAAATGCATGAAGAATATCGTTGTATTCTAAATTAATTAAAATAGAAGGAGCAGCATTTTTTTTAAAATCTGAATTTTTAATCTGAAGATCAATTAATTCTAACAAGTTTGGATTAAAAGCTAACACGGCAAACTTTTCCCCTTTTTTATTTGCGTAAGACATTGCAGCTTCTCCATATCCTACAACTGGTATATCAATCAAACTTTTTGTTTCTTGTAAGGCTAGATTTTGAATAGTTCCTAGGATTAATCCATCAAATTTTTCCTCTTCTGCTTGCATCGCATTCAATAAAATTTGATTACTAAATATCATGCTGCTAGATGCATATCTTGTAACTTCAGCTGGGCTTGTGCCATAAAAAAAATCTTTTGGCATCCCATGAATAAATATTTCGACATCATTGTTTTTTAATGTATTTACATGTTTTGTAAGTAAATTTTGATATTCAGGTAATGCATCAACTTCTAGATACCCTTGATACCAGATATTTATTATTTTCTGCATATCGTTATTTCCCTTCAATTATGATTGAGCTATTTGCTAATGCCTTGATCTCTTCTTGTTTATAGCCTAATTCTCGTAAAATTTTGTTTGTGTGTTCACCAAGATTCATCGGTTTTTTTATAATTGTTTTAGACTTTGAAAATGTGACTACTGGTGCATGTCTATGTATTTGACCCCATTTTGTTTTTGTACTTGCTGTTAGAACATTTGCTTTTGAATGAGTATTATTCATTAGGAAAGGACCAAATTTTTCTCCATCAGCAACTACACAATTGATACCGTTTTTAATGAAATATTTTTCAAGCTTTTGCGCTGTAAATTTTGAAAAGAAACTTTCTACATTTTTTACTACAGTATTATCTGATTTACCATATTGTTTACTGGACAGTTTATTAATTGGTGATAGTTTTTTTGCAAGACNACAAAAAAGACTCCATTCATTTTTATTTTGTATCATTAACAACACCCATTGNTTTTTTTGATTTTTCTTAGTTNGATATAATCGTTTATATGGTGATATTCCAAATAAATTTTTATCTAACATTTCTGGCAATTTGCGATCTTTAAAATTATAGAATTCATGTAACTGCGCATATGCATTTGCACCAAGCATATTTGTTTCTATGAAGGAGCCNGTACTATCCTTAATCAGTCTATAAATTCCCATTGATATTGCNGCAGCNGCAACTACTGATGTATTCGGATCTGGACTTGGTTCATTTGCAGCATGAATTTGTCGAGCAAGATCAATAATTTTTTTTGTGCTTAACTTTTCATAGTCTAATTTATTGTTATGGATTTCAATTCCTGCTTGTCGNAATGCACCACCCAAGACTGCGCCTGCAATCGGATGTGCNCCTGGNTTAGAAAGACTAGGTCCCTTAGAGCCATACGCATTAATCCATGCATATACTATTTTTTTATTAATTTTTTTTATTCTTTCGTAACCAAAATCTAATCTCTCTGCGACTCCAGGTCGATTATTATGTACTAAAACGTCTGCNTTCTTAATTAGCTGATGCATGATTTTTTTGCCCTTGGAGCTTTTTAAATCGATTGCAATACTTTCTTTACCTGCATTCACTTTTGTTATAGGTATTTCATCTCTATACGATCTAAATGGATCACCAGTAATAGGTTCAATTTTTATTACTCGNGCACCAAGATCAGATAGAATTGANCTTGCTAAGGGGCCTGCGATGACAGATGCTATTTCAACAATTGTTATGTCACTTAATGGCAGACTTGTAGTGTTTTTCTTTTTTTGTTGTATTGATGTTTTAGATTTAAATTTTTTTAAAGTATTTTTCTTATGTTGATTTATTTCAGGGGGGTTTTTGTAAATTGACTGACTGATTCCAGAAAAATTAGCAATAAANCCTACTTGTTTGAATGAACCGTGATTTGCAGTATTANTCTCAATTACGTTATTATTNGCAATGATATCTTTTTGTGAAAGTGCTTTNTGTGTGCTTAAATATACTTCGTTTGCAATATTGCCATTCTTATTAAATTTTTTTGTCCAATATCTAGCTGTATGTTTTTTTCCAGTATCAATAATTTGCTTTCGTAAATTTTCTTTAATTTTTTGGAATTCCTGATGATGAAATGATTGGTTGCTTTTTTTAATGTCTTCTTCATTNAATTTCATTTCTTTAGCAAAAGCTAAAAATAATCTTTCTACCAAATTTCCTGTTTGTATCCATAACCCATCTTTAGTCAAAAAAGGTTGATAGGATAATGCAGGATTTCGATCAATTGTTCCAAACTCACCATTTGGACCNTAGAGCTTATTATTTTTTTTGGNTAATTGCTCTAAGAAAAGTTCATGAAAATCATATAACATCAATGAGCGNAATAAACTTATTTCAACCATTTGNCCAGCNCCAGTTAATTCTTTTTTAATTAATGCTGCGGCAATGCCGGTACATGCATTAAATGCCGCAGCATGACTTGCTACTGGCACAATACTATAAGAAGGCCCTTCTCTATTAACTATTGATGAAAGTGTTTGCATTCTTCCACTAATTGCTGAGATAGTCGCATCGTATCCAGGATAATTTTTATACTTACCTTTATTACCAAAGCCATTAATTGAACAATAAACTAGGTCTTTTTTATATTGAGNTAATTCTGAGTATGTTAAACCTAATTTTTTTTGCTCTTTTGGGCTTCTTGCAATAATGACAATATCAGTGTTGCTCAATAACGCCTGGAGTTCTTTTTTATCTTTTTGATTAGTAAAATCTAACTCNATGCTNTCCTTATTTCTCATCCAAATTGAAGAAGATTCCATTTTACGAAAAGGGTCTCCACCCGGGGGCTCTACAGCAAGCACATTTGCTCCATGATCAGCAAGAATCATNGATGCTAGGCCACCTACTGGCCCAATGCCTAAATCTAAAACATTTAAATTATTGAATATTTTTTTTGACATTTTCTCTCTTGATTCGTAAAAAACAATTTTATGAAAATAACATTTGATTAATATTTATTGTTAATATCTATGATACTGTTTTGATTAAAAAATTTCAGCAANAAAATACTACTTAGGAATGGGAGATAAAATGTCATTAAAATGGGATCATGAAAAAATTCTGTATGAAAAAGATAGTCATGTNGCAATAATTACTAAAAANAGACCCGACAAATTAAATGCCATGGATCAGGAAATGATGGATGCATATTATGAAGCAATTGAGGATGCTGAAAATGATGATGATGTCAGAGTGATTGTAATTACAGGCATTGGNAAGGGATGGCATCCAGGNGCTGATCCTGAAATGTTNCGAAAAGGNACAGCATCAATGAAAAANGGTAATTTACCTGCTTGGACAAGGCCTCCTGCAAGTAATCCTCAGTTAAATGCTATACGTAATTCTGGNAAAATATTTATAGCAGCAGTGAATGGATATGCTTATGGTGCTGGTTTNGGTGATGCTCTGTGGTGTGATTTACGAATTATTGCACAAAGTGCTAAGCTTGGCCCAGTTTGGGCAAAATTTGCTGCTCCATTAGAAAATGCAACAAGTGCCACTTTAACAACTATTGTTGGTCCAGCTAAAGCGTTAGAGCTTTATTTATTACGGGAACCAATAGGAGCAGATTATGCATTAGAGCTTGGTTTGGCTAATTGGGTTGTTCCAGATGATGAATTAATGGATTTTACCTTGAATATGGCTAAAAAGATTGCTCAAAACTCTCCTTATGCAACTGCATTATCCAAATGGATGATATATAAACAGGCCTCACCAAATGCTGATGAGCATGTGGAGTTGTATAGAATTGCTGAAAGTATTACAAGTTTGACTGAAGATTCTAAAGAAGGCGGCACTGCATTCAGAGAGAGAAGAGATCCAGACTTTAAAGGAATGTAAAGTGACTGACATACTGAAAATTATTTTTGTAGATAATATTCGTGACTTAGGCAGAGCGCTTGAAATACGCGATCAAGTTTTTGTAAAAGGCCAAGGTGTAGACAGCGTTCTTGAAAATGATGGCTTAGATAGTATTCAAGATATTCATAATGGGAATGCTGTTGTGATTCTTGCTTTGTTGGACCAACAGCCGATTGGTACTGCTCGTATGATTATTTCTCGAAGTGAAAAAATTATAGGGAAAGTAGGTCGTGTTTCCATTTTAGAGCAATTCAGAAAAAATGGCTATGGAAACATGCTGATGGAAGTATTGCACGATTATGCAAAAAAGAATAATTTTGATAAATTAATTTTACATGCTCAATTAGATGTAGTTCCTTTTTATATTAAATTGGGCTATGCTGAAGAAGGTGCAGATTTTTTAGAAGCTGATATCTGGCATAAAAAAATGTATTTAAAATTTTGATTTTGTTTAGTGAAGGATTTTTATGACTGAAAAAAATAAAAGAGGAATTTCTCTTGCTTATTCAGATCTAGAGGCCAAGCCGCAACTTGCACATGATGCAGAATCAGCTGGCTTTGATTTAATTTGGAATTCTGGAGAAAGCATTCCACTTTTTGGTTCTATTGCAAAAACAACTAATACAACTCCTTTTGGTTCAGGAGTAATACGTGCTTTTGCTCATGATATTAGGGAACTTGCACAGTCAAGTGTTGATCTGCAAAGATTATCTGGCAATCGTTTTATTTTGGGGCTCGGTGGGGGCACTAAAAGGATGAATATTAACCAGCTAGGTAAAGAGTTCGATCATCCTGCAACAAGATTGCGCGAAATGATAAAAGGTTTAAAAATTGCTTGGGCTACTCCATATAATGAAGACATGGATTTTCAGGGTCAATATTATTCTTTAGTCGGCAAAGGGCTTAGAGGAGTAATTTCTGATTCTGGCTTAGCAGGCTTTGGAGGCGAAGCAACCAATACTCCTCCTGAACCTGCATTGATTTATTTAGCAGCAGTGAATAAGGCTATGTTCCGATTAGCTGGAGATCTTTGTGATGGATTATGTGGTCATCCAATAGCTTCAGTACGATTTATTAATGAAGTTGCTTGGCCATCAATAGACGAAGGTCTTAATCGTAGCAACAGAACTAGAGAAGACTTTGATCATAATGCCTGGATCGTAACTGCAATTTCTCCTGATGAAAAACAGGCTGAACGAGAGGCAAAATTGCATATTGCTAGGTTCATGGCAACTCGTAGTTATGGAATTATTTTAGATTCTCAAGGATATTCAGATGTGCGAGAGAAAATTCAAGAAGCTTTTTTTCAAACACCTAATGATGTTGATGCATTAATTAATGCTGTTCCAGATGAAATTGCTCGTGAACATTCAATTTATGGCAATATAGACCAAGTCCGTGAGCAAGCTCAAAAATATGAAGGAGTTGTAAACACATCAACTTTTTATTGTGCATCTGCCTTAATGTCTCATGAACGTATTCATGAGAACATAAAATTCATGATAGAAGCATTTGGGAAAAATTAATTTTTATTCTTTAAATTCGTTTCCAATAGAATTGTTGGAATACAAACGTTGTATGTCTTCATCGTTGTAGCCTAGTTCATCTAGTATTTCGCTATTATGTTCTCCCAATAAACCGGCAGGTCGATCCCATTGCTGTTCATCAGGACTTATGTGCCACAAAAAACCAGACATTAATCTGTTTCCTAAATATTTGTGATCTATGCTCTGCCACCAGTTTCTATAATTTAGTTGTTCACTAGTTAATAATGATGGAGCATCCATAACTGGAGCAAAAATCACATTTTTATTATTAAATAATGATATAAGTTCATCTCGATTACGCGTTTTTGTTTCCTGCGTAATCCAAGCATTAATCTTTTCTCTATGACTTATTCGACCCTGAATAGTTGCCCATTCATGACCTATTTTACTGTATTCTTTTTTTTCAAATAAAATACATAATTCATGCCATTGATGATCGTTTTCTACAGCAAGCACAACCCATTCATCTATCCTGTTTGTAGGGAAGCAACCATGAGGCACAAACGATTCATTTTCATTTCCTAATTGTTTTGTTAATCTTTGGTTCCATTGCCAATCTGATAGCATGCCAGGTAAATACCATGAAAATGCTTCTAAGTGAGATAGATCTATAAATGTGCCTAATTGTGTTTCTTTTCTTCTGTACATGCATGATATCGTTGCAAATATTACTTCCATTGGAACACTTGCATCGGTTTGAATAGTTCCTAAAATGTCCTCAGTAGATTTATTTTTATTCCCGCGNGCTAATACATGTCCTGATGATGCTTCAACTTGTGAACCGAGAGCTGTATATCCTTTATAAGGTCCATCTACACCCCAAGCAGGCATTGAAATCATACTGATTTTATCATTGATTTTATGGACTTCATCCCAGCTAAATCCTAATTTTTCTATTACTCCTGCAGCATATCCATCAATTAAAATGTCAGCCCATTCTATTAATTCTTTGAATATTTTTTTTCCATCTGAAGCATTTAAATTCAGTGCGATAAATCTTTTATTACGGTTTCCTTGTGTTTGTGGAGCAGTCTTTTCATATGCAGGTCCAGGACCATCAGCAACTCTTGCATCAACTTTGATAGGTCGTGTTAAAGATCTTCTTGGGTAAGATTCTACTTTAATTACATCTGCCCCCAAATCTGCCATTAATGAAATACCAAAGGGTCCCGCAAATACCTCAGCAAAATCAATAATTTTTAAATTAGATAAAATTTGACAGCTTGGTAAATTTAATGATTTATTCTTCTGCATATTTATTTCCAATAATATTTTCTTCATAAAAATTATTGATTTCTTTTTCTTGAAAACCCAGTTCTAATAATATTTCTTCATTGTGTTCACCAACCATTCCTGTTCGATAATCATAAATTGGTTGATCCGGTTGTATTTTCCACAAAAAGCCAGGTAATAATCGCTCACCTAAATAAGGCATTTCTATAGCTTGAAACCATTCTCGTGATTGCATTTGTAAATTACTGAACATGCCTACCGCATCAACTATAGGACTTGCAATTGCACCATTTTCTTGAATAATACTAACGATTTCATCACTGGTCTTTTCATCAATGATTTTTTGTATAGCAGAATCAACATTTTGACGATCATTGATTCTCTTATTGATTGTACTCCATTGATGCTCTATTTGAATCCATGCAGGTTGCTCTAGAGCATTTGATAGACCCTCCCATTGCAAATCATTTTCAGCAGCAATAACTATCCATTTTTGATCTTTTGTTTTGAATACATTATGAGGAACAATATATTGATCATTGTTACCATTTTTTTCTGGTTCTCTATTATTTAGAGTCCATTCACCAAGTGGTCCTACTAAATGCCATGCAAAAGCTTCTGATTGTGACATGTCAATAAATGAACCTTTTGATGTTTTTTGTCTTTGCATAAGCGCTGTCATAGATGCAAAAACAACTTGTATTGGAGCTGTTGCATCAGTCATGAAATTACCTGGCAAATGTATCATGTCTTTTTCTTTTAATCCACGTACTGCTGCATGTCCAGTAGTTCCTTCTATTCCAGAACCTAAACCGGTATAACCTTTATAAGGCCCTTCTACACCCCATGCAGGCATTGAAATCATACTGATTTTATCATTGATTTTATGGACTTCATCCCAGCTAAATCCTAATTTTTCTATCACGCCTGCAGCGAATCCTTCTATAATAATATCTGCATGTTCAATCATTTTTTTAAAAATTTTAATTCCTGCTTTACTTTTTATATCTAAAGCAATATTGCGCTTGTTTCTATTTCCTTGAATTTGAGGTGAAGTTCGTTCATATGTAGGCCCAGGACCATCAGCAACTCGAGCGTCAACTTTGATAGGTCGTGTNANNGATCTTCTNGGGTAAGANTCNACTTTNATNACATCAGCTCCCATATCNCCCATTAATGATGCGCCAAACGGNCCAGCCCATACTTCAGCAAAATCTATAACTTTGACCCCTTTAAGGACTTGAGATTTTTTNTATCTTTTTTTATTCATGGTTAGCCTATTGCACCTATTTTGAATAGTGCTAGNAATTCATCATTTGAATATCCNATATGTAATAGTTGTGAAGAAGTATGTTCTCCAAATTCTGGTGGTCCTTCTGCATGCCATGCATTAGGCATTTTAAAGGGCGCCCCATGAATTACTGTTTTACCAATTTTTGAGTGCTCAATTTCTACGAATGAATTTCTAGCTATTGCCTGCATGTCTTCTGTGACTTCAGACATATTTAACAATGGCGCAACCATCACCCGGTATTTTTGCATTTCTTCAAAAACCTGTTTTTTTGTTCTAGTAGATAACCAAGGATCTAGATATTCCATGAATTCATCAAAATGTTTTGATTTTTCAATTGGGTCTGTAAANCGAGGATCATCAATTAAATCTGGATGGCCGATAGCTTCACACAATCTATTAAATTGCGGCCCTAAAGTTGCCGCAAACATAACATAGCCATCTTTACATTTGTAATTTCCAATAGGATAATTATCAGTATTACGACCCATGCCACTTTTTCTTTGCGTACCTAACAACACCCAGTCAACATANCCAGTATCCACATTCCCTGCTAATGCTTCTATGCCAGAAACATCAACATCTCTGCGAATTCCATCATGTTCTTGTCCCCANACNACTGAAAGNCCNACNGCTGCAGCTGTTGATCCTACTTGTATAGTGGCGACATGGGGGCCATATTTAAGTGGCTCAGAACCATCATGCCCATGTCTTTCCATTCTCGTAGTCCATGCAAACATAGACATCTCATTCTCAATTCGTTCACTATAAGGNCCTTCGATGCCGTGNGGAGTNATTGTCACAGTNCTTGTATTTTTCAATTTTTTAATTATCTTTAGTAAGTCTTTGGCNTCATTAACAGGCAAATTAATAAAAACTAAATTTGCATCTTGGCATATTTTNTNAATTACACTTTTCCCNGANGAAGANAAATGATCTACAATGATTGATTTTTTCCCNGTATCTANNGCAATATGAAATGCTCCATTTTCTAAGCTAGGATCATCTTTATAAAATGGNGGNGTTCTTCNAATTTCTCCTCCATNTGGCAAGTCAATTTTAATTACTTCAGCACCAAAATCACTAAATTGTTTAGTTGCAGATGCAACAGCAATAGTCCCACCAATTTCAACTATTTTGACTCCTTGTAGAGGTTGTTGCATTTTGTCTCCAAGTTTTATGGAACATTATTATAACTATTTATATTTTTTTTTACAAACAGAATAATTACAGAAGCAACTAATGATAAGGAGCCAAAGATAATCCAAATTCCAGTATAATTGCCAATTAAATCAAAATATGCTGAAACCATCAACGGACTGGTGGAAGACAAAATAATCATAAATGGCATTACTGCACCTCTAATGCTCCCTATATGTTTTCTACCAAATAACTGTGGCCAGATTATTTCTTGTAGAGGCACAACTCCTGAAATACTGATCCCTAGAGTTAGATAGCCAACTATCACAAGCGTATAATTTAAGTCAGAAGTACCAATTAATACAATAAAAATACCAATAGGGCATGCAATAAAAGCTATAAAGGAAAGGAGCCTAATATCTACTTTATCTGCAATAATACCCCATATAGGTCTTGTTAATAAACCAGGAAATGCAAAAAGGGATAACATCGCTGCTGATCGAGTTCTTTCAAATCCTATGTCTGTTAAAAATGGGATGGTATGTGCTCCAACTGCTGGGAAAGTCAGACTTGATAACGCATAAGCAATTAAAACAAGCCAAAATGTTGAAGTGCGCATCGCCTCTTTTCTAGTAATTGATTTTTCTTCTTGATGTGCTGATTCTCCATTTTGGGGATTTACAACTTCTCCGTCTGGCAGCATTCCATGATCTTCCGGTTGCCTTCTCATTGTTGCTGCAGCTGGAAAAAGTAATAATGCAGTAATTAATGCCATAATTTGCCATCCAGTACGCCAGCCAAATGTGTCTACAAAAGGAGTTAATAACGAAGGAGTTAATATGCCAGTGATAGATAGCCCTACAAGAGATATACCAATTGCTCTACCCCTACGCACAATAAACCATTTGGCTAATGTTGCCTGAGCTACAAGAAAAGTTGCCATAGCAACTCCAACAGAGAGGATTAGCCCTCTCACTAGATACCATTGCCATAATGTCTGAATCTCTCCTAATAACAGTAAGCAAATTATCATAATGAATGTTCCAATGAACATGAGTTTTCTACCACCATGCTCATCAATATAACTGCCAATAAAGACTGCCATGATTGCTGTCACTATGTAGGAAACCGTAATTGCTCCAATAAATTCAGTACTTGTCCAATTAAGTTCATTGCTCATTGGCACTAAGAAGACACCAGTTGCATAACCTTGCACTGACCCGCCAACAAACATCGTAGCCATGGTTGCTACGACAATGTACCATCCAAAAAAAACTTTATTCTTTTTCATTTAATTATGTATCACCAAATAAATTCTTTGATATCTTATTATTGAACAAAATAATCAATTGGTATATGAATTTTGTGAAAGAGTGANATATGACTGTAAATGATGATGCGCAACCAAAGATTGAATTAACTGAAAAAGTTGTTAGTAAATTAGTAGAAGCTGCTGAAAATTTTCCTGAAAAAATTTCAGGTGTTAAGATATCTATTGCTGGTAGAAAAGATGGCCTTTTTGATCATAAATTATCACTAGTGGATCAAGGCCAAGAGGATGAATCAGACTCTGTACAGGTTATTTCTGATTCATTGAACTTGTATATTGAGGCAAAGAACTCTGTCAATCTAGATGGTCTTGTTGTTGATTTTGATCCAACAGACACTGTTGCCAATGGTTTTATTTTTAAGAACCCAAATCCAATATGGAGTGATCCAATTGCGATCAAGCTTCAAGAATTATTTGATCAACAAGTGAATCCAGCTATTGCTTCTCATGGTGGCCAAATTAACTTAATTGATGTAAAAGGTGATGCTGCGTATGTAGAAATGAGTGGAGGCTGCCAAGGATGTGGTATGGCGAGCGTGACTCTTAAACAAGGAGTAGAAGTAATGGTTCAAGAAGCTATCCCTGAAATTAAAGAATTAATTGATAGCACTGACCATACGAGTGGTGAAAATCCCTATTTTGCATCAGAAAAAAAATAAACTATGGATTTGCTGAAAAATCAGTCGACAAATTTAAACATCGTCGGTATTTCATTATATGATCTTGGTCATCAACCCTTGTCTCTTGCAGCAGCAGCAGCAATTTTTAAAAAAAATTCTTGTAATTTTACATTAGTCGATCTATCAATCTCAAAATTAGATGTGGATGAGATTATTTCTGCAGATATTATATTGCTTTCAGTGCCAATGCATACTGCTGCAAGAATGGCACTGAGTATTTTACCAAAATTAAGGGAGCTAAATTCTAATGCGCATATATCTGCTTTTGGTCTCTATGCTATTCAATTAGAAGACGCACTTTCTGAAAATTTATTAGACTCTGCATTTGCTGGAGAATTTGAACCAAACTTGGAATTATTGCTTAATAAATATTTATATCAAAATAATGAAGATCTAAATTCTGATTTTTGGGATAAACCTAAAGTGGATTTTTCTAGACAAAAATTTTTAGTCCCAGAACGTAACAAGCTTCCTNTATTAAGTGAATATGCAAAAATCCAATATCATAACAATGAAAAAATCAATGGATATATTGAAACAAGCAGAGGGTGTGCACATATATGTTCTCATTGTCCTGTGACCGCAGTATACAAAGGAAAATTTCGTGTGATCGATGCAAAATCTATCTTAACTGATGTTGATAATTTGGTGAATGAAGGTGCCCAACATATAACATTTGGTGATCCAGATTTTTTCAATGCACCAAAACACTCATTAAAAATCGCATCAATAATAAAAGATAAATATCCTCAATTGACTTTTGACGCAACCATTAAAGTTGAGCATATATTAGAATATAAAGATCTAATTAAAACACTCGATGATTTAAATTTTTTATATATAATTTCTGCTTTTGAATCAACTAGCGATGTTGTATTGGCCCATTTGAAAAAAAATCACAATTTATATGATATGCATCATGTTCTTGATATTTGCCGGGATGCTAATTTATTTATTAAACCTACATGGATACCATTCACACCGTGGATGGATTACTCAGATTATGTGAAAATGATAAATTTTATTGTTGAAAATGATTTAGTTGGATTAACTCCAAGAATTCAATATGGCATTAAACTTTTAATACCAAAATACTCAGCATTATTTGATGGAGAAAGTCTCAATGCATTTGATATGCAATATTCTACTGCATCACTAAACCATGAATGGTCTCATGATAATTCAGATGTTGAAAAATTGTTTACTGAGGTATCTCAATTAATTGAATTGAGTACAGAAGATACAATGTCTCAGGCTGATTTTTTTCAAAAATTATGTAACTTAGTTTCAACTAACACAAATGAAATTATTCAAACTTGTAATAACTTTGAAGTTTCTTCAGTTGGCTCAACTGAAGATTGGTATTGTTGCGCTGAGCCAACAGAACAACATCTAGTTGCCGTTGATTTTTCAAAATAAATTAATTTGTATGCATCGATAAGATCTCTGTAGTGCACGTTGAACAACACGTTTATTTGGACCTACTGCAAAAATGAAACCTAAGTATGTATTAGCTTTTGGTAACTTTTTTATCTCCTGTCCTTTAAAAGCAGTCATTTCTATATTTGTGATATATTTAATTTTCTTTGCAGATTCTAAACCTTTAATTTTGCTTATTTTTCCTTCTTTTGTAGTAGGGATCATCATAACACCACTAATTTTTTCAATGCATGCAGCATTTTTCTTGCCAATTGCATTATTAAGAATGATTTCTTCTAAGAGCACATCATCATTAAATTGTAAAACTTGCGAACAGTGACCTCCAATTGATCTACCTGCAATATCTATTAAATGAGTACCTTTTTTATTTATTCGATATTCCAAATGTACTGCTCCTTCAGAAATCCCAATAGATTCTATATGATTTTGTGAAATTGATATGATGCTATTTTTTGTTTCTTGATCAAAATTTGGATCACTTATATAAATTGTTTCTTCAAAATAGGGGCCCGTGAGAGGAATTGGTTTTTCAAAAATAGCAATTAATTTAAATTGCCCTTTTTCAATGATTCCTTCAACAGCATATTCTTTACCTGGAATATATTCTTGAATGAGGATATTGTCTGCTTCATATTCACTTACGCATTCATGTGAAAATTCATTTTCTAAGAGATTAAATAATAAACTAACTTTATTTTTTAGATCATGCTCATTATTTGCTCTCATAACACCTCTACTTGCTGACAAGCCTAAAGGCTTAATAACTACTGGATAATTTATTTTTAAAGATCTCAATTTATTATTTTTATTATGAAGTAAAAAATTATAAGGAGATTGTTTATTTTTTTGAATATGTTTATTAAGTAAGTATTTATTTCTAGTCAGATTCATTGAAAAGAAGGAATTTGACTGCAATCCTATTTTTTTTGATGCAGCGCTTGCCAGCAATAAACCTTGATCATCTACTGCGATAATTTTATTTATTTTTGTTTTATTATTAAAACTATATATTTGCTCACTGGATATTTTAATCTTATGAAAATTCAGCGTGATATATTTATTTGGTAATAAACTCGTTAGTGTTTGTTCTTGATCGGAGCCAATTATTAAATCAATTTTAAGTTTTTTTGCTGCATCAATGAACGCTTTTGCTCTGTATGTATTGCCAGGCATTAATAACAGTATTCTTTTCATTCTTGTTCACAACGATCATTCATTTGATTATAATTAAACTCTAGTTGCAAAATATTGTAGCAATTATTTTGATGGGAGAGTAAGTATGGTTAATGCAAATCCTATGGTTTTGCCTGGAACTTATAAATTAAAAGAAGGCGATAATGCAAATGCATTTTATGATATTCATCCTGGTTCTTTAGGAGAATATCAAGTTATTTTTACACATGACGATGTAAAGAGATGGACAACTATTTATGAGGATGTATTTCCGTGGAAGCCAAATAGTAGTTCACAATTAGAAAATGTTGCTCCTCCATCTATTTTTTATTATCCAAGCATGAATATCTTGCAACCAATTAGATATTTTGGTGAAAAGCCAGGTGAAAAAAATCCACGAGAAACTGGACCGGGTGGGTTAGCAAGAATGTGGATGGAACTTCATGGCCCGATTCCAGTTGATACTGTAATCGATCTACATGCACAAGTTACTGATAAATATCAAAGAAGAGGTATTGGGTATACTGAGTGGGGCCTTGACGCTTATGTTGAAGGCAAATTAATACATCGTCATCGTAAAGCCTGGGCAACTACAGTAAATGCTGATGAGCTTGCAAAATGGCCTGAAAGATCTAGTTCGCCTCGACCACCAGAATTAAGTGATGATAGTGAAGTATTTGGACTGATTGAATATAATACTTCTCAAGAACATTTAAATGATCTTGAAGGTCCTGGTGAAATCAATAATCATACTGATGTTCAAGCCGCATTAGATAATGGTGATCCTGGACCTAGAGCCCAAGGCGCCTTAGCGTTTGGATTACTTGCGCGAATGATGTGTGAACAATTTGGAGATTCCTATTACAATACAGGAACTTTAGATATCAAGTTTGTTAATACGGTCTTTGCAGGCGATATTCAAACTGCTAAAGGCGGATTTGTTCATAAAGAAAATGAAAAAAATATTTACCGCGTTTGGTCAGAAAATCAATCTAGTGCATTAACTGCAATTGGTACTGCAACGTTTGAAGAATAATTATTCTTTTATCCTCTAGGTAGACCAAGACCTCTAGTGGCAATGATATTTCTTTGTATTTCATTGCTTCCACCAGAAATAGTTCGTGCAGCAAAATGCATTGAATTTTGTGTGAACCTTGCATTCATTGGAGCCCATTTAGACAACGAGTCCCATATTTGTGAATAGAGGCCAAATGCCTTCATGCCAGTTTGTTGTACCTGTTGCAACAAAGTTGTGTAGAAAACTTTTGAAGTTGATGCTTCATAGTTTGGAACTTGATCAGCTGCTTGTATAGAAATAATACGTAATGAAAAATTACTTAGAACTTCAGCTTCAATAAATCTGTCAACGATTTTTCCTTTGACAGATTCTCTATCTGCAATAGTTGATTTTTGCTTACCCTCATCTGTATTGAGGAAATTAATTAATCCTTCTATCTCTTTTTTTAACTCCACTGCACCTGCAATGTTAGAGCGCTCATAATCTAATAAGGTCATACCGACATACCAGCCACGATTTTCTTCTCCAACGCGTTGAGCAATAGGTATTTTGACGTCTGTATAAAAAGATTCGTTGGTTGCATGTTGCCAGCCACCACTAATTAATGGCCTGACCTCAACTCCATTTTCTCTGGTATCCGCTAAAAGAAATGAAATACCTCGATGTTTTGGAGCTTCTGAGTCAGTCCTGACCAACATAAAAAACCATGTTGCTTTATGACCTTGCGAAGTCCAAATTTTTTGTCCATTGACAACATAGTTATCTCCGTCTTTCACTGCTCTAGTTTGCAATGATGCTAAATCAGAACCTGCACCAGGCTCTGAATAACCTTGCGCCCAGAGAATATCGCCATTTAATGTTTTAGGTAAGAATTCTTTTTTTTGTTCTTCAGTACCATGATGTATCAATGTCGGGCCAAGCATTGCAACGCCTGATCCTCCAACTAATGGAGCACCATTTAGTGCAAGCTCTTGTTTAAATATGAATTGTTCCATTGATGAGAGACCACCACCACCATATTCTTTAGGCCAATGAGGTGCTGACCAGCCATTCTCAGCTAGTGCTTCTGCCCATTCTTTTGCACCCTTTTTTGCTTCGTCAGACCCTAAAGCCAAATCGTGCTGCCAATCTTCATGATATTGAATACCATTTTCATCTGGTTGCAAGTCAGTTCCTGCAGGGTCTTTAGATTTTTTTACATAGTAATCAGGAAGACGATCTTTTATAAAATTTTGTACAGCAATTCTAAATTCTTCTTGTTCTTTAGTGTCTGCCCAATTCATTGAGTCCGCCAATCTATATAATGATGAATTTTTACTTCAAATTATCCTCTCGGAAGACCAAGGCCTCTAGTTGCTATAATATTTTTTTGTATTTCATTTGTACCACCCGCAATTGTTCTTGAAATGCTATGTACAGAATTTTGTGTGAACCTTGCATTCATTGGAGCCCATTTAGACAACGAGTCCCATATTTGTGAGTAGAGTCCGAAAGTTTTCATGCCAGTTTGTTGTAACTCTTTTTGAGAATTAGCTCCAAAAACTTTTGAAGTTGATGCTTCATAGTTTGGTATTTGATCTGCTGCCTGCATCGAAATAATACGTAAAGCAAAATTATTTAATACTTCTGCTTCAATATAATGATCAACGATTTTTCCTTTGACAGATTCTCTATCTGCAATAGTGGATTTTTGCTTACCCTCATCTGTACTGAGAAAATCAATTAATCCTTCTATCTCTTTTTTTAACTCCACCGCACCAGTTATGTTAGAGCGCTCATAATCTAATAAGGTCATACCGACATACCAGCCACGATTTTCTTCACCGACTCTTCTTGAAACTGGTATTTTGACGTCTGTATAAAAAGATTCGTTGGTTGCATGTTGCCAGCCACCACTAATTAATGGCCTGACCTCAAC
>PAJB01000023.1 GCA_002710905.1 Chloroflexota bacterium | reverse complement strand
ATCATTCCGAACTTTTTAATGTCACTGTGTCCGTCATGTTCTTCTTCAGATTGTTTTTCCTCAGAATGTTTTTCCTCAGAATGTTCTTCCTCTGAATGTTCTTCCTCACTTTCCAATAAATCACAACCACCAATAAAGGTAAGTAGAAATAATGAAAGAATTGAGAAGAGAAAAAAATTGCGTGTTCTATATAATATTTTGGCCAACATAAAATACCCCTTAAAAATATTTGAAAAAAGAGTCAACAGAAATTTGTGTGATACACCACTTCCATTGATTAATGGAATTATATCATTTGATTAGAATGAAAATAACACAAAAAAAGGTAATAAAGATTAAAAAATATTAATTATGAAGAGGGTACTCATAATTGTCCGACTCAGAGTTCTCTGCTAACAAAACTGCATTATTCCCAAGATGAAAAGTTTTTGCCATTTCTGTTTTGGGAGAAAGGGTTATAAATCTTGCGACTGTTGGGTATTCATTTCGAATATGTTCAGCTGCAGCAAATACAATTTTTCTTCCTGCGCCTCTTTGGTAGCTCCAAACAGTATAAAATACAGCGATACTATTAGTTGCATGTGGTGAACAAGAATGTTTATCTAAATCATTAATTGTTTTTGGAACTTTATTAGTATATGAAACACAAATAATAGCGCCGGGTTTATATTGATTATTTTCGCCATAATATAGACCATGATCACCCAGTGAAGAATGTATAGCTGGATCATCAGAAATCTGTAAGGAAAATACTTCTCTATTACTTGAAGTTCTGTAATTTGCATCGAGTTCAGGCCTGACCGGATCTTCGTTTACATACCGCAAAGCTCCAGGATGGTTTTTTTCTAATACCAGTTCAGAATGAGTTAACATGATATAGTCCTTCCAAGGATAGTATTTAAGGCAAGGTGATAATGAAGTAAAAGGGTCCTCTAGATGTTCTCATAGGTTGCATAGTTTATGAGTCTTGAACAACATTTTTGGGTAGTTACATCTTACCTAATTATACTATTCAATGAAAAAAATGTCGAATATAGGTTGTTTTTTCATTAATATGTTAATAAATGCTAAAAAGGAGAATAGATAATGGGTTTAAAAGATCGTCTTCCAACGACAATTGAAGAATATAATAATTACAAAATTAAATATAATAATTGGGGTAGATGGGGTAAAGAAGATCAATTAGGCACGTTAAATCATATAAAACAAGAAGGTATCAAGTATGCTAATTCATTAGTTAGGGAAGGACAAACGGTTTCATGTTCTAATCCCTTAGCTACTCCAAAAGTTATTTCTGACTCAAAAAGAAATCCTAGACCTGCTGATCATATAATGACAGTAGGGCCATTAAGTTCTGGTGATTATGTTGGGGTCTCTTATCATGGATTTGTGAACACACATATAGACGCTTTATGTCATATATTTACCGATAGTGTTGAAGACGGTGGACGGTTATATAACGACCGAGATCCGTCTCTTGTTACAGATGAAGGAGCACTAACAAATTCGGTTGATAATTGGAGAAAAGGTATTGTAACTCGTGGTGTATTGTATGATATACCTCAATTACGTAATGAGGATTACGTTTCTCTTGATCAACCTGTTGAAGGTTGGGACCTTGAAGAGTGGGCTAATTTAGTAGGGATAGTTCCAAAATCGGGGGATGCGGTGTTAATTCGTTCTGGAGCTGATATGTTTTGGAAATCAAATCCAGATTTTGAATTTTCTTTTCCTCCGAATACACCAGGAAATGCACCGTCTATAATTGAATATCTCTACGATACAAATGCAGCTTTATTGGGTTGGGATTTACAAGAAGCAGGGAATATGGCATTCGATTATTCTGCAAGAATTCCCATTCATGAAGTGGTAATTCCTCATATGGGATTACCACTATTAGACAACGCAAATTTTGAAGAATTATCTAATATGTGTCGTGAATACAATCAATATGAATTTTTGTTAGTTATAGCACCATTAGTTGTGAATGGGGGTACTGGCTCTCCAGTCAATCCTATAGCTATATTTTGATGAAACTGAATAAAAAAGTCAGCTGATAGAATTTATGCAGCTGACTTTTAATTACCACTGGAGTTACAACCATTAGGTTCACAGTCCTCGTACTAAATTTATAACGGCTTTAGTATCTTTTACCTCTACATGTTTTCCAGAGATAAACGAAACTATCTTTCTTGGGTTAGCTTTTTCTCCTACAACTAAAATTAAATTCTCTTTCATATGAACTCTTAAGGTTAATCCAAGTTCAAACATAAATTCGGAAAATTCAATAAATAATTTTCTGAGATTACGTAATCCGCCCAAGGGCGGTAATGTGAGACTGTTTTCTTCAATTTGAATATTAACTTCATTACCGTTAAATGCAATATTAGCAAAAGGGCTATCGTTTTCTATGGTTAGTTGTCCAGTTACATCAATTTTTAAACTCATTGTGTTCCTTAATTATTCCTGGGGATTTTCGTGTGTACTTACACTTATCGTTCCCGATATATTCCATTCAGCTTTTTCAGAGTCTGAACCTAGTGATTGTGGTACTAATACTGTCATATCTGTAAATTTATAATTAATAGTAGTTTTTCTTCTATTTAAAAAATCGTATAACCCTTCAGCCATATCTATCCATGCACTTAAATTATTTGTTGTCATTTTCCCCCTCCAAGGTGGTTATAAGTTATTTGATAATAATAATGTAGTATATAATCTACATAATGTCAAGCATAATGTTAATCTTGTTGTTTATATACTACATACTCTTATCATTCATTGATATTATCCAACTTTCTATTATAATACGCATATGATTGTAACAAACGTATTAATGGCATTTATTTCAGTATGGATTATTAGTGAAGTTTTTCTTTATTCCTCCCTAAGGTTTGTCGAAGATAATTCTTTTTCCAATTCAAATTCTTTTATCTGGGCATTAAGAAGTATGTCGTTGTTGTTACTAGCTGGTACTTTTGTGGTGATGACTTTTTTCTCTACTTTAGAAATTGAGAATTTCTTATTCTACTGTTTAATTTAGGAGTTAATGTTGAGTTCAAAAATTCGGAATATTAGTTATGCTATGCCTATTGTTTTGATAGGTGCATCTGGCTTAATTCTTATAAGTAGAGGTATGCATAACAGTTGGGGTCTTTTTCTCATACCTATGACTGATCATTTAAATGTCGGTCGTGAAATTTATAGTATAGGAATATCTTTGAACGTTTTATTTTCAGGTTTAGGAGCTCCCTTATTTGGTGCACTTGCTGATAAATATGGACCAGGAAAATCAATTCTTGTAGGCGTAATCCTTCAGATTATCAGTCAATATTGGTTATCAAATGTATCTAATTCCTTTGACTTAATTGGCTCTTTATTGCTTGGGGGATTTGCAGCAGCAGGATTTATTGGTATTGCTATGGCAGCTGTAGGGAGATCAGTGAATCCTCAAAACAGATCTCTTTTTGTTGGATTGGTTATGGCATCAGGAGGTCTAGGGCAATTTCTAATCACACCATTAATGAGTGGAATAATTCAAAATTCAGGTTGGTTAACTGCTGTTTATTTATTAATGTTTTTTAGTTCTCTTCTTCTTATATTTTCATATCTTATAAGTTTTTCGAAAGATACCAATTCAGATTCTAATAGTATCAAACAAACTGTATCTGAAGCTTTTAAAGAAGCTGTTAAAAACAAAAATTTCAATTTATTAACACTTGGTTTTTTTGTATGTGGTTTTCATGTAACATTTATTGGTTCACATTTTCCTGCTTATCTACAAGATCAAGGGTTGGCATCAATTGCAGGATGGTCACTAGGACTTCTTGGTCTTTTTAATGTCTTTGGGACTACAATGTATGGTTTTCTAGGTGATAGAATGTCAAAGAAAAACCTTTTAGTTAGTATATATACTTTTAGATCGTTAATTTTTTTAATTTTTATTTTCATGCCTAAAAATGAATTTACTGTCATGGCTTTTGCAGGTATTTTAGGTCTCTTATGGTTATCTACAGTACCCTTAACCAGTGGTGTTATTTCCGATATTTTTGGTCCTTCGTTCACTTCAATGTTATTTGGGATTACTCTGTTTTCACATAATTTAGGATCAGCTTTAGGTTCTTGGTTAGGTGGAAGAATCTTTGATCAATATCAATCATATGACGTTATGTGGATAGCTTGTGTCGCTCTAGGATTACTGGCAGCGCTCTTACATTACCCGATTAAGGGAGCAGCTATTCATAGGATTAATGTCAATCCAGTGACAAGTTAGTTACAAATGAAATTTAACGAACTACCTCTTAACAATAAACTTCTTTCAGCCATTAGTGATATGGGATATGTTAATCCAACCCCAATTCAAGAAAAAGCAATACCTATAGCTTTACAAGGAGAGGATGTATTAGGTCTGGCACAAACTGGAACAGGTAAAACTGCTTCTTTTATGCTCCCTATTCTCGAAAAGCTTTCAAAAGGTCCATTAAAAAAAGTACGGGCATTAGTCATAGCTCCTACGCGTGAACTTGCTGAACAAATACATCAATCAAGTATTAGTTTATCGAAACATATGAGAATTAAAAGTGTATCTATATATGGAGGGGTAAGTAAATTCGGACAAGTAAAAACTCTAAAAAATGGGGTTGAAATCATTATTGCATGTCCTGGTCGATTACTTGATCTTATTGGAGATGGAGTCATCAATTTGTCCACAGTTGAAATGTTGGTTTTAGATGAAGCAGACACGATGTGTGACATGGGATTTTTACCGGATGTTCGACGAATATTAAAGTATTTACCTAAAGACTTACAAATTTTATTTTTTGCAGCGACTATGCCTGATGAAATAAAAACCTTAACGGATGATATTTTACATAATCCACACACCGTTCAAATAGGAAGAATAGAACCTGCTAAAACAGTTGCGCACTACATATATCCAATAAACTCTATTACTTTAAAGACAAACTTATTATTAGAATTTTTGAAAATAACTCCTACTGGGAAAGTAATAGTATTTACACGAACTAAACATAGGGCGAAAAGGTTATGGGATGATTTAGAATCAGCTAAATTAAATGTTACAGTTTTACAAGGCAATATGTCTCAGAACCGTCGTCAACAATCTATCACTGGTTTCCAAAAAGGGAAATACGATATTTTAGTTGCAACAGATATGGCATCGCGTGGTATAGATATTTCTGAAGTATCACATGTGATAAATTTTGATATGCCAAGCACTACAGACGACTATATTCATAGAATAGGCCGAACTGGAAGAGCAGAAAATACTGGAGAAGCGATAACATTTCTTCTCCCTCAGGATAAAAAATTACTCTATAAAATCGAATCTTTATTGGGCTATAAAATCCCTGAGCAATATATAGATAATTTTGATTATCAGCAAACGATCGTCCCTAAGAAAAAAACAACTGTTAAACCCGAATCAGAAAAAGTAAGAAATAATTACAGGAAGCCTAATAAGAAGTTTCAGTACAAAAAGTAATGATTTAGTTAGAACCTGTAGTGCTCACCCTTGATAATGCATTCATCGCAAAATTATTATAAGAATAGAGTGAAAGTACCTTTTCAGGTGAGTAGGTTTTCTTTGACGTTGTAGAAAAAATATTTTCAGAGCCGCTGGGTCCTTGATAATTAAACAATAAATCATTTCCTTGAATTGGGAGATAAGTATCTGGGGTTGAATCCTGTATAATAGCTGTTCCATTAACTTGGATTCCAGGTGTATTTGAATTTGGAGTTATTAATCCTTGGTTCGTTGATGTAGGTATAATTCCTCTAAATAGCAATTCTTTTGTACCAGATCCAGAATAGTATTGCATATATAATTTACCTGATTCATTACTATCTGATATATTTTTTAAGCTAAAGATTATGTAAGCTCGATTAGTTGTCTGACTTGTTCCGTCATAATTCAGAGAAGTTACTTTTACATTTGAATTAAATTTGACTAGTAGGTCAAAAGTATCTCCGTTATCTAATCCTGAACCTCTAAATGCATCATCATTATAATGGATACCTTCCATGTATATTTTATCGGCTGCAATACTGAATCCTGATCCATTTAAATTCAGTGAATAGAGTCGTATTTCATGGCTTGTGAGGTTCATCGTTTCGTAGTTTAGATCAGGGATAACAGTGCCGTCTGGTTTATATTGAGAAACTATGTTATTTGGACTTTTGATTTCAATTTCTTGGATAGCATATTTCCCATTTTCTGTCCAAAAGGCTCCACTTGCTGCAAATTTTATTGAACAGGTTGTAATACCCGATAAATTAGAAAATACAAAACATGATTGAGTATACAAACCACGATTGGGATTAGCTATATTCTTAAATCTAACGCGTACATCATTAGCACCTTCTTCTGAATTAGTAAATCCGATTTTAATTTCGAGATTTCGCGAAATATTTGAATTTACTATTTGGAATGATTTTAACTTTGGTTCATTGGTTGGTATAGGAGTAGGGGTAGGTATAGGAGTAGGTGTTGGAGTAGGAGTAGGTGTTGGTGTTGGTGTTGGTAAAGGAGTAGGAGTAGGTGTTGGAGCAGGAGTAGGAGTAGGTAAAGGAGTAGGTGTTGGTGTAGGTAAAGGAGTAGGAGTAGGTAAAGGAGTAGGTGTAGCTGTTGGTAAAGGAGTAGCAGTAGGAGTCGGTATTTTTGCTATACCTATTTCGATTGCAGCATCGATAGTAGCTTGAACATTTGGAGCTTCCTTTTGAGAATCATTTCCACACGCAGAAATTAGCAGGAGGGTTAGCATGAGAATTATCATACTAAATATGTTTAATTGTTTTGCCATAATAATATTATGATACCTAATAGATATAACTAACCTGTTTAATTAAACTTTAGCAACATACTACTGTCAAGTTTACGTAACATCTATTTCTTTACCATTTAGGATGCATGAACTTTTTAAAGGTACTGCGTTTTTAACTAAATTTTCAGCAAAACAACCTTGTTTAGCAATCCTAATTATTTCTAAAACTTCAGTGTCAGATTCTTGGGATTCTACAGTAAAATCACTTCTAACTTCTGTTACTTTATTTTCTACAGTACCTTGTTTAACAGATCCTTTGAGATAATAGTCGAGTTCAACGTGTACTTTAGCTGTAGTAATTCCTACTTTTCTCATTGAAGCGTACCGCTTCAGTTGCGTAAGTAGTCAGAATCCAATTCCAGCAACAATGTACGCTAAAGGTGCTGGATGGTTAGCATCTCCTCCTAAACGTTCTGGTTCATCAGAATAGAAGGTAAATTGATTTCTTGTAGCTTTATGAAGCATTTTTTCCATATGTTCACAATCTACTACTACAGTTGAAGTAAACACTCCTTTAGGTAATTCTTCACCGACAATTGACTGAGGTATATCGCTTGGCATAATTGATCTCCTTTATTCTGCTGTTCCAGCATATTCCTTTTGTAAAAGTTCCCAATCTATGTCGTATCCAAGTCCAGGTTTTGTTGGTGCATGCACGACACCGCCGTCAAATTTAATATCTTCTACAAGACCAAACATATTACTACCGGTAGATGGAAAAAATTCAAAAAATTCACAATTTGGAACGGCCATAGTTACATGGAGGTTGGCAACGTTATTTAATGAATTTCCACCGTGATGAATTTCGCATTTCATTTTGAATCCTTCAGCAAGGTGACATAGTCTAACTAACGGAGTAATTCCTCCAGTAATAGCTACATCTCCTCGTAGGATATCAGTTGCAAATTGAGTGATCCATTGAGTCATACCATAATATCTTCCGGGAGCATATTCTGTAGATAGAATAGGAATATCTAATTTTTGATGAAGTTTAATATAGTTATAAATATCCTCTTCAGCTAATGGGTCTTCATACCAATAGTAATTTAACTCTTCTATTGCACGACCTACTCTTACAGCATCTTCATAGTTGTAAGCCCATGTTGAATCCAACATAAGTTTCATATCGCTGCCGACAGCTTCTCGAACTGCCTGGGATATTTCAATATCATTGGCAGCAATACCATGTGGATGTATTTTGTGAGCAGTCCATCCCATCTCTTTAAATTTAATAGCTTCTTCAGCATATTCTTCTTTAGTTTCCCAAAAACCAGTACTTGAATATACAGGAACAACTTCTTTGCATGTTCCTAATAGTCTGTGAATTGGTTGACCTGTAATTTTTCCATTTATATCCCAAAGACAAATGTCTATTGCACCAATTATATACGTTGATACAGAGCGATTAGCTTTCCAAAGATCTTGCCATATAGCACCAATATCTTGAGGGTTTTTACCAATAAGTCTTGGTTTAATAAATTCAATTAAACCTGGAGCAAAATGATCAGCTCCCATTCGAGAGCTGCCCAAGAAGGCATTTCCACTTATTCCTTCATCTGTTTCAACAGTGACGACTCCAAGTTTTTGAGTACTACCAAAAGTCTGAAAATTTAGTCCCACTTTCCATGGTTCAGATTTCCAGTAGAACATATCCATTTTAACATTTGTAATTTTCATAATACTCCTTAAACTATCATTAACAGGTAATAGCTCTATCACTATAAATATTCATTTGCGTATTTTCTTGTGATAGATGTTCCATCTTCACTTTTGTCGTATATGTTAAACAATCCATAAAATACAGCACCCATTGCACTAGTCAATATAAGACTTGCCAAAATGAAAGCAATTATATACGGTCCACCCTTCAAATAAGTACCTTCAAACCGTCCAGGTTCTGGTGTATTAGGGGAAGGTTTCCATTGAGTTGCCTCAGGAACATATTCTACAGTATTTTGTTGTTCCAACTGTGCCCTAAGAGAAGCTATTTCTTCAGCCATACGTTCAATTTCTTGATTATTTGGCTGAATGGCTGGTTGTTGATTTGTAATTTCTTCTCGTAGTTTTTCCATTTCTTTTTGGAGGTTTTCAATTTCTGGATTTACTGGATTAATTTCAGTTGTGGATGTTTGGGGATTCGAAACTGTAGTATTTTCAAACATTTTATTTGTATCTACTGACATACTCAGATACTTTTTTTTATTGAATGCAATTAAAAGAAATAAATGAAGAGGACCTGTAAAAGCTATGGTAGAAATTGGGAATACTATAATCAGAACGCTCGTTGCAATAGCTATACCTGAGATTACAAAAAATATCATAATTCCTACAGGTGTTGCTAATAGTGAGATAAATCTTTTTTCACTGTTTTTAATTTTTGGTTTGTTATAGGTTAAAAAAGAAGAAATGACACTATACATAGGTAAAATTAGAATAACAAAACCTGCAACAAGCAATGCAATTCCGAATCCTGTATCACTTAATTCATCATTAGAATCTAGATAAAATGCAGCAGTAATACCTATCAAAAGCCCACCCCCAATTGTTGATAGGAGCAAACTTAATATATAGGACCCTAGATGAGATAGAAAACCTGGTTTAATAAAAATGTCATGAAATGACAATGAAGACTTATATTCAATATTTATAGTATTAGATTGATACGGATTATTAGAAGATTGATCAGTTTTTCTGGGCATATCATCCCACATTAAAAACCCCCTAAATATGTACAGTTTATATATATTAAAAGCATTTTACTTTAAATTAGAACACTTTAGGAGTTAATCCTATCCATAAAGTGTTCTAATAAAAGAGGTGATAGGCAAAATTAACCTGTAGGTGGAGTGTAAGCAACTCCCTGTGCAATTTTTAATGAATCTACTAAATCTTCTATTGGCATTAATGGTGTCGTTTTTAGATTTGTTACCGCTCCAGTACTTCCAATAGTTATTGATGCTGCAGCCATGGTTTTGTCATCAGGTGCTTCAATAAGTAAAACTAGGTCATGTTCACCAAATGCAGCAAATCCTTGAACTATATTAATACCTGATGGCGCAAGCATATTTGAGACTTGTTCTAACCGATTTTGTGGATTAGCTATTTGTGCAGCCCATGCGTTTGCTGAGTATGATCCTTGTAATAAATAATGTCCCATTTTCTTCCTCCCCCCGTTATATGTTTAATTTTGAGCTCTAGAAATTACTCGATGTAAAGATATGTATGACTTTTCTGTGAGATCAGCGATTTTAGCTCTAACTCCTGAATTATCAGGTCCTATAGTTCTTTCATATGCATTAACTACATCGCTGAGAGAGGCAAAATAGAGAGACATTCTAATGACGTCAGTATCACCACCTAAAGGAATCATTACTAATGGTTTTTGTTCTTGATTTGCTCGTCCTTCTTTTAAATATTCTAATAATGAATCACGTTTCCCTCGCTTTGCTATAAATGTGCGTCTAGCAATAAATTTTGGATTTTCTGGAGCTCCCTCTGACATTTCATTCACAATAAGTATATTTCTTTTGACATCCGAGCATTTAGCATGAATCTGAGCATGTTTAGCGTTAAATTCAGGAGTGATTTGTCCCATTCGTTCTTCAAGTTCATCAGGATTTTGAAAAACACCATTTACTGCAATATGGCGGTTATCAATTAATGGCATTGCAAGAGAAACACTCACATTAGTATTTATATTTTCTGATTCTCTTAGATTAACAACATCATTAATTACTTCTGTCCATCGCCCGTGTTGTGGATATAGTAATGTTTGTAGTATAACTGGCATTTGTTCCTCCTTGTTTGTGTAAAAAAAGACCTCTATAGAGGTCTCTACTAAGTTGGTGATTATTAAGTCAAATTATTTCATCTACACCTCCCACTTAGAAGAGACTCCAAGGTCTCTATAACAAAGAAGACAACACCATAGACAACAACATAGAAATGTATAGGATTTGTTAATAGAAAAAGTTAGGTCAGATTTAAATATTGCTGAAAAAATACGCATTTTTAGTGTGGTCTCTAAAATTTATATAGTCTCGACTGTTTGAATATAGCACAAAAATTGAGATGCACATCGCAATTTGTATAATAAAATACGATATTTTATTAATATATGAAATAATTTGAATATATTAATATATAATATGCTTCTTTTTATTATTATTCGTAATTTTTTATATATGAATTGTTTAGTTACTGCGATATATTCATTCGTATTTTTGCTTTATATATCTTTTTCGTATACAATCGCCCACAGTTAAATAAAACCCTTGGAGGTGTGTATGGGTTCGGAAAAAAATATAGCGGCATGTTCGATGGTACTTGGTCCTATCTTAATGATGGCGACATTTTTGATACTGTTAAGCGGAGTAGACGCACAGGCATCTGATATACTAGCATTTACTATGACATTGGGAGAAAATTCATCAAATGTTGGTATAGGAATGGTAATAGTAACGATATTTATGGGAATTATGTTTTCAGGTTTTGGCTATGTCCGTAGTACTATGGCAGGAGGCAGTGGAGCAGGGTTAGCTAATATGGGATTTTTCCTAATTATTGGTTTATTTGTTGCATTTTTAGTAGAAAATAGTTTATGGGCAGCTGCAGCAGATTCTGCTGCAACTGGTATGGCAGCCGCTGCTGCTGCAGGAGATCCGGCTGCAGCTGGACCAGCTGGAGTATCTACAGGCGCAACATTATTTGTAGCATCCCAAGGTATTGGAACCATTGGTACTATAACTGGATTTTTAGGATTTATATTAATTGGCCTTGGTATGATTATCCAGAAAAATTGGAATATAGTTGTAGCAATACTTTTAATTATTACCGGTCTTCTTGGTACAGTTGGTACATCGATTATTGGATATGATGCTGATGCTATGTTTCTTGTTTGGATATCAATGATGATTACCATAGTAGTAACAGGCGTATTTACATATCTTAGAGAAGAGTAATTTAATAACTAAATAGGTTTTAAAAAAATGCCCAGAATTTTCTGGGCATTTTCTTATTTTAATGAAGGGAGACATATGGATAAGGAGCTTTTTGAAAAAGGATTAGCAAAAAGGAAAGCAGTATTAGGTGCAGAATATGTTGAACGATCTTTTGCACAAGCAACTGATTTCAATAGACCATTTCAAGAATTAGTAACTGAATTTGCCTGGGGATTTGGATGGGGTGATGAAACATTAAATCCAAAAACAAGATCAATGCTTAACTTAGCAATGATTGCTGCATTAAACAGAATGACTGAGTGGGAATTACATCTTCGTGGTGCATTAAATAATGGAGTAACAAGAGAAGAAATCCAATCGATTTTGCATCATGTTTCAATTTATTGTGGTATGCCTGTTGGAGTTGAATGTTTCCGAATTGCTCAAAGGGTTTTTTCAGAAATAGATGGGTAAGATTTTTTTACCTTTAAGAAGATATTGCCCATAATACTACTAAGATGGTTAGTATTATCATGCTTCTCATGAGTTTTTGNTTATTTGGTANNGAACGACCAAGTANACTNCCNCCCCAACACCAAAGGCTNGTGAGTGTTAANTGACATANAGCAAAACCAAAGACNACANTTACTAATTGNGTAGGAAAAGANCCTATAGCAGGNGCAAAGTTACTCCATGCAAGAGCNGACATTACCCATGCTTTGGGNTTNANNGGNTGNACNATNACNCCNTGTTTAAAATNAAATTGGTGTGATTNTTGAATATTGTCTGAATTAACAGGTTTAGTATTCCAAGANCGCGAAGCAAGATAAATCATATAGACAGCGCTTATATATTTGAATATTTGAAACAGTGTTGTGTACTCAGAGAGGATTACTCCAAATCCAAATCCGATGAGAATATTGAGAGGTATTTTNCCAACTGCAAGGCCTAGTAGGAATCCACTGCATGATTTCAATCCTATTTGTGAACCACCAAGCATAGCAAGTAAATTTGCAGGACCAGGTGTTCCTACCATTAAAATCATAAAACCAAAAAGGGATAGGTATGCTTCTATCATCGTATTATATTAATTCTTGAATACAAATTACNAAANAATTAATTTACTTTCTTCTTACATCAATNAAACTTTTTACAAATAANCCTATTGCAAGAGTAGATGTNCCTATCATNACNAGNAGNCGTAGTANNCCTANTCCNCCNTCATCAAGCGATTTTGGTAACCTCATTCCAATAAGAGATAGAAGAATGATAAATGTTAATAGAACAGCAATATGGGCNACAATTCTGTTTANNTCTGGTTTGTTGGAAGAAANTACATAGCATATAAGCAATAGTATCCCAAATATAACTGGAATAAGAGCAGTAATTGAGGATACTTCAACATATCCCCATAAACCCATTGCAATAAGAGATATGGAATTTATTAAATTTGATTTTGCTGGACTCATAGTTTGTATTTNCCTTGTTATTTAAAATCGTTTAATATTATTAAACTTTAGGGATATGAAGCTGTCAATTTTTTATNTGATTTGATNAATCATATCTNTAGAATTTATTTTNAGAAATATAGGTGATGAATATGAATAAGAAATTACCCAAAGTACATATAATTGCAACTGGTGGAACTATATCTGGTATTGGTGCTAATCGACTTGATTATACTCAATATTCTGATACAGGAAATCGTTATACNATTGAACAACTTATAGAACGAATTCCTGAAGTAAAAAATGTTGCAAATTTAACCTACGAAAATTTATTAGCTACTGGTAGTACCAATATTACTCCGAAAGATTGGTTAGTAATTGCAGAACGTGCAAATACNCTTTTANANGANGNTATTGANGGTATTGTTATTACTCATGGCACAGCTACTTTAGAAGAAACAGCATATTTTTTACATCTNACAATTAAGTCTAATAAACCCGTTGTATTAACTGGCGCCATGAGACCTCCATCATCGATGAGTACAGATGCAGATATTAATTTACTTGATGCTATTCGTATTGCATCTAGTGGCAACGCACAAAATATGGGTGTAATGGGAGTNTTAAATAATCAAATCCATTCGGCTAGGGAAATNATTAAAATGAATACCTTACGTGTTGATACNTTNCAATCTAATGATTTAGGCTTTTTAGGTTTTGTAGATTCAGATGGGCAAGTAATTTTTTATCGTAANTCAATAAAAACTCATACCTATGAAAGTGAGTTTAGTACACAGGGGTTAGATCAATTACCAAGAGTTGATATTGNCGTTGCTTATTCTGGTGGTGACGGTTTGTTGATTGATGCTGTGAAAAAAAATGAATCTCAAGGACTAATACTTGCTGGTTTNGGATCCGGCACATTGCCAACGGTAATGAAAGATTCTGCTCTTGAATTGGTCAAAGGTGGCATCCCAGTAGTATTGGCATCTCGGTCTATTATGGGTAGGATCGTACTCACNGAAAAATTAAGAGATGAAGGCTTTATTACTTGTGATAATTTGTCACCTCAAAAAGCTCGAATATTACTAATGTTAAGTTTATTNCAAACAAGCGATACACAAAAAATTAGAGATTTATTTGAAAAATATTAGAATTTATTTGTTATAGTTGTAAATAATAAACTCATCAATTATTTCATTATCGATATTTTTGAAATACCCTTTTGCTTTNGTTGGATCTCCATCTATATGAAATATAATAAAAAGTGCACCAGGCTTAGCATTTTGATTTGAGGTATAAATTTTTGCCCATTCATTATTACATCCGTAGGGATAAGTTATAGGTTTACATCTTTCTTGAGCTCGTATACTTTCTCCACCGATGGCAGAAACAAATACAAATGTAGATCCTTTTTGATTTTCTGTTTCTTTGGATATTTTAATCTCGTTAGGTTGATTCCATTCTAGATGAACTTCTTGAGTTATAGTATTGGTCAAAGTTTTTGTTCTTGAGTAAGTATGTGAATGACCGGTAGCAATTATTGCTCCACCTTTTCTACATTCTTCATAAGGTTCCCAGCCAACTTCATCTTTTTTCCCGGCTATTTGCATTTCTTTTTGATTCTTATGCCAGCTGCATATTTCCCATATGGAATCATTTTTTTCTAAGGCATCATTTATATAGCTATCGTGATTGTTTCCTATTTCTCCTGCTCCAGATAATAGAAAAAATAACCCTTTATAATTACAGGATGATTTAATACCAAGATTGCCAACACAAGTAATATCANGATTATTATCAACTCTTTGTTGTAATAATTTTTGATAGGTNGACCAGTTACCTCCATCATGATTTCCAATTGTTCCAAAGTAGGGAAAATTATGGCCTAANATATTTGTTATTTGCGCATCCCAATCAAGCGCGGTACCTATGTAACTTTCACGGCCAAATAAGTATTTTATGATAGAGTTACAACAACCAAAATCCCCTGTATGTATTACCATATCCGTTTTTTCATTTTTTATTAATTGCAGTACTTTTTTAGCATTTTCATTAATTCCTTGATCTGCTATAAAAGCTACTTTTAATTCTTCAGTTGTTTCTTTGGAATTTAAATTAGAGGGTGTTGTTAATTCTAATATTGGCATTGAATCTTTAGTAGATATTATGGTCTTAGAATTTTTTTCGTTAGATTGAGAACATCCTGTGAATATCAGAATGAGCAGTATAAAAATAAATAACTTTTTATAATAATGCATTGTTATTTAAGGGTGAGAAATATATTGGCTCCGCAGGTAGGACTCGAACCTACGACCAATCGGTTAACAGCCGACCGCTCTACCACTGAGCTACTGCGGATCATTAGGAGAAAATCGTATAGGATTTGTATTTAAAAAGCAAGTCTATTTTTTATTTATAGGGGGTTCATTATTGGCCACTTGCCACATGTACCANGANNCAATNGAACGNTANGGCTTCCATTTGGAAGTAATTTTTTCGATTTCNTCCAATTCTGCTTTTTCTTTATCAAAATAGACTATTCTTATNCCTTTAATTAGTCCTGCATCTCTATGAGAAAATATATCCNGCCTTNGTAATGAAAACATTTGAAACATTTCTGCAGTCCAAATACCAATNCCTCGTAATTTAATGAGCTTTTCAATTATAAATTCATTAGATTTATCATAGAGGGAAGTAAGGTAATCTGGCNTTTTAATGAGAACCTCAGATATTTCTTTCATACTTCTACATTTCGCATATGATAATCCACACATTCTTAAATCTTCAGTGGATGTTCGAATTAAGAACTCCGGTGTNAATTCNGTTATCTTTCCAAAGGAATAGATCCTGTCTTTTATNGTGCGTGCGACTTTTGTTGATAGTTGTTGAGATACAATTGAGCTTATTAAATTATCAAATAAATTAATATCCGTTTCTATTTTTNTTGCAAAAGGAGAAATCCCAAATTGATGTATGAGAGGTTCCATTTTCTCATCTGATTCTATCAAATGGTTTTTAATAGTTCCCCAATCTATCATTAGATAACTTCTTCAGCATGAAGAGCATCTAATTCTTCTTCTGAAAGATTGAGAAGCTCAGATAAAACTTCTCTAGAGTGTTCACCAGGTAAGGGGGCATGTCCAATTTGATACCCACTTCTACTNAAATGAAAGATATCNCCTATAGCATTNATACGGCNTACATTNGGCGCATCNGTAATNTAATCNTCAATTTCTTCGATAATATTTCNTTCTCNCATATGGGGATCATGNGCNGCTTCNGCNATNGTATTAATTTTTTGTATNGGGACTCCATGGGGCGAAAAAAGATTTATCACTTCATCTCTAGTTTTTTCAGAAAACCATTNAGATAAATACTCTTCTATTTCNACTGCATTTTCGGTTCTTCCTTGTCGTGTGGCATATCGTTCATCATCTATCCACTCTTTTTTACCTACAACTTCAGCAGCTCTTTTCCACATTCTTGGACCCGTTGAAATTAGATAAACCCATCCATCCTTACATTGATAAGTGTTGGTGAAAGTATTACCATTACCTGTTCTTCGTGGAGCTGCACCTGTTGTTAAGTATGTAGATATTGGGATTTCTGCAGTTGTATAACCTGTATCTGCTAAACAAACATCTAAACTTTGGCCTTCACCAGAAATTCGTGATTCCCATAATGCAGATAATGCCCCAATAGTTGCATGAAGAGCTGTAATTCTATCAATAAGTGGGAAAGAACATTTGAATGGATCCATTCCTTCTGTTCCTTGTGTTGTCATTAATCCACTTATCGCTTGACCTATTGGATCAAAACCCACTCGGTCTTTATATGGTCCGAATTGACCATACGCTGAAACATTTACCATTACAATTTTGGGATTTAATTCCTTNAGTTTTTCGTATGAAAAGCCNATTTNTNCAATNACNCCAGGNCNNAANTTTTGNATNAANATNTCTGCANTTTTTACTAATTCNGANAGAATATTTTTNCCNTCATCNGAATATAANTTNAGTCCTAGACTTCGTTTTCCACTATTATATTGCACCCAGTAGTGTTGACCATTAGTTCTACTTTCTTCACCTTTCGGAGGTTCAATTTTAATAACATCTGCACCGAGCCTATAAAGCATCAGTCCACATCTAGGACCTGCCTGATATCTNCCTAAATCNAGTACNCTNACNCCTTCTAATGGTCCACCCATTATTATCCTCCTNGTTATATNAATTGATTATCTGAACTTTTTACTATNCCTTTTTCTTCCATTTCTAGAGNNGTNTTTTCNTTCAAACCCAACCATTCTTGTAACACTTCTCTCGTATGCTCTCCAACTACGAAAGCTCTTTCATTAATTTCAGCAGGAGTTCTAGATAATCTAACTGGAGTGTTAGATACCAGCACTTCTTTTTCAATTTCTCCAGGTACAGGTAATGAAATAATAGTATTTCTTGCTTTTATATGAGGGTCATTAATCATTTGCTCGATATTATTAATTGGTCCTGTTAATGCTATTCCTTCAAGTACTTCAAACCAATAGTCACTATTGTGCTGTTTTATTACATTAGATAAAATTGGCTCTAATATGCTATGATTTTCAGTACGTTTTGGATTTGTATCAAATCTTTCGTCTGTTGCAAGTTCTTCTATACCAAGAACGACACAAAATGCTTCCCAATCTCTCACCCCAGCCACAACAATCCATCCATCTTTTGTTTCAAAAGCTTGAAAAGGAGTAGTAAGTGGATGTCTTGCACCTACTCTTTCGGGAACTTGGCCCGTTGCTGAGTATCTAATAATTGCATTTTCTAAATTATATATCACACTTTCTACCATGCTAATATCAATTTTTTGACCTTTTCCACTAAGTTCTCTTTCATAAAGTGCTGAGATTATTCCCATAGCCATATAGGTCCCGCCAAGAGTATCACCTATTGAAGAACCGGCTCTCATTGGTCCCCCACTAGGGTCTCCAGTTATACTCATAAAACCACTAAACCCTTGAGCAATTACATCAAGAGCTCCTCGTGAGGAATAAGGGCCAGTTTGTCCAAATCCTGAACAAGAAGCAAAAATAAGTCTTGGATTGGTTTTGCTCAATTCTTCATAATCCAAACCAAGTTTAGCCATAGTTCCAGGTGAAAAATTTTCAGTAACTATATCTGCTTTATCAATTAACTGTTTAACTAATTTAATCCCCTCGGGATTTTTAAGATCAACCTGAATTGATTTTTTACCCCTTTCTAAGGAATATCTATAGGTACTAATACCATTTACAAACGGTCCGCTACCTCTACTATCATCTTTAGCGTCCACCTTGGCTATATTTACAACTTCAGCACCTAAATCAGATAGTATCATTGATCCAAATGGGCCCGCTAAGACATGAGTAAAGTCAATTACCTTTATTCCTACTAAAGGTCCTTTCTTTTCACTAGACATATATCCTC
>PAJB01000022.1 GCA_002710905.1 Chloroflexota bacterium | reverse complement strand
TGTGGTAAGAGATTTAATAGTTGATATGAAAATGTTTTATGACCAGTTAGAAAAAGTACAACCTTATCTTATTACAAAGAGTGATGTTCCTGAAAAGGAAAGAATTCAAACTCCAAAAGAAAGAGAAGATCTGGATGGTTTATACGAATGTATTCTTTGTGGTTGTTGTACAACTTCTTGAGTCGCATTACTGCCACATGCTGCAAACAGCATGAACGATGCTATGAATAATGCATTTGTGACACTCAAAGATTTCATTGCATATTTCCTTAATATCTATAATACATTTAATAAGGACAATGTCTACAATTCGAGGAACAACAAGGTCGTTGTTTTAATGCATATGCTGTCATAACCATCAGGCCACTTTGCGGATCGCGATAAAATGGTTTTTTGGCATTACATGCAGCCTCGTGCAATTCCTTAATTTGTTCTTCAATATCCATGTAAATAGAGTCTATAATTTACATTCTAGTTACTTTAAGTCGGCCATACGTGCTAAGCAGCAGACAGACAACTATCATAGCTAGTACTGGAATTGGTGGGCCATCATACCAGCTATCTTGTAAGTTGGCAAAAATAAATGCTCCAAGCATACACGTTGCAAAGATAATCTCACCCAATAGAACAACGCGCGCAGAGGCAACATCTTTTAGTGTGCTAGCAAGTCCAAGGATGACTCCAACACCGATTGCATGACTGAGGATCATAATTCCTAAGATTTCAGCTGTAGCCGTATGGTTTGCTGATGCTCCGTCTGGAAGCCAAGATCCACCCATGATGCTTAAATATAACCCAACCATCATCAGGATGTGGAGGGTAGCACAAATTCTTAATATGGTAGCTATTCCCATGATAATACTCCTATGTATTTGCTGATCAATATTTTCACAATACTATAATCGAGTACAGCTATTCAATAATATGATGCAATAATCAAGCCAATGTATCGCTACTATAGATTGATTAATCACAATAATCACTTGTAGCAACTGCACCTGCAGGCAAGCTATATAACAGTTCTTGTGTTGCGGCATCAAATAATTCAGGCCAGCAAATACCGTAATCAGCACTACCAGTGTATTCTGGCCATGCTGTAGCAATATAGCTTGCAATATTATTTGTTTGGCGCAAATCATATACGCCAAAATCTAGGTATGTATTTGATGCATGACCAATACCATTAGCTATCACTTCACCTTGCGTCACAAAATGTGTATGTTGAGGGAAAAAAGTAACACGTGANTCNGATGTCACTGGCACATCTTGAATAATTGTTGCCCATCGATCACTAAGTTGCGCAAGATGATCAAGCCTTAGCAGGATGCCACAAGGATGCATAAATTCAAGCTTGACTTGCTCTTCATCGCTATCAATATAACTTTCTGTTCGTCTATTCACGGCGTATAAAGAGAATCCTGTAGCAGGAAACTGTACGCTAATTTGATCGTGTGGTGTGTTATCAGCTCGTAAAGAACCATGAGCTACATAGATTGGATCATTGCCCATGGTTGTCGCTCGTCCTGGTCGAGCGAATTGCATGAGTATGCTTATATCAATTGGAAATATACTAAATAGTTCATCTAACGGACCACATGCGACTGGCGTATTATTTGATCTCCACATTTTATCTTTATTTATTTGCCAGCTAATTAATGATGTGTTTGCAGGAGCATCAGATGCCTCTGCTTTAGTTTGACTCGGTGATGCAACTGGAGGCTTTGGTGTTGTTGCCTTATTTTGACTCGGTGGAGTAACTGGAGGCTTTGGTGTTGTTGTCTTAGTTTGATTCGGTGATACAACTGGAGGACTTGATGTTGTTGTCTTAGTTTGATTCGGTGGAGTAACTGGAGTCACTGGAGCAGGAGTNCTTTCGGTTATTGCTGGTGTATTCATTGCTTTTATTTCAGATGTTTGCTTTTGTTGATTCACAGTATTATTACTACAAGCAACAACGGAGGCAATAGCAAGGATACACAATATTTTTTTCATAGTTACAGTCTATCCTCTAAAGTACTTAATGAAAGCTGTGATTACTTGCTATTTCTGTTGATAGAGCGCCTGCGNCTGTTCGTTTTTTTGTGGGTATATGAATTTGCCTGTGAGCGGGGTTCAGCCAGTTTTCTTCTTTTTCGAATTTTGCTCTTTTTTGAACGGGCAGTCATATTTGACACAGTTTTTTTAATNACTGCTTTTCGTTTTTTGATATTCAATTTTTTCTTTTTGTTTACTAGACGCGGCTTTCTTCTTCGTGGCGTGTTGATTCGTACACGCTTTTTTGTGTCTCTATCATGCTTGGACACATGTTTTGACTCACGACTTGTGAGTGCTGCCGGTGATTCTTGTGCTGCATCTATTGCATTTGTATCTTGCATGTCAGTAATGGGTATGTTGAGTTGTAGATCTCGTTGCAAGCGTTTGACTACGCTATGTTGCACTTTGTCAACAAAGCAGACCACGATGCCTGTAGCTCCGGCTCGTGCAGTTCGACCAGATCTATGGATATAGGCCTTACTATCTTCAGGTGGGTCGTAATGCAGAACGCAATCAACATTATCTATGTGTATGCCACGTGCTGCAACATCAGTGCATACCAGCGCCAGTGCTTCACCTTCTGAAAATGCACGCAATGAACGATCTCGTTGATGCTGTGTTTTACCGCCGTGCAGGGCAACCGCGCCGATACCAGATTGTTGAAGATTTTTTGCTGCTCGCTCTGCACCATAACGTGTCCGTGTAAAGACAATTGTTTTACCTCGCTGCAGGATAAGGTTCGCTGCAGCAGGAACTCGGCTATCACGATTAATTTTCCAGAAAAAATGTTCCATCGACTGCATGTCAGGTGTCTTCGAGCCTACTTCATGTCGAACTGGGTTATTTTGAAATTGACGTGTGAGTTCAGCAATTGCACCGTCCAGTGTGGCGGAAAATAATATTGTTTGACGATCCTGCTTAGTTAGTTGCACAATTTTTTTTACTTCNGGTAAAAATCCCATATCTGCCATTCTGTCCGCTTCATCTATAACGACAAATGACACTTCATCTAAAGTCAAAGCCTTTTGTTGTAATAAATCATTCAGTCGACCGGGACATGCAACAAGAATGTCGACACCTTTATTAAGTCGATTTTTATGTTTTCTAATACTTGTCCCTCCATAAACAGCGAGCATAGATCTTTTGCTAAGTTGAGCAAGCCCTTGTAACTCGGAGGTAATTTGTTCAGCAAGCTCTCGCGTTGGTGCGAGTATTAATCCTGTGGGTTTTCTTGACGCAGCTTTTGCTACCCCAGTAATGATTGGAATACCGAAAGCGATTGTTTTGCCAGATCCAGTTGGNGCTCTACCACACAGATCGTTGCCTCGCATTGCATCCTGCATTGTTGCTGCTTGTATGGGCGTTGGAACAGTAATATTTTTAGTATTAAGCAGCTCAATGAATTCTAAAGGAACACCGAGTTCTTGAAATGTAGCGGCCATGTGATCCTCTGGTATTAGATACTATGATCACAGTAAACGATGGTTATTGTTTGCGCGCAACTCTATTTATTTTTATCAGAAGATATTAACTGCGTAATTGTAAGTAACTTTTTGTAATTAGTAGCTCGATCGTTGTTAATACTAAACGTATTATGAAACCATGAATATTCTCGTAATAGGTAGCACTGGATACATTGGTTCCAACTTAATAGAAAGACTTAAGTCTACAGAACATACTATTTACGCATCATCAAGAAATATGCAAGTAATTGAAAACCGTGATTGGCATGATGTCAATTTAATTTATTGCGATTTATTTGATTCTGATTCAATTGATTCTGCTCTACAAAACATAGATGTTGTATTTTATTTTGTGCATTCAATGGCAGCAGGCAGTAGCTTTGATAGCTTAGATAGAGAAGCCGCGAATAACTTTAGACAAGCAATTGATAAATCAAGCGTTCAGCAAATTGTGTACCTTGGTGGATTACAGCCAATTAGTGANCCATCTAAGCACTTATCTTCAAGAAAAGAAACTGGAGATATTTTACGACAATCAAATGTTCCTGTAACTGAACTTCGTGCGGGGGTAGTTGTGGGAGCAGGTTCTGCAGGGTTTGAAATGATTCGAGATCTTGTGTACCATCTTCGTTTTATGATCACACCTAAATGGGTGCGCTCTATGACACAACCAATTGCGTTACGTGATTTATTAGAGTACTTAGTCCAAGTCATTGGCAATGATGCAACGTACAATGATATTTTTGATGTTGCGGGCACTTCAACAATTCGATACCAAGATATGCTAAAAGAATTCGCTAACGTAGTAGGGAGGCCTTTAGTGATATTGCCGGTACCACTGATTTCACCTAGATTATCATCCTATTGGCTTGATTTTGTTACTGCTGTCCCTAAAGACATCGCAAAGCCATTAATATATGGTTTACGCAATGATCTCATTGGCGATGACACAAAAATAAAACAAATTATTGATCTGCCGTTAATGAATTATACAGAATCAATTCAAAAAGCCTTGCAAGATGAACAAAATAAAAAATTGTCTTCTCGTTGGACAGAAAATGCTATTTTTTTTAAGCAATACAATCCTGAAAACTCTTTTTTCAGCAAGGAGTATACCGTTACTGTTCAATCAGATATATCAGTTGAAAATATCTGGTCAGTCGTATCCTCGCTTGGTGGGAAAAACGGTTGGTACCATATGAATTGGTTATGGAAGATTAGAGGTATATTAGATCGTTTAATAGGTGGCATTGGTACAAGACGTGGCAGAAGGCATCCATCTCAAGTTCGCGTAGGTGATACAATTGATTTTTTTCGCGTAGGTGAAATTGATGATAAAAATGATTCAAAATCCTTAGTCTTGCTTGCAGAGATGAAAGTGCCTGGAGCTGCATTATTAGAATTTAAGGTGAATACTCTTAATAACCAAACAAGTGAATTTATTACCACTGCGAGATTTCATCCTAGCGGCACCATTGGTCTGCTGTATTGGTATATTTTGCTTCCAATTCATAGCATTCTATTTAAAGGTATGGCTAAAGGAATTTTGAAAAATGCTTAATCAAAGGCATGTCTTAGGTTAAGTTTTAATATATAATTACCCTTGTTTTGCCGAGGTGATGGAATTGGTAGACATGCGTGATTTAGGATCACGTGCTTCACGGCGTGTGGGTTCGAGTCCCACCCTCGGTACCATTTATGATCATACATATAATCAGAATTTTATTGAGAATGATTCTCAAAAAAAAGTACGTATCGTCAAAAACTTGGTGTTGTAATTTTTTTTAATATGCTTATAATTAACCAGTGTCGCAATATTGCAACTTATTTCCTAGGAGTTGAAAATGCCAGAACCACTATTAGAAGTCAAAGATCTNCATGTTTATTTTTATGTTCCAGAAGGAACAGTTCGNGCNGTACGTGGTGTGAGTTGGGANCTNCAACCAGGTGAAACTTTGGGTCTTGTTGGTGAATCAGGTTGTGGTAANTCNGTTACAGCACTTTCTCTACTNAGNCTTATACCGAATCCTCCTGGAAAAATTGTGCAAGGTGAAATCCTTTTTGAAGGTGAAGATATTCTTAAAAAATCCATGAGTGAAATGAGAGATATTCGCGGCAACTCCATCGCAATGATTTTCCAAGAGCCAATGACATCATTGAATCCAGTATTGACGATTGGACACCAAATAACCGAAGTATTAGATATTCACTTAGATGTTACAGAAGATGCAAAGCATGACAGGGCAATTGAACTCTTAGAATTAGTTGGTATCCCAGATCCTGAAAATCGNTTGAATGATTANCCACACCAGTTCTCTGGTGGTATGAGGCAGCGTGCAATGATAGCAATGGCACTTGCTTGTAATCCCAAGATATTGCTTGCTGATGAACCAACAACTGCGCTTGATGTAACTATTCAAGCACAAATTTTAGATGTGATTAATGAATCATCAAAAAAACTAGGTACAGCAGTTGTGCTGATTACTCACAACCTTGGTGTAGTTGCAAGATATGCTGATAGAGTAAATGTGATGTANGCTGGACAAATTATTGANCGNGGAANTGCAGAAGCTATTTTTNCTAACCCATTACATGCTTATACAAAAGGNCTAATGTCTTCAGTNCCNAGGCTAGATGAAACAGAGAAGGTTCGACTNAATACGATTGAAGGACAACCNCCGTTGTTGCTTCGTGANATTGANGGNTGTGCATTTGCAGCNAGGAATCCAAATCGAGANCACTGTCTNACTGANAGNCATCCAGCANTGATTGAAAAAGAACCAGGNCATTGGGTAGCTGACTGNCCAGGCTGTTTGATGTAAGTNATTAATTAGGAGTAAATTATGGCTGAANCAACTATCANAGATGAAAANATATTAGAAGTAGAAGGCTTGCGGACTTGGTTTCCTGTTAAGCGAGGAATTCTAAATAAGCATGTTGGAGATATTAAGGCTGTTGATGGACTGAACTTCTTTGTTCGTAAAGGTGAAACATTAGGACTTGTAGGAGAGTCTGGCTGTGGTAAATCTACTACGGGTAGGTCTATTTTACAGCTAATCAGACCGACAGCAGGTTCTGTAAAATTAGAGGGCAACGAATTAACTGAACTTAGTGGCGAAGATCTTCGTGCATTTCGTCGAAGAATGCAAATGGTATTTCAAGATCCATACTCTTCATTAAATCCAAGAATGAGTGTATTTGACATAGTGAGTGAGCCAATGATGATACATGGCCTCTATAAAGGCCAAGAGAGAATTGATCGGGTTTCATACTTGCTAGAGTCTGTAGGACTAAACCCATTTTATGCTAAAAGATTTCCACATGAGTTCTCTGGAGGGCAGCGTCAGCGTATTGGTATTGCGCGCGCACTTGCATCTGAGCCAGATTTAATTATTTGTGATGAGCCAGTTGCTGCACTTGATGTATCAATTCAAGCACAGGTAATTAATTTATTGGAAGATTTGCAGGTTGAGTTTGGTTTGACATTAATTTTTATCGCACATGACCTTGCGGTCGTGAGACATATTTCTGATAGAGTTGCAGTGATGTATCTTGGGCATATGATTGAGTTGGCAAGTTCAGTTGATCTATATAAGAATCCTAAGCATGCATACACAAAGGCGCTTTTGTCAGCTATTCCAATTCCTGATCCTGTGCTAGAGCGTACAAGAGAGCGAATCGTACTTGAAGGCGATGTGCCTTCTCCATTCAATCCCCCAGAAGGTTGTATTTTTGCTTCACGAAACCCTAATGCCAATCACATAGAGACTGGACAGGTTGATTTTGTTGAAATAGAAAAAGATCATTGGGTCTCTAATTGTCCTGGGTGTATTGAATAAAATTCTGTATATTGCTTCATAAAATAAAAACTTGGTACTATAAGTAGATAGTATTTCTGTGTTTGGATCGAAGCTTGCATAAACGTATAAGAAATTTTTCAATTATCGCACACATAGACCACGGTAAGTCCACACTTGCCGATCGGATGCTGGAAATAACCAATACTGTTGCCTCACGTGAAATGCGAGCTCAAGTTTTAGATAGACTTGATGTGGAGCGAGAAAAAGGTATTACTGTCAAAGCGCAAGCAGTACGCATGCAATATATGCATAACAATGATGAATATGAGTTAAATTTAATCGATACACCTGGACATGTCGATTTTAGCTATGAAGTATCCAGGGCCTTAGCTGCCTGTGAAGGAGCTATTATTATTGTTGATGCAACTCAAGGCATACAAGCGCAAACCTTTTCTACTATTAACAAAGCAAAAGAACTTGGCTTGAAATTGGTTCCGGTAATAAATAAAATTGACGCTCCTGCAGCCTATCCAGAGCGAGTTGCGCAATCCATGAAAGATGCATTTGGATTTCAGGAAGAAGATATTTTTTATGTTTCTGCAAAAACAGGAGAGGGTGTTGAAACCTTAATTCAAGGAATCATTGATCAGATACCTTATCCCATAAAACCTGAAAGTAATTCCTTGAAAGGTCTTGTATTCGATGCTTATTATGATCAGTTTAAAGGCATTATTTTATATCTTCGTGTCATCTCTGGTGAGCTTTCTAGTAAGGATAAATGTTTATTATTTGCTCACAATGAATCATTTGAGCCATTGGAAATAGGATATTTTGGGCCTGAAATGCAGAAATCTAAAGTTCTTAATACAGGGCAGGTTGGTTATATTGCAACTGGGCTCAAGTCTCTTGATGGTTCGTTGCCTGGCGATACTGTAGTCAATGTTAATGACAAAGACGTGGTTCCTTTGGATGGATATCAAGAATCATCACCAGTCGTATTTGCAAGTTTTTTCCCTAGTGACGCTAATATGTATGAAAAATTAAAAGACTCATTAGAAAAATTACATATGAATGATTCTTCTTTAATTTGGGAGCCAATTACATCAAAGGCGTTAGGCTTTGGTTTTCATTGTGGGTTCTTAGGGTTGTTGCATATGGAAATTATTCAACAACGTTTAGAGCGTGAATTTGAAGTTGAGCTAATTGCTACTGCGCCGGCAGTACAATATAAAGTATTAGATCATCAAGGTAATACTGCTTATATTGATAGTCCGGCAAAGCTACCAGCTAAGTCTGACATGAGAACTGTCGAAGAACCTTGGATTGAAATATCAATTAGCCTTCCAGAAAATTATTTAGGTGCAATGATGAAGCTTATGGAAGAACACAGCGCAGAATATGTTGCAATGACCTATTTGACACCAAAAGATGTGGAAAAAAATATTGAAGCTAATGTACTGCTGCAATATCAAATGCCACTTTCAGAAATGATTGTCGATCTCTATGATAAAGTAAAATCATATTCACAAGGTTTTGCTTCAATGAACTACTCTCCTATTGGCTACAGGGAGGCGAATATTGTTCGACTGGACATTTTGGTTAATAAAGAAGTTATTGACGCTTTATCTCTTATACTTCCATCAAACAGAGCAGTTGAAAAAGGAAAAAAATATGTTACTAAATTAAAAGAATTAATACCTCGTCAGTTATTCGATGTGCCAATTCAGGCAGCTATCGGTAGTAAAATTATTTCTCGAGAAACAATTAAGGCGTTAAGAAAGAATGTTACTGCGAAATGTTATGGTGGTGATTTTACTAGAAAAAAGAAATTGCTTGAGGCACAAAAAGCAGGAAAGAAACGAATGAAGACTTTAGGTTCAGTCGACATTCCCCAGGAAGCATTTATGGCTGTTTTGAAGATTAAGGATTAAATAATGTCACTTGAAGTAGTGCAACCTAAAATGCGAGGATTTATCTCTTTATCTGCTCATCCAGCTGGATTAAAGTCCCTTGTTGCAAGTCAAGTTAACCGAACTAATTCCATTGAAGGCGGCAATGTTCAAAATGCTTTAATATTAGGATCAAGTATGGGTTATGGTTTAGCTTCGTCGATAGTCTCTTTATTTGGTTTTCACGCAAATACATTAGGAGTATGCTTCGAAAGAGCTCCTAACAAAAAGAAAACAGGAAGTGCCGGCTGGTATAATTCAGGTGAATTAATAAAGATCGCAGAAGCAAATGATTTAAGTTTCCAAGTCATCAATGGTGATGCATTTAGTGAATTAACTAAGCAAACAGTTATAGAGCGATTAAAAGCAAACTATGGGAAAATTGACTTATTAGTGTACAGCCTTGCAGCACCAAGAAGAATAGACGAAAAACGTGATATAATTTGGAATAGTACCCTAAAACCGATCAGCAATTCTGCATTTATAAAAAATATCAATTTACAAAATCATTTGCTTGAAGAAGTAGAAATACCACAGGCAACTGATGAGGAAGTGCAATCAACAGTCAAAGTAATGGGTGGTGAAGATTGGCATGCATGGATTGATTTATTAGAAAAGCATAGCTTATTAAGTGATCATTTTAAAACCGTCGCCTTTAGCTACATTGGCCCGCAGGTGACTGAAAAAATTTATAGAACTGGGACAATTGGGAAAGCGAAAGAAAATCTTGAGGCTACAGCTGCTACTATTGACTCAAAACTCAGCTCTTTGTTGGCAAATTCTAGAGCTCGTGTAAGCATCAATAAAGCTATTGTTACACAGGCTTCATCTGCTATTCCGGGAGTTCCATTATACATATCGATGTTATTTAAGTTGATGAAAGCTAACAACACACACGAAGATGCTTTAGATCAAATTATTCGTCTTTTTGAAGATAAAAAGTTTCATACTGGAGAGCCAGTTGTTGATAGCGAACAGCTAATTCGTCTTGATGACTTCGAACTTGAGGACGAAATACAAAATGAGATAAAAAGTAGATGGCAAGAACTTACAGAAACTAATTACCTTTCGATGATAGACCTTGAACAATACAAGCAAGATTTTAATCAGATATTTGGCTTTAATGTTGATGGAATTGATTATGCTAAAGAAGTTGAGATAGATCCTGAATATTCAATTATGAATGTAGGTGATTAAGATGCACATCTTATCATTGCACTATCCTTTACCAAATGCAGCAATTGACAATAAAGACATTTTTAACGCACCATCGTTATTCGAATATGATGTTATTATTTTTCATCCATGGGGATTTGAACAGTCAATTTTAAATTTGCTTAAAGGTGAAGAAGAATTTTATACTGCATCTGGAGAGAAGGTTATTCAAGAACCTTCTGGAAACAATGCACGTAACATCAATGAAATTCTTGAACAAAGAAGAAATGAAATAGACAAATTTTTAAAAATGGATGGAATCTTGATTACCTATGCTGTTCCTGAAATGATTATTTCATCGGTAGAAGAGGAACCTGTTCCTGCTAAAAAAAATATTTTTTTAAAAATTTTTTCAAATATATTTTCTCAATCATCTGTAAAAAACGAACCTAATTCATCCGATGAGATTTTTTCAACTTCTCGATATTCTCTTTTTAAGTTAGATGCAGGCATAGCATTTGCCGATATGATTGTCCCGGGTAGTGGTTTTAATAGCATGACAGAGGATGATTATAATTATCCAAACAAGAATATGTTTCAAGATATATTACGTAATCATGCAAGCAAGATTGCTTACCAAGCATATTTTAATCAAGAAATCATTTCTCATATTTCAAGCTTTTCTCCTTTACTTGCGACTGTTAAATCAGAGTCTCTTATTGCAGGACTTATAGAATTACCTAAAGGCACAATTGTATTTTTGCCAAATTTTAACCAAACTAACACTGATGAAGCAATGACTGAAGCACGCTTGCTAGTTAGTGATATTGAATTATTTATGAAGAAATAGAAATGAAAAAAAGAGCTCAACTTGACATAGATATCGTTAATAAAAATATTCGCGACGATATTTTAAAATTTAAACCAAAACATGAATTAGGACAAAACTTCATATTTGATGAAATGATTTTGTCACAAATCGCAGATGTTTGTTACTCCATTGACGGTCAGTCTATTTTAGAAATTGGGAGCGGTCCTGGCACTTTAACGCATGAATTAGTACAAAAAGGAAGCAATGTTTTGGCAGTCGAGATCGATGATTCATTAATAAGCATTGCCAAGAAAAATCTTCAGCATGATCAAAAAGTTACATTTTTATGCAAAGACATTATGCAGACTGATATTGCTGAGTTATTTGATGATAAATTGATATCTGCACCGTATATTGCTGCAGGGAATATTCCCTATTATATTACACAACCAATCCTGCAAAAATTATTATTTGCAGATCCTAGGCCAACTAAAATTGTTCTTATGACGCAAAAAGAACTTGCTGAAAGAATTGTTGGTGGCGATAAAAAAGAATCATTCCTTTCTTTATTAGTGCAAATTTATGGAAATGCAGAGAAAAATTTTGATGTTCCAGCGAGTGCTTTTTGGCCTATGCCAAAAGTAAATTCTTCTTTGATTTCGATCACTCCTTATCCAGACAGTACGTTCGATGACGAATTTATTATCGATTTGCTGAGCGTAATCAAAATTGGTTTTTCAGCACCACGCAAGCAAATACATAATGTCTTCAAAATGTCATTAGATATAAACCCTAGCAAACTTGATAAAATGTTATTTGCTAGCAACATATCACCTAAGGCCAGAGCTCAGCACATTAGCTTAGATTCCTGGGTGTCTCTAACTAAATACTTTAAAAACGAATTTTCAGTCATGCTTGGTGAATTAAGGAATGTATACTAATGTTAAAAATTCACTCACCAGCTAAGATAAATTTCGTACTTGAATTATTGGGCAAAAGGGAGGATGGATTTCATAACATCTCATCAATTATGGCTCCTATATCATTATTCGATGAAATTACCATAGTGAAATCAAAAGTAAATACTGTTAATTTTAATAGTAATTATGATGGTACGTTTGAAGATGCAACAATTCAAATTAAAACTATATGTGATTTACTAGCTACTCGAGCAACAAAAAGTTTTCCAGTAACTATTAATATTAATAAACTCATTCCTTCTCCTGGTGGATTAGGAGGCGTCTCTAGTAACTTGACAAATATCATTATGGGATTAAATGATTTATGGTCCATAAACTTATCTCAGCCTGAAATTAAAGAAATTGCTTCTCAATTTGGTAATGATGCTATTTTTTTTGTAGATCCATTTATATCGCATGTGACAGGAAAAGGAGAGATGATTACAAAATTATCAAATAAATTTACAGCAAATATAGTCATTATCCCGATGCTGACTACAAACATACCATTAGACAAAACAAAAACAATGTATTCTAAATCAATCAGTCAAGATATGACAACAGGTGAATATGCTAATAATTTTATAAATGAATCAAGTGGTGCTATTTCAGAGGATGACAAATTCTATAATGCTTTCGAAAGTATAATTAAAAGAGAATATCCAGAACAATACCTCGCTAACCAAAAGATAGAGCAATATATTCAAAAAAAACTGCATCTTTCTGGCTCTGGCCCAACAGTTTATTGTTTAGCAGATGATAAAAATGATTCTGAGCAAATAATAGCCAATTTACAAAAACAACAAATACAAGCATTTTTTGCTCAAATAATTTAGGTATATAATGGAAATATTTTTTTTGGTTAGTATTTTTTCTGCCGCCTCTTTTTTGATTACCTTAGGTCCTATAGTAATGTTTTTTATTAAATCAGAGAGAGTTAGAAGTTTTTGCAATAATAGGGATATTTCTGCTACACTGTTTTTCTTCGTTGTTATCCATAGTACACTTGTTTTTTGTATTTTAATTAGTACTATTTTTGTCTTTGTAATAGTTTAAATATCTTAGTGAATAAAATAATATGAGCTTAATTTTAGACATGCATATTCACACAAAAAAACACTCTTCAGACAGCATGCTTGATCCCAGTGAATTGTTAACAGAGATACCTGACATGCCTATGAGCGGCATCAATATATGCGAACATGACAAGGTTTGGAACAAGCATGAAATAGAAGAATATAAAGCAAATAACCCACAATTCTTTTGTTCATTTAGCATTGAAGTTGCTACTGATTATGGTCATGTTGTTGCCCTTGGCCTGACAGAATATATTAGCGGGATACATAAACTTGAAAAACTTAAAGAAGAGATTGATAAAATAGGAGGTTTTATTTTTATCGCACATCCTTTTAGGTATGTTTTTGACAAAGTGACTGCAATGCGCCAAGGTGCAACTAAATTTGAAAAGTCACCAGAAGAAGCATCTGAAATGGAAGTATTTAAGCTTGTACATGGTGTTGAAATTGCAAATGGCGGTAATACTCCTCAAGAAAATAAATTTGCATATGATGTTGCAAAATATTTGGATTTAACAATCTTAGGCGGCTCCGATGCACACTCCTTGTCTGGATTAGGATATTATGCAACTAGAATTAATTCTCAAATAAATTCACAAGATGAATTAATTAACGCATTACATGCTGGAAACACAGATGTAATGTCGTTAAATAAAGAAGAAGGTACGTATGAGATATATCAGCCTGAGAGATAATTAACAAACGTAGTAGATCATGGTTAATGAATATATTGTCTTAGACCTTGAAACAACTGGGCTGGATCCAGCTAACGATAAGATCATTGAGATTGGCGCTGTTAAAATTCGAGACGACAGTGTTATTGATGAGTTTTCTGCGTTTGTAAATCCTGGCATTAGTATCCCTGATAATATTTCAAAGTTAACAGGGATTATTGATAGTGATGTTGCAAATGCTGCAAGCCTAGATGAAGTACAACCGGGGTTAGTAGATTTTGTCGACACATTGCCAATCGTAGGTCAATTTATTAGTTTTGATATGGGCTTTCTCTACGAAAATAATATTCGTTTTACTAATCAAATAATCGATACTCGAGATTTAGCAATGATTATACTGCCAACTTTAAGTTCGTATAGCTTGGCAAGTTTAGTTACATATTTAGAGATTGACAATACTAACCCACACAAAGCATTAAGCGATGCAAAAGCTACAGCAGATGTTTTTATAAAATTAAAAACATTGATCAGGGAGCTAGATATTAAATCCCAATTAATGATTTCCTTGCTTGCCGAAAGATCTAATTCTGACTTATCAATTTTTTTTAATCAAGAAGTTCATGCAAATGAATTATTTGCCACAGGTAATAAATTTGATCAGCTTAAAGTCCTCAAAAATAATATAAATGACTCAGAAATACCTGAGATAGACAAAATAGAATTCGACTATTCCTTAAGTGACATCTTTGAAAAATTGCATGATAATAAATATCCATTAATGTATGAGCATCGCGAAGGACAAGTTGAACTATCAAACGAAATCTTAAGCATATTGCAAAATGGAGGTCGCTTACTTTCGGAAGCAGGACCTGGATTAGGTAAATCACTTGCATATTTATTAGCTGCTTGTCACTTTTCATTAAATAGAGGTGAAAAGGTTGTTATATCGACTCATCGTAATAATCTACAAAATCAACTATTTAATAAGGAATATCAATTAGCCAAAGAGCTCGTAAATGATCTCTCTAGTTACAGCGATTTTCGTGTTTCAGTCTTAAAAGGTAGACAAAACTATCTTTGCTTAAATTACTTTGCAGAAATTCTTACTCAGGTAGATGAACTTGATTCTGATACGTTTAGATTTTATTCTCGAATTGCTGTATGGATGGAAATGACTAAATTCGGTGACTATTCTGAAATTAATCTTAATAAAAAAGAACGGTTTTTATGGTTAGCTATTAATGCTAATGATGCAGATTGTTTGCAAAATTCAAAAAGACATAATGTTTTTGGTCAATGTTTTTTATATAAAGCTCGTACTGCTGCTGATGATTCCAATATTATTATTATTAATCATTCTCTCTTAATTGCTAATAGCATTAACAATGAAAATGTATTACCGCATTTTGATAACTTAATTCTTGATGAAGCACATCAATTACATAATGTAGCAGCTACTCAACTTGCAGAATCCATTAATCTAATAGAAATTCAGAAGTATATTTCTAGGAACATAATTGCTTCAATGTTTGACTTTAGAAAAAAGATTTTTGACGCTTCACTAGCTGGAAGTGACCCTAAATCTCTAGAAATGTCTGTAAAGGATACCCAAGCTGAATGCGAAAACGCTATTGCCTTTTTAAGAACTCAAATCAAATCTTTACAATCAAATTTTGATGAGTTAACTAGCAATCTTAAGTTTTTTAATTCCACCGACCATGATCTTCCTATTGTGAACAGTCTTATATCTCATGAACAATGGCTTGATAGCATTGATATAGCAAAAAAAATTGCTTCATATTTAAATAAAATTTCAAATAAAATTAATAGTCATCTAAATATTTTGGAAACAAATAGTATAAAGGATGACAGCTATAAAAATAAATTAAAATCTTTTGTACTTTTGCTTGATAGTAAGTGCTCATTAATTGAAGATACTATGCTGCCAAATAAAAAAAATTATTTAATCTGCCTTACTTCTTCTATGAATAATGTTGGTTTTATAGTCAGACCCAATGATATATCTCAATCAATTGAAAAATTAGTATACAATGAAAAAAATGCAATTATCGCACTGAGTGCTACTCTTAAAGCCTATAAAGGAAATAATTATGATTATAAGTTTATTGCTGAAGAAATAGGCTTACAAGATGCCAAAACTCTTACTATCAAGTCACCATATGATTATAAATCAAATGTTTTAGCGCTTGCTATAAAAAATATAGCGGAACCTAGCAATCACGACTATGTTAATGATCTAGCTGAATCAATTAGTTCAATTGCCACACTCTTAAAGGGGCAATGTCTTGTGTTGTTTACTTCTAATGATACATTAGAGAGAACGTATCACAAATTAACAGGCGATCATGAAAGTGATGTCGTTTATTTAGCTCAAGGTATTGATGGGCAACCATTTCAATTATTACGAAAATTTCAAGATAACCCAAATAGTGTTTTGATGGGTACAGCATCTTTTTGGGATGGAGTAGATATTCCGAATAATTACTTAAAATGTGTTATTATGACACGTTTGCCTTTCAGTGTTCCAAGCGATCCTATTGTATTGGCAAGCACAATGAACATAGATAATCCATTTCCTGATTATCAACTTCCATCTGCTGTATTAAAATTTAGACAAGGGTTTGGTCGATTGATTAGAGGCTCAAATGATAAAGGAATTTTTGTATTATTAGATAGCAGGTTATCAACTAAAAGTTATGGCCATGCGTTTGAAAGCTCATTGGATGATGTTGATCTCATGAAGGTAGAAAATCAAGAGCTCCCATTGTTGATAGAAAAATGGACATTAAATGACAACTAAAATACTTGATTCCTTAGAAAATGAATTACTTATCAAAACTATCTACGAGAACCAGATAAAATCGTTCATAATTAATCATGATAATAATGCTAAAAAACAAAATGCTAATTTCTTAATACGCCTCTATACTCAAAAACATAAAGCCTCTGTAAAAAAGATTTATTTTTCTCCAAATAATGATTGGTCATCATTTGGTATAAATGGCGTTTTGAACATCGAATCTATTTTGAAAAAATTAAACGTTAAAGATGTTACGATTAAAGCCTCATTATTAGATGGGCTTGAAATATATTTCTGGACTCGATGTGGGTATAAACCTATATTGAATAATAAAAATAAAAATTATTTTTTAATGCAAAAGCGTTTATCTTTTTAAATAGTAACCCCAACTATTAAGTAATTGAATCGCAGCACTTGGATTTTTGTCTTCTTGGATCAGTTGAATTTCTTTATCTATAGAATATTTTGAAAGAGCAGAAATATTATGCACAGCTTCTTTTAGCATCATTTCTTCATTGAAGGATGTTAATAAATTGAGCCTAGACATATATTTTGCAGCACGAAAAATTCTTGTTGGATCATTAATATAGGACTGCTTATGAATAGCACGTAAACTTTTTTCATTGATTGCCTTTATTCCATTAAACGGATCAAAGATATCGTTTATGCTTTGATCCAGCAAATTAATGGCAATACTGTTCATCGTAAAATCTCGTCTTTGTAAATCATCAATGATGTTGTAGACGAAAGTAATTTTCGGAGATAGTGAATTTCTCGAATATTCTTCTGCTCTAAGTTGTGCAATATCAATTTTTACATCGTGAATAGTTAAAGAAACAGTATGATATGTTTTAAAAAATTTAATATGTTCTAATGGGAAATTTGTTTTCAAAAATATAAATAATTTCCTCACATCACAATCAGTTGCCAAATCTATATCAGTAGCTGGTTCACTTATTCGGAGGTAGTAATCTCGAATTTGTCCGCCTACAAGCCACATACTAGCACGTTGTTCTATTATAAAATTTGATATTAGAGCAAAATCATCGTTAATATATGCTTTTTTGATTTGAGAAAAAAACTTCTTTCTAATATCCATTGCAGTTGACATAGCATTGTCCAATTTCTTATTATCCTTTTAAACCTATATTTATTTTAATTTATTCTTGCAGCGGGGTGTCATCTGGAAGAAGATTAAAAACAGTGAGTACTGAAAACAAAAATAACAGCATCAACAAAACTTTTACTGCATCTCTGTCTAAAAAACAGCTAACATTTCTTAAAAATGCAAACATAGAACCCAACGAGCATACAATTTATATAGAAGCTTTTACACACAGTTCTTTCTTAAATGAACATCAAGACAAAACAATTGCCTCTAATGAACGTCTAGAATTTTTTGGTGATGCAATTTTAGAGTTCATTATATCTGAATATCTATATGAAAACTTTAATGAATTTTCTGAAGGCACTTTAACTTCGTGGCGCTCTCAATTAATCAGAGGCAATACTTTGTCAGCCATTGCTAAAAACATTGGCTTAGGTGATTGTTTGTTTCTCGGCAAAGGTGAAGAAATAAATAATGGTAGGAATAATATAAGCATCCTTGAAGGAGCTATGGAGTCCTTAATCGGTGCAGTTTATCTAGACTTGGGAATGACACATGCTGTTAAATTTGTTCTTAACTCCTTGGAAGATGAAATCAAAAATTTAACTGATAATGAGATCATTATTGATGCTAAAGGAGAACTACAAAAAATATTTCAAGCAGAAAATCTTATGCCTGAATATGTTTTAAAATCTACTGATGGCCCGGAACATTCACCTCAATATCTTGTTGAGCTTATTTTACCTAGTGGTGCAAAAGTTGAAGCTAGTGCAGGAACAATTCAAAATGCTGAAAAAATTGTTGCTAAACAGGCGCTTGAATTGATTAAGGAAAATTAATAATGTATTTAAGAAAACTCTCATTACATGGATTCAAAGCATTTGCCAGTCCTCAAGAATTTGATTTTACTTCGGGAACTACTGCAATCATTGGCCCAAATGGTTCAGGTAAATCAAATGTAGCAGATGCAATACGTTGGGTTTTTGGAGAGCAATCAAATAAAAATATAAGAGCAAAAAAGACTGAGGACGTAATTTTTATGGGCTCTGATAGTCGTCGCTCGATGGGTATCGCTGAAGTGACTGTCGTTTTAGATAATGAAGATAAATGGATTCCTCTAGACTTTGCTGAGGTTTCAATTACGCGTAGAGCGCATCGGTCTGGAGATAACGAATATTTTATTAATGATAATAAGGTTCGACATAGTGATGTTCTTTCCTTAATGAGCCAAGCAAATATGTCTCAGAATTCTTATGCATTTGTTTCTCAAGGTCTTGCAGATCGAATTATTGAACTTAAGCCACTAGATCGTAGAATTCTAATTGAAGAAGCTGCAAACATAGATCAATTTAGAAAAGATTTAGTCCTCACTAAAAGACGAATTGATGAAACTAGAGACAATATTTTAAAAGTTGATTTAATTTTAAAAGAATTGAAACCTAGAGTTAAATTTTATGAACGCTTTCAAAAAAAGACAGCAAAATTTAAGGAGCTAGATAAAGACATTAATGTTTTGTTGTTTTATTTCTATGATGCAAAATTAAAATCTTTATATGAACAAAAAAATAATTTGAATGATATTTTAATCAATAACAACAAGGACATTACAGCCAAGAAGGAAATTCTAGATAATACTGCAAAAACACTGAGCTCGCTTGAACTAAATCTTTCAAATTTAAATGCTGCAATGAACTCTAATCAATCAGAAATTGATCAATTGAATAATGAAATTAATAAGATTGATAAAGAGCTAGCTATTTCTAATCAGAAAAATTCTGATTTAAAGCGACAGAATGAATCTTTAAATGAAGACTTAGATAATTTAACTAAATTACAATCTCCAACTAAACCGCCTAAGGAAAAGGCTGATTCATCTACAGTGAATGAACAGCTTAAACAATTAGAAAATGAAAAAATTGAATTAATTGATTCTATTTCAAGCAATGACGATCGAATTAAAGAACTGATACAAAAAAGAAATGTTTCTCAGCTCAATTTAGATAAAGAGTTTGATGGTTACGATACTGCAAAAGAAGAATTGTTCAACTGTGAGAAATTAATTCGTGAGATAGAACTCGAATTAAGTTTGCTTGATCAGTACTATAAAGAAGCCCCTGTTAATAACGACAATGTTAATGACTTGTTAAATCAATACGTTAATGATTCTTCTGTTGATGCTAAACCTAATATCTATGGACCATTGACTAGATTAATTCAGGTGCCAGATAAATATGAACAGGCGATAGAAGCATCTTTAGTTGGTTTTTTAAATTCAATTGTTGTATCCAATGCTAACGATGCAGAATTATGCTTTGAATATTTAAAAAATAATGATTTTGGCTCTGCTAAATTATTACTCTTAGACCATGCACCACAATCGCCTCCTTTGACAATTATGAGAGAGCAAGGAGTTATTGGAATTGCTTCGAAGTTAGTGTCCGTAGATGAGAAATACCAAAAACTTGTAGATGCTCTTCTAGGAAAAACAATTATTGTTGAAAATTTAGATACTGCAAAGATAATTTTGAGTAGAGGAATTGGACAAGTAGTCACTTTAGATGGAACTTTACTGCTCAATGATTTTACTTATTATGGTGGTGCAGCGAAATCATCCGGCAAGCATTTTTCTATACAATCTCGTATCGATAATCTTAAATCTGTTCTCTCTAAAGAAACGCAAAAAATACCTCAATTAAAAACTGACGTTGTGAAAGCTGACAAAGTTATAGATCAGTTAAGAAAAATTATCACTAGTACTGAACATGAAATGAGCAAATATGATAACGAGAGAAAATCCTTGAGCAATTCTCTTAATAAAACAAATGATAGTATTTCTGCTACTAAAACAAGCCTAGGTATTATTGAAAATGGCGGGTCAATTTCAATAATAAATAATTCTGAAACAACCAATAAATTAATTAAAGAAAAGACTAATGAGCTTGCTAAGATTGAATCAGATTTACAAGAAAATGAGCTAATTATTAAGAAGTTAATTCAGGATGCAGAAATCTTGAAGGATGACAAAAAAACATACTTAGCAAAACATCAAGAAATAACTAATAGTTGTTTAGAATATGAAAAAAATATTTCTTCTTCTAAGCTTTCTATTAATGAAACAGAAAAACAAATACAGACTCTTGAAAATAGTAATTTTCAAACCAATACCAAGCAAGAACAGAATATCTTTGAACTAAATAATATTTTAGAAAAAATTGAGCAAGATAGCTTTTCAATTAACACTGATGGAACGATTAATCAGGAATTTTCTGCCTCAAATGATGAAATAAGAATTATTATGAATAAATATAGTGAAAAATGCTCAATAGATTCTTGGACTTCATTATCTTCCTCTAATTTAGATTCTTTAAATGCTATAACAAATGACATGAGGCTAGAAATTCTAAAATTAGGATCTTTAGATCAAGAAATCGAAGCCGATCTAATCAGTGATAAGAATCGATACGATCAATTAATTGAACAAACTGGAGATTTGATAGGCTCAGAAGAAGAGCTTCAAGCTGTGATTAAAAAATTAGAATTTTCAATATCTGAAAAATTTTCTGAAACTTTTCAAATGGTCAATGATAAATTTAATCACTATTTTCGTGAAGTATTTGATGGCGGTAGTGCTGAATTGAAAATGATTAGTGCTGAAAATAAATCAGAACAAGGCATAGAAATTATTGTTAAGCCGCCTGGAAAACGCTTGTCAAATTTAGCAGCTCTTTCTGGAGGTGAGCGTGCAATGACTTCAGTTGCTTTAATGTTTGCCTTAATGTCAGTCAACCCATCACCCATATGTGTACTAGATGAAATAGATGCTGCCTTAGATGATGCTAACGTTAAACGATTTCTTCGTATTCTGAATGAATTGAGTCAAAATTCTCAATTCATTGTCATTACTCATAACAGAATTACTGTTCAGGATGCTGAAACAGTCTATGGAATCTCAATGGAACAAGATGCAACCTCAACAGTCTTGTCTTTAAAAATCAAAGATTTAGTTAATTAATTGATATAATTAAATAATGAAAAAGATACTTTTATTACTGCTTGGATTTATTATTTCCTGGAGTCTAATCTCAGGTATTTTTTCTCAAATTGAAGTTGATTTAGTTATCGATTCAATCAAAAATGCAAATTACTTTCTAATTTTTATTGCGTTATTATTTTATCTAACTGCATTAGTATCCAGAAGTGAACGATGGCACTTGTTGCTTAAAAAAGAATTTATGCAAACCAGAAAAAGAGTTTTAAGAGTTGTTGTCATTGGCTATGTAATGAACTGGTTATTTCCTATTAAAATTGGCGAAGTAGCAAGACCAGTTCTTTTAGCAGGACACAAGAAGGATATGGTACCTTTAGCGGCTGGTACTGTTATTGTTGAGCGAGTCATGGATGGCGCTATACTATCTGTTCTTTTTCTTTTAGGCGCATCTACTTCATTAGATATTATTTATGATGAATTTGGCAGCAAGGGATTATGGATTCCGTTAGGAATAATTATTGTTGTTATTGTATTATTTATTGCATCAATTTATTTACGCAGATACATGGAAAGTAAAGATAGTCGCTTATCAAGGGTCACTTTTTTTGTCCCTAGGGTAAAAAATAAATTGGATAGTTTTTTCCGTGGTCTAACTATTTGGAAGCATCAAACTTATTTTATTGGCTCAGCCATATTGACTATTATTTCTTGGTTTTTAGAAACCGTTTCATATTGGCTTATTGGCTTATCTCTAGGAATAGAACTGACTATTATGCAATTTTTCCTAGTTCTTTGGGCAGCAACATTTGGTTTTATTATTCCTAATGCTGGTGCAGGATTAGGAACATTTGAATTTTTTACAGCTGGCATGCTTGCTATTTTAGGAATTGATAATTCTACTGCAACAGCCTGTGCACTTTTGCTTCATGCATTAATTTTATTTCCTTTAATCATTCTAGCAATTCCATCTGTTATCTATGAACGTGATAAAATTGATCGTATTCGTTCATTATTGAGTGTTTAANTCAACTAAATTTNAAAATTATTTGCTCATCAAGAANTTCTTTATATAATGNACTCAGGTGATTAATGGAAAATAATTACGACAAAAAAAATATATTAAGTTTTTTAGATACATTTACTCCTGATAACGCTGATCTCCTTGAAACATTGCATATTATACAAGAACATTTTGGTTACCTATCGAAAGAAGCACTAGAAGTTGTCAGTGAAGTGTTGTCGCTTTCAGTAGCACATGTNTACGGTACNGCAACTTACTATGCAGATTTTAGATTTGTTCCACCTCCTGATACTATAATTGGCTGGTGNAGTGGACCAGCCTGNTTACTTAAAAATGGCGTAGGAATNAGAGACGCNATGCTAGCNGAATTTGAAACTGAANTAGGAGAACAGNGAGAAAATCCTTCCGTTGAAGTTTGCATGGCNCAATGTAATGGTACATGCGAGCAAGCACCTCAAATATGGCTNAATGATAAAGTTTTGGGAAAATTAACNGTAGTNCAAGCAATTGAATTAGCNAGATCAATCAAAGAAGGTAATTAATGCAAGAAGATTATTACACATTACGAGCNAANGCTGATATTGAATACAGCATTTGGNCTAAGCCTGAAAAATCTAGNATAGATTTTGCTTATGANACTTCAAGTATTGCTAGTGGNATTGATGACATAATTAGTAANGTCAATGATAAAATTANATCCAATAATTATGACATNGANACTGGTATTATCGCTGGTTATGGATTTCAATACCTTAATCCATTAGCTCAGATCACATTTACTGANGGAACAACAGTTTTATATGGCCCTATAANTTNTGANAATATCGATGATTTAATTNATGAAGCTTTAGGGAATAACAGGAATCCACTTAACATAACNNTAGGCATGCTTCATGGTTTAAGAAATGATATTCANNCTATTAGANAAGCANCCNTTTNTNNCNNTAGANAAAGAACGAAGATTAATACGNAATCTGGGTTATATTAACCCTGATTCNTTAGAGCATTATATTGCTCGTGATGGGTATATGGCTGTTAATTCTATTTTTGAGAAAAAACTTACGGATGAGGAAATAAGAAAAGAAATTAGTGATTCAGGTCTTGCTGGGAGGGGNGGAGCATTTTTCCCGACAGGCGTTAAATGGGGCTTTCTATCATCTGCGCAAACTGAAGACAAGTACTTAGTTTGCAATGCAGATGAAGGCGATCCTGGTTCATGGGTTAATCGTATTCTTATGGAAGGTGATCCGCATTCAATAATTGAAGGAATGATTATAGGTGCATTGGGTACATTTTCGAATAAAGGATATATATATATTAGAAGCGAATACCCTCTAGCTATTGATCGCATGCAGAAGGCTATCGATGACGCATATGCAGTAGGCATTTTAGGAGACAATATCCTGATGAGTGACTTTAACTTCGATCTTCGTATCATTAAGGGAGCAGGTGCATATGTTTGTGGTGAGGAAACAGGATTAATAGCATCCATACAAGACTCTAGAGGCATGCCGCGTATCAAGCCTCCATTTCCAGCAAATTCTGGTGTTTTTTTTAGTCCTACAAATGTAAATAATGTTGAATCTTTTGCAAGTATTCCTATGATTATGCGTAATGGTTCTGCTTGGTATAGAGAATATGGCGTAGATAGTATTTCTGGTACAAAGTTGTTTTCTATGTCTGGTGAAGTTGAAAACCCAGGAATCATGGAATTGCCATGGGGAACAAAAATAACAGATGTTCTAATTGCTTGTGGTGGCATTACAAATGATAAACCATTTAAAGCCTTACAGGCTGGCGGCCCACTCGCTGGTTATTTGCCTTCAAGTATTGCTAGTACTTTAGAGCTTGAGCCCGATCAATTTAAAGAACATGGTGCACTAGTCGGTTCTGGTGGATTAGTGTTTATTTCTGATTCTTCATGTAGCATACAATTGAACTTATTATTTTCTCAGTTCGTAGAAGACGAATCATGTGGTAGATGCACCACTTGTCATGGTGGCAATCAAAGAATGACTGAGATATTTCGCAGAATTTCAAAAGGTAATGGCCGAGAAGAAGATAAGATTAATTTGGACATCATAGGCAGCACTCTTTTGTATTCAAATTGCGTTCATGGTCAAGCAAGTCCTACTATAATGAAAAATACTGTTAGTCATTTCTCTGAAGATTACGAAAATTGTGTAATTAATAAAAAATGTAGCGGTGATGTCTGTTCTTGTCCTGGGCTTACAAAACTAATCATTGTTAATCAATTTGATAAGAATTTAGATTCAGCAATGAATATTTGCCCTACAAAAACGATTAAAAAAGTTAATGATAAATATTCAATAGATATGAAAGATTGCATAAGATGTGGCGCATGTATAGAGTTAGCACCTGAAGCAATCAAGAAAGTATCAGATGGAACAGTTCAAGAAACTCCTGAATTTTTACCGAGAATTTTTAGTGATAATCATAAGTCCTTAACGCCACACTCAGTTGTAATTGATCCCTCTAGTATTTCAACTAATGTTTTAGTTCGTGGAGAAAAAAGTTTATCCGGCATGGATAATCTTTCTATTTAGTTTTTTGCCACTCAATAATTTTTTTAATTGCCTTGGATGCACGCTCGGATGAGTCAAAAAAAGGAATACCTTTTTTAAGCGCATTGATTGCCAAGTAATTTACTTCATCTAATGAACCATGTATCCTGCTTCGATGAATAATCGAAATAGGTAAATTCAACTTTTTTTGAAGAGTGCTGAATGCACCTAAAAGGACATCAAATGATTTATTTTCATATTGTTTTTTACTAAAAATATTTTTAATGTTCAGGCCCCCCAGGCTGCTTAATGTGCTAGCCTTAGTGTTCTTATCGTCCATCCAAGGCATGAGTCCGTATGAATAGAAAAAACAATCAACTTTATTATTCTTCGATAAAGTACGAAACAATTTTTTTAATAAGTCAACTTGATTGGCTCCTACACCAAAATCAATGGGATTATAGATACTTGTTCCAGCCATTGGTATAAATGAACGTAGATCATTTTGAACCTCGGAGTCAATTGCAGGTAATTTCAATCCAGATTTTGCAATTGCATCACTAGACAGCACGGAATTGCCTCCACCACTAGATATTGAAATAATGTTTGAGTTATTTATATTATTTAGTGATGTTTTTAGTCCAATAAGGATGTCTTGCGCTTCTTCAATTGTATCTACTAGCATCACGCCAAATTGTTTGCACAATGATTCAAAAATATGTGCAGAACCAGCTAATGAACCTGTATGAGAGCTTGCAGCGCGAGCTCCTTCTTCAGTGAGGCCTCCTTTGATAATAATTGTTGGTTTCACAGAAGCACATTTTTTTAACGATCTAATGAAATCTTTTCCATTATTTATACCTTCAATATATGATAAGACATATTTTGTATGATTATCATTGGCTGCATATTCAAGAAAGTCGTTAATGCCTAAATCTGCGCCATTGCCAAAAGAAACAACTTTTGAAAATCTTATTCCTCTTGAGCCAAGCCTAAAAATAAACTCTGCTGCTAATACTCCTGATTGTGATGCAACAAATACATCTCCTGATTCTGGTGGTGGAGCTTCTTCGGTAAATGATATTTGTTCTTCTGGAACATATAACCCCATACAGTTTGGGCCAATAACTTTTATACCCGCTTTTTGAGTCATTGCTAGAACCTTAGCACCTAATGCTTCTCGTTCTTTGTCTCCGGTTTCACCAAACCCAGCAGTAAATAAGTGTAATGTTTTCACATTTTTTTCTATACATTGCGTAACTAAATCTGGGACTAATGGTGCAGGCAACCTAGAAATAACATAATCAATGTCAGTAGGACAATCTAAAATACTTGGATAACAAGTAAAGTTTTTAATCTTACTCATTTTTGGATTAACTGGATAAAGCGTATGATTTTTATCATATCCACTATTTAGTAGTGCTTTAAAATGTCCGCCCTCATTTTCATTAGAAGAAACGCCGACAATAGCAATAGACTTAGGATGAAATATAAAATCTAATGGATGTATCTTATTGGATTTGCTCATTAAACACTTTCTTAAAATGACTAGTGGTTACTTGTCCCACATTTTTTCAGGTTTATCATCAAAAACATTATGAACAAACCTTGCAAGTACAAATAGATAATCAGATAAACGATTAATATAAACAAGTATATTCTTAGATATTTCTGCTTCTTGAGCAGCTGTAACGATTGAACGTTCTGATCTCCTACATATTGCACGAGATAGTTGAAGCTGCGCAGCAGGCAAGATACCTGTAGGCAATATAAAATTATCAAGAGGCGGAAGAGTCTCTTGCATGCTATCTATTGCTACTTCAAGGTCTTTTATATCCTTGTCATTAACAAAATTTTTAAATACTCCCGTTTTTTCCTTTTTTTTGACTTGATCAAGGGGCGTTGCAAGTTCAAAGCCAATATTAAAAAGATCATTTTGAATCTTTTCTAATTGTTTAATAATATTCTTTCTAGCTTTTCCTTTAGTGAAATATCGATACCACCATTTGTTACCGTAGTTTAAGTGAATATTCTTAAGATAAGAGAGCGTTATACCAATTGAAGAATTTAGCTCATCTACATCACCATAGGCTGAAACAAACAAGTCATTTTTTAAAACACGTTTACCACCATAAAACGATGTATTTCCTTCATCACCGCCTTTTGTATAAATCTTCATAAAATTCTCCATAATGGTGGAGCCGGTGGGAATTGCACCCACGTCCAGAATATTTCTTGTCTCAATCTGCTACGGGTGTAGTCAGATTTAATTGCACTAATTGAAACTATCTGACAATAACAATTAGCAAACTTTGAAAAAACTTAGAATTTCATTATCAAAGCAGTAATAAAATTTTGCATCCTAGCTATTTGTCGCTTGATATTTCTCACTAGGAGAAGAAATAAAAAACGTCACTGCTTAAGCAGCGAGAGCGAGTTTTTTTTCGCCTTTTAAATTTTTGTCGAAGATTAACGAGTTTACGACATGCTCGACCCGCAAATGAGAACAATCTATACCTGTCGAAACTAGGCGGCCCCAATTTTGCACCTATTTAAAGGTATTTAAAGTTTATGCATAATTTTCTTATTGGTGAATAGCGAACTATTGAAATCTTTTAATACTTTTTTTTAGTGTTGCTTGCAATGTTCTATCAGTTTCACGTTTTTTAATTGCTTGGCGCTTATCATATTTCTTCTTACCTGTTACAAGACCTAGTGAAATTTTAATTTTTCCATGTTTAAAATAGATTCTTGTAGGTATTAAAGTAAGGCCAGGTTTAGTATTAATTTCATGCAATAGTTTACGAATTTCTTTTTTATGCATTAAAAGTTTACGTTGGCGCAATGCATCCCAATCAGAATTATCAGTAGATGGTTTTGTTATATGTAGATTACTTAACCAAATTTCACCATTTTCAATTTTAGCGTATGATTCATGAACGGTAATGTGTGAATTTCGAATCGCTTTGACTTCACCGCCTTTTAAAACAATGCCAGCTTCAAATTCTGACAATAGGGCATAATTGAACAAGCCTCTTTTATTTTTTATAACTGGAGTATTGTTAATTCGCTTAATGTTATTTTTATTATTTGCCAAAATACAACTTTACATAATGTTTATTAGAGAATACTTTTAAGATATTCAACTGCATTAATTATAACAGTATCTTTGCGATTCGACATATCATCAATGCTCACATTTGCTTCGATATCTGGCTTAACACCTAGTTTTTCAATTACCTGACCTGTAGGGGACAAATAACGAGCTGTAGAGATGTACATAGCCCCGCCATTTGATAATTTTTTAACTGTATTTACAGTACCTTTACCAAATGAGGTAGCCCCAATAACAATTGCGCGATTATTTCCTTGCAATGCTGCAGCAAACAGCTCAGAACCAGAGGCCGACATCTCATCTTGCAAAATAACAACAGGCAGGTCAGTGACAGTTCCTTTTGAGGCTCTTGTAATATCTTCGTTCTTACTTTTATCAACTTGAATAGTTATAATTCCTTCGTTTAAGAACATGTCAGCAATCTCAAGTGTTTCTTCTAATAGACCACCAGGATTTGCACGAACATCTATTATAAATGCTCTTGCTCCATTGTTTTCTTTCTTTTCAATGGCATTTTTGAGTTCATCAGGGGTGCTTTCTGTAAAAGAACGTATTCTTATATAGCCTATATCTTTAACAATATTACCATCATTGTCATAAATATTTTCAGATTTATCTAGCGCATTCACTAAGGAAATTGAAGGAACATCAATATTGTCCCGAATTAAAACAACGGTCTTTATTTGATCGCTATTCATACTTTGTATTTCAAGGGTAACTTTTGTACCTTCGGGACCTCTTATTCGTAAAGCTGCTTTTTCTGTAGACCACCCTTTGGCATCCTCACCATCTACACTAATGATTTTATCGCCATTTTTTAAACCAGCCTTTTGTGCTGGGCTTCCATCAAAAGGGCTAACAATAATCACATAATCATCTTTTAAGCTAATAGTTGTTCCTATTCCTTGGAACGTACCACGAAGATCAGATTGAGCCATACTAAAAGACTCTGGGTCAATGTAATTTGTATGTATATCATCTAAAGAACGTAAAATACCAAGCACTGATGCATTAAATAATTGTTGTTTATCAATTCGTTCTGGCTCTACATAATATTCTTCAAGAGTATCGTAAATTTCTCCAAGTATTGAAAAATCATTTAATCTTTCATTAAGGGAATCTTTATTAAGCGACTGGTGTATTTGATCGATATCACTTTGTGTAAGAGTTGATGAATCATCAGCAATTAACATGTGGGCAATAAAACCAATGGATATTAATAAAACTCCAATAAGAGTAGATATGACACCTATGAGTATGTTGTTTAATGTTTTTTTATTCATATCATCTAGTATTGTAAATTAATTAATCGTAGTGTCTATATTATAAGATGATTAATTCTTAATTATATATTATGTAAAGTTACATTATTTACTATACATAACTAATATAGTGCGACAGTATGAAATTAAATTCTTCATCCCTATCTTATAAATAATAAAGCAATATAATAAAAAAAATTGAATGATAAGGCTAAGTCGTGCTTTTTAGCTATATAGATTTTGTATGAAAAAGGATTTAAAGTGACTTTTAAAAATAAAAATATAGACTTAGATAATCCCCCTATTTTATATATATGCAACATTGGTTCAAATGCAAAATCTTTTGATAATGCATCTAATGCTTTGGCAAACGAGTATTCAGTTATTCANTTTGATCCTAANGATGATNTATATATCAATAANGACAAGTCAATTAATACTGATAANTGCATAGNNAANATANTNAANNTACTNGATANNCATGATTTAAANGCTATTCATATAATNAGCAACGGTGTNTCAGCATATTTTGCTAGNATTTTTGCCTTAAATTACCNTNATTATGTTAAGTCNATGATATTCGANGACTACTNTATAGATTTCAATATTNACAATNTNANTCTNAANTTAGACATAAAAAAAATAGNTCANCCTACATTATTATTGCGNGGATCAAANTCAAAGATAATATCNTCTCAACAAAATCAGACCANNGTTATGAGCAATCAATTTCTTCGTTCATCTTCAGTAGAAAATGTCGAAATNAATGGNCATTTNAATAATGTTGATNNATTTGTANNNCANGTNAGNAAATTTATNAGTATTTATAGTTNATNTAATTANCCAATTTAAGTAAATTAAATNNNTTTGATACTTGAGTGATAATAATTTATGNCTATAATTTAGATTAATTATCTTANTCCTTGGAAGAGATAAAATTAAATGGCANANGATNTAATTGTTCGCTTTGCAGGAGAAGGAGGNCAAGGAGTAGTAACTGCTTCTGAAGGNCTTTCTCAAGCTGCAGCACAAGTTGGGTACCANGTACAAACNTTCTCAACNTTNCCNTCTCAAATTAAAGGTGGACCTACTTTAGGTCAAACTAGAGTTTCTACNCTGCCTATTTTATCTTCGGGTGATGGNCTTCATGTTCTTGTTGCTTTAGACGAATATGCATATGAAAACAACAAAGAGGATCTATTNNCCGATGGNATCATAGTTTACAATTCAAAAGAATTTTCATTAGACCTACCNAACGCAATTGGTTTTAATGTTGATGANCTTGCTCGTTCTACCGGCAATCCTTTATCTGCTAATATGGTAATGATCGGCGCTGTAGCAGGTTTAGCAAATATGCCTGCTGAATACTTTACTGAATTCATCACCAAACGCTTTGATAGAGGCAGAGATAATGATAAAGACATTATAGATGCTAATATTAAAGCGCTTGAGCTTGGCATGGATGCAGTTAAAGATTCTACTCAAACTTTACCCAAACTTGATGAACCATCCAAAACTTCAGAAGAACGAGTCCTGATAAAAGGCTTTGAAGCAGCTTGCCTTGGTGCTTTAGCTGCTGATTTAGATGTATTTATCGGCTATCCAATATCTCCCGCTACTACAATGTTAACATTTATGCAACGTAATCTTATTGGAGATGGCAAGCACGTTGGACAAGCTAGTTCAGAAATTGAATCCATTACTTCGATTCTTGGTTCTGGATATGCAGGAAAACGTGCCATGACTTCTACTGCTGGTCCTGGTCTTTGTTTAATGAGTGAAGGCATTGGGCTTGCATGGATGGCAGAGGTCCCGTTAGTAGTAGCAAACGTGCAACGTGGTGGTCCATCGACTGGCCTGCCAACTAAAACTGAACAATCAGATCTATTAATGGCGTTGAATCCAGGTCATGGCGATATGAGAACGCCTGTTATTGCACCAGGTACTGTTGAAGAATGTTTTTTTGCTGGCGCACATGCAATTAGTTGGGCGGAGACATACCAAGGTCCAGTAATTTTGTTATCAGAAGCATCTTTAGCTGAACGTCAACAAGATATACCTAAGCCAGATGCAAGTAAGATTAATCTCCCTAAAAGACTAATTCTTGAAAATAAAAATGGCGACACCCCACAACCTAGATATGCTGGCGAAGAGCTCACCCCTTTTCCTGTTCCAGGAAATATCGGTGCTTATACAGCAAATGGCAGCGAACATGATGAACAAGGAGATACTACTCATTTAGGAAAATGGCATGTACAAATGACCAAAAGGCGTTTTAATAAACTAAAACTACTAGAAAATGACATCTATGAATTTGAAAACGAAGACTCTGATGTTTTAATTGTGCCATGGGGAGGCTCTAAGGGACCAGCTCGTGAGGCGTATGACGAGCTTATTGCAAACAACGAAGATGTTGGATGGGCTTATTCTATGTTCGTGCATCCTATGCCACCAAAAATGCTTGAGCTGCTTCAATCAAAAAAATTAGTTGTTGTTCCTGAATTAAATTATATGGGGCAATATGCATCTTATTTAAGAACAATGAAAGTTAACGCTGAGCCAATTTCACAGTATACAGGGCTTCCATTTAAGAAGAGTATGTTAGTTAATGATATTAAAGAATTAATTTCTAAAGAATTGACAGGCATTTCATGACAAAAAGAAATCCAGACTATGATTTTAAGTGGTGCCCAGGATGCGGTGACTTTGGTGTCTTGCGTGGCCTAGAAAAAGCTTTAGAAGAAAGATGTGAAGCATTAAATGAGCCAATTGAAAANACAGTTTTTGTTGCTGGNATTGGCTGCTCAGGTAATATAGTACATTTACAAGATGGNCCTCAACCTTANGGTATTCATGGAATACATGGTCGNACGCTTCCTATTGCTTANGGNGTTAAAGCNGCAAANCCNGAATTAAATGTTGTTGTAGCTGCTGGNGATGGTGANTTTTTATCAATTGGNGGAGAACATATTGGTCCAGCTGCACGAAGNAATATGGATATTGTCTGTGTNATTATGGATAATGGCATCTATGGTCTTACAAAGGGNCAGGCTTCTCCAACTACTCAGCTTAATGTGATTACAGCGACTACTCCTTTAGGCAAACTTGATGAACCTGAAAATCCTCTTGAATTATATTTAACAAATGGTGTTGGGTTTATTGCTTCTCAGGCTTCTACAAAACCTAAGGATATTACTCAAGCAATTTTAGCCGGTATTGAATATCCAGGTTTAGCTATTGTACACATACAGTCTCCGTGCCCTACTTATAATGATACCTATTCACTATTAAAGGGTGATGTAAAAAATGGCGTTGAACCTCTAGCTGTTGAGTTACCTGAGGATCATGATCCAACAGATTATGATAAAGCTCTTGCAGTTGCTCGTTCAAACAAAATTCCTTTGGGCATCCTTTATTCAAGGCCTGACAGTGAATCAATGAACGCTAAAATTGAAAGACAAAAAAAATCATCTAATTCTGCTCAGCGTACTGTTGACGAACTGCTATCAACTCTAAGTTTATAAATATAACTCTGTTTGGAGTTCAAAGTGTCTGAGTCATTTGCCGTTAATGTCAATGCTGTTAAATTACGTTTTGCCTCCGCACATATGGCAACTCTAGGCAAAGAACTTGAACCATTGCACGGTCATAATTATATTGTTAGTTGTACAGTAGAGGGTGATATTACTGATGATGAATGGGTTATTGATTTTAGCGTTATTAAAGACTCTGTTCGAGACGCATGTAAAATTTTAGACCATAAATTTATTTTACAGAAGGATTCTTCGATTCTTGAAATTAAAGAAACTTCACATGAATGGCAGATTGAGCATGATGGACATAAATATCTCTTTCCAAAAAATGATGTTGTTGCCCTTAATATAAAAAATACTACTGCTGAAAATTTAGCTAAATGGCTATTTTATTCAATTAAAAAAGATATACTAACTAACAATTACTCTAATATTCATAATATGACTATTGAAGTAGAAGAGATGCCTGGGCAATCAGGTATTTACAAATCTAAATTAAAATAGGTTCGATATGACAGAAAAAAGCAAAGATCAGATTATTGCTGATGCTAATGACGCATTGGATAAGCTATTTACTGAAGCAAATTGGTTAAATTTAAAAAATGACATAACCTCTTTATTAATAACACCGCGTTCAAATACTACTACAACAAATGAAATATTCTTAATGGTCAAACACGATCTAGTATTAAGCTATAAAGATTTACCTTACAGGGATACACTTCTTGAATTTGGGAGTGCGCTAGCATCAGAAAATCATAACAATAGCTCATTTAAATTATTTGATTATGAGGGGCTGTTAAAATATTTAGATTTATCTAATCGTTCTTCATTTGAATTATCTTGGTCAATAATAAATTCAACTATTATCTACGATGCTTTTAACCAACATGAAAATTTAAAGCATAGTGCAATGCAAATTAATGAAAGTCAATATAAGCGTGTAGTCAAAAATTATTTTTTTACCATATACCAACTCCTAAATATGATTAAAGAAGAAAGCGATTCTAAGAATTTTATTCTTCAGGAAATCATCACACAATACATGCGCTTATCATGCTTAATAGAATGGAGTTATTTCCCACCAATGCTTCACCTACAGTCAGAATTTAATTTGACTGCATTAGGAAAAAAGTTTGCTGGTTACTTTGATAATTTATTAGCACTTGATAAAACAAATGTTAATGCTGACCACATTGATTTATTAGATTCTTATCTAGTTGATTTAGTTAGCTTAGTTAAAAATCGATTTAAAGAATCACCCGATTGGATAGTTGAATCAGATGATTCTATTTATTCAATATTAACAAATAGTAATTAAACAGTAATTCCAAAAAGTTCAAATTTTAATAACTTTTGAATTTCATCTATGCCAGTTTTGTTTATTGCTGAAGCCCTTATAATTCCTAGACTATTTTTAAATTTTGAATTAATAAATGCTTCAAGATCGTCAGTGTTTATTTGGTTATCAATATCTGATTTATTTAAAATATTAAGAATGGGTTTATCAGCAATCCCTAAATCTACCATTGCATTGAGCACTGAATCAATTTGATATTGTATGTTGTTGTTACTCGAATCAATAACATGCAGAAGTATATCAGTGCCGACAATTTCTTCAATTGTAGCTTTGAATGCAGCAACAAGTTCTAAAGGCAAATTACTAAAGAACCCTACTGTATCAGTAATTGAATAGTGCAAACTGTCCTTGACCCATATTTTTCCAGTTGTTGTGTCTAATGTTTCAAATGGTCTATCAGCAATAGTTGGAGTTCTTTTGCATAGTGCTTGCATCATTGAAGACTTGCCTGCATTTGTATAGCCAATAATTGCTACATTAGGAATGCTATTTTTGGTTCTTTTATTACGCATCAGATCTCTATGTTTATAAATCTTTTTTATTTTCTTCCTTAATACAGATATGCGCTTAGAAACAAGTCGTCTGTCAGTTTCAAGTTGAGTTTCACCAGGCCCCCTGCTACCTATTCCACCACTAAATCTTTCTAAGTGTGTCCATTGACCACGCAATCTGGGAAGCAAATATTCATTTTGTGCAAGTGATACTTGAAGAAGCGCTTCTTTTGTTTTTGCTCTAGATGCAAAAACATCTAAAATAATTGCATTGCGATCTAATACTTTAATATTAAGCATGCTCTCTATAACCATTTGTTGCGTTCCAGACAGACTGTCATTAATTACTAAGAGATTTATGTCTAGTTTTTGAATTTCTTTATGTATTTCGTTTAATTTCCCAGAGCCTAAATATGTTGATGGATGTGGGTTTTTTCTTTTTTGTATAGCATAAGCTAATACTTTGGCTCCAGCAGATTCAACTAATGAACGTAGTTCAGCAACAGATTGTTCTTCTTGTTCATATGTAATTTTTGACAAAGAAGAAGTTCCAGCTATAAAACATCTTTCGTAATATTTATTTTTTGTTTTATGTAATTTATTTGATATAGTCATTCAATCTTTGCAAAGCTTCATCTAATTGATCATCAGGAGTGGTCAAGGAAACTCTAATATAACCTTCTCCATATTCTCCGTATCCATTTCCTGGTGTGAGAACTACACCGGTTTCATCAATAATTTTTGATACAAATGTGGCACTTGATTCTTCATTGCTTGGAATCTTTGCCCAAACATACAAAGATGCTTTTGGATTATTGACAGTTAGGCCTAGCTGCTCTAACGAGGCAACAACCTTATCACGTCTCAGCTGATAAATCTTATTATGTTCAACGATATCATCTCTCGGGCCTGTCAATGCTTCAATTGCCATCTCTTGTATTGCTTGTGGTGCACCCGAATCGATATTTGATTTAATTGTCCGTAAAGCATGGACTAAATCTTTGTTACCAACAGCCATAGCAATACGCCATCCAGTCATATTGTATGATTTGGACAATGAATTTAGTTCAATGCAAATATCTTTTGCATTTGAGTATTCAAGAATAGATGGTGCAGTATATCCATCAAATGTCACTTCTGAATATGCTAGATCATGAGCAATGATAATGTCATGCTTAATACCCCATGCAATAACTTTTTCATAAAAATCATCATTAGCAATTGCACCTGTAGGATTATTTGGATAGTTAACCCATAAGATTTTTGATTTAGCAAGTATATCATCTGGGATACAATCAAGATCTGGGAGCCAATCTTGTTCAGCAGTTAATGGTAATTTATAGGATTCCCCTCCTGCTAGCATCGTTCCAATTTCATATACAGGATATCCAGGATCAGTGACTAAAGCATAATCACCTGGATTAATAACACATAATGAAAAATTAATTATTGCTTCTTTTGAACCAATTAATGATGTAACTTCATCTTCAAAATTTAATTCAACATTATGCCGATCTTTATAATATGATGCGACAGCTTGACGAAATTCAGGCAAACCTTCACTTTCTGGGTATCTATGGTTAGCAGGTATATTTGCCGCATCAACAAGCTTATTTATAATGCGTTGAGGTGTTGGAAGATCTGGATCACCAATGCCTAGTGAAATAACATCTACTCCTTCTTCTTTTTTCTTTGCTATTATTTTTGATATTTGAGCAAAAAGATAAGGTGGTAATGATTCTATTCTATTTGATAAACGCATAATTTACTCCAATTAATAATCCTGCAAATCACCTTTTAACATGTATTCAGCAGGTCCTTCCATATATATATTCTCATCATAATAACTTAACTTTAATGTGCCTCCTGGTAAATGCACATTTACATCTTTTGTATCAGTTTTTTGCAAGCTTAGAGCTGCGAAAAAAGCTGCACATGCTCCTGTGCCACAGGCTTTTGTAATTCCTGCACCTCTTTCCCAAACGCGAATTTTAATATTATTTATGTTTTGTATTTCTGCTATTTCAAAATTTATTCTATTGGGAAACAAACTGTGATTTTCTACCAATGGNCCTATTCTTTCAAGNGGCCATGCATCNACNTTATCAATGAATGANATTAAATGAGGATTGCCCATTGAAACANCATGTGCATCATTTATTTGNGTNTCNTCGACAGTAATNTCTATTGTTTTNCCAATTTGATAGTTATCTAGCTCGNTAATNTTTATATTGTGNTCTAAATCAAAAGAAGGATTTCCCATATTAACAACTATATTATTGGTNTCGGCTATTTGTGATGTNGTTAAGATTCCTGCACCAGTCNGTATCTTNATATTTTCAGTTTTCTCAATCATCTTGTTGTCAATAGCAAATAACGTAACACATCGTATGCCGTTCCCACACATTTCTGCTTCTGAGCCATCTGGGTTAAACATATTCATTACTAAATCAGTACTATTGTTGTCAGAAACAGTTATATTGATTAATCCGTCTGAACGAATATCTGATTTTTCATCATGGAGCTTGATTGATAATTCACTTAATTCTTGAGCGGAAAACCTGTTAGGTTCATTTATAATAATAAATTCATTTCCAATGCCATGCATTTTAGCAAAACGAACACTATCCATTTTTCAATTCCTTTTTTACAATATTATGCACNTGTTCTAGTAATATATCTGGATTATTACCTGGAATCCAGTTAATTCTTGGATCATTCTTCTTAAACCACCTGCTTTGCATTTTAAGGAACCTTTTTGTTGATTGAATCGTCATTTCAATTGATTCATCTAAACTGATATCTTTATTTATATATGCAATTACCTCTTGATATCCAATGCTTTTAAATGCTTCTAAAGAAGGACTATATTTAGAAAGAAGGTTGTTTACTTCATCAATAAAGCCATTATCGTACATAAAATGAACACGTTGTTCAATTCGTTCAAGTAATACTTCTTCAGGCCATTCAAATGCAATTAGATGTGCATTATATTGATCTTTGTATTCAATTGGTTGCACTGGCATTCCTGTTGTTCGTACAATTTCTAATGCTCTTATGACTCGTCTAATATTTAACGGATCGATGCGTTCAGCTGATATTGGATCTTCATTTTTTAAAATATTAAATAAAAAATCATGACCTTTAGTCTCAGCAATTGATTCCAGTTCACTTCGAAGTTCTAAGTCTGGCTTTACTTCTGGAATAGATCTGCCTTCTAAAAGTGACCATATATAGAGNCCNGANCCACCTACCANTAAAGGNATNCGATTTCTTTTATTNAGATGTTTAATTTTATTTTCTGCAAGTTCAACAAATTTNTTTATGTTCCAATCACTATCTGGATCAATAAAATTAATAAAATGATGTCGNGTAAAACNNTGCTGTTCAATTGTAGGTGCAGCTGTNCCNATTTCCATTCCTATACGTGTTTGGCTAGCATCTGCGGATAAAATCTCAACATTATAATTTTGAGCTAATAGTAATGCTGCATCAGTTTTACCTGTAGCTGTTGGGCCTATTATGCCAATTAAAAAATCTTTATCTTGCATCTAATTAATTAGCTTCATTAATCTTCTGTAGTATATTTGAAAACTTAGTTATATCTGCTGATGCGCCGCCAACTAATACTCCATTTATGTTTAATATCTTACAAATATCAGTAATATTATTTTCTGTAACTGAACCACCGTATATCAGTGATACATCTAAATTCGGATTAATTGATTTTACTTCATTTAAAATAAAGGNCGCAGCATCTTCAATATATTTACTGTCTGCAACAACACCAGTTCCTATTGCCCAAACTGGTTCATATGCAATATATAACGTATTAGAATTTCTAACATCACTTAAAATGCTAAGTTGTTCTCTAATAACAGACTCAAATTTATTATTGGCTTTATCCTCAGAGGACTCACCTACGGCAAGTATTGGTGTTAAATTATTATCTAAAACAAGCCTGAGTTGTTTTTGAATATCAGTATTATTCTCAGCAAAAAATATTCTGCGTTCAGAATGACCAACTAACACATATGAGATATAGTTTTTGATCATTTCAATACTTGTTGCGCCTGTATATGAACCCTCTTTTTCTGAGAATATGCTTTGTGANCCTAGATATTTAACATTATCTTNNCCTAAAATATTATGTAAAGTAATAACAAAAGGATTCGGTGGNANTAAAACAGTTATNTAATTATCANTGNTTAAAGATAAATTCTTATAATGTTGCAANTAGCTATCTTGAATAACATTCATTTTCATATTAGCTATTACAATAAATTGTTTTGTCTTAGGCTCCATATTTNGTTAGCCTGCCTGCATGCGCAAATGCTAAAGTCATTAAATTTTTAGCATAAAGCATGCCTAAGTTTCCTACTATTGCATTCCTTTTCNGAGAANCCNCTATGTTTNTTATATCNTACNTATTTACTNGANANCAAAAGTGGNACTGGATGCCATGAATGNGCTGCCATNATTGCTGGTGAAGAATGATCTCCAGTAACAATCATTACGTCAGGTTTCAACGAAGTTAATCGAGGGACTAAACTATCATAATATTCTATAGCAGCTTTTTTTTCTGGAAAGTTACCATCTTCTCCGTAGGTATCGGTATTTTTATAATGGAGAAAAAAGAAATCGTAGTCATTCCACGATTTTTCTAGAGTATTTATCTCTTCATCGATTGATGTCCCGCCGTCTAAGACATCCATTCCTACAATATTAGCTAGCCCCTTATACATTGGATAAGCAGCTATAGCAGCAGCTTTTATATTCCAAGTATCTGCAAAATGCGGCATTGTTGGTTTGGATGACCATCCTCGTAGCGTTAATGAATTAGCCTGTTTTTCAGCAGCTATTACATTGAGCGCTTGCTCTACTACAGAATTAACTATAGCAGATGTATTTTCAGCATTTGAAATAAGAGGACTTACAATTTTGGGAGGTACGCCAAGAGCCTGTGGATCAGTTTCAGTAATTTGATCAGATAAAGCTTCACCTCTAATTACTAGTATAAATCTGTGCTCTTTTACTGGCTTTACAAATACTTCATATCCATCAATATGAATTGCTTCCTCTATGCTCTTTGTTAGTTTCTTGCAAGCATCAGTTGGAATTCTGCCTGCTCTTCTATCTGAGATATTGCCATCTTGATCGACAGTACAGAAATTACCACGCGCGGCGATATCATTATCTTGCAATTTAAATTCTATGCCAGTAGCTTCAAGAGCTCCGCGTCCTATTTGATATTGAAGAGGGTCATATCCAAACAAAGCTAAATGACCTGGCCCTGAACCAGGAGTTATGCCTCTTTCTACGGGAATAGAAAGTCCCAAGTCGCTATTATGTGCTAACTTATCTAAATTGGGGGTTGCTGCATCTTCAAGTTCTGTTCTTCCTTTTATACCAGGCAAGCCACCAAGACCATCTAATACACATAAAAGAATTTTTGAGTCGCTTTGTTGCGTTAATTGTTTGATAATATCTAAATCCATGGATTCCTTTAACTAATATATCATTAATCCATAAGTGATTCTATACCAGGCAAAGGATCTCCTTTTAATAACATAAGAGATGCGCCACCACCAGTTGAGATATGAGTAACCTTATCTTTAATTTTTGCTAAATTAGCAATAGCAGCAGTTTCGCCACCGCCAATAACTGACGTTGGAGTATTAAGATTGCCAATCATGTTTGCAATTTCTATTGAACCTTTAGCAAATTGTTCTTGTTCAAACATTCCCATNGGACCNTTCCANATAANTGTNTTTGCATCANTCAANCCATTCATAAATTTATTAATAGTAGANGGNCCNACNTCTAAGACNCGCCAACCNGCTGGNATNTGNTCAATNCTAACAGTACGAATAAGGTTTTCNGAGCCCTGACCCACTGTTACNACNACTTCATCGGGNAGNANTANNTTTACNTTNTTTNATTTNGCNANNTCAATNCATTTNATTGCNGANTCAACAAATGATTCATCTACNANTGANTCAGCNACATCATATCCTTGNGCTAAAAGAAATGTATTAGCAATNGCACCNCCAACACAAACTATTGTTGCATGAGGNATTAAGTTTTCTAAAATTCTNATTTTATCTGAAATTTTTGCTCCNCCTAATATAATACCGAGTGGTTTTTCAGGATTTTGAGTCNCATTTTCTAACACAGCAACCTCTTTTTCAAGAAGAAAACCAGCAACTGANGGCAAATAAGACGTAATTGCGGCAATTGTTGCATGTTCTCTATGTGATGCACCAAATGCATCGTTNATAAAAAGATCAAAAGGACNAGCAAGATCTTTTGCNAATTCAAGNTCATTATTTGTTTCACCTTCGTAGAATCTTATGTTTTCAAGTAAAAGGATATCTTTAGATTTCATAGAAGAAATTATNTTTTTTGTGNTNTGGCTTAATGCTTTTTCNGCAAATTGCACNGGTCGATCGAGNAATTTTGATAAATGTTTAGCAACTGGTATATTTGATANAGTGTCGTTATATTGACCTCTAGGTCTACCTCTGTGAGAACAAATTACGATNTTTGCAGANTGATCTATNAGATATTGGATTGTAGGNATAGATTCTCTTAATCTCAAATCATCCAAAAGACTNCCGTTGTCATCTTGAACGTTATAATCAACGCGAAGNAGAATAGTTTTATTATTTACATCNATATCTTTNATNGTTTTTTTTCTAAAATTTGTCATTTAATTCTTTCTAAAATAGTGTCTTTAAAATTTAAAATCTCAGATACCTCATCTTCTTCCAAATATTCATCATAAACAAGTACATTATTAGCTTTTGTGTTCGTCTCAAGAATAAATGTTTGACATGCTTCTTTAATATTATTTTCAAGAAAAATANCTAATATGTCTTCTATGACATTTTCATTTATCTCTTTTTTATATAACTCAATAATGTCATNGCNGNTTTGTTCGTTGATGTTGGTTGTTAGGATAAAGGGTAGACTTTTTTTCTTGTTATAAATATCCTCGCTAATTTTTTCTTTATCAATGCTTTCTTGACTCCAAATATTTATGTAATCATCTACAGCTTGAAAAAGCATACCNAGCNTTNAGCCATATTGTGCAAGTGATTCTAAAGAGTCATTTTTATTACTCAGTATACCTGAAGATTCCATTGCGGCTGAAAANAATGCNCCTGTCTTGTCTTCAATCATTCTTATGTATGACTGTAAATCAATATTGTCCTCATTTTCATATTTAATGTCTAAATATTGACCATGCGTTAATTTAATAATNGCAGTTTGTNTAACTTTAATTAAATCGTACATATTCATGTAATCAATGCCCGATTGCATTAGTCTTAATAATGGTTCATAAGACAATGCAAATAACTCATCCCCTATGTTAATTGCTTGAGCGGTTCCCACATCTTTCCAAAGTGTATTCCTGCCTCTTCTAGTAGTGCTTTTATCTTGAATATCATCATGTACTAACGAAAAGTTATGAATCATCTGAATTGATGCTCCAACTTTGTAAGAAGCATCAATATTACCCTTAAAGGATTTTGTTGCTTCGTGTACAAGTTTAGGTCNAATTAACTTACCTAATCCGCTACCATCTTCCCAATATAAACCTGATGCCTTAAGCAACGATTCGTTGAGTGTAGAGTACTCATTGATAGGTATTGGTGTAAGCGTATCGTCTTGGTAAATNAATTGGGCGNTGTCTAATGATTCTTGTATTTCATAGGTTAGTCTTTCAATATCAAATGGAAATACATCTTCACTCATTAATTACTCATTTCATATTAATTACAGTACCTTAAATTCTATTTTAGCGTGAGTATTTTGATATATTTTATCTAATGAAAATAGGAGTGGCCTATATTCTCCATTAATATATTCTTTCATCGTATCATTGAAAAAAATACTNTCAGGCAATCCAGAGTTTCCATTAACAATTTGAAAAACACTACTGTCAAAATCANNAAGATCAATGATNTGNCTATAGACAGGAGCCCAAAGAATTTTTGATTGNTCTTGAACGATATAACCAGCCTGATTAATAGTATTAGAATCACCGCCAAATGAATATTTCATAGACGGCCACAGNTTACCTATAATTTTAATTTTACTTAATAAATGATCGATATGTAAAAAGTGCATTTGCCCCCAGGATTTATTATGAGATTTTTTAGTATTGTAATTACTGGCNACTTTGTTTATGGCATTATCAAGAANACTAGNTANTTCAAANTCTNNTACTTTCTTNCTTTNAATAGCATCCAACATGTACAGNAACCATCCTTGCAATCTATANGAAAGACTGGCNGAGCTATTACTATGATAAATAAATTCACCAATTAACTCAGAATGTCGATCTTGCATGTAATATTCAAGAATACTTTTTGTTAACTCGAAATATATTTCTTGCATAAAACTTGCTGTTTCTGAGTCAATAGTAAGTTTCCCATCCCAGCTAGCTATTTTGTTATACATTGGAGTTCCAAGTTTAACGCGTGATGACTCAGGCATATTGTTGCAAATAAATTTTGATAACATAAACAAGGCATCTGAATGTTGGTCTAATTGAATCAACTTAAATGACTCAATATCATGTAGTTGTTGTTCTAGTAATTCAGATATTCGCAGATATCGCCAATTTTCAGCCCAATCTGAACCATATGTTAGAGCCTCTATCGGATTATTATTAGCCGTTACAACAAATCCATTCATATTATTTTCTTCTGATGGGAGCTGATCAGATGCAAAAAAAATTAATCCTTCATCAGGTAGTTTGTTTAACGGAAGTAAGTGGTTAAGTGAATCATCACTTTTTAGAATGCTACCAACTAATTTTTGCCCAACATAGTTATCTTTTGTAGCGTATACAAAATTCAATGAAGCCCCGTTCCAATTATTTAAAAGCAAATGTATATCTTCAATTGAGTTAGCTGACCATACCTTATTTGATGCATTCCAAAGATTGCATTTTAATAAAGAGGAACAATACACCACTATAGCTTGTGACTGACCGGGACTATTATCATCTATATTAACAATGGCGCCTGTTTGATTGCTCCAATATTCTATTTCTCGATCCTGCATAAATTTTACTTTGATAGTTGTCTTCATGGGTTTGATCTGGTTCATTGGTAAAACTTTATCAAGGTACTGTATATTATTTTCAGAAATAACACTCGATATAATGCATTCTGAGGTATTTGCTAGACCGGCAGTAACACCCCATGCATAATATTCGTTGTGACCAATAAATATTCCTGGGATCCCCGGAATACCTGCGCCTATTGCATTTATAAATTCACCTTTGACATGAGATGCATGTAATAAACCTGGTGCAGTTGGCTCAAGATGTGGATCAGATGCTAAAAGGGGCATTCCTGATTTCGATAGCTTGCTATTAATTGCCCATGCATTAGAGCCTCCTATTTTTGGAAAAGCATTAATCCGATCAGATTGATATACATTTATAAAATCATCTATTGAGTTATTAATTGATTCAGTGAATAATCTTAAGTCATTTAACGAATTCAGCGAAAATGTTGGATCTAATAGATGTGCTTTATCGGTGAATGATTGAGCGAGATCTAAGCGAAATAACTTAGTATGCCAACCAGGGCTAAAGCTAAATGATAAAAGTCTAACTAAAAGCATTATATCCTTTACTTGCCATGCTTCTGGTCGAATACCAAGTGCATAAAATTCTGGAGGAAGCATTTTTACTGATTCAATATATGTATTTATGCCATCAACATATGAGTGAAACAACTGTAAGGACCTGTCGTCTATTTCAGACGTATCAGCTCCTGCTAAATCTTGTATGCCTAAGCGTATGAAAAATGTGTCGGAATATACTCCAGATTCACCAATTGTAGCTGCTAGCTTGCTGCTGACTGTTCTTCGCAACATTTCCATTTGAAAGAGTCTATCTTTAGCATGCGTGAATCCCATGCCAAAATACGCATCATCATCCGATGATGCGATAACGTGGGATACACCATAACTATCTTGATGTATTTTGAGATCGCCTTTAATGTGCCTAGTAGAAATCTCTGGATCTGGTTGTCCCATTTTCCTTTTATAAATCATTCTCAATATATATGCGTACAAAAAACGAATAATAAAAGTTATAATTAGTAAAAATTTTTGACATTTTATGATTATTGACAAGCTATAGCTCCATTAAATCTTGAATTATATTATCAGATAGAACGCCTTGCCTGATAAGAGATGGGGGATCCGTGATGTAGCTGATAACAGTTGAACCTGTCACATTATTCCTTACGCCATCGTCAAGAATAATTAATTGATTTTCGAAGACATTATTGATAATTGCAGGATCATTGCTAGTGTCCTCTTTAGATATATTTGCTGATGTTGCCGCAACAGCGCCGCCAACTTTTTTAATTATCATTCTTGCCAACTCATCATTTGGACAACGCAAGCCAACACCTCCTTCATAAATTAATTTATTACTTATTTTATGAGAGGATAGCTCATCTGCTGCTACAACGGCAGTTAAAGAGCCGGGCCAATAATTCACCAGTTTATCAGCAAGGATTTCGTTATTCATGTATTTATGAATATCATGTGGTTCTGCAATTAATACCTGCAATGGTTGATTGCTTGCCCGTCCTTTGATTTCATATATACGATCAATTGCATCATCGTTATTTGCTTTACAAACAATTCCATAAACAGTTTCAGTTGGAATAATACCTATCCCGCCATCATTAATCAATTCAATTATTTCATCTAGCTGATCAAAGTTTATTAATGGCATTTTAATATTCCTTTTCAATCATAGTTGACCACAAGCATATGTAGTCTATAGCATCTATGTATATTATGAATTATTAAAAATTGGTTTTTTAATGAATTCTGACAAAAAGAACGAGATAGACAGAATACGAACTTCAGGTGACAATGAAGTTGCAGCTTATCTTGAGGTTGCGAGCTCAAAAGAAGTTGATCCTGTTCATCTTGATGTACCAAACTCTCCAGAAACAATAATTGTCATTGATTACGGCTCTCAATATTCTATGTTGATCACTAGGAGAATTCGTGAGAGCAATATTTATTCTGAGCTTGTTCCATGGGATACAGACTTTGATCAAGTTAGTCATCTAAATATTAAAGGTTTTATCCTCTCAGGCGGTCCTGATTCAGTTGCTAGTGCAGGTGCACCAACATTGCCTGATTTTGTGATTAATAGTAAATTGCCTGTTTTGGGCATTTGTTATGGCATGCAACTGCTGGCACAGTCATTGGGAGGAGAAGTATTGTCTTCGTCTTCCAGTGAATATGGACACTCAATGCTCTCCATAGATGAGGATTGCCCGTTATTTACTAACCTGCCTGCAAATTTCTCTGTGTGGATGTCTCATGGTGACAGCGTAAAATCACTGCCAGATAATTTCAGATTAAATGCCTCGTCCGATTCTGCACCTATTGCCGTAATGTCAAATCAACAAAATCACTATTATGGCATTCAGTTCCATCCAGAAGTCATTCATACCGAACATGGCTCTGATATTCTTAATAATTTTACAGTTACTATTGCTGGCTGTACTCAAAATTGGACAGCTGCTTCTTTTGTGGATGAAGCTGTGGAAGCTATTAAAGCTGAAGTCGGAGACAAGCAAGTTATTTGTGCCCTCTCAGGAGGCGTAGATTCAGCAGTAGCAGCAACTTTAGTGCACAAAGCTATTGGCGATCAGCTTACATGCATTTTTGTTAACAATGGTCTGCTTCGTAAGGATGAAGCTAATAGAGTAATAGAAACATTTAATAACAATATCGGCATTAAGCTTTTAGATATTAACGCCACTAAAGAATTTTTAGACAAATTATCTGGAGTCACTGATCCAGAAAGCAAGCGAATGATAATTGGAGAAGCATTTATCAGAGTCTTTGAAAAAAAAGCAAAAGAACTTGGTGAGATTGATTTTATAGTTCAAGGAACAACTTACCCAGATGTTATTGAATCAGAAACAAAAGGTTCAACATCAGCTAAAATAAAAACTCATCATAATGTTGGAGGCCTTCCAGAAGATATGCAATTTAGCCTGATTGAACCACTGAGAAATTTATTCAAAGATGAAGTTCGAGCAGTAGGAACTGAATTAGGTCTCCCTGATGAAATTGTTCACAGACAACCATTCCCAGGCCCTGGACTTGCAATACGAATTATGGGCGAAGTAACTGAAGAGAAACTAAACATCTTGCGTGCATCTGATTGGGTTGTTATGGATGAAATAAAAAATGCTGATGTCTATTATGACTTATGGCAATCTTTTGCTATTTTAACTAATAATAGAACCGTAGGCGTACAAGGCGATCAAAGAACATATGGATATTGTATTGCAATTCGCTGTGTTGCTGCAGATGATGCTATGACTGCTGATTGGGCACGTTTGCCTAATGATCTACTAGCAAAAATCAGTTCGCGTATCGTTAATGAAGTTCCAGAGGTCAATCGCGTTGTCTATGATATAACCTCAAAGCCACCTGGTACTATTGAATGGGAGTGATGTAATAGAGTTTTTTGAATGCTCATTAATCCTCTCAACTTTTTTATGTACTATGGTGTCTGGATTAATGGATTTAAAGAATATTGATTAATTCGTATATTTCACTCATAATAGCGATGAGGGTAGAGAGGATAGGTTATGAATTCAAATACAAAAAAGGTTTTGGGCTGGTCACTTGCATTAGGCCCTATCCTATTTCACGTTTTTTTTGGAGCATTCTATGGTGATACTGATCCAACAATTGACACAGCTGGTGCATTTTTGAACGATGCATCTGCAAATTTATTGCTAAGTAAAATATTAGTACTCGCAGGCAACCTCACAATGGTTGTTGTAGTAGGTGCTTTATTTGTTTTTGCAAGTTTTATCGCTTCAACTAGTGAGGCTCCTGCAGTCGGATTATTTTCTGCATTCTTTTTTCTGGTACTAGGCGCTGGAATTATTGAAGGTGGGGCTGCAGAATTAACCGCTTTAGAATTTTATGATAAAGGAAATGTTGATCAGGCTGTTAATGTTTTTGTAGCAACTTTATCAGAAAGCGGTGGTATGTTTAGCTTGATACTTGCAGCAGGAATGCTGACATTGCGCAGTGCAATTATCAATGCAAATGGAGTAATAGGAACAGGCAAAATATTTAAAACTGTAAATTATGGACTGCTCATTGCAGGGTTAATTCATTTATCATTCCCGCTAATTCCTCATTTAGGTGATGGCTTTGATGCAATTGGATTTTTAGGGTGGATCGGTGGCTGGTTAATTATCGTACTTTTAGGTGTTGGTCTTTTGAGAACAAATGATTAATTAGCAGTATATGTGTAATTAATCATTTGTGAAAAAAGAAAGAATTGCATAATGAATGTGCTAGTTATTGGTAGCGGTGGTAGAGAACACGCAATTGCATGGAAAATTGCGCAATCGCCTTTGCTCAGCACTTTATTCTGTTTACCTGGTAATGCTGGAACAGAATCAATAGCAACAAATATTACGAATATTGATATCAGCAATCATACGGAAATCATTGATGCAGTAAAATCAAATAAGATTAATCTAGTTATTATTGGACCTGAACAACCTTTAGCAGATGGACTAGCAAACGTTCTAAAAGAAAATAACATAAAGGTTTTTGGTCCCTTTGCTGAGGGAGCACAATTAGAAGCATCTAAGTCATTTTCTAAAACATTTATGAAAAAAGCAGATTTGCCGACATCTAATTTTGAGATATTTGACAATATAGACAAAGCTCTAGATTTCATAAGTGACCACAAATCAAGTATAAGTAATTATGTTATTAAAGCAGATGGTTTAGCTGCTGGTAAAGGGGTTATTTTACCAGATGACTTTAATGAAGCAGAAGAGGCAATTAATCAAATCATGTCTGATAAAGTCTTTGGAGAAGCAGGAAACAAACTCATTATTGAAAAGCGTGTATCAGGCAAAGAAGTCTCTGCGCATGCCTTTGCAGATGGAATCAATGTTGTGCCAATGCCATTTGTTTGCGATCACAAGCCAGTTTTTGATGGTAATAAAGGACCAAATACTGGTGGCATGGGATGTTTTTCACCGCCACAGTGGTTATCAGACAAATTACAAAAAACAATCAACAAAGATATTTCTGCAAAAACAATTAAATCACTATCTCAACTTAATATTGATTATAGTGGTGTACTCTATCCTGGTCTGATGATTGATGGCGATGACATAAATATTTTAGAATATAACTGTCGTTTTGGTGATCCGGAAACACAAATACTAATCACTAAACTTCGTTCAGATTTGCTTGGAATATGCATAGCAGCTGCTGAAAAAAAACTTGACCAAATAACTATTGAGTGGGATGAGCGTCCGACAGTTGGGGTTATCCTAGCTTCAGGAGGATATCCAGGAAAATACGATATAGGAAAAGAAATTACAGGACTTGATGATGTTGACGATGATATTAACATTTTTTTCGCTGGAGTAAAAAATGAAAACAGCAAATTAGTCACAGCTGGAGGAAGAGTCATGGCAGTTGTCGGTTCTGGTGAAACTCTCAATGCGGCAAGAGAGAAAACATATAAAAATGTTGCTAAAATTAAATTCGATAATATGCATTATAGAACTGATATAGGATTGATCTAATTTGTAAGATATTACATAATAAATACTTCTTAAAAAACATTGTTAGTTCTATAAAGAAAGGGCTAATTCATGAATTCAAATAATTCTCCACAAGTAGCGATTATTATGGGCTCTACATCTGATGAAGAAGAAATGAAAAATTGCATGAAAACACTTGATGAAGCAGGTGTTGAATATACAGTTGATTTTATTTCTGCTCATAGAGATCCTGAAAAATTAAGCACATTTTTAAAAACACTCGAGCCAGCAGGATACAAGATTATCATAGCAGGCGCAGGCGGAGCAGCAGCATTACCTGGTGTTTGTGCTGCATATACTGATATTCCTGTTATCGGTGTACCTCTAACATCATCAGCTTTAGGTGGAATTGATTCATTGCATGCAATTGCAATGATGCCAGGAGGTGTTCCTGTTGCAACAATGGCAGTTGGTTCATGGGGAGCAAAGAATGCAGCTGTTTTTGCAACAAAAATATTGAATTTAATCCAGTAAGAATCAAGGATATAAGAATAAATAATGATTCCTCGTTATGATGTAAAAGAAATTTCAGATATTTGGTCAGATAAAAATAAGTTTGAAACATGGCTAAAAGTAGAAGTGGCTGCATCAGAAGCATGGCATCATGAAGGCATTGTCCCAAAAGAAGATATCGATAAAATTAAAAAAAATGCCACAGTAGATGCTGAAAAAGTCATTGAATATATCAATATCACTCACCATGATGTTACAGCATTTATTAGAAATGTTAATGAATCACTTGGGGATGAGCAACGATGGATACATTATGGTCTTACATCACAAGATGTGTGGGATACATCAACAAATTTACAAATTATCGAAGCAATTAATTTTCTAGAAACACAAGTTAAAAACTTAAAAGATATAATTTACAAATTAGCTGTCACTCATAAAATGACACCATGCATTGGTAGAACACATGGCATTCACGCTGAGCCTACTACATTTGGCTTAAAGCTATTAGTNTGGGTTGAAGCNTTGAATCGTCANCTTGAGAGNATGCAATTNGCTAAAAAGCAAATTAGTGTNGGTCAATTTTCTGGCCCAGTTGGGACCCATGCTACTGTGCCTCCATCTGTAGAACAGAAGGCGTGTGAATTACTAGGCCTAGATGTAGCTAAAATAACCACGCAAGTCATTCAACGTGACAGNCANGCCTTTGTTTTAGAAGTGATCGCAAATATTGGNAGCTCGCTTGAGACATTTGCAACTGANTTAAGGCATCTCCAACGAACAGAGGTTCGTGAAATACAAGAGCCATTNGCAAAAGGTCAAACTGGATCATCNTCTATGCCACATAAACGTAATCCTGAACTGTGTGAACGCGTTACAGGGNTGGCNCGAGTNTTNCGTGGATATGCNAATACTGGACTAGAAAATGTTGCTCTNTGGCACGAACGAGATATTTCCCATTCAGGTGCTGAAAGAATTATTTTGCCAGATAGCACTGGCTTGCTTGCATATATGCTAGAAATATTTACAAACGTTATGAAAGACTTAATAGTATTTCCTGAACAGATGCAAAAAAATATCAATCATACGAAAGGTCTTATTTTTTCCTCAAAAGTCATGCTTATTTTAGTAGAAAAAGGACTAAGCAGAGAAGAAGCATATAATATTGTTCAGGGTTATTCAGCGCAAGTAATAGATCAAGAAAAGAATTTCAGAGACTTACTTGATTCTGACTCTAATATCACTAAGCTAGTAACTAANNAGGAACTNGACAACATCTTNGACATACAACAATATTTAATTCATGTCGAAGAAACATTCAANAGANTAAAATAAAAGCTAGGAGNAAACTCATGGTANGNGATTTAAAACTTTTAAATTCAGGAAAAGTNCGTGAAATATATGAGCTAAATGACGAACTTTTACTGATTGTAACNTCTGATCGNATTTCAGCATTTGANGTNATAATGGANCAGATTATTCCTGANAAAGGNAAAGTGCTTAACAATNTNTCTGCTTATTGGTTTGAGAAAACTGGTTCTATTATTCCNAATGCCTGCGTAGGAGTCTTGAATGCAGATTTAGCAAAGCAATACAAAATTGATGCGAACGAAGACTTATTTCAAAGAAGCACTATAATGAAACGCGCAGAGCCGTTAAAAGTAGAATGTATTGTAAGGGGTTATATAACTGGTTCTGGCTGGAAAGAATACCAAGCAAAAGGTTCTGTCTCAGGGATAGAACTTGAGTCAGGGCTACAAAATTCATCAAAACTACCTACAGCTCTCTATACACCATCAACAAAAGCTGATATCGGCGAGCATGATGAAGCAATATCCTATGAGCAAACAATTGATATTATTGGTGAACAACATGCTAATACACTGAAATTACGCTCAATTGCACTTTATGATTATGCAGCACAATTAGCTCTGCAAAAAGGAATTATTATTGCAGATACAAAGTTCGAGTTTGGATTAATAGATGGTGAGCCAGTATTAATTGATGAGGTGCTGACTCCAGATTCCTCAAGATTTTGGCCAGCAGATAAATATCAAGAAGGGCAAGAGCAAGAATCATTCGATAAGCAAATATTGCGTAATTGGTTAGAAGGAACTGATTGGAATAAAGAGGCTCCGCCGCCAACAGTACCTGATGAAATTATTCAATTAACATCAAAAAAATATGTTGATATATTTAATTTGATGAGCAAAGATTAACCTATGGCGCAATTCAAAGCATCTATTTATATAAAGTTAAAAAAAGGGGTAAATGATCCACAGGGACTTGCAGTCGTTGGCGGACTCAAACAATTAGGTTTTGATACAGTGAGTAGTGCTCGTGTTGGCAAAGTTATTGATATAAATCTAGAAGCAGAATCTGAAGATGAAGCGAATAATAACTTAAATCAAATGTGTGAGCAATTACTTGCAAATCCAGTGATTGAAGACTTTGAAATTATAATTTCAAGTGATTAATCGTTAGCTAAAAGATTCATTACTTGATCTTTAATGTCTGAGCTATTTGCTGAAATTGCTTCTCCTACGCTATCTGAAGATAATTCACCTGTATATTCGATTACTCCCCCTGCTTCAGGTATAAGAAGCAGAAAAGGAGCAACATCCCATATTTTCAAATCAGCATCTAGCATAATTTCNGCAGAACCTTCNGCAATNAAACAGTGNCCATAAAAATCACCAAANCCTCTNGAGCGACTNGCATTGCTTAACATATTTAAAAAATTATCTTTTCCCCATGCATCTGTTGCCAGGTCTAAGGAGCCATACANNACNTGTGATTGATNTAAGGAAGTTTTTTTAGAAACTTCTAANCGATTTACCTTATTGCCNGNNATGTGAAANGCGCCAGNATCTTTNGCTGCATACCATTGCATTTGCATTGCAGGNGCAGAAACAATTGATGCAATACACTCATCATTATAAATACATGAAATGAGAGTNGCCCATATTGGNATGCCGCGTATGAAATTATTTGTCGCATCNATAGGATCAATAATCCATGAAAATTCAGAATCGTTATTTATATAGCCTTGTTCTTCANCAATAATGTTNTATGCNTTGTCATACTCAAGTAACTTATCAATAATTAATGCTTCAATATCCTTGTCAGCATTTGTTACAAGCGAATCATCTTGTTTAGTATCAATATCTAAAGAATGATATTTTTTGAAGAATGCACTTGATTCGCGATCTACATCGTGCATCATGTTTATGAGAAGTTTGGAAATATCAGAAATTTTATCTTGTGATATCAAGAGTTCAAAGTCCCTTTCGTACTAGGAACATTGCCATCAATGCGTTCATCATATGCAGATGCAGCATCTAGTGCGCGAGCAAATGACTTGAAGGCAGATTCAGCGATATGATGATCATTTTTACCAGATTTTTGAATAACATGTAAAGTAATCAATGCATTCATTGCAATTGATTCAAGCATATGAGAAATTAGCTCACTTGGTAATTCACCAATTAGCGGACTGATAAATGTAAGATCAATGGAAGCAAATGGACGACCAGACAAATCAACTACAGTTTGTACAACGGCCTCATCTAATGGGACTGTCGCATCACCCATCCTGGTAATACCTGATCTGTTTCCCAGACATTCATTAAGGGCTTGCCCTACAGCAATACCAATATCTTCCACTGAATGATGTGCATCAACTTCAAGATCTCCAATACATTTGACTTCAAGGTCAAATCTTCCATGTTTTGCAAATGCTGAAAGCATATGATCGCAAAAACCAATGCCTGTATCTATTTTTGAGTTACCTGTACCATCAATATTTAACTTAACTTTGATATCTGTTTCGTTAGTTTTTCTTTCAACAGAAGATTCTCGTTTTGTCATTGTTTATCCCATTCACCTATAGCTGAAGCAACCTGATTCATGTCATCTGGTGTTCCAATTGATATCCTAACATATTTTGACAATATATCATCAGAATATGATCGAATTAAAATCTTTTTATCATACATATAATTATGAAATTCCACGTTAGTTCCTTTATGTAGTCTTAACAAGACAAAATTACCTTCCGATGGCAAAGCTGTAATACTAGTTATGTCAACTAACTGTTGAATAAACTTTTCTCGAGTATCTATGATTTTTTTTATATTTGATTCTAGCAATGATGCATTATCCAGTGATATGACTGCTGCTTCCATAGCATAATTTGTTATAGTATACGGCTGTTGAATCGCATTTAAAGAAGAGGCAAGTTTTTCATGCATCACAGCATAGCCAATTCTTAGTCCTGCGAGCCCTGCCCATTTACTAAAGGTTTGTATAACAATTAAGTTGTCATATTCTTTTGTTAAATTTATAAATGATTCAGAATTTGAAAACTTGATATATGCTTCATCAATAATTACCAAGCATCCTTGTTCAAGTAGTCTCAAAATAGATTCACGATTTACAACTTGTCCAGTAGGATTATTGGGATTTGCAAAAATAAAGACGTCCTGAGCCTGAGGAGTTGAAGGTAAGTCAAATTGATATACTGTATCTGAATCTTCTGATATTTCTCCAAAGTCAATTTCAATAAAAGCTAAATTATTCATGAAAGCATCAAATTTATACATCCCAAATGTAGGTGTAATAGTAGTTATTACCATATCTTTTTTTAACGAAGAAAAAATAAGGTTGATAACAGCATCTGCACCAGCACCACAAACAATATTCTCCGCTAAAACATCTAATGACTGAGCTATTTTTTGTTTAAGACGATCTGTGGAATTTGGATATAATTGTAAATCATCTACTTGAGCAAGAGCCTTAATGACATTATCAGAGGGTCCGTATGGATTCTCATTGCCATCAAGTTTAATAAAATCTGCTAAATCTTTTGGATAACTTAATGCCTGATAACCATCGACATCTATTAGGTGAGATTGAAGGAAATCTTTATAATCAAATTCAGTCATTGCATTCTCTCTAAACGAACATCAATAGAATTAGCATGTGCATCTAGGCCTTCCATTTTAGCAATTTGAGATGCATAGGGTCCAAGCTTAGCAAGATCAAGCTCCTTGATATTTGCAATAGATATAATTTTTTGGAAATCATAAATACTTAATGGGCTAGAAAACCTTGCAGCTCCACCCGTAGGCATGACATGGCTAATACCACCTGTATAATCGCCTATGACCTCAGGTGTTCCCTCTCCTACAAAAATCCCTCCGGCATTTTTAATCATTGGAATAATGTCTGATGCATTTTTTGTTGATATGCATAAATGCTCTGGACCAAACAAGTTTGACAAACTAACTGCCTCATTTATATCTTGAGCAATGACAATTCCGCCATTTTGGAGCGATTGAGCAATAATTTCATGTCGTGCAAATGAATCTATTCTTTTTGTAATAATGCTAGAGACTGCCTTTGCAGTTTCTTTACTAGTTGTAATTAATACTGGAATTGCAAGCGCATCATGTTCAGCTGCATGCAATATATCTGCAGCGCATATTTGCGGATCAGTAAATTCATCCGCAATAACAAGAGTTTCAGTTGGGCCATATAAAGCGTCAATGCCGACTGATCCATTAACTTGCTGTTTGGCCATTGCTACAAATATATTGCCCGGGCCAGCAATTTTGTCTACCTGAGGTATGGATTCGGTTCCAAATGCGAATGCTGCAATGGCTTGCGCTCCTGAACCTTTATATATTTTTTCTATTCCTGCAAATCGTGCAGCAATTAACTTATATGGATTAACTTTCCCAGATGGATCCGTTGGCGTAATACCATAGATACTGCCTACTCCCGCTACTTTAGCAGGAGTAGCAGTGTGGATAATCGATGAAGGTAAAGCTGTTATAGAGCCAGTCATATAAACGCCAACACGTTCTATTGGTACGACCTTGATCCCAAATCCATTCTGAAAAAATTCTCTATCAGCATTCCGCAATTGTATCTCATGGTAGTTTCTGATTCTTTCAGACATGTATTGAATAGCATCTATTTCTGATTTAGAAACATCTTTAAAAGCAGCTTCAATCTCAGTTTCTGAAACAAGCAAGCTTTCTAATTCAGCCCCGTCTAGAATGCTGCAATATTTTTTCACTGCATTATCACCATCTTTTACAACATCACCTATAATTTTACTTACCAGCTGAAAGGGAGTTAGATTTTTTTTGAATATGTCTTTATTCTTTTTTTGTTGTTCTTTAGGCAACTTATAGTCAACCAATGATATCCTTTGCCTTTGCAAAAGATTCTTCTTTGCAGATTCAACAGACGCAAAAGTTTTAATGTATGATTTATTTGACATTACGTAAACTCCATAATTGTATCTAGGCTTATCTTAACAGTTTCATTAACAAATTGTTCCATGTATTTTTGACTTACAATATTAAAAGTATCGTTAATATTTTTTTTATAATCATTAAGATGATTTAATATTTTGTCTGATGAGTATCCAAGTTTAGATAAATGAGAATGCATTAACTGCGGATATCGGTCATAAACAGGGGGCTGAGCAACAATTGACATCATGATTTTTGACCAGTCATTTAGGTTTAAATTATCAATAAATGGAACATCGTAAATATGTTCTTGTTCATTAATTTTATACAATGCGTTAATCAAAATTGATTGCTCCGATTTTTGGATTCTATCTAGTTCAAACTGTAAAGTTCTATCAAATAAGTTATACCTCATCTGAGTTTCATCTGAGGGATCAAATTGTGAATCAATATTTGTTAAAAAAAATTTCCTATATATTTGTTCAATGTATCTTTTATCAGCAAGCAAGTGAGTAATATATCCAGCTAAAAAAGCGCTTTGAGGAGTCACTGCACTCAGATCATCGAACATGCCTGGATGTTTAGTTAATAATCCTTGTATTGGATCCTGTTCAGAAAGAATATCTAGGTCAAAAAAATGCGTATCTTTTCTATCTTGCCCTGTATATGTTCTAATATCAGGAGCTGTTGTCCCTAGAAAAAATGAGCCTGGATAGGTTGAACTAGCAGGATGAGACCCATCTTCAAGAGCTGAATTACCTATATTAATGTGTAAGCATAGTCCTGGCATAAAATAATGTTATTTGAAGCGATCGATGAAATCTACTATCAAAGGATTCTCATTGTTAATTAAATTTGTATGACCAATAATGCAATTTGTAGACTCTAAGATAAGATCTTTCATCTCAAGGTTATTGGCTTCGAGAGTTGTGCCAGTTTCAGTGCCCTCTACAAGTATTTCTGCATCTTCTGGAACAAATCCCTCAGATGCTCCAGAGATAGGTATAATCTGATATTCTGATTTAATTGTGTTACGTGCAAAATAATCTGCTATACCATAATACTCGGATGCAATTCTAATCTTTTTTATGCCATGCTTTGCCCAAATATGTATTGCTTCATCAATATTCTTTGCATTTAAATTTTTATCAATAACTGCGCCAATTCTATATTTGCTTTCTTTTAGATCGTGCATTTCAAAAACTGGAGCAGTTGGAAAGTTATACACAAAATTCTTTAGCCAATCTCTTCCAGTAATTGCTATGTCATATAAACCTAGTGCAATCGCCTGAGGCATATCTTGTGGGCGCATAACATTTACTAGCATATCAACATTGTTAGATAAATCTGGTTGTATTGTCTCGCTGTCGGTATAACCCGTAATTTCAATCCCTGCTGAATTTAGTACTTTTGCTGTGTGCCTGAAGGCATGGCCGTCTGGCACTGCAAGTCTTATCTTGTCTCGCGAGTGAATATTCTTTGTTTTATTATTGATATGCTGGTTTATTTTATTATTATTTTGATTTACTGCGTTACCTTGATCTATCTCTTTGAATTGGTTAAGCAAATGAAATAATTCAGACTCTTGGGTTTGTTTCATATTTTTTTTATTCCCAATCAAAACAAGGCTGCCTTTATATATTGCATCAACGATATTAATTTTATTATTAATTTTTTCTTCTGGCAAAATAGCAACTGACGCATCACCATGTAGCCATGTTTCAGGGTTACCCCAAACTTCAAAAACTCTATAATTTAATGATCTGTTTGCATATAAGTANTCNGCTGTTATATTNGGNAACTCAGTAACAACAATGTGTTCATCTAAGGAATCGTTTAATGCAACNTCATTGNTNGATGTNGCNGAATATAGAATTGAATTCGCATCGCTTAAATGGATTAAATTCTCAATATCTAAGTATGGATATTTAATTAATAACTCATCAACCCACCATGATGTGACAATGCCCAAATCATAGTTACCTAATGCAACTTGGATAGGAATATCTTTCTCAGCAAATGACCGTGCAATTGCATTATCTATGTTGTCAAATTGATATCTATACACTCTATTAGATGGATTGTATTCTGGTATCTGAATGGACAGCTGATCGAATATCTGTGATACATCTTTTTGTATTGAGCCGCGTGGTAAAGCTAACTTTATCATTACTGACCGTTACTTGTTAATTGCACTATTTCATTTATGTTGATAGCAAAGCCTGATGCATATGCATCCTTGCCACCCAGTTCTTTACAAAGATTGTCATATCTTCCACCTGATAATATTTGGGTACCATTAGCTGTCACAGCAAAAGCATAGTTAGTATAATACTCAAATTTTTTATGTTCTCCAGGATCAATGATTTCATAAGAAAAATTTTTTTGATCGTAAATTTGAGTAAAGGAATTTATTAATTTCTTTGCAATGCTGTTGTCTGGCAATTCTTCATATTGTGCTANAGATTTTTGATCATCTTTATTACTAATAGTAATTTTAATTGAGGCGTTTATGTTTAAGTGNNTTAAAATGCCTGATACCAGATCTATTATTTCATCATTTGCTTGTTTAGGATCTATGCCAATTAGTTCTGCTCCACATTGCCAAATTTCACGCTTATTACTNTCAGTATCAAACCTATAGACNGGTTCAATATAAAATAAACGCCCTTCTTGTTCTGNCATATTATCTAGGTACCATTTAGCAGCAGGCACAGTTACATCAGGNCGNAAGACAANNCGCTCCCCAGACCAACCATCCCAATCTAAAAACGAATATGTGCCGTGCAACATGTTAGGAGTCAGTGTTCCNGCTGAAGTATACAAATTAAGTGGCTGAATTGTTGCTGTGCGTATTTCTGTAAAATTCTTATTTATTAAAAATGCNCGAAAATCGTTTTCAATATCTTGATATGNCTNTAAAGNGTCAGTCATACCTTGAGCTCCTAATCTATTTCCTCAATTGATGCATCTAATATTTCAATCTCTGNACCCTGTTTATCGATTAAAATAATTGCACCTTCATCTGAGATATCTTTAACATTCCCCTGCANAGCACCTGTNTTAGTGTGTGCAATTATATTTTTGCCAATGGTGGAAACTCGAATTTTCCAATCATTATATAATGTATGAGAATTACTTATTGATTGATAGTATCGCTTCTCAAAATTAATAGAAAGAGAAGATAGAAATTTTTCATTTCTAGGCAATTCATTTTTATAAATTGCTTCTAAATCGGTACTTCTATCTCTAAATTCAGATGGTAATTTATCAGAATTTCGTAAATTAATGCCCATGCCTACCAATGAAGCGCTATTTGTTGAGTCGAGTATGTTTTCGATTAANATGCCAACAATTTTTTTTCCATCATGCATGATATCGTTTGGCCATTTTATTTCAGTTTTGATATTAAGCACATGATCAATCATATCGTGTATAGCAAGACTGCTTACCATATAAAGCATATTGCCGGGTTGATTATTATGTTGCATAAGAAATGTAGTATAGATGCCTGCATTTTGATTTGATGTCCAATGTTTTTGACCTCTGCCTCGTCCTTTGATTTGTTTATCTGAAACAAAAACAGAACCGTGCAGCTCTTTGATTGATAACTTGCTTAAAGCTTCTCTTGCATCATCCATAGTTGAGTCAGTTGATTGCTTGTACAGAATGTTTCTACCAAAATATTCTGTTGTGAGTAGCTGATTGAATATATTGATATCAAAATTAGCCATACTGATTATTTAATGGACTGCAAAGATTGATCGAGGCCATCAATTAAAAAATCAATTTCTTCTTTATTCGTAATTAATGGCGGTGCTAAGACAATTTGATCACCNACAAATCTTGTAATCACGCCGCACTCCTCACGAAGATGTTTTGCGAATTTGGCACCAATACCTAAGCTGGGATCAAATGCAGTATTTGTGTCAGCATCTTGTACTAATGAAAATCCAGCAATAAATCCAAGCGTTCTAATGTTTGTGATATTTTGCTTACCATCAAAAATGTTATGCAACCCATCTGTCAAGTACTGACCCATCGCTTGGGCATTGTTCACTAATTGCTCGTCTTCTATAATTTGTAGATTGCGTAATCCTACTGCTGATGCTGTAGGATGAGCGCTGTTTGTATACGCATGCATGAATTTAGCATCAGGCGGAACATTTTGTAATGCATCCATGATTTCTTTGGATACAATGAATCCTCCCATTGGAATATAGCCAGAAGTCACAGCTTTAGCAAAAGAGACTATATCAGGTTGCACGCCCCATCTTTCTAATGCAAACCAATGACCTGTTCTTCCAAACCCAGTAATTACTTCATCAGCAATTAACAATACTTCATACTTGTCACAAATCTCACGCAAACGTTTAAAATACTCTTCAGAAGGAGTCCAGACCCCNCCAGCTCCTTTAACTGGTTCTGCAATAACAGCNGCAACNGTCTCTGGNCCTTCTCTTAGTATTGTTTCTTCTATCCAATTAGCTGTTTCCCCGTCAGAATTCAGTAGCTCATCATCTTTTGACTCACCTTCTGCATGTATAATTTCTGGAGGTAATGGACCAAAATATTTCCAAAATGGAGGCAGTCCTGTCATAGCAGATGTTGCAAGTGTTCCACCGTGGTAAGCTCGATGCCTTGCAATCAATTTGTTTTTACCNNTCTTCCCTTGCAAATTCCAATAAAATCTTGCAGTNTTAAATGCTCCTTCATTTGACTCAGAGCCAGAATTCGTAAAGAAAACACCNTGCATATTGTCATACGTAAGATCAATAATTTTTTTTGCTAACTGAATTGCTGGCAGATTGGAAAAACCCGTGTAATTATTGGTGAATGCAACTTTACTGATCTGTTCTTTGGCTGCTTCAGCCAATTCTTTTCGTCCATGTCCAACGGCAACATTCCACAAAGAAGAGAGGCCATCTAGATATTTATTCCCATTATAGTCATAGAGCCAAGAGCCTTCACCTCTTTCAAAAATAATAGGATCTTGGTGATCTGGAGCAAAATATTGAGGGTGGATTAAGTGCTTTAAATCATCTTGAGCTGCTTTTTGCATATCTTGATTTGTCATATAAAACTCCTGTCTAATTATAAATTATATTTATAAGTTCATTAGTGATTTTTCGATCATCCCATGGGATAAACTCACCATTTAATTCTATAGATTTCTCATGACCTTTTCCTAATATTAAAACAAAATCATCTTTTTCTGCATATTGCAAAGAAAATTTAATTGCTTCTCTTCTGTCTAAAATAATTTTATAATCATTGCCTGCAGTAGAACCAGCTTTTTTCATTTCATTTTCAATATCTTGTACAATATCATGTATTGATTCAGAACGTGAGTCTTCTTCTGTAATAATGCTCATATCAGCCTTTTCAGCAGTTAGCTTTCCTAAGCCAATTCTTCTTTCTTTTGACCTTTCGCCAGCACAGCCAAAAACAACAATTAGCCTTTTTGTAATATAGCTAGATAAAGTATTTAAAATCTTTTCAAAAGCATCAGGTGTATGCGCATAATCTACAATTACATGGAAAGGTGCGCCATTAATTCTTTCAAATCTACCTGGCACATTATCACAATCTTTTATTGCATCTATTATCTTAGATTGCGCAGCACCAGACTTAAGTGATGAAACATAAGCCATCGCAATGTTCATTAAATTAAAATCACCCATTAATTGAGTTGAACCACTAAAATCACCTTCATCGGTTTTTAATAAATAATCAATATTAAATAGACTTTCCTTCATTTTCTTTATACTAACATCTGCATTGGGGTTAAAGCCTACACTGATTGAGGAGTCAGCTTGCTTAGACAACGCAGATAATTTAAGATTGTCTGCGTTTAAAATGAGATGGCCATTAGGCTTCAGTAAGTTAATGATTTTGCTTTTAGAAGTAAAATAATCCTCTTCAGTATCATGAAATTCTTGATGATCAGGAGAAAATGATGTAAATATTGCACAATCAAGCTTAACAGGATTGACTTTATCAAGATTAAGGGCATGTGACGTCATTTCGAGGATAATATGAGTTGAACCAGCTTTTTGAGCAGTTTGAATTAAATAAAATAAATCAGGTGGATCCGGAGTAGTAAGTCGTGTTTTATCCTCATCCATGCTTACTTCTTGACCATTAATATAAACACCTAGAGTGCTAATTAAAGATACATTGAAGTCAAGTTTTTTTAGGATTGAATATATCAAGAAAGCAGTTGTAGACTTTCCGTCAGTTCCGGTAATTCCAATGGTATATAAATCTTTTGATGGTGAATTATAAAAAGCATCAGAAAGAAAGGATAAAGCATTTCTTGTGTTTTCAATATAAAAAACTGNTACGTCTCTATGTATTTGAAGTTGCAGTTGGTCGTCTGAAATTATTAAGATTGCACCTTTTTTTATTGCATCATCTATAAATTCATTGCTGTTAATANTTCTGCCTTGATAGCAAACAAATATGTTNCCAGGCTTTACTAATCGTGAATCAAAAGCTATGCCAGTAATGTTTTCAGGAAATTTTTTGAGCTGATCTTCTGTGAATAAGTGCTCTATNTTTTTTATCCAATTTACCTTGCTCATGTTTCCAACTAAAAAAATTTGATTAAAGCTATGTGGATGACCTATAAGCGGAATTCTGTCCTCGTTTAAAAAACGATGTACGACTATCCATCTAGGATTTAAGTTACCTTAAATCTCAAGCAACCTACCCAAGGGCTAAATCGGACATTTAAANACCCTTCTATTTGGTCTTGCTCCGAGCGGGGTTTGCCAGCTACTTTTGTTACCAAAAGCACGGTGCGCTCTTACCGCACCTTTTCACCTTTACCTATAAATAGGAAGACTATTCTCTGTTGCACTTTCCATCGGTTTTCACCGCCCGGCTGTTAGCCGGCACTCTGTCCGAAGGAGTTCCGACTTTCCTCTAACGAATTAGCAGTCGTCCGGTCATCCACGTAAGCTATAATTAGTTTAGCACTTGATTTAAAGAGGAAAAGTGCAGTTAAGAGTTATTTTTGATTCTANGANAATGTTTCATTTATATATGAAATGCAGACAACAATGATGCCCGAAATCAATATGCTGATCAAAGCAATAGTTACGGCTATGTTGAATCCATTGGCATCTTCAAAAGAACTTAATATTGCAAGTGGCATTGTTTGCGTTACTCCAATAATATTACCCGCGAAGATTAGCGTGGCCCCTAACTCCCCAACAGAGCGTGACCAAGACAGTAAAGCACCTACAATTATTGAATTTCTTAAATTTGGGATGAGAACAAAAACTACATTTTTAAACGATGATGCGCCTAACATTAAAGCTGATTCTGTATAAGATTGCTGAAAATTAGCTATACCCACTTGTAAGGTACGAATATAAAAAGGACTTGATACAAAAACTTGTGCAATTATTACAGCAAAAACAGAAAANGGTANATTAATGCCAANNGTTACAAAGAAATCACTAATAAAATTTGAGTTATTGAAAAATAAGATTAAAGATATACCNGCAACTGTNGGAGGAATGAATATCGGAAATTGAATTAAGCTTGTAAGNGACTTCAAAAATTTATTCTTNCTACTNGATAGTAAGAAAGCAAGNGGNGTNCCCAGNANTAAAGTAATAAATAATGAAATAATCGATGTTGTTANAGTTAATCTNAGTGACTCAATNATGATTTGATTATTAATANTATCAAANTGNGCATTGNCNCCACTATAAATAATTAANGTNATAANNGGNAAGATTATTAATCCACCTAAAATTAATGAAGNNTACAACCAAAANGCTATAATTTTATCTGTCATTTTATTCNNTNTATCCNAACTGATTNCAAAGNGTTTTATCTATNNATTTAAGATCTAGCATTATTTTATTATTATNACTNCTATTTCGCAGTTGCTGATAAAAATAAACTANATTTTGTTCAGGACTTAAANCAANCGAATTAAAATTTTTTCTAAAATCATCNTTATTATTAAAGTAGCTNNTGTAAATAAATGCNCCNTCAACTTGATTCGTTTCTAATCGNGCAATCACAGCACTTGCGGATAAATCNAAGGTTACAAATTTATTACNNAANATCTNTGAATTNNTTGCTGAAATTGAATTTAAATATTTATCTGTTATGATTCCCAATGGCACATTCTGTGATGCGCCAGCTAATGTAATATCTGAATTAATAACATCATCTAAAGTAGGCAAATTCAAGTTTGCATTAATAGCTAACACTAAATTATTTGAGCAAAATTTATGCCTATCAAAATTTGATAAACATTTGTCAGGATCAGCACAAAATATGAAATCTGCTTGAGCTCCATTTTCAAGTTGATACTTTAAGAACTGACTACCATTATATTGAATGATTACATTGTCACTATTATCAACAAAAAAATTGTCCAAGATTGGCTTTAAAGATGATGCAGCATATATTACTACTTTTTTATCCAGCTTGTTATTTGTTTGTAAAATGTTATATAAACTACCAACTAATATAAATAAAATGATTATAAAAAATAAGTTCCGCTTATTGCTCATATCTGATTTTCTCTATAAATATTTTATTATTATGCCATTTTATTTCTATCAAGGATTGTAAATACATATGAATTTTAACTTATCAGGCTTAGTAAACCTCGAAGATGGTTCTACTAAAGAGGAATATATAGAAAGCCTTACATTGGATCTCAACAACGATGAAGTTGTATTAATTAATAATGGCAAATTTATATTCAACAAAGTAAGTAGTAACGCAATGGTAAAAGTGGTTCTTGATTTTACTATAAATTTATTTTGTGATAGATGCTTAGACTTATATGAGTATTTTGAAACGAGTGATTTTTATGCATCAATTATTTTTAATCATATGAAGCATAAAGAAATAACCAAAAATGAAGATGGGGAGCTACTTATTAAAACAAATCCAGAACAAGTAGATCTTAGTGAAATAATTAGGCAACATATAATATCTATTAAGCCAATGAAATCACTGTGTAAACAGGAATGCAAAGGTTTATGCATTATGTGTGGAGTAAACTTAAATAATAGCAGTTGTACGTGCTAGTCATTGTAGTTTAGTATATATAAATAATTAAGGATTAATATTATGGCTCTTCCAAAAAAGCGTACACCGACTTCTAAAAAAAGATCTCGACGTAGTCATCATAAATTTAGTGTTAAATCATTAATGAATTCTTTTGATTACAAGATTAAAAAACTTGATTCCCTTAATAGGGATGATGAAGGCAAGCCTTTTACGTTGCCAACTAATGATGAATCTACAGCACAAGCAGACTCAACTATAGATGATGTTCCTCAAGGCGATTCTAAAGATTAATTAATTCACATACATACATATGATTAGCAAATACATTCAATCACTACCAATATCAGATAAAATGTGTTGGGTTTTTCCGGGTCAGGGTTCGCAATTTCCTCAAATGGCTTTAGATCTAATTAAAGATGATAATGAAGTTGTAGAACTTTTTAAAATTGCACAAAAAATTACTAACAAGGATTTTATTAAAATATTATCTAATGCTAATGATCAAGAATTACAAAAAACAAGCAACGCTCAATTAGCTATATTTCTTCACTCTGTAGCTTCATTAATTGTTTGTAAAAATAACAAAAAACTAAAATTTGCTCCAGCCTATACTGCTGGACATTCTTTAGGAGAATTAACAGCGCTTTACATTTCAGGATATATAGAATTAGAAGACATCATTGATATGATTAATATTAGAAGCCTATCAATGCAGGAAGCATGTGAAAAAAATGATGCGTCTTTAGCAGCAATAGTAAAAATAAATAGAAGCGCAATTGAACAGTCTATTCAAGGGCAAAATATATGGATAGCAAATGAAAATGCTGAAGGAAATGTATCCATTGGTGGGTTAAATGAAGATCTTGTATCAATAAGACCAATTTTAGAAGAATTAGGAGGCAGGTATCTGTCATTAAAAGTTGCAGGTGCATTTCATACACCATTAATGCAAGATGCGTTAATAAGGATTGAAGAAACGTTCAATAAGAAAATAATCGTTGAAAGCAATATTAAATTAATATCAAATATTTCAGGTGGCATATTAAATAAAGATGAAATAATCCCAGAATTAATCAATCAAGTCGTCTCGCCTGTTGAATGGCTAAAAACAATGAAAACCATAAATAATACTAATATTGAGCAAATTATTGAATTTGGTCCAGGGAAAGTTTTAAGTAACTTATGTCGTCGAACCTTAAAAGATGTTGATATAGTGAATATAGAGACATTAGATGATATAAAGCATCAGGAGATATGGAATGATTAAGCAAATAAAGGGACAACAATATTTAAAAAATAAGAGTGCTATTGTTACAGGCGGGTCAAGAGGAATTGGGCGTGCAATTTCAGCATCTTTTCTGCAATTAGGCGCAAATGTAACAATTGTATTCAAAAGTAATCTGAAAGATGCTGAATCATTATCTGATGAACTTAATGAATATAAAGATCAAATTCAAATAGTTCAAGCAGATATTTCAAACGAAGATGATATTAAAAATATTATTGAAAAATCAAATAATGCATTTGGGAACCTAGATATATTAGTAAATAATGCGGGTATAACTTCAGACAACTTATTAGTAAGAATGAAGCAAGAGGAATGGAATGATGTCATAGATATCAATTTGACCGGGACTTTCAATATGACTAAAGCTGTAATGAGGGGAATGATTAAAAATAAATACGGAAGAATAATAAATATATCTTCAGTTGTTGGTGAAATTGGAAATTTAGGGCAATCTAACTATTCAGCTGCAAAAGCAGGCATCATAGGTTTTACTAAATCAATTGCGAGAGAAGTGGCTACCAGGGGTATAACTGTTAACGCAATAGCACCGGGCTTTGTTGAAACAGAAATGACTGATAATTTGTCAGATCAGCAAAAAGAGATGATTCTTAATGCAATTCCAATGAATAGATATGCTTCAACTGATGACATAGCTGATGCTGTATCCTTTTTAGCTTCAGATAATGCATCTTATATTACCGGGCAAACATTAAATGTTGATGGCGGATTAGTAATGCATTAAGGAAGCTAATGTCAAACTCAAGACACAAAGCAAGAATAGTAATTTTTCAGTCCCTGTATGAAAGCGACATGACATCACATTCTCTTTTAGAATCATTTGAAAATATTTCAAAAAATGAGAAATTGTCTGAAAAGAATAAAGCTTTCTGTTCGTCTATCATCGAGGGAATAACGGAACATCAAAATAACATACATGAAATCATACAAAATAAGGCATCTCGTTTCCCTATTGAGCAAATTGCTAAGGTAGATGTAGCAATTTTAAAGTTAGCTGTTTATGAAATTCTTTTCCAAAAAGACAAAGAGCCAGCAGAAGTCGTCATTAATGAAGCTATAGAAATAGCAAAAGCTTATGGCTCAAATTCTTCTGGAGCATTTATTAATGGTGTTTTAGCTGGTATATTTAATGAAGAAAAAATAAGTTAGTAAATAATTCTGAGGATATTTTATAAATTTAGAAAGTAGGAAGATATGGCTACAGTTTTCGATAGAGTTAAAGATTTAATAGTTGAGCAACTTGGGGTTGACGAATCAAGTGTATCAATGGAAGCTTCATTCATCGACGATTTAAATGCAGACTCTTTAGATCTCGTTGAACTTATTATGTCTATGGAAGAAGAGTTTTCTCCCGAAGATGGAGAGCAAATAGAAATTTCTGATGATGATGCAGAAAAAATTCGTACTGTTAAAGATGCAGTTGATTTTCTACTTAATGCAGGCATTCAAGACGAATAAAATTCAAATAAGGACATAAATGTGGATTTATTTGGTGTAGGCATATTTGAAGCATTGNTAGTTCTAGTAGTTGCATTAATTGTTGTTGGGCCTAACAAGTTTCCTGAAATTGCNANAAGNGCTGGTCGCTGGTTCACTGTTGCAAGAAATTATGCATCAGAAGTACGNTCAGACATTGAAAGCGCAACAGCAGAAATTGAATCTGAAGTAATGAAAGAACAAGAATTTATTGATGGTATTGGAGANGATTTAAATTCAATCGAAGAAGAAACNAAAGGCAGTATGCCAAAAATTGTTGATATAGAACCAGTTTTTGAAAGTAACATTAATGACTTTCAGGAACAGAGTAGCGTTGATAACAATAAAGAAGAAGAAGAAGAAAAAGAAAAAATCGAATAACCTAATATGACAAGTAACCTAGAAAATCTGCAAACAAACAATCCTAACGATAAAGAGATGTCACTCCTTGAGCACTTTAAAGAGCTCCGCGGCAGAATTACTTGGATGGCTGGCGCAATCGTAATTGGAATGGGTATATGTTTTACAGCATTTGGGTTTAAGCTGATGGAATTTCTTGAAGAGCCTGCTNGAAAATCNATACCAGGNTTTACNCCACAAGCTACTGANCCATTAGAAACGATCGTTACATTTTTCCAAGTTGGTCTTTTNGGNGGCATAGCATTTGCCATGCCAGTTATCGTCTACCATATTATGNGATTTGTATCCCCGGCTTTNTCAAAACAAGAAAGACGCTGGGCCATACCAATTGCTATAGGGGCGTCATTATCCTTTGTAGGAGGCATGGCTTTTGCATATTATGTAGTTTTACCTCTTGCCCTAAATTTTTTATTAACATTNGGTGAGGATGTTGCANGGGCTGATTGGAGAATAAGCAANTATATAAATTTCGTGACTAGAATTTTACTTATTTTAGGCTTGGTATTTGAAACNCCCNTATTTGTTATGGGATTAGCAAAAATGAAGGTAGTTACAGCAAAATATTTGTTACATAAATGGCGAGCAATGATTGTGCTTTCTTTTTTATTCTCTGCAATATTAACTCCTACAATAGACCCGGTTACTCAAACATTAGTAGCTGGTCCAATGATTGTATTGTATTTTGTAGGAATTGGCTTGGCATGGCTTGTTAGAAGGGAATAAGTGAATATATAAATTGGAAATGAACAGCATACAACAGATTTCANATATTATTTCAGATTGNCCAAANTGCAACTTAGCAAAAACTCGNTTNAATGCAGTNCCCGGACAAGGCAATNCTNAAGCTAAAATNATGTTTGTTGGAGAAGCACCAGGAAAAAATGANGANTTAGNAGGAGTGCCATTTGTTGGNGCAGCAGGNAAATATCTTGATAANCTNTTAGATCTTGCAAATTTATCAAGAGATACGATATTTTTAACAAATATAGTAAAATGTCGTCCTCCAGAAAACAGAGATCCGTTGCCTGAAGAAATCAAAGAATGCTCAACATATTTAAGCTCTCAGATTAAAATTATGCAACCAAAGTTAATTGTTACTCTCGGGAGGCATTCATTACATCACTGGATCCCTGAAGGAGTTATTTCAAAAATACATGGAACAATTACAAGCGTTGATAATATAAATATTTTTCCAATGTATCATCCAGCAGCTGCATTATATCGAGGCAATCTAAGAGAAATTATCGAAGAAGATTACGTTAAACTTGGCAAATATATTACAAGTTTTGAACTTGGAGAAACGCAATGAAAGATCAATTAAGAGTTATACCGCTTGGAGGCTTAGGAGAGATTGGTAAAAATATGATGGTTCTTGAATATAATAATGAGGCCATNATCATTGACTGTGGNGTAATGTTTCCTCGAGAAGAACATGTTGGGGTNGACATTATAATTCCAAATTTTGAATATTTAAGAAAAATAAAAAAAATAAATGCTATATTAATCACGCATGGTCACGAAGATCATATTGGTGCCCTACCGTACATTTTGAAAGAATTTGATATACCAGTATATTGTTCTCTTTTAACAAGAGGATTAATTCTTAATAAATTAAAAGAGCGAAAAATTAAAAATACAAGTGACATACATTTAATTGAAGCNGGTCAAGAAATTAAAANAGGNTNTTTTTCATTTGAATTTTTTCAAGTAGCCCACTCAATACCCGATGCTGGAGGGTATATAATAAAAACACCTATAGGCAACATAGTCCACACAGGTGATTTTAAAATCGATGTTCATCCAATAATGAATCAGTATACTGACATTAACAGGCTTAAAAGGCTTGGCAAAGAAGGCGTAAAGCTGCTTCTGGCTGATTCTACATATGCTGAAATACCTGGTCATACTCAATCAGAAAAACAGGTATCTGATACCTTGCATAAATTAATTAAGCAAGCAANTGGTCGTATAATTATTGCAACATTTGCATCATTGATTTCAAGGATACAAATTGCAATTGATGCAGCAGAAAAAAATAATAAGAAGATTTTTGTAGTCGGCACTTCAATGGTTAATAATGTAAATATGGCTAGAAAATTAGGTTATCTAAAAGCTAAACCATCAACATTAGTATCTAAAAAAGAGTTAAATGCAATTAGCTCTAAAAAACTCATAATTATATGTACAGGATCACAAGGTGAACCTACATCTGCATTAACACGTATGGCAAATCAAACACATCAAATTATAGATATTCAGGAAAATGATACTGTGATTCTATCGTCTAACCCCGTTCCAGGAAACGAAATGAAAGTTGCTCAAAATATAGATAGATTATTCAATTTAGGTGCAAAAGTTATCTACAATAAGATGGAAAATGTCCATGTTCGTGGACATGCTGCAATGGATGAACTGTCAATTATACATAAGGCTGTAAAACCTGAATATTTTATAGGAGTCCATGGTGAAATAAGACATTTATTTTTACACAAAGAATTAGCTATTAAGAATGGCATTAGTAAGAAAAAAGCATTTGTATTAAAAGATGGAGACATATTAGAAATATCTAAACATACTGCGCAACATTTATTCAATAAAGTAAATACGGACTACATCTATATTGATGGCAAAGGCATAGGAGATATAGATGATGCAGTCCTTAGAGACAGAAGTGAACTTTCTAAAGACGGAGTTTTAGTATGCAAGATACATTATAATCATTTAGAAAAAGAGCTATCCAGTACAGAAGTTTACTCATATGGAGTAATAAAAGACGAATATATAGATTCATGGCATAATAAAATTATTGATTTAATTGAAAAAAGATTTAATGACAAGACATTTAATACTAACATTACCAATAATGAAGACGAGATCAGGGAATATATCGAAAAATACATACATCAAGACATTAGAAGAAGGCCTCTTGTCTTGGCATTACTAGTATAAAAGGAATATAATATAATAATCTTATGCCAAGTAAAAGATTTCAAAAAAAGCAACCTGTTCCAGACATAATTACTTTGTTGAATTTTTTATTTAAAGAAAAAATTGTTGGCTCATTACTAATTGCACTTGGAATAATAACTATTCCAGGATTATTTGATTTAAATAATAATATAGATCCACTCCCTGAATGGATAATAATAAATTTAGGTGTTTTATCATATATTTTAAGCTTGATAATAGTATTAACCGGTATCTTATTGTTCATACAGGAATATAAGTGGTTCAAAAGGCATTTTAGGCATCTTTCAGGAATCGTACTTATATTCTTTTTTATTATAGGATTTATCGGATTATTTAATCCAGATCGTATAATTGATAATATTAACCTTTCTAATTCTAGTTTAGCTGGAAAGGCAGGATTAACATTCAATGATTCAAATATAAGGCAAACCCTGTGGATTATATCTTTGTTTGCTGGCTTTTCACTTGTTTGGCCTAAAACAAGCATTGAGATAATTAAAAAAATAGTCGTGTTAATTAAATCTTATCTTACGTTTCATAATTTAAAATTTTTGACTAAATCTATTTACAATATATTACTGCTCTTATCTAAATTTTTAATTAAAATAATTTCATTTTTAATTAATATTACTACAAGATTTACTAAAACTAAAAATGACTCGTTCAATGAATCAATAGACAGTAAGCAGTCAACAGAAGCAGGCAATGTTCAAGAAGTTTATCCCGAAAGACCAAAAACAATTCTTCAAGAACAAAAAGATCCGATCGCTGAATTAGCAGATGGCGTTAAGGACACTAAAAAAACAAAACAAATAAAAATGGATTTCGCAACTTCAGTAGATGACTGGAGACATACTGACGATGGCTGGCAATTGCCCCCACTAGATGTTCTTTCTGAAAGTCCTTCGATAGCAAATGAAAAGATAGATAATGAAGCTAGAGCAAAATTGATTATTGATACTTTATACTCATTTGGCGTAGATGCAAAGGTTGTTGAAATCAATGAGGGTCCAACAGTTACACAGTTTGGAGTTGAGCCAGGATGGGATATCAAAGAAAAAATTACCCCAAAATTAAACCAAGACGGCAATCAAATAATAGATAAAAATGGTAATCCTGTATTTGATACGGAAATCTTATCAAAAACAAGAATTAGAGTGAACAGAATAACAGCTTTACAAAATGACCTTGCTCTAGCTTTAGCCACGCCTTCACTGAGAATTGAAGCGCCGGTGCCAGGAAAACCCATTGTAGGAATAGAAGTTCCAAACAGTTTAAATTCAATCGTTAATTTAAAAAAATTAATTGCAAATGATAAATTTCATAAATTNAAAATTGATACTAATTTGCCTGTAGCNTTAGGACAAGGAGTTTCAGGNGAGCCATTNTTAATTGACCTNGCAAAGATGCCTCATTTATTAATTGCTGGAGCAACTGGCTCAGGTAANTCTGTTTGTCTAGCAGGNATTATAAGTTGNTTATTAATGAANCATTCTCCATCAGATTTACGTTTTATTCTTATTGATCCTAANAGAGTNGAGCTAACACAATTTGCTAAAATTCCNCATTTAGCATTTAGTGATATCGTAGTTGATACCGACAAGGTTGTNAGCACTCTTAGAGCTGTAATAAACGAAATGGATAATAGNTATAAAAAATTTGGCAGCGTTAAAGTAAGAAACATTCAATCATATAACGAAAANTTNCCTGAAGATCGCCTGCCNTATTGGACAGTTATAGTTGATGAGNTGGCAGACTTAATGTTNTCTGCTCCATTTGAAGTTGAAACACAATTAGTTCGTTTAGCNCAATTAGCGAGAGCAACTGGNATACATTTAATTATNGCTACACAACGNCCTTCAGTTGANGTTATTACAGGNTTAATTAAAGCGAATTTTCCAACAAGAATAGCTTTTGCAGTNACTTCCCAAATTGATTCNAGGACTGTTATAGATAGTGCAGGAGCAGAAAAATTACTAGGAAGAGGNGATATGCTCTTTTTATCACCTAGCGCACAAAAACCAAAAAGGATTCAAGGTGTNTATGTTGATGATTCAGAAATTGAAAAGATTGTAAATTTTTGGANTGATGATAAATTTGATGAAATGCAACCAGATAAACAAGACCACTTAATTGTTGAGGCAACCATGGAATTACAAAAAAATGANGAAGNAAAATCTANTAAATCTGACGAACTAATGCCTCAAGCCATTGAGCTAATTAGTGAANTAGAAACNGTTTCAGTGTCCTTATTGCAAAGAAAACTNAGAATNGGNTATCCGCGAGCTGCTAGGTTAATGGATGAACTAGAAGAAAAACAAATTGTTTCACCTGCTGAAAAAGGNCAAAATTTAAGAACAGTTTTACAACAAAGTANNCAGCCTGATAATAATAATATGACCAATGAACANCAAGGCTTCAANCAAATATCTGATAATTAGCCATCTTGTTATTGTGTATATCTTGTTGATATTTTTTTGACAATTTAGTTTTTATATATATAGCTATAATGATAATATTTTTTCATGCCTGCGGGGGGTTTATTTCTCCAACTGGTTAGTCTTACTAGGCTTACTGTGGACTGCCAATTGTAAGTCAACAAATGTAAGGCTTAACTAGAAATAAACGGCAGACCTTAAATGGCTAACCTGTAATCGAAAGATTGCATGTAAATAAAAAGGGGATTTTGGGTAACCAAAGTCCTCTTTTTTATTCATAATGAATTTTAATAAATCAAGATAACATTTCTTGTCTGGCAATAGTCCACAAGCTTTATATATATTATATTTTTTTAGTATTAAATTATTTTTCTTAATTAAGGATTGAAATATGCCAAAAGTAGACTTTGTTAACTCAATTATTCTCGCTGCATTTTTATCATTTCTCTTTTCTATAAGCCTTTGGTTTTTTGGAGATGACATGAAGCTAGAAGGGATATTTGTTGGAATATGGGTTCCATCAATAATTGGATACGGGATCCTCATGGAGGTTCGAAAGTGAACTTCACTGGGATTGAGTACATTGTAGGTTCATTTGGTACATTAATTACTGCAATTGTACTAATTGGCACCTATACAAAAATGGACTTTGATAGACAATTAAAAGAAATGGANAAAGATAAGCAAAACAAAAATAAATAATAATATTTTTAGCTTATNANNTCTTTAGTTACTTNCCACAGTCTTTNTCTNCTTTTCACATCAGGGNTATCATTATTTAGNTCCTTTTGCTTGTTTGTGAAAAATTGCCCTGTGGTTTTTTCCAATTCTTCTGATANAACTAAATGCAATAGTCTATCTCCGCCATGAGCAACATNATCAAGTTGAGATATNTCATCNATCAANCCTAANGNTGCTATATTTTTAGTCATATTAGTTATGATGGTGCCTGGATGAACNGCATTGACATTAACATAGTTNTCTTTTTCTAAGTCTCCNAAATGAAATGTAAAAGTATTTANNAGNACTTTGCTTCTCCAGTANGCNTTTATCAAGCTATANCTTTCGCTAGTTTGCATATCTTTCCAATAAATACTAGACTCGTTTGGNACTTCCGCNTCATCACTNTTCCCTAATGTTGAAACGTTAANGANTCTAGCATGNGNAGNTGAAGNTGCNTCTTTACGNAGNAATGGTAANAGNAAATTGGTTAATAAAAAAGGAGCTAAGTAATTGATNGTTAAAGTTAATTCATTGCCANTGCTNNTTTCTGTTCTTTCAGTAAATGTTGCCCCTGCATTATTNACNAGAANATCTAAGCTAAGATATCTGTTTGAAATCTCTGNNGCCATGTCTCTGACTTCATTTAAATTGCTAAAATCTGCTTGAACACTTAAAACATTTTCATTGCCAGTATCTTCAATAATGTCATTGCAAACTTGATCTAGTAAATCTTGAGAGCGACCGTGAATAATTGTAGTGTAATTATTAGCTGCAATTTTTTTTGCAGTATATAATCCAATACCATTAGTTGCGCCAGTAATTAAAGCAGTTTTCATAGTGTCTCCATTCATATATTAATTATTAATTATTTTTCTTGTTAATTAATAATAATTTGTTTGTTAAATTGAAAAAATGGAAAAACAAAAATATCAAAACATAATTTTTTTTGATGAACTGTGCCCTTTTTGCACAGCATGGGTCCCTTTCGTAATAAACCATTCAAAAATTANTTTTTATATAAGCCCGCTATCATCTAAATATGCACAAAAAAGACTAGGATTAACAAATCAAATTGACTCAATAAATTTTGAATCTTTGGTCATCATCCAAGGCGATGAAATTTTTGAAAAAGGGGCAGCCGTTAAATTAGTTATTAGAAATTTGACAGGCATTCTTTATATTTTTAGAGCTTTATTAATTTTNCCAGACCCAGCCATAAACACTCTTTATAGATTATTTGCAAAAAATAGAACTAAAATGTTTGGCAGGCATAGTTCATGTCCAGCAAATATATTAGATAATGAAAAATTTCTTTATGAATAATAAAATTATTTCTGAAGCACTCTCAATTGGTCTCGGCATTGGCATTATAGCAGTGACCTTTGGTCTTATATCCAAAGAGGCAGGTTTGTCTCTTTGGCAAACACAATCACTTTCATTATTTGCATTAACCGGCGCATCACAATTTACTTTTGTGCTTTTATTCACTACTCAAGGCATCATAGCTGCATTAATTGCTGCGGTGCTTGTAGGAGCACGAAATGCAGTATACGCGTTTACTTTAAACAGCAGATTTCGTGTAAGTAAAAAAACCCTACCCTTTTTTGCTTATTTATCAATTGATGAAACTACAGCAGTCAGCATGCCTATAAAAGATAATAAAATTGCACTAAGCTCATTTTGGTGGACTGGGATATTACTTGCAACATTCTGGAACATCGGAACATTTATTGGTTATCTTGCTGGAGAAATGTTGCCTTCAATAACGTCTATGGGCCTTGATGCAGGCATGGGCTTATTGTTTTTAATTTTAGTCATGCGACAAATTGATAACCGCACTGATTCTGTCAGAATATTTGTATCATTAATGACTGCCATAATTTTAGGTAGCTTATTTGGATTCAATTATGCATTAATCGGTACTGCCGTGGTAGCAATGTTGCCAATTCATTTATTTATAAAGCAGGGTGTTTCATCATGAGCATTTGGCAAGGAATCATATTAGTCAATATAATTTGTTATCTACAAAAAATATCTGGAGCAACATTATCTAATTCATTCTCATCAATAGATTCTAAACTTATTCAAAAACTGCCTCTACCATTTTTAACATTAGTCATGGCGCAGCAACTTTTTGAAATAGATAAATCCTTTTTAATTGATGTGAGATTAATTGGCATAGCAGCAGCATATTTTATTTATAATAAAACAAATTCATTATTGATAGGAATTTCTGCTGCATGTCTAATCACAGCTTTTATAAGATATTTTATTTAGATATTATCCATTCTGCAAGAGTCAGCACATCGAACGCCCTAACGAACATCTTGTCTTAAGCAAGCCTCTTCAGTATACTAAAACAGCGTTCCCCGATAGCTCAATCGGTAGAGCAGAGAGCTGTTAACTCTAAGGTTCCTAGTTCGAGTCTAGGTCGGGGAGCCACAAAATTCACAGAAAGTATGGCAACAACATACTGCTCCATATTAGATAAATATNTAGTTAAANCATGATCAACTTAATTAAATATATATCTNCAAAATTCTTTTTCATAAGTATGGCCCCTAAGAATTAATTAAATAATATATTCCATAGTTATTATTTTCCACATTAGGAGTTAATAACAGCTTTAATTTTGAACTGGAGGAANTATGGAATCAATTATCGCAATTGATGATTACGCAGGAATGACCTTCTGGCTTGTAACAGCTGCTATGTTGGCCGCAACTGTTTTCTTTTTTCTTGAAAGATTTGATGTNGAAGGAAAATGGAGAACTGCTGTTACTGTAGCTGGTCTTGTTTGTGGTATAGCTTTTTGGCACTACCTATACATGAGGGGCATATGGATTAGTACTGGAGANTCTCCAACTGTNTATAGATACATTGATTGGTTAATCACTGTACCTTTACAAATTGTAGANTTTTACTTGATTTTAGCAGCAGTTACTGCTGTAAAAGCAAGGCTTTTCTGGGAGCTTTTGATTGCCTCATTGGTGATGCTAATAGGTGGATATCTCGGTGAGACTGAAATCATCAATACAAGCGTAGGTTTCGTCATTGGTATGGCAGGTTGGTTATATATCGTGTATGCAATCTTTGCAGGAGAAGCCGCTAANATTAATGCAGCTTCAAAGAATGCTGCAAGTCAAATGGCATTTAATGCAATGAAATACATTGTAACTGTTGGATGGGCAATTTATCCTATTGGTTACGCAATAACCTATTTCGGATCAGGAGATAGTGAAACTTTAAATATAATCTACAACTTAGCAGATTTTGTTAATAAAATANCTTTCGGNTTAGTTATTTGGTACGCTGCTAAAAAAGATTCAAAAGTTTTTAAATAAAACAATCTTGATTTAAAATTAAACAATAGCGTGAGTTGTATTAATTCATGCTATTGTTTTTTTCTTTGTCCTCAACCTATACTGTATTCTTGGAGAAATTAATATGAGATTCACTAACTCCATGCTTATAAAAAATATCATTATAGCTTCGCTAATATTTTGCGTGAGTTGCAGTGGCAACGCTGANGANAATANTAAATCTCAAACTNATCAACCCNCATCAAATACTACCAATCAGCCTACTAAAAGTCCTCCCATAGGACCACCACAAGGNCAAACCCAGCCTCAAGCTGGCACAAACATTTTTCTGGTTGAAGATCCTGCTCTTAAANGNTGCTTAATTAAAGTCTTTGGAGAAAAAAGNTATTTAGAGCTCAGAATGATGCAACCAACACAGCAAGAAATAAATATGNTAGGTCCTTGTGCTCCGCTTATGCAAGCGTTTCAACCACCAGGAGGAAGGCAACCATCTCAGGCGCCAGGAACGCCTATGATGCCAGGTCAACCTCCTCAGCAAATGGGCGGCGCTCAGAATATCTTTACAATCGAAGAGCCTCAGCTGAAAGGTTGTTTAATTCAGGTTCTTGGTGAGCAAAGATATTATCAGTTACGTATGTCTCAGCCAACACAGCAAGAAGTTAATGCAATAGGTCCATGCATGGTCTTCATGCAAGGGCCACGTGGACCAGGAGCACCTATGATGCCAGGACAGCCNCCACAGTATGGTCGAGGGCAACCATTACCCCCAACATCAGCTGGGTATCCTGCNCCTCCCCCACCTGGCGGGCAACCATTACCCCCAACATCAGCTGGGTATCCTGTGCCACCATCACCTGGCGGGCAACCATTACCACCAACTTCAGCTGGGTATCCTGTGCCACCATCACCTGGTGGGCAACCATTACCACCAACTTCAGCTGGGTATCCTGTNCCACCATCACCNGGNGGNCAACCATTACCNCCAACNTCNGCTGGGTATCCTGCNCCTCCCCCACCTGGNGGNCAAATCAGNCCTCAAGGTACATTCAGAGATCCAAATGAAATAGTTTCCATTAAAACAGTTGATACTACATACCGTGCTGCAACAGGTGCTACAAGTGGNACTTTTAAAAACCGTCAAAGCGCTGATATTGTCTTGTCTGCATTTGGCTTNAATGAAACAGGTGGAGGNTTNTCATTCAACAGNAATTCTGGCATANCNNCNGANGGTNTTAGGNTNGTGCTAGCNGATACATTCAACAATAGAGTCNTGATATGGAATTCACTACCATCAGCNAATACCGAACCTGANATTGTNCTNGGNCAAACNAATTTTAANACAAATAATCCAGGTGATAGCCCGAGCCAGATGAATTGGCCCATTAGTGTCAGTCTTGCTAAAAACAAATTAGTAGTTACTGATACATATAATGATAGAATACTCATATGGAACTCATTTCCCACAAAAAATGCACAAGCAGCTGATATTATAATTAAAAATAATGGACCACCTGGGCAACCTACAAAAAGGACAGTGAAGTGGCCATGGGGCATTTGGACAGATGGATCAAAGCTCGCAATTACGAATACAGGGGCAGGTTCTGTTTTAATTTGGAATACTTTCCCAACATCTAATAATCAATCAGCAGATATTTTACTAACAGGAAATGGAGACTTTGGTACACCTAGGCAACTAACAAGCAACGGTGAATTTTTCATGGTGGGAGATCATAATTCAAAGGCAAGCAGTTCTTCAGAAATCGGTACTTACGTATTCAATACATTCCCAACGAACGATGAAACAATGTATAGCTTTTTTATGTATGATAGAGCAGATCCAAGAGGCGGTTGGTATCGAGGAACATTTCTAGATGATGGGCGATTAGCTCTATTCGGTAGCACTCTTTATATATATGACACGATGCCTACAAGCAATCTAAGTGAACCAAGCTTAACAGTCGACGGATATAACTTTACATCAGGTGATTATCCAGGCATAGCTGCTGCTGGAGACAAGCTGTATATCTCAACTGGTAACGGAAACAAGGTTGTAGTATATAACACCATACCAACGCGATCTGACCAAGATCCTGATTTTGCTATTGGGAGTCCGGATTTAGACACCAATACCCTTGTCGAAAACTATATTATTGGTAATCCTGTTGCAGCGTCTGACGGAACCAACTTATTAGTATCCTCAGATTTTGATAAAAAATTATATTTATGGCACAACAGACCAGATGAAAGTGGTGTGCATCCTGATGCTGTTTATACAATGCCTGAAGCACCGTGGGACAATGCATTGTGGGAAGACAACTTTGTCCTTGGCGGCAAAAAAGGAATCTATATATTTGAATCAATTCCTGACGGTACAAATTTACCTGATAAAACATATGTAGATAGCATTGGTACTGCGCAATTTCAGGAAATCAGAGGTATTGCAATTGATGATCGCTATCTTTATGTTGGAGACAAAGATGCAAACAAGATATACATATGGGAAGGCATACCTGACAAAACATCTAACCCTAAATTTACGCTTAATTTTTCTAGCCCAACACGAATGTCATCTGATGGAAAATATTTAGCTGTGACTTCTACCACAAACCATACCATCACCTTATTTAATATAGATCAACTCTCTTCAAATGCCACTGGCATAAAAATCGGTGGTCCCGGTGTATTCAATTTGCCTGAAGGAGTTAATCTGTCAAACAATATGCTTTTTGTAGCAGATACTGGAAATAATAAAGTGGCTATTTGGACTGATATTAATGCTGCTCTCTCAGGTCAAACTTTCAACACTGTAATTAGTTCAGAAAATAGAGAAGTCCCAGAAATCGGAAAAGGGAGTTTGTTTTGGCCAGGTACAGTTTTATATGATAATAATTATTTATGGGTCGGAGAATTTAAGTTTTCCAATAGATTGCTCAGATACAGTCCATCTTATTAAAGACATAAAATAACTATTGGTTATGTTGATTGAATTTGTTCTATTGCTTTATAAGGATCTGCGGTTGGTAAATCGCAAACTTTATCTTTGCAAACATAAATGAGATTTTGCCCCTCTTCGAACTTTCCTGCTAATAATTCAAGAGTGCTGCTACTAGTTGCTCCAATGATTATTTTATTAGGTAAATAAGTTTTGCTAATATCTAAATTGAGGGAATGAGCAGCAGCTCCAGTGATTACAATTTCATAAAAAGGGTGAGTAAATTTTAACAGTAACGAAGCATAATTTGAAAAAGCACTCGAAAACTTTTCCATTTGTACCATACTATTACTTAATATTTGCTTTGACATATTGATGTAACTATCATCATCTAAGATAGTCCCTAAGACAAATAAATTATTAGCCATAATTGAATTAGAGGAAGGCATAACAGTGTCAAATACCTCAGTCTTTCTAACTATAAGCTCTTGGCTTACTCCTTCTGTAAAATAAAACATTCCTGTTGTGTTATCAAAAAAGTTTTTGGTGACATACTTTGTCAATTGGCCTGCATATTGCAACCATCGTTCATCAAAAGTGGCTTCATAAAGCCGTATAAGAGCAGCAATCCATGCAGCATAGTCTTCCAAAAAACCATCTATTGTGCCGTTACTGTTTTTAGAAAAAGTGTGCATAAGCTTACCATCATCTACCAAACAATTATCCATTACATACGTTGCATTCTTCAGAGCACGTTCTAGATATAAATCATCATTGAATGCAAAATAAGCATCGAGATAGCCTTTGCACATTAGTCCGTTCCAAGAAACTAAGTGCTTATTATCTAGTCCGGGGCGAATTCTATTCTCACGCTCTTCAAGTAATAATGATTGCCATCCAGCAGCTTTTTTTTGCAGTGAATCTTTGTCAATATTAAATTCTTTGATGATATCTGCGTCATTATCTCTTCGTAAAAGGATATACTGACGAATGCCATCTGAGCTATCTTGCCAATAACCATGCTCATTGACATTATAAAATGATGAAAACAACTCATAATCAGGACCTATAATACTTTCAAGTTCATTTTGATCCCAAATATAATATTTTCCTTCTTCCCCTTCACTATCAGCATCTAATCCAGAAAAAAAGAGTCCTGTAGGCGCAGTCATCTCTCTTTCAATAAATTGCAACGTTTGCATGACGACTGATTTAAATACAGGGTCTTGCTTCAAAGAAAAAGCATGACTATAAAGACTAACTAATTGCGCATTATCGTATAACATTTTTTCAAAATGTGGGACCTTCCAGATTTTATCAGTTGAATATCTAGCAAACCCACCTCCAACATGGTCATAGATGCCTCCGTTAGCTATATTATGTAAAGTAGAAAATATAAATTCTTGAATTTTTGAATTTTGCGTTAAAGAAGAATACTCTAAGAGAAAAGAGAGACTGACAGGCATTGGAAATTTAGGTGCTGACCCAAAACCTCCAGAATCATAATCAAAATCGTTTTGCCAGTTTTCGACCATATTATGTAAGGTTTGAATTGAAAAATTATCAGGAATTGATTGTTTAGGAATAAGGTCAGTGCCTGCAATACCAGCGGCTAGCTTTTCTGCGTATTCTTCAACTTGTGGTAAGTTGTTGTTAAATAACTTAACAATTTCGATAAGATTCTTTTGCCATGCATCAGCAGGAAAATATGTGCCACCCCAAAAAGGTCTTTTATCAGGCAATAAAATACAATTTAATGGCCAACCACCATGACCTGTCATTAACTGGACTGCCGACATATATATTTGATCAATATCTGGCCGCTCTTCCCTATCAACCTTAATGCAAATAAAATGCTCATTCATGAACGATGCAATATCATTATTTTCAAAGCTCTCATGTTCCATAACATGACACCAATGACAAGCTGAGTAACCAATGCTTAAAATAATGGGTTTATTTTCATCTTGTGCTTGCTTCAAAGAGGCTTCAGTCCATGGCACCCAGTTGACTGGGTTATGTGCGTGCTGTAACAAGTACGGGCTTGACTCATGAATTAATGCATTTGTGTGATCATGTTGTTGATTATTCATTTTTCACTAAAAAAATTATATTTTATTTATATAAAGTTATTTTAAAGCTACTTTATCCAGAGATATTGATCAAAAATATAAATATTCACATTTTCTATTAATACAAGGAAATCACATGGATAAATATGTTAAAAGAGTGCATAGAGTGTTAACACAAAACAACTTTGATGGCGAAATAGTCACTCGAGAACAAACAACAAAAACAGCAGAAGAAGCTGCAAACGTAAGTGGGGTTACAGTTGGACAAATAGTTAAATCGCTAATTTTTAGAGAGGTTGACTCCAATAATGCAATATTGATCTTAGTGTCTGGTAAAAATCGAGTAAACACTGAATTATTTGAAAAAATAACGAGTATAAAATTATCAAAGGCAGATGCTGAATTTGTTCTAAAGCAAACAGGATTTCATATTGGTGGCGTTCCGCCTGTTGGACATTTAAAGAAAGTACAAACATTTATAGATGAAGACTTATTTGATTATGATGAAATCTGGGCATCAGCAGGAACAGAATTTTCTGTTTTTAAAAGCGATGCATTATTTATAGAAAAAATAAGCAATGCAACCCAAATACAGGTTAACTGATACTGATTGAGCATACATACAAGAAAAGAGTAGCAATATTTTTAAAAAACAAGTTTTCTATGGTTGGTGGGTAGTCCTTTCCGCTTCAGGCATATCAGTCTTATTTGCTGCTTTGCACATACAAGCATTTGGAGCATATGCTGTGTTTTTACGTGACGAGTACGGCTGGAGCCTTGCACTATTATCCGGTGCGTTTGCTTTAACTCG
>PAJB01000021.1 GCA_002710905.1 Chloroflexota bacterium | reverse complement strand
AGACGAGACATCATCAGACGAGACATCATCAGACGAGACATCATCAGACGAGACATCATCAGACGAGACATCATCAGACGAGACGATCACTCAAGTTAATGAACAAACAGGTGATTCAATCGTTGATATGGCTATAGCAAAATGGGCATCTATCAAGACAGAAGCCAGAAAAAACAATAATAAAGCTGGGGCATTAATGAATTCTGGATGTTTTGTAAAGGGCATTAATGACAAAACTTTAGTAATAGGCTTTAAATTTTCTACTCATGTTGATTTAGTCAAGAATTCTGATAATGGCAGTGTTTTAGTGGCAATTCAAAATGCAGTAAATAGTGTACTCAATGTCGATTTAATTGTTGATGTTGAAGTTGCTGAGGAACCTGCTAATGACTCCTCTACAAGCAAATCAGGTTCGTCGTCTAGTGAAAATCAAGGTCAGCATCTTGTTGATGAAGCAATAAAACGCGGTGCGAAGATTGTTGAATAGAAAAAATGGCATATGATAACCAAAAGCACAATAATTACATTATACAAGAACTAGTAGAGTTGTTTAATAAATTCCCTGGCATTGGACCCAAGAGTGCGCAAAGATTAGCATATTTTACAATAAATCAAAATCATGATGAAGTAAAAAAATTTGCTGAAACATTATTACTAGTTAAAGAAAAAATAGATTTATGTGCTATTTGTCAAGATTTTACAATCGATCAACAATGCAAATGCCAAGATGAAAGCAAAAATAGGGATTTGATTTGCGTTGTAGAGGATCCAATGGATATTATAGCTATTGATAATTCTAACGCTTATTCTGGGACATTTCATGTATTGCATGGTGTTATTTCTCCCACACAAGGTATTGGACCTGATGATTTAAAAATTAAAGAATTAATAGAAAGAATTGCAGCTTCAACATCTTCAATTAAAGAAGTAATCATTGCAACAAACCCAAATTTAGAAGGCGAAGCAACCGCAATGTATATTACAAAAATGTTGGAACCATTTAGCGTTAAAGTTAGTAGGCTTGCTCGAGGCTTACCTTCTGGAGGCGATTTAGAATATGCAGATGGAGTCACTATTGGGAAAGCGATTGAATATCGCCAAGAAATTGAATTATAAATTTGGATATTAATTTTGGATCAAAAAAGAATAAGGACTTATAAGACTGATGCGATTATTCTTAGCCAAAGACAATTTGGTGAAACGGATAAATTGATTACAGTATTCAGTAAAGAACACGGTAAAAAAACTATTATCGCTAAAGGTATTTTAAAATCAACCAGTCCTTTAATTTATCATTTAGATAACATGAATTTGACTCGACTAGTAATGTCAAAGGGCAAGAATTTAGATTTAGTAACTCAAGCATCCGTTATAGAATCTTTTGAATATATAAGAAATAATTATGATTTGACAGTTCAAGGACTTTATATACTAGAGCTAATTGATAAATTCACTATAGAGCAAAATAACGACACAAGTCTTTACGATTCAATTATTGCAACTTTTAATCGAATCAATGACAATGAGCCTCTTTTGTTAAATGTTAGATTATTTGAACTGAATTTATTACAATCATCTGGCTTAATGCCTGAATTTAATCAGTGTGTTGAATGTAGTCAACCAGTATCATCTGAGCAGGCATTCATAAACATAAACATTGGAGGGGTGCTTTGCTTAAATTGTAAAGATCTTCACTCAAACAATATTCTAATCAGCGTTTCATCTATTAAGGTTCTTAGAGCCATGCTTTTTGAAAATTACACTAAGATTAAAAATATCAAGATTAGCAGTGAAATCTACGCAGAACTAGGGAATGTTTTAATGCAATTTATTAACCATAATCTGCAAGAGCCCACAAAAAGCCATAGATTTTTAAGCCTTAATTAATCTTGTCATTTTGTTCTACTAATAATACTGTTGGCTATTACTTCGTATGCATGTCTTGTACGTGGATTTAATTCTGAACGCATTGGCTCAATATTATCAACAGCAGTATCAGCAAATTTTTTTGCAATTTTTTGGCTTTCCCTAAGAACATTTGATTCTTTTATAGCCTCTATTGCTTTTTGGAGATTTGAGTCTCTTCTTGTTCCCTTGAATGCTTGTTTGATGAAATTATTTTTTGGATTTTCTTTCATAAAAAGTAAGGCAGGTAAAGTAAGTTTTCCAGAAAGCAGATCTTGGCCTACAGGTTTACCAAGTTCTTCATTTCCTGAGAAATCAAGAATATCATCAATAATTTGAAAAGCTATTCCAAGGTTTAATCCATATCTACGCAGGCACAAGGTTTCTGCCTCAGCACAATCTGAGACTATACCTCCGCCTTCTACAGCTGTAGAAAAAAGAGATGCAGTTTTACCAATGATTTTATCAAAGTAATCTTCCATATTTGTATTTAATTCAAATGCCGCTGCATTTTGTGCGAGCTCTCCAGTTACTATGCTTCGTAATGTTCGAGAGAACAAACTAATTACTCTTACATTATTTGTTTCTGCAATAAAACTTGCAGCTGTTGCAAAGAGATAATCACCAATTAAAATACTATTTTTATTATTGAATTCCATTGCAGAACTTGGCTTGCCTCTTCGAGTTGAAGCTAAATCAATAACATCATCATGGACTAAAGTTGCTGTGTGTAATAATTCTACGCTTGCTGCAAGAGGTATCAAAGCATCTACATTATAATTTCCAGTTTTACCTCCAAGCAATGACAGCGTAGGCCTAACCATTTTACCTTTTTCAGATAAAACTGATTGTAGCATTGTAGTTAATAGGGGGTTCTCATGTTCAGTCTCTTCGTCAATTTTTTCCTCTACTAAAACAAGTTCGTTCCCTAAAGCGGGTACTAAAAATCTTGAATTTAAATCCTTTTTTGATTTTCTAGACATCTTCTTCCCTCTCCTATATTTCTAATTTAAATAACTCTTTTGTATTTTGATATATTTTTTTTGCTACTAACTCTTTATTTTCATTTCTAATTTTCACAATTTCATCTAATGTATAGTTGATATACGCTGTTTCATTTCTTTTGCCTCGATTTGGAACAGGCGTTAAATAAGGTATATCTGTTTCGATTAATATTTTATCTAAAGGCATCAAAGCAGCAACTTCTCGTAGAGCATTGTTTTTTGGATAGGTAACTGTTCCAGGAATTGATATCATGAATCCTAGATTAGCATATTCTGTCGCTAAAGCAAAATCTCCAGAAAAACAATGCATCATTCCAACAGGTTGCCCATCACCTAAATAGTCACCAGCTTTAGCTTTCCAATTTTTTAGAATTTCTAAGGTATCTTTTGCTGCATCTCTTGAATGAATGACAATTGGTAATTTTGATTCTATAGCTAGTTTCAATTGCTCAGTAAATGAGTTAATCTGCGATTTTTTATCAGAATGCATTCTATTATAATCTAATCCAATTTCTCCTATAGCAATAAATCTTTTATTATTTGACAAATTGAATAGTTTGTCTTGTTCATTATGGAATCTATCTGCATAGTGCGGATGGAGACCAAAAACTGGATAAATAAAATCATACTGCAATGATAAATCTAAAGACTGCATGCTGGAATTAAAATCACAGCCAACTTCTATCATTGCGGCAACATTATTTTTTTGTGCATTATCAATGAGCTTTGAACGGTCGTGATCAAATTCTTTTGACCAAATGTGACTATGTGCATCGATAATTTTAAAATTAGTCATATTTATTTAACGCTTAAAGATCTCATTGATTTCATTTAATTCTAATTTTTCATAAAGAATAGTAAGTTCTTCTAAATTTGTTCCTGGTTTAATTTTTTGATATTCCCATTTAATTTGAGAGTAGGTTGTTTCATTTCCAAATGCTTTCAAAACACTTTTTGAGCTAAATGGAACGAATGGATAGAGCATTATTGCAATATTGTAGATTGACTCAAGCGCACAATAAATTGATTCATCAGCAAGTTCTTTGTTTTCTTTAATTTTTTTCCAGGGCTCAGTTTTTTCAAGATACTTATTTGTTTCTTGTGCAGCATTCATAATTGATGCTAACGCTGAACGTAATTCTACTTTTTCAATTTTATCTGCAGCAAAAATATAGGTATCTTCAATATGTTTTTTAAGTTCTTTCGATTCATTTGATGTGTGTAATTGATTAGGAATAGAATTTTCCATTCTATTTTTTGTGAAGGATGTAACTCTTTGTACTAAGTTGCCCCATTTTGCTGCAAGCTCATCATTGTTTCTGCTTACAAAGTCTTCCCAATTAAATTCAGAATCTGATGTCTCTGGCATTATGCATGTAAGATAGTATCTTAATTGATCGGCAGAAAGATGCTTTAGATAATCTGGAACCCAAATAGCAGTATTTCTACTTGAAGATGCTTTGTCTCCGCCCATCATTACATATTGATTTGCAGGAATGTTATCAGGTAAATTCAGCTCTCCATATCCAAGAAGTATTGCAGGAAGAATCATTGCATGGAACGGAACATTGTCTTTCCCTTGGAAGTACACAGTTTGTGCACTTTCTTCTTTCCAGAAGTCTTCCCAGTTCGCTTCTTGTGGATTATTTTTTGAGTACTCAATTGTAGCTGACAGATATCCGAGAACAGCCTCAAACCATACATAAATTTTTTTGTCGTCATATCCTTCTATGGGAATATCAATGCCCCAATTAATGTCTCTAGTAATTGCTCTATCTTTAAGACCATCATTTAGTTGACCCAATGTAAAGTTTTTAACCGCCGCTCTCCAGTCTTTTTTTGTATTCATCCATTTGATTAAATCATCATTAAAATGAGAGAGCTTTAAGAAAAAATGTTCAGAGGATTTAACTATTGGTTCTGTATTTGATAATTTTGATTTTGGATTGATTAATTCTAATGCATCTAGCGTAGAGCCACATTTATCACATTGATCGCCTCGAGCATTTTCATATCCACAATCTTCTTTTGGGCATATGCCTTCGACGTATCTATCAGGTAAGAATCTTTTAACCTGAGTATCAAAAAGTAGTTCTTGTTCTTTTAGATATAATAGATCTTTTTCTAATAATTTTGAAAATATATCCTGTACTACCTCTTTATGGTTGTTAGTGTCAGTTGATGTAAAATTATCGAATAAAATACCCATTCCTTCAAAAGTCTCTAGAAATGAATCGTGGAATCTTTGAAATATTTTTTGCGGAGTGGTATTCTCTTGTTCTGCTCGAACCGTTACAGGTGTCCCATGTGAATCTGAGCCCGAAACCATAAGCGTATTGTTTCCAGACATTCGATTGTATCTAGCAAAAATATCTGCGGGCAGATATGCGCCTGCTAATTGACCTAGATGCAAGTCACTATTTGCATATGGCCAAGCAACACAAACTAATACATTTTTTTTAGAAGAAATTTTTTTACCCTTAATAATGAAATTAATGTAATTTTACTTATATATATTATAGAAGGATTAATGTTTTATGTACAAATATTATTTATCCATAACAAAAGATGAGNTGAGATTTTTTTATTAGATATGGCGTAAAATTATTTATAAGATTAAAATCAAACATTAATTAATATATTTTTTACNTTAAAGGATTAGTATGGCATCAAATCCAAAAGAACTTGATAGAGCATGGAGTTTTGATGATGTTGCTATTGTTCCTGGTGCTGTAACAACGAATCCNCAACTAGTTGAACCTAAATTTGNACTNGGNAACTTTGAATTTGATTTNCCTATTATTGCATCAGCAATGGATGCTGTGGTTGACATAAAAATGGCAGTGAAATTATCTAAAATGGGCGCCGCTGCAGTTTTAAACTTAGAAGGCATTCAAACTCGCTATGATGATACTGAAGNAGTTTATGAATCTATTGCAAATGCAAATAACCAGGAAGTAACTGCTTTAATGCAAAAAATATATTCNCAAGAAATTAATATTAATTTAATTTCACAACGCATTGAAAGCATAAAACAAGAAGGTGGGGTTGCTATAGTNAGCGCTACGCCTCAGAACACCAAAAAATTTGCTCCAGNTGCAAAAGAAGCAGGGGTAGATATTTTTGTAGTGCANTCAACCGTTACAACAGCNAACCATGTCTCAAGCTCATTACAAGGCCTGCAACTAGATCAGCTTGTCAAGGATATGAAAGNTATACCGATATTAGTTGGNAACACCGTTGATTATGCTGCAACAATTGAATTATTAGAAACTGGTATTGATGGTGTTTTAGTTGGAGTAGGCCCGGGTGCTGCATGTACCTCTCGTGAAGTACTTGGGATAGGTATGCCCCAAGTTTCTGCTACTATTGAAACATCACATGCACGAAATACTTACTTTGAGAAAACAGGCAGATATGTTCCAATTATAACTGACGGAGGCATAAGAACTGGNGGGGACTTTTCTAAAGCTATTTGNGCAGGTGCAAATGCGGTTATGATTGGCTCNCCCTTTGCTTCNACTNTTGAAGCACCTGGNAAAGGCTTCCATTGGGGNATGGCAACTCCACATGCNGAGTTACCTCGAGGCACAAGGGTGCATGTAGGACAAGAAAAGTCATTAGAATCATTATTGTTTGGGCCTACATCTTTAACTAATGGAACAGAAAATTTGATTGGTGCCCTTAAAACTTCTATGGCAACTTGTGGNGCAACATCAATTGAAGAATTTCATAATACAAGAATGATTATNGCNCCAGCAATAAAAACAGAAGGCAAGATTTATCAAATGAAAGCCGATTAGTTTTTNTTTTTTATAACTGCAACTCTTTTTATGCCTTGATAGTCATTTATGAAACTTAGATTAGAATTTGGAATGTATTCNTTTACTATTCTTTTTATTTGATCATCTTGATTGATGCCAATTTCAAGTATTATTGCAATCATTTTTGGATTAAGAATTCCTGATAATTGTTTGAGAAGNTTGATGATTATTGCAAGTCCATNTTTGCCTCCATTTAAGGCATTGCTAGGTTCAGCATTTCTTATTTCTTTTTGTAGACTNAACATGTCANNCTCATCTATATAAGGNAGATTTGCAAAAATTATATGGGGAGTTANATGAAATTTAGTCAACAAATCTGAATGAATTACAGTAATTTTATCTTCAAGAGCATATTTCTTAATGTTTTNTTTGCAATATTTAATTGCATGTTTAGAATTGTCTATNGCAAATAAATTAATTTTTTCGACATTTGTTATGTTTTTTGCAATACTAATAATAATTGCCCCTGAACCTGTACCNACATCTACAACATTAATCTCTTCTTTGGTTTTTTTTAAAATATTTATTTGATTGATNCCCTCATCAANAAGTAATTCTGTTTCGCTTCTAGGNACGAGAACACCATGCCCAACTGAAAGAATCAGATCATAAAAATGNTTTACGGATGTTATATATGCTAAAGGTTCTCCGCTGATTCTTCTGATTAAAATTCGATTTAATTTTTCTTTATCAAAAGCATGTCTATATTTTTTAAAATCAACTCGCAAGTTTATAAATTCTGTTTGAAATAAATAGCTTAAAATTACTTCAGCCTCTAAATAAGCNTCTGNCTCATTTTCTATGCTCTCAATAATAACCAAGTGTGAAATTGTGTGCTCCATGAGTTTGTTAAGAGTTAACTCATGCATATGAAGGTTTTTATCCATTGTTCATGGAATCCTTGATGAGCTCTTCCTTTTCAATTTGNTGTAAAGAATTGACAATTTCTTCTATTTCTCCAGATAAAAATTTAGACATTCCGTGTATGCTTTTGTTGATGCGGTGATCGGTTATTCTATCTTGAGGGAAATTGTATGTNCGTATCTTTTCNGAACGTCCCCCTGAGCCAACTTGNGATTTTCTTTCACTAGCTCTTTCCGCATGTTGTTTTTCTCGTTCAAATTCATAAAGACGAGCACGTAGCACAGATTCAGCTTTTTGCTTATTTCTTGATTGCGATCGTTCGTCTTGACATGTAACTACAAATCCACTTGGCTCATGCGTTAAGCGAACAGCAGTAGCTACTTTATTCACACTTTGTCCNCCTGCGCCTCCAGAATGGAATATATCAACNCGTACATCNTCCCAGTTTATTTCAATATCTATNTCTGTAGCAGCAGGCAATACAGCAACAGTTGCTGCNGAAGTATGNACNCTNCCTTGNGTTTCAGTNTCTGGGATTCTTTGAACTCNATGGACNCCTGATTCAAATTTAAATTTAGAATANGCACCTTTTCCNTTTATATCAGCNATGATTTCTTTNTATCCTCCAGATGANGANCCTGATGAATTNATTATTNTNACTTTCCAGCCAAGATTAATTGCAAATTTACTATACATTTCAAATAAATCTGCAGCAAATAATGATGCNTCNTCTCCNCCAGTNCCAGCACGAATTTCAAGAATAATNTCATTTTCATCAGCTGGNTCTTTGGGTANNAGNGNTTCTTTGAGTTGGGCTTCNAGCTCATTAAGATGAATTGATAGTTCNTCTTTTTCTATTTTTGCTAAATTTGCAATTTCTTGGTCNTTGTCTTTAATTAAACTNTTTAATTCTTGTANTTTTTCTTGNATNTCTAAAAANTGAATATAAAGATTATAAGTTNNTTCAATTAAAGANCGCTCNTTAGCAATNCTNTTAATTTTTCCACTATCTTTTATGATTTCTGGATCAGCTAATTGCTCATTAAGGTATTCAAATTTTTCTCTAATTTGTTCTAAGATTTCAAACATTCAGTATCCTAAATATTATTTTTTTAAATCATTTAATTTTGTGAATAGGTTATTTAGATTAACCGAGATGTCTTCTTTTTCCGATGCTAGGAATTTAATCGTAACAGATTGATCTTCTAATTCTTTTTTTCCAAGAATAAGAACGTGCTGTGCATTCATATTGTTTGCAGATCTCAATTGACTTCTAATTGAATTCCTGTAGTCTCCTTGAGTAAAAGATAGTGATGAATCTGAAAATAAGTTAAGGTGATTAAAGAAATATTCTGACGCTTCTTGTGATAAAGGCGCAAGAAAAATGTCCAATCTTGTTGCAGCGTAGTTTTTTTCACTTGCTAAAATTGTTCTTTCTATTCCAGTTGCAAAGCCAGCTCCAGGTACATCTTTTCCACTTAATTTCTTAATAAGGTTGTTATATCTGCCTCCCGCACCAATTGTGGATTGGCTTGATTCTTCTTCAGGTTCAAATTCCCATACTGTGTCAGTATAATAATCAAGTCCCCTCACAATCTTTGGGTCAATTGTATATTTAATTTTCATTGTTTCTAATAACTTAATAACTTGCTGAAAATGAGATTCCTCTTCTTTATTTAAAAAACTCAAAATTGTAGGAGCATTTTCAATAATTTCTTGGTCGATTGCTTCTTTTGAATCAAAAATTCGTAAAGGATTGATTTCATATCGTCGCTTTGAGTCATCTGAGAGATCGTGAAATTTATCTTTGACAAAGTTTTTAAATTCTTTTTCAAATATTTTTCTTGTTTCAAGCCCTCCAAGTGAATTAATTATTAATTTTTTATTTTGTACTTCAAGCTTATTAAAAATGTAATTTTGCAGATAAATTAACTCTGCATCTGATTCTGGATTATTTATACCAATTGACTCTGCACCAAACTGCCATAATTGCCTATATCTGCCTGCTTGAGGCCTATCATAACGAAACATGGGCCCAAAGTATGCTAATTTTACTGGTTGAGTTAAATTAGCCATATTATGTTCAATATAAGCCCTGCATACGCTTGCAGTTCCTTCAGGCCGTAGTGCTAAAGTACTTTTCCCTCTATCTTCAAAAATATACATTTCTTTAGATAAAATGTCTGACTCTTCACCAACAGTTCGTGTAAAAACTTCCACGTTTTCTACAATTGGAGTTGTGATAAATTTGTAGTTCATCGTATCCATTGCATTTTCTACAATATCTCTAAGTTGCCTCCACTGATTTGATTCATCAGGGGTAACATCTTTCATTCCACGCGGTGTTTGCATTTTACTCATATTTATATTATATCTAACTATTGTATTTTCTCATTATAATTAATAAGTTACTGTTATTAATATTATTCTTTATAAATAGGATACATCATATGCCGGCAAAAGAAGAAATGATTATTAAGTCGAGTGACCTTATAAGCAATGCAAGCACTTATCTTGATGATGCTGAAATTTTACAGTTAAAAGAAACAATAAAATTTTCTACAAATGCTCACAAAGAGCAAAAACGATTATCTGGAGTAGATTATATTACTCATCCACTAGCTGTTGCCTTCTTGCTTACTGATTTAAAAATGGACATACAGGCTATCCAAGCATCACTTTTACATGACACTTTAGAAGATTGCGGCATTGAGCCTAATGAGATTGATGCCTTGTTTGGTCCTGAGGTCACTAGCCTAGTTGAAGCTGTGACAAAAATTAGCGCCATAGAATTAACAAATATGAATGATATAACACCAGAGTCTGAAACGATGAAGAAAATGTTTTTAGCAATGGCAGAAGATGTCAGAGTAGTAATCATTAAAATCGCTGATAGATTACATAATATGCAAACCTTACAATTTCTATCAAAGAAAAGACAAGCAGAAATTTCAAAAGAAACCATGGAGGTGTTCGCTCCTCTGGCTGATAGGCTGGGTATGTGGCAGTATAAATGGCAATTAGAAGACTTAGCTTTTAGTTATCTTGAGCCAAATATTTATAATCAAATAGCATCAATGATTACTTCTTCTCATCCTGATCATCTGAGTTATATTGACAAAATTGTAGCTACTATTGCAAAAGAATTAAAATCCAACAAAATCGAAGTTGAAGTACAAGGACGTGTAAAGCATATTTATTCTATTTACAAAAAGATGCAACGATATGCAAATGAAGGAAAAAAAATTAGTGAGATATATGATTTATTTGCTTTGCGCATTATTGTAAATTCTATTCAAGATTGCTATCTATCTTTAGGTGTTATTCATCAAGCATGGAGACCTATCCCTGGTGCTTTTGACGATTATATTGCAAATAGCAAAGATTCCTTGTATCAATCAATTCACACTACAGTCATTGGGCCGGACAATAAGCCCCTTGAGGTACAAATTAGAACTACAGACATGCATGAAAGAGCAGAAATTGGAGTCGCTGCACATTGGAAGTATAAAGATCAGAATATTGACAACATTGATCCAAGATTTGAGAAAAGATTAGTTTGGCTCAGAAGTATTCTTGAGAGGCAAATTGAGTCTACAGATACAGATGAATTTATAGAGTCCCTTAAGCATGATCTGTTTCAAGATCAAGTGTTTGTTTATACTCCAAATAGTGATCTAAAAATGTTACCATCTGGCTCAACGCCAGTTGACTTTGCGTTTTCCGTACATACTGATCTTGGTTTTTATTGCAAAGAGGCTAAAGTTAATGGTAGTTTAGTTTCTTTGAGATATCCATTACAAAATGGTGATATAGTTGAAATATTACGCTCCAATAAAAAATCTGGACCTCCGAGAGAATGGTTAAACGAATCAGCAGGATACCTTGGTGCAAATAGCTCTAAGCAAAAAGTGAAGCAATGGTTTAGAAAACTTGACAAAGAACACAATGTAAACAAAGGTAAAGAATTTTTATTTCAAGAATTATCAAGATTAAAAATTAAGAAAAGACCCAAAGGCTTTACAAATTTAATGGGTTTTAATAATTTGAATGACTTATATGCTGCGATAGGATATGGTGACGTTTCTAATAAAAAAATTGTTCAAAAGATTTTTGAAAATGCTAATGAATTTCTTTCTCTTAATAATGCAATCAGAGTAAAATTGACTGCAGTTGATAGGGTTGGACTCCTTAGAGATATCACTACAGTTATTTCCTCATCAGGAGTCAATATGATTGAAGTTAGCACTAAAGAGCATAATGATGATAAAGTAAGCATATTTATGACCCTTGAAACAAATAGCGGTAAAGAATTTGCAAATTTATTTTATGATTTAGATGTGATTAATGATGTTATAACCCTTGAAAGAGTTAGCCGTACGTAATAATGTATTTGTTATTCAATCAATAATTTAAAAGTAAAACATATAAGGAGTTAAAATTGCCTAAAAGTAAGCACAGAAAAAGGAAAAAACAAACTTATCCCTCACAACCTAAATCTCAAGCTACTGAATTTACTGGCTTCATGGGATGGATGCAGAACAATCAGAAATGGTTTTATCTCGGCGGTATATTGTTTTTAGTTCTAAGCCTAGGTGCTTCAATTATTTTTTCTTTGGTTCCTGACCCTAAGCCTGCTTTACCTCCAGACGAATCTGTTGAAAAAACTGTAGATAAAGATGCAGCAGTTACAGATAAAAAAGAAGATGCTTCTAAAAAAATTATAAGACGCTATAATGCTGAACCGGAGATGGCCATTGATGTAAATAAAAAATATCAAGCTACTATTGAGACTGTTAAAGGCAATATAGTTATAGATCTATTTGCTAGTGAATCACCTGGATATGTTAATAATTTTATCTTTTTAGCAAGAAATAATTTTTATGATGGACTTACTTTTCACAGAGTACTTGCTGATTTTGTAGTTCAGGGAGGAGATCCCACTGGAACAGGAACAGGGGGCCCAGGTTATTCCTTAACAAGAGAGTTAAATGATATTCCTTTAGAGGCTGGGATTATAGCTATGGCTCAATCATCTACAGTAAGTGGCTCACAATTCTTTATTGCATTGAGTGACGTGAATTTTTTAAAACAACAAGGTTTTTCAGCATTTGGAAAAGTTGTTCAAGGCTCAGAAGTTTTAAATCAAATTCGCTTGCGAAATCCAGATATTGTGCCGAGGAGCGCACCAGCTGAACGAATCATTAGCATTACTATATCAGAGGAATAGTTCATTCTCGCCAATTAACGTCAGCTTTTTTTTCTAAGAATGCCATTATCATTATTGCAGGAAAGAAGAAAGCAAAAGCAACCAATGATTGTAGTATGTATCCGGCAAGCAACAGAATAATACCTAATGCAATAGCAAATGACATACAAACAACAGCAAAAATTCTTGATACTAAAACATACAATGGAATATTTTTCATTCGAATACCTTATGTAGGTGGTCGGGGCTACTGGATTCGAACCAGTGACCTCTCGGTCCCAAACCGAGCACTCTGCCAAACTGAGCTAAGCCCCGTATGTCAATAATTTAACTTTTATATGTTATAAGATTTTCTTACTAAGTTCAAAGAGAATCTTTGCTTACTTATAATACAGCTGTACCCACAATTGAATTTATATCTTCAATATTATTTTTTTTGCAATAATCCTCAAGTTGTTTGATAATTTGCCATGGAGCATTTGGGTCAATATAAGTTGCGGTACCTATTTGGACTGCAGCTGCACCAGCCATCATTACTTCAATAACATCTTCGGCATCCATAATACCACCAGAAGCTAAAATAGGAATTTTTGCAATTTTGTAAGATATATATATGTTACGAATAGTCATAGATTTAACTGCTGGCCCAGAAAGTCCTCCAAATTTAGCACCTAAGACTGGTTGACGCTTATTAATGTCAATTGCCATGGCTGGGTAAGTATTACTAATTGTCACAGCATCAGCACCGTTGTCTTGTAGTACAGATACAATTTCTTGAATATTGGAGACTATTGGAGATAATTTTACGATACATGGTTTTTCAGTTTTCTTTCTAATCATTTTCATTACTTCTTTTGCAAGTTGTGGATCTTGGCCAAATTCAATTCCGCCAGCTTCAACATTTGGACATGAAATATTTATTTCTAATGCATCAATTGCATTAATGCCATCAAATAATTCAGCTAGCACGCCATATTCTTCAATTGTGTAGCCCATAATATTCACAATTGATGTAACATTCCATTTTTGCCAAATAGGAACAATTTCTTTAATGAATTTCTTAGCACCAATGTTTTGAAATCCTATTGAATTGATAAGCCCAGATGGGGTTTCTACTAATCTAGGAGTGTCATTACCCTCTCGAGGTTTTATAGTTGTGCCCTTAGAAATAATGCCGCCAAGGTCCTCAATATTTTTGTACTTTGACATTTCTAGTCCATTTGAAAAAGTTCCAGAAGCCACAAGTATAGGATTAATTAATGATAGGTTTTGTTTTCCTGAGTTAATCAATGGGACAGATAAATTTACCATATTACATTTCGTAGAATGAAATTCTTAGTAGTATTATAATCGATCAATTAGTTATAGTAAGAAATAAACGTAATTTAATTTTCAAAATTTTTATCAGTAGTTGCAGGTATTGGAATATTATTTGAATAGTTCATCTCAGTTTTACGCAGAGTATTTGTTTTCTCCCACATAATACTTTCTGATGAATTTGAAAAGATCTTCTTTTTGCCGCATAACTTACATGAACCTCTACTGTCTTTACCCTGTGGAGGGGAAATAACCCAATGATGTTTACATAATCTACGATTAATAGTTTTTGTTGCAGTAGTTTTTTTCTTTTTCATCATTCCTCCAACTAGAATAATAAAATTAAATTAATATATTTGTATATAAATTAGAACGCATAAAAACCGTTTAAGTTACCATATATTACAATAATTGTTCATATATTTTTCAAGATAAGGATATCTTTTGAATAATAGACAAGATAATCAGCGTTCAGTGCCAGGAATTACTAATCTTGTTGCTGTTGCATCAAATAAGGGTGGAGTAGGAAAATCAACAATTTCTACTAATTTGTCAGTTGCTCTTCATAAAATTGAAAATAAAGTTGGGATACTTGATGCAGATATTACTGGACCAAATATTCCTAGAATGATGGGCATCTCGCCTGGTTCTTTAGCAAGCGAGGGCGAAGGCCTTAGGCCTGTTGAGGCTCATGGGGTAGAAGCTGTTTCCTTAGGATTAGTTTTACCGCCCGATACGCCAGTTGTTTGGCGAGGACCTATGATTGCTTCAGGTCTAAAGCAAATGCTTTTTGATGTAAAGTGGTCAGAGCTTGATTATCTAGTGATAGATTTACCGCCAGGTACTTCTGATGTTTCAATGACTTTAGCGCAAGACGTCATGCTTTCTGGTGTTGTTATTGCAACTACACCTCAAGAAGTTTCCTTGGAAGATGCTAGAAAAGCAGTCGCAATGTTTGATAAATTAGGAGTGCCAATTCTGGGCCTAATAGAAAATATGTCTTCAGAAATATTTGGTATAGGCGGAGGCGAAAAAGCAGCAGAGGAATTAGGTTTAGATTATTTAGGCTCGATTCCATTGGATAAAGATATTAGAGTTGGCAGTGATGATGGGATTCCATTAGTAACCAAGAGCCCAGATCATCCAGCTTCTATAACATATATAGAAATTGCTCAAGCTATTCATGAAAAATGTTTAATGATCAAAAATGAAACAAGTTCTTTTGTAAAAAGAGAATTAACTTAATTTAAGACAGAAAGGTTAACACCGTGGAAGATATTAATAAAAATGAGAATGATGATAATGCAATAAAGCAGCAATCTTCAAATAATGTAATACAGGTTCGTAAAAAATCAGCTACAAGCGATTTAACAGATAATAAATTGGCTGAACAAAGCAAAAATGAAAATAAAAAAGTTGTTAAATCTGCAAAAAAGCCTCTTGCTTCAGTAAACAAAAATAATAAACCTAAGCAAAAAAATGAATCAAAGAAAGAACAAAATGTTGATTCATCTAAAAAAAGTGATTTAGATACTGAAGAGTTAATCAACCAGATTAATATTCTCAAAAAGTCACTAGATGCATCAGTAATCAAGCAAAAAGTTGGTATTTTTGTCGATGTACCGAATCTACTATACGGAGTAGATGTTGACGATGGAACAGAGATTGATATGGGTAATTTGCTCTCACTTCTTTCAAAAGACAGAGAACTTGTACGTGCCACTGCTTATTCACCGATAGTCGATGATTCTGATGAACCGCTACAAGAACAGAGATTTGTTAAGCCCTTTGTACTTCATAATTATCGGATCGTTACAAAACCTATGAAAAGATTTTCAGATGGAAGCGTTAAAGGGAATCTAGATATCGAACTTGTGGTTGATATGATTACCATGTCAGACAGATTAGATGTTATTATTCTAGTTTCTGGAGATGCTGATTTTCTTAAAGCAATACAGTATGCGCAATCAAAAGGTATTAAGGTAGAAGTTGCCTCTTTTCCTAAGAGTACTTCTGTGGAATTGAAAGCAGTAGCTGATGAGTATCTAGATTTGAGCAAGCTATACAGTAAAATACAAGCTAATTAGCCATATATTTCAGCTAAATGAAATGTAGGACCTTTTGTACAAATTAATCTAGACTTGCCCTCTTTGTCCTTAATTGCACAGCCATAACATATTCCTAAACCACATGCCATTTCCTTTTCAAAGAGGGCGTATGCAGGTATGTAACTTTTAAATGAATTAATAATTTTATTTGCTGATTCAAACATGACCTCTGGGCCACATAAGCAAATTTCATCTGCCCAATGCTCATAATTCGTCAGTTTGTCAGTAACTAAACCTTTTTCACCTTCAGAACCATCATCAGTGATTACTTCTACTTCAATTTCATGTTGCAATTTTTTAAGTGGAAAAAGATTATGTTGATCTCTAGCTCCTATTAATAAAACTACATTTTTATTTAAGCTAATTAATTCATCTGCAAGCCAAACTAAGGGTGCTATCCCTATTCCTCCAGCAATCAATAAAAAGTTGTTTGACTTGCGATTATAAGGAATAGGATTGCCTAATGGGCCTATTATTTTCACATAATCACCTTTTCCCATCTTAGAAATCAGCAATGTCCCTTGTCCAATTGTGTGATAAAGAACAGAAAATGTTTTTTCTTTGTCATTAACTCGATGAATTGACATTGGTCGACCTAGTAATGGCTCGAATCCATCAGATGGAAAAATCATAACAAATTGTCCAGGACTAGACTTACGAAGTGGCTCCGATTGTTTAATGGTTAATAAGTATGTATTGCCATAAATTTTTGAATTTTCAATAATCTCTAATTTTTCAGGATTCATTATTTATCTCGATATTCTATTAAAGGTTTGATAGAATAATTGCCAGGATTTTTCAAAGACCTTACTGCTGCTATTGCTGTGTCTAAAGAAGTAAAGCAAGGTATTTGTTTTTCTGTCGCAGCTTTTCGTATCTGAAACCCATCTCTTAAGTGTTGAGGCCTATTGCCTTCTAAAGTATTTATCACTGCTCCGATTAATCCATTATCAATCACGTCAACTACACTTTGCTTACCTTCTCTGGCAGCGTCTCGAATATCTTCTTCTGTTTCTATTTTTTTAACCGTAGTTACAGGGATGCCTAGTCCATTTATTAATTCTGCAGTTCCAGATGTAGCAAATAATTCACAGCCGAGTTTGTGTAAATCTCTAATTAATGGAACTGCATCTGATTTTTTTTGATTTGATATGGATAGCAAAAATGCAGTCTTTGGTTTGACTGAGATATTTGCTGCAATCAATGATTTTGTGAGTGCTTTACTAAAATTATTATCAACACCCATAACTTCACCAGTTGATTTCATCTCTGGACCTAAGTAATTATCAACACCAACAAGTTTTGACATAGAGAAGACAGGTGCTTTTATTGCTACTAAAGATTTTGTCTTAAATAGGCCAGTACCGAAGCCTAAACTTTTTAATGATTTACCTCTCATTACTTTTACCGACAATTCAATTAATGGAACACCTGTTACTTTTGAAATAAAGGGAACTGTCCTTGAAGAGCGAGGATTTAATTCAATAATAAAAACATCTGAACCTCCTTGCTCATTTTTTGCCACTACATATTGTATGTTCATTAATCCTTTTATATTGAACTTCTTTCCAATCATTGTTGTGTAACCTACAATTGTGTTGATGTCATCCTCTGTTAGATTTTGTGGAGGATAGACAGCCATGGAGTCACCAGAATGAACGCCAGCCTTTTCAATGTGCTCCATGATACCCGGAATAAGAATTTCTTTACCGTCACAAACTGCATCTACTTCAATTTCTAAACCTTCAAGATACTTGTCTATTAGTATTACACCAGAAGTTTCTTTAATTGCTGGCTTTACGTATTCAATTAATTGGTTAGCGTTTGATACAACTTCCATGCCTTGTCCACCTAATACATATGATGGCCGAACTAAAACTGGGTATCCGATTTGGTCAGCTATAGATAGAGCATCTTCTAAGTTATTAACTGCTTGTCCAGGAGGCTGAGGTATCTCAAGCTCATGAATAATTTTTTCAAATCTTCCTCTATCTTCAGCTAAATCAATTGATTCAAATGATGAGCCAGCTATAGGATAGCCAGCTTCCGTCAAAGGCTTAGCAAGATTGACTGCAGTTTGGCCGCCAAATTGTGTTATTGTCTCCGGAAAAGTGTTTTTTGAATCTTTTTCATTTTCTAATAAATCAAATATAGATTCATCATCTAAGGGTTCAAAATATAATCTGTTAGATGTATCAAAGTCCGTTGATACGGTTTCTGGATTGGAATTAACCATTATAGAGTCTATTCCTAATCTTTTTAATGTCTGCGCTGCTTGCACTGAGCAGTAATCAAACTCTATTCCTTGGCCAATTCTTATAGGGCCTGAGCCAATGACAACCATTCTTTTTCCATCTATTGGTTGAGCTTCATTCTCTTGCTCGTAAGATGAATAAAAATAAGGAGTTGCTGCATCAAATTCACCAGCACATGTGTCAACCATTTTATAAATTGGCTTGATATTGAATTTTTTTCTAAGCATTCTAATTTTTTCAATCGTACTGTTTGTTAAATTAGCGATTACTAAATCTGAGAATCCCAATTGTTTTGCACGAAGTAAGTCATCTTTAGTTATTTTTTTTAGTACTTTAATTTCTTTCTCATGGTCAACAATTTTTTTAATTTGTGTAATAAACCAAGGATCTATTAAGGACTCTTGCATTATTTTTTTTACAGAAGTATTTTTTCTTAATTCATTAATTATCTCCCATAATCTTAAATCTGTTCCACCTAAATAATTAGAGTTTTTATTTTCTGCATCAGCTTTCCACAGATAATCCTTGCCAAGTTCTAATGAACGAATTGCTTTTTGAAATGCAGTTGGAAAATCTCTGCCAATAGCCATAATTTCTCCTGTGGCTTTCATTTGAGTTCCGAGATTTCTATCTCCTGAGTGAAACTTATCAAATGGCCAACGTGGAATTTTAATTACACAATAATCTAATACTGGCTCAAATGCTGCTGAAGTTTTTTTTGTGACAGAATTTATAATTTCATCTAGTCTTTTGCCAACAGCAATTTTAGCAGCAACTCTTGCAATCGGGTATCCTGTTACTTTAGATGCTAGTGCAGAAGAACGTGAAACTCTTGGATTAACTTCTATTACATGATATGGCGTGGGTTTCGATTCATCAGAATCCCATTTTGCAACTTCAAGGTTCGGCGCTAATGCAAATTGCACATTACAGCCACCTTCAATCCCCAGTTCTCTAATAATTTTTAGTGCGCTTGTTCTAAGCATTTGATATTCATCGTCAGTTAATGTTTGAGACGGGGCTATAACAATAGAATCGCCAGTATGTACTCCCATTGGATCCATGTTCTCCATGTTACATATAGTTATGCATGTATTATTACCATCACGCATTACCTCGTATTCAAGCTCTTTCCATCCTATAAGTGCTTTTTCAACGAGTACTTGGTTAATAGGAGACAATGTCACCCCAGATTTGACATACTGCTCATATTCAGCCTTTGTGCTTGCTATTCCGCCACCTGTACCACCTAGGGTGTAAGCAGGTCTAATAACTAGAGGGAGACCTAGTTTCTCCAATGGCTTTTTTGCCTCTCTCCACGAATTCACAATAAAGCTTTCAGGGGTGGGTTCATTTATAGCATGCAATAGTTGCCTAAATTCATCTCGGTCTTCTGCTAACTTTATTGATTTTATAGGNGTGCCAAGCAATCTAACGTTATATTTATCTAAAATACCAGCTTCAGCTAAATCAACTGCTAAATTTAATCCAGTTTGCCCGCCTAGTGTTGGCAGTAATCCATCTGGTCGTTCTTTTTTAATAATTCTTGTTATACTCTCAACTGTAAGAGGTTCTATATATGTAATATCAGCAACGCCTTCATCTGTCATGATCGTGGCAGGGTTAGAATTAACTAAAATTGAAGTGATGCCTTCTTCAGACATAGCTTTACAAGCCTGAGTACCTGCNTAGTCAAATTCAGCAGCTTGNCCAATNATAATTGGCCCTGANCCTATAATNAGAACTTTTTTTGGTTTCTTCATTAGTTGTGGTACCCCGATCTATATTCTTTNCCCATTAANGGNATTTCTGCAATGATGTCNGGATCAGACGTTTTTAATTGAGGNTCAGACGACATTCTCACTAAATATACATAATCGANAGTTAATTTATTCTTTTTTAAATTAACNTCATCTAACTTTTTACTTACTTCGCTTACNTTAATATTACTTAAGTAAGCAATATCTATTTTTGGTAAAAAATAATCAACCTCTTGGCTTACTTGGCTGTCGTTATTTTTAAATAATTTATTTATATGAGGAACACCAAGCATGAGCTGTTTACGAATTTTTTTAAAATTATAGTTATCATCAAATGCAATATATATTGTATCTTTGCTTAGACCAATTTCTAGAGCAGTAATATCGAATGGCTCTATTCTGTGAATTCTAGGAGAAGCATTAACGTAAAATGATTCTACTTGAGACCACATAATGTCATCAGGCTTCAAGTAACCAATGAAACTAATTGGTAAATACAAATATGAATCAGGGAATAAGTTAATGCCACTTATGTCTTTTATATTAGATAATTCAGAATTTAAACTTTTAGCAAATTCTTGATTTTTTAAACCTAGAGGAATCATGAATGAAATCCATTGTTTCCAACTGTGAGTATTGTGCTCGTAATTTACCCAAAAATCTTCTGTTAAATTTAATTGATTTAATTCTTCAGATTCCTTATTTATTCTATGCAGATACTCCTCTTTTGCTGAGTCGAATGTTTCATTAGACATAGATATTGTAGAGTAGGGNTCNAGAGGAGTAANTTTAGTATGCTTCGACTTATTCAAATATTTATCCCTTCTTTATTNTATCTAGAAAATTATTNAAAATAAATTCTGTATCATGTGGTCCAGGTGAAGCTTCTGGATGATATTGAATTGAAGATACAGGAAGAGTTGCGTGTTTTAGAGCTTCCACATGTCCATCGTTAAGATTTACTTGAGATACTGCCATCTTGCTATCTAAACCTTTTGGATCAATTGCGTACCCATGATTTTGTGAAGTTATAAAAACTTGTTTTGTAGATGTGTCAAGGACTGGGTGGTTAGAGCCTCGATTACCATATGGCAACTTATACGATGTTGCGCCATATGCAATACCAAGAATTTGATGTCCAAGACATATACCAAGTGTAGGATATGATTCAGAAATCTTTTTAACTGTTTCTGCAATATTANGTAATTGCATGGGATCTCCAGGCCCAGGAGACAAAATGACACCATCTGGTTTTAATAATTCAATTTCTTGATAAGAGGANGTGTATGGCATTACGATAACATTACANCCATTTTTTTCNANGATTCGTTTTATATTATTCTTTACCCCAAGATCCATAATAATGATNCTTGGCGNATTAATTGATTTACTATTTTTTAAACTCGTTTTTTTTGTNGAAACTTTTGACACAATATCTTCNCTNCCATATTTTGGAAATTTCTTAATATTTTTTAAAATATTTTTAATGTTGCTATTTGTTGAAATAGAACCCATCATTGTTCCTTGCCTACGTAAATGCTTTGTAAGTGCTCGTGTATCCACATCTGTAATAAAAGGAATTTTGTTTTTGTTTAAAAATGATTTTAATGTTNCTTTATTTTTCCANTGAGANGGAATTTCAGTTAGTTCTTTAATTATAAAACCTTTAACNTGAACTTTTTGACTTTCATTTTGATCTTGGTTTGTGCCATAATTGCCTTGTAAAGGATATGTCATAACTAAGATTTGATCATGGTAGGAAGGATCAGTTAATGCTTTCTGATATCCTGTCATCGATGTAGTGAATACAATTTCTCCAATATGCTCGAATTCCTTACTGGCATAACCATTAAATACTTTGCCATCTTCAAGTACGATTACTGCTTTAAATAATTTTTTCATTAAAATTCAGGCTTTCTTTGGTTAAATATGATTTTACCTTTACTCAATGTCATTACAACCATTCCTTTAAAAACATTATCAATGTAGGGAGAATTTTTACCCATTGAAACAATCTGNTCTTTACTGTAAATCCATTTTCTTGATTTATCTATTAAAGTAATATCTGCGTTATGGCCAATTTCTATTTTACCAACACCTTCCATGCCTCTAATTTTATTTAATTGCCAGGCCGCAGCTGGCCCATAAGTCATTTTGTCAATTAATTTNTCAAATTTNATTTTTTTCTTTAGNACTAAACGCATTCCGATAGAAAATGCACTTTCTAATCCAGAAATACCAGGTGGAGCCTGNTCAAATACAACATTTTTTTCAGTAGATGAATGTGGGGCATGATCNGTGGCTATAGCATCAATTGTGTCATTATTTAAGCCTTCAATACAAGCGGCTACATCTTCTGCTTCTCTCAGAGGAGGGTTTACTTTCATATTAGTATTAAAAAGAGGTTTTGGTATTTTTTTACCGTTATTAGAGACACCTATTGATTCATGCGTTAGATCTAAATGGTGAGGAGTGACCTCTGCAGTAATTGTCAAATTAGATTTTTTTGCTTTTNNTACTAATTTNANACTTTCCTTNGTAGAAATGTGAGCAATGTGTANATGNCCGCCAAATTTTTCTGCTATTGCTATATCTCTTTTNACCATATTATTTTCAGCTTCTCTTGGTCGCCCTTTGATACCGAGACGATCAGACACCCATCCTTCGTGTAGATGCCCATTAAGAACAAGTGAATGATCTTCACAATGTTGTGAAATTGGTATAGACATGTTTTTTGATTTCTGCATTGCTTTAATCATTATTGATTCGTCATCCAGATGGTCACCATCATCGGAGAGTGCAACTATTCCATTATTGTGCATAGAGGAAAGAGGAGCAATCTTTCTGCCTAATCGATTTTTTGAAATTGCACCTATTGGCAAAATATTAATTACAGCATCTTTATTTATAATACGATTNAAGNTTATTAATGATTCNNCTGTGTCTATGGTCGGCTCTGTATTAGGCATTGCNCAAATTGTAGTGAAGCCTCCTTTTGCTGCTGCCAAGCTTCCAGTTTTAATGGTCTCTTTATGCGTGAACCCAGGTTCTCTTAAGTGAACATGCAAATCGACAAAACCAGGNGCAACAATCAATCCTTTTGCATCAATAACATCATGGTTGTTTTTCAATATTATTTTTGGATTCAACTTAGTGATTTTTCCTTGAACAATTTCAATGTCAAGTTTTTTACTCATTTTAGTGCCTGGATTAATGACAGTNCCATTTTTTATAACTAAAGATTTCATTTTTNCCTAAATCTACTTATTCAAATAAATTAATTCTAATATTGCCATTCGTATGGCAACGCCGTTTGATACTTGTTCTTCAATTTGTGACAAGGAGCTCTCAGCAACTTCTTTGGATATTTCAACACCTTCATTGACTGGGCCTGGATGCATTAGCAAGCAAGTTTTTTTAACAGCTTTTAAATGACGCATGGTTATTTGATATTTTTTTGCATATTCCTTCAGTGATGGGATATTTTTTGCATTTTGTCTTTCAGTTTGCATTCTTAATGCCATTATGACATCTGTATTTTTTATAGCTTTATTGAGGCTGTATTCAATATTAATATTATTNAAATTNANCCATTCTGATTTNTTNCTACTATTATTAATTAAACTTTTTGGAATTAGNNCTTTGGGGCCNCATAGAGTTATTTTTGCACCAAGCTTTGAAAGCAAAAGAATGTTAGATCTTGCAACACGAGAGTGTTTAATATCACCAACCATAGTAATACTTACATTGCTTAAACTTTTAAACTTTGTTAATAACGTATAGCTGTCTGTAAGAGCTTGTGTTGGATGGGCATGTGATCCATCACCTGCATTGATGATAGATTTGCTTGTATGCTGGCTAGCTAAATACGCCGCACCAGAGTTTTGATGTCTAAGTATGATAATGTCACTATGCATTGCATTAATTGTTTTTATAGTATTAATTAAGCTTTCACCTTTTTGAGCAGCGGAAACATTTGATGCTATGTTGATGACATTTGCTCCTAATAATTTTCCAGCTAATTCAAATGATGCNCTTGTTCGGGTAGATGGCTCATAAAAAAGATTAAAAATATTGACATTATTTAAAGTTTTTTTAATATTTTTTTTGTCATTTAATGCTTTGCTGTACTTATCTGCCAGAGTAAAAATATTTTTATACTCTGATTTTGATAGCAAGTCAACATCTAGTAGATGCTTATGTTTCCACGATGTTTTTTTCTTTTTTGCCAACTTGATGTACCTTGATCATTTTTCATGCATCTATAGCTATTTAAAATATAAAAAAAAATACCCTAGGGTACTTTTTTCACCAGACTTAATAATGCTTAAACTTCATACTTAAATTATATTCTACATGAAATTAATTAAACTTCAAAGATGCTAACATTTTATAATTATTAAAGCTAGCCTTATTCTTGTTTTTCATAAATTTCAATATTAATTTTTATTGAAATAATCATTATAGTAATCATCTAAATTTGAAATTATATCATCAGAGTCAGGTAAATTTTCCAGTTCTTTGATTTTNTTATTAATCAATGATATATCTGGATGATCTTTTAATAAACTTTCTACATATGCATCAAACTTTGAAGCAAGTTGACCTATATCATGCATGTTGCAATTAATATTTAACAGATCCACTAAGGACTGTAATATTGCCTGAGATGCTTTAGGGTTTGTTATGGAATTCAAGTAGTAAGGAATATTTGCCCATATTGCTCCATGAGGAATTCCTTTAGCAATTAAATGATTAGTAAAAACACCAAGCATTCCAGTTGGCCCTTCATAAGTGTTCATTGTTTTATATGGGAACTCTAATTCTTTTGTTAAATTTTTGTGGCTGGAATTTCCAGTTAATTTTATGTCTGCAGTATGTGAAGTTTCTGCTAATAACGATCCAATAGAAATCGCTGCAACAATTTTATTTTTTTCGCAGAAATCTTGCAGTATTTCATTGAAGTTATTCCACATAAAATTTGGCTCGTATCCAAGAAAAATGATTAAATCATTTTTGCCATTTTGATTCTTGATGCTATAAAAAGCACTGTCTGGCCACCTAACAAATCGTTTATTGTTTCTCATTAAAACGGAAGGTCGATTTTGAGAAAAATCTATAAAATTTTCAGAATCGATGACTGCTATTTTCTTAGCGCCCATTTGCTTAATCAAATATTTAAGAGTATTAGAAGCCGCGAATCCTGCATCGCTCCATCCTCTAAATGAGATCAAAAGTATAGGATCTTTAAGTTGCTCTTCCTGAATTGTTTTTATTGACATAATTTCCAATTATATTATATTAATTTACTCTAAGTAACATCTTGCCGGCTGTAGATCTTGACTCTAGTAATCTATGAGCTTCTTGAGCATCATCAATATCTAATTGTCTATCGATTCTTATTTTCAATGAACCATCATCTATCCATTTGAATAAATTCTTTGCTCTGCTTTCTAGTTCATCAGCATCTTGAATATAACTAGCAAGGGTAGGTCTTGTTAAGTAAATACTGCCTTGTTTCTGGAGCTGTAGAGGATTTATTGAGGGCGGGCTACCACTAGCCTGACCGAAGGATATTAAGAAACCTCTTGGTCTTAATAAGTTCAAGCTTTTAATAAGAGTAGTTTTGCCTACAGAGTCATAAACAACATGCATTTGATTTTCTCCTATGTAGTTGTTTGTATTTTCAAGAAAATCATCATTGGTATATAAAATAACGTGATCTGCTCCAGCTTTATAAGCAAGTTCTGCTTTATCTTCAGTAGAAGTTGTTCCAATAACCTTTGCACCCTTCATTTTTACAACTTGAGTTAACAATAATCCAACACCACCAGCAGCTGCATGGATAAATACGTTCATGTCTTTTTTAATATCAAAGCAATCAGAAGTTAAATATTCAACTGTCAATCCTTGAAGCATAATTGCAGCACCTAATTCACAACTTATCTTTTCTGGAAGTGCAACAAGTTTCTCTTCAGGAACAACAGCATATTCAGCATATGCNCCAAAGACCATTGAATATGCAACNCGATCTCCAGCAGAAAANCGAGTTACGTTTTTGCCTACTTGCTCTACNACACCAGATGCCTCTGANCCTATGGTTTGTGGCATCGGACCTGGATACTTTCCNATTCGTTGATAGATATCAATANAATTGATACCTGCANAATGAATTTTTACTAAAACTTCATTGTCNCTTGGCTCAGGAATAGCAATGTNNTCAACTGTTAATTNTTTGAAATCNCCAGTTTCTTTAATTGTTATTGCTTTCATATATTTTCTATTCNCTTATAAAAATTTTTGAATACCTACTATNCTTTCAATGGTGTTATCATGACCCATTTCATAATTTTCNACTTTTANGTNNAGNTTNTTNTCNNNAAAGTATTTAATCATTTCTGANGATCTTTCTGATGAAATATAAGGATCNTTATTNCCAAATTGAGCTAAAAACTGAGTCTTTNGCACTCTTTNCCANTTAANTNCTANNTCNTCNATTGGNGGNAAAAATCCACAGATAGGNATNCATTTTTTTATNGGCTTTTCACCATTATCTATCATTGATAGNCCAATTGCTAATCCNGCTCCTTGTGAAAATCCNCCTATCACAGANNCAGANCGATCAAAATTNTAATTTGNACAAACTTGATTGATTAATGCATCAAGATCATTAATGCGTTGAGCAATCTCTCCTTTATTTTCTCTGTTATACCACGAAACACCACGCTCGCTAATTTGAATTGGCGCTCTGGGAGCAACAATTAAATATTCTTCTTTTGCATCCATCAGTGGACCTAATGATGCTAAATGATATTCATTTGCATCATATCCATGAATTAACATTAGTAATTTAGTTGGATTGCCTCTACCTTCAATAATATAGTGTTTAGGAATCATTTTCTTGCCTATTCAATTTTTGCACTTGAATATTATACCAAGGTTTTGTCTTGTGTATAAAGATTAAAATATACGTAATTACCATATGTTTAAAGAAACAATAAAAAAAAGGAGTATCTTGCGATACTCCTTTTTTCTCGATTAAGAGCGAACTCTTTTTCGATTAGCCTTTAATGGGTCTACCTGTAATTTCAAACCCTATTATCTAGTTTTATGAATTTTTTAAATGGTAGATTTAAAAGATTCCTAGCTAACAGTTGAGTGGTTTTTTTCTACTCCCCCGCAGGCATGTCTTTATATTACATTATCTAAAATAAAAGTCCAGATAATTTGTAGCGACTTATCAACAACCTTTCAACAATTAGGGAATATCAAGTACGCCTTTATTTAACGTAATTTTTTTACTGGTAATTTTTTTAATTAGCCCTTTTTCAATTTTTACTTTTTGGAGCTCCGGCACAACTTCACTTTGGAAAATTTTCATGCTGTTAATAATAGATGCATGCTTGAGGCCTCCAAAATTAAACCAACAAAGTAAATTATTTAATCCCATTTGTGCAAATGGTTTTAAGTAATCATAGATTTCTTCTGGTGTGCCGCCAATCAACCAGCCACCCTCTAGATATGCTTGCTTTCTAATTTCAAATTGTTCTTGAGGCAAATCATCAATTCCAGTATTGACCATAGCGCTTCTTTGAATATAGTTATCTATTTCGTCATTGATTGTTTGATGCCAATCTTCACCTGCTTCTGCTATATATATTTGCCTTAGCACTCCTGTATTTTGCCATGCAGTTAGTTTTTGTTTTTCTGATAGCTTTGCTTTGTCCATGCCATCAAAAAAATACTTAAGTCTTGATGCAATAATTTCTGGATTCTGAGGTCCTAACAAAATTGACCATCCATTAGAACCAATCCATTCGAGTCGTTCAGGAGTAGTTGAAGCAATTGCTATTTTTGGGTATGGTTTTTGTATTGATGCAGGAATAATTCTACCTTTGACTTCACCCTTATAGAATTTACCTGAGTATGAAAATCCTTCATTTGACTCCCAGCACTTGAACAGAACATTCATAAATTCATTCATCATGTCGTGTCTGTCATTAACATTTAATCCATAACCTTCAAATTCATCTATGGAGTTACCTGGACCAATACCTATCATGATTTTTCCATTTGTTAATTGATCAAGTAAATTCATTTGAGTTGCAAATCTGACAGGATGATGGAAGGGTACAACATTGACAGAAAAACCAATATTTAATGAAGGTGCGATTTGAGATATTGCTGATGCGAGAATAATTGGATCAGAATATGTATTATACCCAGTAAAATGATGTTCCGTTAACCATGCATCACTATAACGATATTGCTCTGCAAGCTTGATCTGTTCAAGGAGTTCGTTGATGAAATTCCTATCAGGATCATCATTTGGCTGTGGATTGATGTAGTAGCTAAATCTCATCAATACCTCTTAATATTTTAATTTAAAAAATTATTTAATTCTTTGGCCCAAAGACCCGGTGCATCATGTGGAAGAAAGTTACCCTCAGAAGGCAGTCTAATTCCAGTTGCATTAGGAATTAAATCAAGAAATTTTTCATGTGAACGAGCAAGTTCACTAGTCGTACCATGAATTATAAGTGTATCAGCACTTATTTTTGGCACTGCCTCCCATGTATCAAACGTACACATTGCAAACGGACCAGCGCCTTCCCAGCCCATATCTCCATATAATTCTTCACAGCCTTCATTCGAATTTGATATTAACTGATCAATAAAAAGTTGTAAATGATGTTTTTCATTTGGTGGCTCACCAAGCCCAGGAAAATCTTTTGTTTTTTTCCACAAAGTGATTAGATGAGAACCATCTGAAGATTCAGGAATATATTTATGAATTGCTTCATGTACAGCTCTTCTTCTAGGATTATTCCAATTGAATGGTTCTTCCAAAATTAATTTTTCAATTCTATTAGGCCATTTTGCTGCTAGTGCCATCGCTATTTGACTGCCAGTGTGTGCACCAAAAAGAGAGAATTTATCAATATTAAGTTCATCCAATGTCCAAATAACTGCTTGAGCAAATTCCTCTAATGTTGCATAGGGTTGAGGGGGTCTATCAGATTGGCCGTAACCCATTGTTGTAATTGCAATATATCTTTTACCTTCATCTAATAAAGGAAGTAATTCATCATAGAATGCTGATGATGATGGAGTTGGGTGCAGAAACACTACGACCTGATCGCCTTGACCAATTTCTCTATACTCCATATTGCCATGTTTTGTGTATGCAAAACCTCTTAATATGTTCATTCATTCCCTTGTAACAATTACTTCAACAATAATTAACCACTAAATTACATTCAAGAAGTTAATCTTTGTAATTAGTGGTTAATTAATAAAAACTATTTGTTTAAAAATGCCTTGATTTCTTTCGACCAGATTTCAGGATTTTTTGCAAATGTCATTCTGTTGGTTGCTGGTATCCTGATTCCTGTTGAATTAGGTATTGTTGCAAGGAATTTTTCTTGTGAACGACCTAATTCACTGTTTGTCCCATGTATGACGAGAGTAGGAGCAGTTATATTAGCTGCATTATCCCATAGATCATAATGGCACATTGACCATGGACCAGCACCTTCCCAGCTCATGCCTCCATATGAATCAGGAACAGAACCTATGTTAGCTTTGAGTACATCTAAAAATCCAAACCTAATTGCCTCAGGAGTATTTTCACCTTCTGATTTTTGTCCATCTGCATTTGATTGATGAACAGAAAGCCACATTTCAGATAAGTGNGATCCATCTTCTTTTTCCGGTCTATCGTGGATTCGTAAATGAACTGCTCTTCGAGCTTCAGTATTCCAGTTGAAGCATTCTTCAATGATTAATTTATCAACTCTATCTTGATGGTGTGCACCGACACCCGCTGCTATCACTGCGCCAGTATGTGTGCCAAAAACGTTAGACTTTTCTAAGCCAAGACCATCCATTAACCAAGTAACAGATTGAGCAAATTCTTCAATTGTTGTGTATGGTACCTTNGGTCTATCTGATTCTCCATAGCCAACAGTTGACATTGCGATACATCTAATTTCATCATCTAGTAATGGGAATGCTCCAATATAAAATGATGAAGATCTAGGAGTAGGGTGCAACATAATTAATGGCTTGCCATCTTCAGGNCCTGATTCACGATATTCGATATTGCCATGCGGTGTTTGNACAAAGCCTCGTTTAATGTAATCTNTTTTTGTTGATGTAGACATTTTCATCCCCCTTTGAAATGATTTTTACACTGGTGCAATATTATAATATTCAAATTGAAATTACAATCATTAATCAATTAAAATANTTTATAGTAACTTATATANGTTTTATTAGTTATTATANTCTATATTGANATAATCTAGAATATTAAATATGAATACGCGCACTAAATTTATTTGGAAAAAAGCTCAGTCTTATTCATCTCACTGGAAGATGCATGATGAGAAAAAAGGCTTATATGTAGGATGCTCTTTTCTACCATCTGGACAATATGACTTGTATCAACCGTTATTGTCCGCAGAGNCTGCTCCCTATGAACTAGGTTATATTGCATATTCAATTAGACATCGTCATTTAGGTATGCAAACTAACAAAACAAAGAAATTATGGAATGTACAAATAGAAGGCCAGGCATCATTTTCAATCAATCAAGCATTATCTATGAAAAGACCATCTACAAGAGAAATGCTTGGTTGCGCTAAATCAGTTACTGCACACCCAGAGAATGCTTCTCAAAAACGCAGAAGAGCAATCAATGATTTATTGATTAAACGAATACATAGATGGGTTCAACGCTATGGCCTACTATCAAATAAGAGTAATATTTTTCTTGATGAATGGACGACTACTTCTCTAGAATTTGAGTGGGTTTTTACATATTCCTCTTTAATACAACATTTAATTCAAAATCATAAATTTTCATCTGATGCAGACGTTGCTTTTAGAGAAGGAGTTGAGGAAAATTTTCCGACTTTAATGAAATTGAGCGATGCCACAGATCTAATTAACAATTTCATCGGAAAGCGCTTATCTATGCACACCGAATCTTTATATANTAATTTTGACTATTCGTTGATACCTAATAGTCTTACTGGAGCATTATGGATGATAATTGCAAATCATCTGAAGCAAAAGAAGTTTTTTTCTCCATGCATTAACCAATTTACTCCTTGTTTACAATTTATACCTGATACACGCCCAGGCAGACAAGGTAATGCGGCTTGCAGTAATGCCTGTAGGCAGAGAGCATTTTATTGGAAAGAAAAATNCAATACTAATGAGCCAATTGTCAAAGATGATACTTCAATAATTATGCATAATGCATTATTAGAAAGACATTTAAGATTCAGTGATCCCTTAAATCAAATTAAATCTATTAAATAAAGAATATATGCTTCTCGAGCGGTGTTCTGTTTTTTATACTTAAAACATGAAGAACACACTTTTGATACCTCAGTCCAAAAATACTGTCGAAGATTCATGGGATCCTGATAATTCGCATGTTGCAGCAAATAATAATGTTTATATGATTTATGAGCCATTAACATTTCCCTCAGTTGGAACTGATGAAAAAGGAATTAAATATCCTATTGCACATGAGTTGTTGCCTAGATTAGCTGATAACTGGAAAGATATTAGCGATGGCACAAAGTGGCAAGTGCAACTACGTAAAAATGTTAAGAATGTTTATGGCAATCAGTTAACAGCTCAAGATGTATATTGGAGTTGGCTTAGAGCATTTGAATTAAAACGAGTTGGTCGGTGGCGTACAAGGAGAGTAGGTGGAGTGTACTTACCTGAAGATGTCGTTGTCCTAGATGAACATACATTAGAGTTTAACTTAAACAGACCTAATGAAGCCTTTCCGCAATATCTTTCCTTTTCTACCACAGTGATTGTTGATTCAACTGAAGCAAAAAAACATATCACCGATAATGACCCATGGGCAACAGAATGGCTCTCNAAAAATCCAGCAGGCTGGGGCGCCTTCCAATTAGACAAACAAGAACATAATGAGATAAGACTAATNCCCAATACATCGTATTGGGCTGGGAAACCTGCAATTGATGAGATAGTACAATTTGGTGTNGGTGACCGTGAAACAGGTTTGCGNGCNCTTGAACAAGGAGATGCAAATTGCCTATTGCATCTTTACCCAGAGGAATTTCAACGATTTGCCGGCAATGATAATTTTACAACTGGGCTTGTTCGTTCCAACCATGCAAAACTTGAATTTGATTANACATCTGAACCTTTTGATGATAAATATGTTCGTCAAGCAGTCTGTTATGTATTGCCTTACAATGAAATCATTGACAAGGCCTATTTAGGCTATGCAACTAGGAGCTATAGTCCGATCCTAAGTGTTTCTCAGGGGTATTCAAAAANACATAATCTATATGACACTGATGTTGCAAGAGCACAAGCATTAATGCAGCAGAGTAAATATCCACAAGGTTTTACAACGACCTTACAAATCGATCCGACTAATGAATCAGTTCGCTTTGCTGAAATTGCTCAAAATGCTTTAAGTCAAATCGGAATTCAATTAGAAGTAAAACAATTACAGTGGCCAGATCCATTAAAAGACGGCAGACCTTCTATGTGGTATCACAGTGATTGCGGACATGCATTGACTGAACCCGTCTATGATCTTTGTCATGACTTCGATCCTCCTATTGGAATATTAGGTGGTCTATTTATTCGTAATGAAGAATTTGTTGAAAAAATTAATGCAGTTAAAAATGCAAGTATTAATGAAAAAATGAATATGTACACTGATATTCAACAGGAAATTACTGATTTTGCACCGTGTGCATTTATTGCCGAAAATCAGACTGGTTGGGTGATTCATAAATCAGTTGATCCCTGGGTATTTTCAGAAGACAATCTCGGTTTAAATGCAACTGTATGGTCAACACATCGAAATCAAATGAATACTTGACGTAACTATTCAATAATTTTTCTNANTAGCTCNATNGCTGTNTAGTTNTCAAGNTCTTGCCANACATGCAAAANATATTCATGNATTATTTTTGCGCCTCCAATGANNGCAATGAGTACNANCTTGCTATTTCTACTGATATTATTAAACTTATTAAATTGATATTTGTAGGCAAANAATATAAATGCAAATTCAAAGAAATTAGGAAAAAAGAACAAAATCATTCGTTCTGAAAATATCTCAAACATACCCATACCGATGAGCCTGTAAATNAATAAACCGGCCAGTATGTTTTTTGTCGTTGTGTCCCATCGCCTTGAAACAATAAAAAATGTTANGAGATAAAAGCAATCAAGAATTTTATCTAGTTGTTGATAATTTGACACTCCACCTAATTGCAATGATTGCATTAAAAAAAGATCTGATAAATCGATTGCAATGACTGCAAGTCCCCCAAAGAAAGGTGAAAATAGGACAGGAAGAGATCCGGCTATTCGGACAACTGCTATGATGATTTCTTCTAAATTCATTGACTATTTTATGAGGGGGAGTTTATCTAGATATGCAGCAGCTGATTTAACAAATGCCACGCCAGACATTTTATATGCGACCATGCCTGCTTCCATAATAACTAATCCTTCAATTTCCCGAACTTGCTCAATTGTTGCACCATTGACGAGTGCTGCACGTAGATGTGCTGTACCGCCCCAGTCATTGTGGAGCAGAGTATCAATTGCAACTGCGTTCAGCTCTTTAATAATCTTAGGCGTGAATCCACCTTCCTCTTCTCGTTTCATTGTTTCTTTACGTAGTAAAAAATAGCCTTCAAGCATTTCTAAGCTTTCCTTGCCAAGTAAAGCCCAAAATTCTGGCATAGGTGCATTGAAGCTTTTTTGGAAATAGGCATGTATCTTTTCTTCTTCTTCATTACTAGGCTCAACAATGTTTTCAATGAGGACGGGAAATATCTCTGCATCCAAGTCTTTCAACTTATCACCTAAATGATGGTAGGTTGTCAATTCAGGCATAGGCTCTAATTGTTCATAATCAATATCCAACTGTGGTTGCAGTTCAATAGCGTATTTTAAACACTCAGATCCTATGTCAATAAAGGTACCCAATCCTTGTCCTGTCAGATTAAAACAAACATTTTCAGTTAATTCTTCAAGTTTCAATCCCCAATGCATGGCGACTTTTGTCCACCACAAGGCAGAATTTTTATTACGTGCTGCTTTTGCGATACTCATAGCAATTAATGCTTTATATCTTCGAGGAATTGCACCGCCTTCTGATGGCTCTTTAAATAAGTGATTCCACATTGTGTAATGCCCCTGCAAGGATGTTGGGGCTATGTCATAAAGAAATTGAATATGTTCAGGTATTTCCTTAAATTCATCTTGAAATATGTTAATAATTTCATCAGGACTTTTAGTGTTATCGTCCATATTCACTCCAATACAATTATTGTTTTAATTCAAACGCATCTTGAAAATCAACTTCAATGTGATGCTTGATTATCNTGTTTACATCTTGAATAATATCAGCTTCATTCCATTTTTGATGCACTTTATCCTTAATTATATGTTCGCCTTCGATAATTACATCATTTATTATTCCAGGATTTCCAGAAAGTACAATGTTTGATATGAGNCCGCTAATAGGATGTAATTCAGATGACTGAGCATCAAGAATGATGCAATCTGCAGCTTTATTTTTTTCTAAGGAACCTATCATATGCTGCTTGTGTATTGCGTGNGCNCCTTTGATTGTTGCAAGCTGCAGTGCAAGTAATGGATCTCCATAATCAAATGATTCTGGATTTGTGCGTTGCACAAGTATGGCATATTTCATTAATTCAAAGAAATTATGACTATCATTTGGCTGGTCTAGCCCTAATCCTACTTGNGCTTGCTCCAAGCTTTTCAAATTTGCTGTTCCTGTNCCNATGAGCATATTATCTACTGGACAGTAGGCAAANCCAATGTTTTTGTTNCGCGCAATTAATAGTTCNTTTGCATTTAACCACACTGGATGATAGCCAATAAATTTACCATTAAATGCTCCAATGCTGTCNAGGTACTCTAACAAGCTTGCGTTAAATCTATCGTAAGAATTGCGTGCAGCATCTTCACTGTANGATATATGCATNCCAAATAATAAGTTNTTTGTTTGNGCTATTGAAATTAATCCTTCTAGAAGTTCGCTTTCTAATCGATGCAAGGCCATTCCTTCTATGCCNAGTTCTATCNTGGATGAGGGTATGTTTTTTAACAATCTGTCAGTCTCATTTTGTGCTGTGTGTATATCATCATGATATTGAGGTTCAAAAAAATCAGTCCTATTAACTGATGAACGCATTACAATGGCCCGAATNCCTGATTCATGNATTGCTGCAATTGTACCGTTAAAGTTGTCNTCTTTGCCCCGTAATGCNATTTGACTGTCAACAGTAGTTGTAACNCCTGACATTTGCATCTCATATAAAGCCAANTTAGATGCAACATAACAAGTTTCTTCATTCATAAATTGACGAAGTTTATTNGGGAATCTTTCTGATGCNTTGCCGCTNACATTGACAAAAGATTCATCGCCCATNCCTCTNCCTAAAGCTGCAATAAGATGTGAATGCGNATTCACAAAACCTGGCATTAATATATTNCCTTTAGCATCAATTGTNTTTGCTCCAATATAATGACAATCATCCATNGANCCNANATCAGTAATGTGACCATTNACAATACTGATAAATCCTCGANNATTATCTAGGTTGCCAATAATTGTATTCTTCTTGTCCATTGTAATGATAATGGCATTTGTAATAAGNAANTCTACTTCAGNCATATGCAAATTCCTTTTATGGTAAAGTCATTGTAATCAAATTAAATAAATTTGTATGTTATTTATAAATAAAAAGGGANCAGNGTTATGAGTGAAGGACAAACAGGNGAGGANGCCTGGCTNCATGAAAAAGGNGTCAGCGANGNACTTGTTNANCAATATAAATCNCAGATTTTNGATTTTATTTCTAACAAAGATTCGCATATGGCNTATNTAATGTCACGAAGAAATAATGGTGAAGAAATNATGAGACCTGTAGGTACCTTTGTCAGTGATTGGACTGTTGAAACATTAACNCAGCANGTCCAACCGAAAACAAAGCATATTATGAAAGANGCAAATGTCGGGTATCTNTGGGTAGGCAAAGATACAAGAGATGAAGGNNTTTGGAATCCNCACGTAGTATGGATGCATGGTCTGGCAGAAGTAATTACAGATCAAGATTATGTNTCAGAATTTTATAAACGNNGACAAAGNAAGAACAGGNATTGGTGTTGTNCATCATGANGATGGCAAGTACNNTGCANTACGTAATCAAAACAANACCAAAATATGTNCGTGCTGANGGNTGGCATGGGCGAAATGCTATCGTTATTAAGAATTTTTAATTGTTCTGNTTAATGTCGGCTTATCTGCCAGCATAAATGCTATTGACCCAATACCCGCTAGAATAGCAAGTATTACAAATCCAGTAGTNTAACTTCCTGTAATATCTGCTAAATAACCNGCAAANAANGGNCCAGATGTNATGGCTATCGTNATNCCNANTGAAGAAAATCCCATAATTGTNCCATAATGNTTNGTNCCAAAATAGTCNGCNCGNATTGCCATCATCAATGGACCNCGTGTGCCCCAAGCNAATCCATGCATGATTGCAAATATNACCGTTGNGATTGTTGAATCAAAAAATGCTAATAACAACATTGCNGTACAATGCATNGCCATNCATATCATTATAATAATTTTTTTATTATANATATCNCCTAGNGATGCTCCTATAAGNTGNCCTACTGCTTGCATNATAGTCATTAATGACACTATGAGNGCAGCGGATTGNATAGACATNCCTCCNCCTTCAGTTAGATGAAGTATAAGGTGNGCAATAATCGTTGAGACAATAAGNAGTGCTGAGCTATGACCAATNGTTAGCATCCAAAATGCTTTAGTNTTTAATGCTTCCATTGCAGTGAAGTCTTCATNTGAATTAATCATCGTTGATTCNTTTTGTGGNTCATCTTCATTGANGGGNATTCCATCAGGTATTTGATCTTTGTCTTCAGGTTTATGATGGATCATTGATGAAAGAGGCAATCCAATCAAAAGGATAATTCCTGCTGAAATAAGCGCATTGTTTCGCCATCCAAATGTATCCATTGAAAACACCACAATTGGAATAACAAGNCCTCCAATTGAAAAGCCAAACTGCATTATCCCNAGTGCNCNNGAACGTTTTTTCCTAAACCAATTTACGATTGCAGCATTTGTAGTCAAGGGTCCTGCTAAACTTGCTCCAATTGAAATGACGAAGTAAGAAGCATAAAATGCAAAGAGTGAATCAAGTCTGCTAAAAGCAATAAAGCCAATTGCAAATATTAACATGCCAATACGAAGCAATACTTTTGGCCCATATCTATCCACTGCCCAGCCTTGAATTGGACCGAGTAGACCTGATTCAATACGAGTTAAAGCAAACGCACCGGATAATAGTGCAAGGCTCCAGCCGTACTCGTCACGTAAAAATACAGCATATGCTCCAAATGCTTGTATGTGCAAAGCAGCAAATAAGACTGATATGCCTGAAGCGGAAAGGACTACCCACCAACCATAGAAAATTTGCTTTTTAAAAATATTGCTACTCTTTTCTTGTATGTATGCTTAATCCGTATCAGTTAACTTGTATTTGGGTTGCATTGCTTATTTTTTCTATAAATAATGCATCGCTTTTAAAAACAGAAAATTCTGTGCCTGCTGATGCCCAGATTTCATCATAATCAAATAAATCTCTATCTATAAATGTTTGCACTTTCTTTAAATGCCCAACAGGAGGAACGCCACCAATATGAAATCCTGTTTGCTTTAGGACAAATTCAGCATCTGCTTTTGATAATTTTATACTCGTTATTTTTTCAAATAGCTCTGTATTTACTCGGTTTTTACCAGACACTAAGATCAATATTGCATTATTGGAGTCAGCCTCTCTAAAAATTAGCGATTTAACTATTTGTCCAACCGTAACTCCACTTACGTTTGCAGCTTCTTCTGCTGTTTTTGTTGTTTGTTCTCGAGTGACTATTTCGCCATCAAAGTTGTTTTGTGTTAACACTCTATGCACTCTTTTAACATATTTATCCATGTGATTTCCTTGTATTTATAGAAAATGTGAATATTTATATTTTTGATCAATATCTCTGGATAAAGTAGCTTTAAAATAACTTTATATAAATAAAAAATAATTTTTTTAGTGAAAAATGAATAATCAACAACATGATCACACAAATGCATTAATTCATGAGTCAAGCCCGTACTTGTTGCAGCACGCACATAATCCAGTTAACTGGGTGCCATGGACTGAAGCCTCTTTGAAGCAAGCACAAGATGAAAATAAACCCATTATTTTAAGCATTGGTTACTCAGCTTGTCATTGGTGTCATGTTATGGAACATGAGAGCTTTGAAAATAATGATATTGCATCGTTCATGAATGAGCATTTTATCTGCATTAAGGTTGATAGGGAAGAGCGGCCAGATATTGATCAAATCTATATGTCGGCAGTCCAGTTAATGACAGGTCATGGTGGTTGGCCATTAAATTGTATTTTATTGCCTGATAAAAGACCTTTTTGGGGTGGCACATATTTTCCTGCTGATGCATGGCAAAAGAATCTTATCGAAATTGTTAAGTTATTTAACAACAACTTACCACAAGTTGAAGAATACGCAGAAAAGCTAGCCGCTGGTATTGCAGGCACCGACCTTATTCCTAAACAATCAATTCCTGATAATTTTTCAATTCAAACCTTACATAATATGGTCGAAAACTGGCAAAACGATTTTGATTATGATTCTGGAGGTTTTGGGTCAGCACCTAAATTTCCAATGCCTGTCAGTCTCTCTTTTCTCTTAGAGTATTCTTCTTTAACGCAAAATTCAAAAATTCAAGAATTTATATTTTCTACTTTACATAATATAGCTAATGGAGGCATCTATGATCATGTTGGAGGCGGGTTTGCTAGATATTCAACTGATAAAATCTGGAAGGTCCCACATTTTGAAAAAATGTTATACGATAATGCGCAATTAGTTAGTCTTTATAGTCATGCTTTTTCTTTGAAGCAAGACCCTGTATTTAAATCAGTCGTCATGCAAACGTTGCAATTTATTGAAAGAGAGATGACTGCGCCTACAGGACTCTTTTTTTCTGGATTAGATGCTGATAGTGAAGGGGAAGAAGGGAAATATTATATTTGGGATCAAGATGAACTTGAAAGCATTATAGGTCCAGATTATGAATTGTTTTCATCGTTTTATAATGTCAATGAGTATGGTTATTGGCAGGATAACTCAGATGGTATTCGTCAATATATCCTTTTACGAAGAGATAATGACGCAGACATCATCAAAGAATTTAATATTGACAAAGATTCACTGCAAAAAAAAGCTGCTGAATGGCAATCATTATTGCTTGAAGAGCGTGAGAATAGAATTCGCCCCGGACTAGATAATAAGCACTTAGTTTCTTGGAACGGACTAATGTGCAAAGGCTATCTCGATGCTTATTTTGCATTCAATGATGATTTATATCTAGAGCGTGCCCTGAAGAATGCAACGTATGTAATGGATCATTGTTTGGTAGATGATGGTAAGCTTATGCACACTTTTTCTAAAAACAGCAACGGCACAATAGATGGTTTTTTGGAAGACTATGCTGCATGGATTGCTGCTCTTATACGGCTTTATGAAGCCACTTTTGATGAACGATGGTTGCAATATGCAGGCCAATTGACAAAGTATGTCACCAAAAACTTTTTTGATAACACAACAGGAATGTTTTATTTTACAGAAGGAGTAAGCCAAGAGCTTATAGTTAGAAAGACTGAGGTATTTGACACTGTTATGCCTTCTTCTAATTCAATCATGGCTAATAATTTATTTGTCTTAGGGACTATCTTAGATGATGATAGTTACATCAATATGTCAAAGCAAATATTAAGTAATAGTATTGTACAAATGGAAAAGTTTTCGAGTGCTTTTTCCAATTATGCTTCGTTACTGTTAAAATTTACTTACCCTTTTTATGAAATTGCAATCACTGGAGCTGCTGCTCATTCCCTCAATTTAGATATTAGCAAAACTTATTTACCTAATAAAATAATCATTGGAGCAACTAGCAGCAGCACTCTTGAATTATTAGCAGGAAAGTTCGAAGAGGGGCAAAATCTCATTTATGTTTGCAAAGATAAAGTTTGCGATTTACCAACCGCAGATCCTTATAAAGTAATAGAACAAATTCAATCAACATAACCAATAGTTATTTTATGTCTTTAATAAGATGGACTGTATCTGAGCAACCTATTGGAGAACTTAAATTCTCCGACCCATAAATAATTATTATCATATAAAACTGTACCTGGCCAAAACAAACTCCCTTTTCCGATTTCTGGGACTTCTCTATTTTCTGAACTAATTACAGTGTTGAAAGTTTGACCTGAGAGAGCAGCATTAATATCAGTCCAAATAGCCACTTTATTATTTCCAGTATCTGCTACAAAAAGCATATTGTTTGACAGATTAACTCCTTCAGGCAAATTGAATACACCGGGACCACCAATTTTTATGCCAGTGGCATTTGCAGAGAGTTGATCTATATTAAATAAGGTGATGGTATGGTTTGTGGTAGAAGTCACAGCTAAATATTTTCCATCAGATGACATTCGTGTTGGGCTAGAAAAATTAAGCGTAAATTTAGGGTTGGATGTTTTGTCAGGTATGCCTTCCCATATGTATATCTTGTTTGCATCTTTGTCTCCAACATAAAGATAGCGATCATCAATTGCAATGCCTCTGATTTCCTGAAATTGCGCAGTACCAATGCTATCGACATATGTTTTATCAGGTAAATTTGTACCGTCAGGAATTGATTCAAATATATAGATTCCTTTTTTGCCGCCAAGGACAAAGTTGTCTTCCCACAATGCATTGTCCCACGGTGCTTCAGGCATTGTATAAACAGCATCAGGATGCACACCACTTTCATCTGGTCTGTTGTGCCATAAATATAATTTTTTATCAAAATCTGAGGATACTAATAAGTTGGTTCCGTCAGACGCTGCAACAGGATTACCAATAATATAGTTTTCGACAAGGGTATTGGTATCTAAATCCGGACTCCCAATAGCAAAATCAGGATCTTGGTCAGATCGCGTTGGTATGGTGTTATATACTACAACTTTATTTCCGTTACCAGTTGAGATATAGAGCTTATCTCCAGCAGCAGCTATGCCTGGATAATCACCTGATGTAAAGTTATATCCGTCGACTGTTAAGCTTGGTTCACTTAGATTGCTTGTAGGCATCGTGTCATATATATAAAGAGTGCTACCGAATAGAGCTAATCGCCCATCATCTAGAAATGTTCCTCGATACCAACCGCCTCTTGGATCTGCTCTATCATACATAAAAAAGCTATACATTGTTTCATCGTTCGTTGGGAATGTATTGAATACGTATGTACCAATTTCTGAAGAACTGCTTGCCTTTGAATTATGATCTCCCACCATGAAAAATTCACCGTTGCTTGTTAGTTGCCTAGGTGTACCAAAGTCTCCATTTCCTGTTAGCAAGATATCTGCTGATTGATTATTAGATGTCGGGAAAGTATTCCAAATTAAAACAGAACCTGCCCCTGTATTCGTAATTGCGAGCTTTGATCCATCTGTCCAAATGCCCCATGGCCACTTCACTGTCCTTTTTGTAGGTTGTCCAGGTGGTCCATTATTTTTAATTATAATATCAGCTGCTTGCGCATTTTTTGTGGGAAATGAGTTCCATATGAGTATTCTATCATTATATGTATCAGTAACTACTAATTTGTTTTTAGCAAGACTGACACTAATGGGCCAATTCATCTGGCTCGGGCTATCACCTGGATTATTTGT
>PAJB01000020.1 GCA_002710905.1 Chloroflexota bacterium | reverse complement strand
AAAACAGATAAAGGCAAAGAGATGTTCTTAGAGTTAGCCAAGCAATCTGACGTATTGCTTGAAAATTTAGCTCCAGGTTCATTAAAAAAAATCGGGCTGGGGTATGAAGACATAACGAAAGTGAATCCTCAAATAGTATATTGTTCTATATCTGGTTACGGGCAAACAGGACCTTACGCGGCTAAACCTGCACATGACCCTCAAATTCAAGGCATGAGTGGATTGATGGACATTAATGGAGATCCAGACGGAGATCCCACACGAGTAGGCTTTTATATCGGAGATTTAGTAACTCCTATATTTGCTTGTTATTCTATATTAGGAGCCCTGAGGAATAGAGATTTGACTGGAGAAGGCAAATATCTAGACGTTTCCATGATGGATACCTTGACAGCTCTTATGTTTATGGAAAATCTGGAAGAAGACATGGATTCTGGAGTTCCCCTCAGAACTGGTAATAACAGTAGAGGTGGGCCAACAGGGTTATACCAAGGTTCTGATGGAGGAGTCATAATCACTGCTGCTAGCGATGATCAATGGAACAGGCTTGCTAAGGCATTAGATGCCGAATCTTTGATAAATGACGACCGATATAATGAATTCCAAAAAAGAGTTGATAACGTAGAATCAGCGAGGCACGAAATCCAAAGCAGAGTATCAAATATGACACGTGATGAAATGTTGAGCTTGCTAGAACAGCATGACGTCCCTTGCAGTCCGGTAAGAACAGCTCAAGAGGTCATGCATGATCAGCATTTTTCAAACAGGGGTTCATTAGGTGAATTATTACATGCTGGAATGGATTCTCCCGTAGAAGGAATAGGTTCGGGATTTCCTGTGTTATTTGATGGCGAAGCTCTTCCGCAGGTACCGGGAGCACCCACGTTAGGCATGCACAACGAAGAAATCCTAGGTACTCTGTTAGGGTTGAGTTCCGAAGACATACAAGACCTAATCAATAAAAAAATCGTTTAATCAAGGAGACAATATGAATACCAAAGCAAAACCCATAAGGTCAGCATTATACGTACCGGGAAACAAAGAAGACTGGATCCGAAAAGCTCCCAAATATGGTTCCGATGCATTAATTCTAGACCTAGAAGACTCAGTCCCAGAGGCGGAAAAAGCAGAGGCTCGCGTCATAGTGCGAAAAATGCTCGAAGAACTAGGGAACGATGATTCAATATCCCAGGCGTTATTTGTTAGAGTCAATCGCTTAGAAACAGGTATGACCGGAGATGATCTTGAAGCAGTCATTAGTAAAAACCTATATGGCATATTACTACCAAAAGTAGAAACACCTCGGGACATAATAGAGGTCGACACTCTGCTTAAATTATTTGAAAGCCGGGCTGGAGTTCCGGAGGGTTCTACTCTTGTTGACCCTGGGCTTGAAACCGCCCAAGCAATCCGCCAATCCTATGACATAGCAACTGCTTCCAACAGAGTCACTCATATGGGAGGCAGTGGAGGAAAAGGGGGAGACACATCCAGATCGATTGGATTCCAATGGACACCAGAAGGAATGGAAACGTTATATTTGAAATCGAAAGTGCTTATTGATTCGAGGTCTGCTGGTATTCCATATCCTATGAGTGGAGGATGGTTTGATATCCATGACTTAGAAGGTCTTGAAAAACTAGCGATTCAATTGAAACAGATCGGCTACACGGGCATGAGTCTGATACATCCATCTCACGTACCTGTAGTAAATAAAGTATTTACACCTTCTAAAGAAGAGATTGAACATTACAAAGGCTTAATAGAAGCTATGAACAAAATGCGAGAAGAAGGTGGAGCCGCTGTGACCTACAATGGAGATATGGTAGATGTGGCACATGAAGAAACAGCCAAAGCAATGATAAAAATGGTAGAAGAATGGGGTGTTAAGTACTAAAACTTTAGACCGCCCGTGATCTTACGGGCGGTCTAAAGTAAAATCATATCACCAGAGTATTGACTGAACCTAGTCCAGACATATCTATATTTACAACATCACCTTCAACAGCCATTTTAGGGCTAATCATACTTCCGGTAATGATAATCATATCTTTTTCTATTCCTTGACCTGAAGACTGCAATTGATTAACCAACCACAAGCATGGGTTTAATGGATTACCCATTACGTCTGACCCCTTGCCTTCCCCAACAAGTTCATCATTAATTCTCATTGAGCAGTCTACAGCAGTTAAATCTATATTCTTCCAATCTTCTATCCAATCTCCCAATACTATTCCTTCATTAAATATGTTACACATAACGCTCAGGAGTAATCGTTCCTCGTTCGATAGATTGGGATCAGCTCTAGCATCTATCACCTCAAAAGCAGGAGCTATCATAGATATTTTAGTTCCCAGCTGCTGTATATCCGAAATTGTCTCATTCGAACCTATAGATTCTCCTATTTTGACAGCAATTTCCGCTTCGAAGCCTAATTTGTAATAATCTGCAGAATACAGTTTATGACCTTCATAATAAACTTTGTCTTTAGCTAGCACTCCGTACGCAGGAGAATCAAGACCTACTCGTTCTTGCATCACAGATGTGGTATACGCTAATTTATATCCAATTTTCCCACCGAAATGCTTATCCAAAATATCGCCCCATAAGCTTTGCACCTGGTAGGCCCCCTCTAAATCAGTTACATCATGAGAGTGAACTAGTTCAGCCATATACATGCCTTTAGCTAAATACGTCTCTTCCAAGCAACAATCCGTCATATTACCCTCCTATCGTTACGAAATTGTGTAGCGTTCTGTAGAATCAATCACGTGTTTCGGTCACATCTGCCGAGTAGACACTTTATGCCGGTTATGTAAATAGAAAATCAGAACCATTCTACTAAAGAGTATCTAAAAATGCCTTTTAATGCAAAATCATATTGACTAATACTCTGTATTGATGATAACAATAATGATGGAGGGCTCCTAACTAAACGGAGGAAACTATGGAAATAGTATCAATTATAGCCTTGTTGTTGGCTATAGTAGGAGCAGTAAACTGGGGTCTAGTAGGCCTCTTTAAATTCGACCTAGTCGCGACTATTTGTGGCGCTAACTTCGGGGAAGTTAAAAGTTTGTCCAGGATTATCTACATCGTTGTAGCGGTATCAGGAATAATAAGCATTCAATCCTTATTAGGGATGTTATAATAATAAATTAATTTATCAGATAGGCGCCCTCCCCATAGTTTCTATCTGCCACCCTCTCTTGTATTTATAATATTGTTTGTCCACATATGGTATATTTCTCATAGATAATGACTGCAACCCAGTCAATTAGGAGGAGTATATGGCACCTAAAAAAGGTTCAGGATTAATGCTTGTGTTTGTTGATGTACCATCAGAACACGAAGAAGAATTCAACGAATGGTACAACACTGAACATCTCCAAGAATTAATGTCAGTCCCTGGGATATTAAATTGTGCACGCTACGAGGCTGTAAAAAGTGGGCCTAAACATCTGGCAGTGTACGAATTCGAAAATGCACAAGTGATCGACACAGACGCATTTAAAAATAGACCCATAACACCTTGGGCACAAAAGGTAGGACCCCGAGCTATCGCAACTACAAGGATAAACAACGTGTATGAGATGATTCATCCTGCATCTGTTTCAGATATTATCGCTAATTCTGAAATGGCACCCGCTTTGCAAATTGGTAGAATGGGAGTTTCATCAGAAAATGAAAAAGAATGGAACGACTGGTACAGCACTGTATATGTGCCAAATTATGAAACCGTCCCAGGAGTGATACGCGGACGACGATGGAAAGCATACAGAGGAGAACCTGATTATGCCGTGATGTACGAATTCGAAAATGAATTCGTATCTGAAACGAAGGAGTGGGAGGATGTAAGAGATGCCCACCCTGATACCGCACGCATACGACCAATGATGACCCATGCTGACCTATCGCCTGGCATCTGGAAAAAAACATTCCAATTATAGGAGTATAATTTAAGTAAGGTCCGTAATAAATCAGTACTACAGACCTTACTTAAATATCAAAAAGGTGAAAAAATTTGACTTTGGCCCAATTGAAATATGTCCCTTCGTTTCTTTTATTATTATTTATAACCCTGTACCCGGCAGATCTCATTGCGCAAGACTCCGCTACTGAAATTATCAGTCCTCCGTACAAAATTTTATATCATCAAAACACATCAGGTATTTCGCTAGAAAAAGTCACTGTAACCGTACAATTATTTGATCATGTAACAAACTTACCTGCTACTGATCCCAAAGTTAAAATTTTAGTAGATCATTCTTCGTCTGAAGACAAAGGGTGGGCACATGCTATACCTTTGGATGAAAATTCAAATATTTACATAGCAGAACTCAATCTCAAATCACCCGGTTTTTGGTCATCATCCCTTGAAATCACCAATGACTTAACTAGTATGACGATTGATGTAGAAGATATCTTAATTAAAGAAAACGCCAGCTTTTCAGCCGGAACTATTGTGTTCTGGGCAGTTGCTCTTGTAATTGCTATTGGCGCTTTCTTAATTTACCTAACTGCTCCTAATAGAAAAAGAAGATCAAGTAGCTAAGAATGCATCTAAATCACGTAGGTTTTCTAGATATACCGTTCCCTTTTTATTATGTGAACATAGTGCCATTAATTTTGTGTGTTGGTCTAATTTGGTTTTACAACAAAGGAATCAAAAACAATCCAAACCCTTCAAATAAAATATCAGTATGGCAAAAAATCAGTTTCCACCTATCTATATTAGCTCTATTTCTGTCATTGGAACCACCTATAGACCTTTATGCGGATGATAGTTTTATAATCCATCAAATACAGCATGCGCTTATTCGAATGATATTTCCGCCGCTCTTCCTGCTTGGTAATCCAGTGACCCCTTTACTAAGAGGGGTACCTAACTGGGCATTTAACAAGATATTTAATCCTATAATGAATTCAAGAGGAGTGAATGCCTACTATAATTTCATAACCACACCAATAGTCACAGTAATTCTGTATATGTTAATTCTATATATATGGCAAGTTTCATTCATCCACAACTTATCTGTAGCAAATATCTACGTGCATCAAGTAATGCATATAACTATGATAGTCTCTAGTCTTCTATTCTGGTGGCTTATGATTGATAGTCACCCTCATCAATCAAGATTGCATTACGGTGTGCGTATTTTATTCCTAGGCTTATTAATATTTCCAAACACTTTCCTAGGCTCACTAATAACATTTTCCGGCACAGCTTTTTATACCGCCTATGACCCATTAAATAGTCCTATTCCTGTATCGTTAATAATGGATCAACGAATTGGAGGACTAATACTATGGATGTCTGGAGACATGATGAACGTAATCGCCGCAGCTATTATTATGGGTGTTTGGTACAATAAAGAAGAAGGGAATCGCTCTGTATCCTAACCTTGGAATCCTTTTTAAGGAGTTAGCACTTGCATATCAAATACAACCAAGAAATACCAGACCTTTACAAAAATTTCATATCACATATGATTATTGGGTTGAGACATCAGCGCAATCTATCAATAATGCAGAGCCATTTACATCAAATACTAACAAGCCAAACCTAAGCAAACCCAAAACAGAAGAGAACTTAATACAATGAGCAACACCAAATTCAGCTGGTTCATACCAATAGATGGAGACGGCTATCACGCAGGTACCGAATTTCCTGAGAGAGAGCCAACTTTTGAATACCTTTCAAACGTAGTTAAAACGGCAGAAAAACATAATTTCTATTCTTTGCTCATACCCACACGCTTTGCTAACGGTTTATTCCTGGAAGCATCTCCTTTGGCAGAAACATGGACCACTGCGACTGCACTCGCGGCCGTCACACAGAAAATAAGATTCTTGATTGCAGTAAGACCGGGGTTTATTCCCGTAGGTCTATTTGCGCAAATGGCTGGAGCTTTACACCAGATTTCAAATGGGAGAATAGATATCAATATTGTCCCAGGAGGAATCCAGAACGATTTTGAACGACTTGGACAGTACATTGATCATGATGCTCGATATGAACGAGCTGTAGAATTCATTCAGGCTTGCCAAAAATTGTGGACCCAAGATGGCCCCATAGAATTCAATGGTGACTTTTATAAGCTTAATAATGCATACTGCTCCCCTAGGCCAAAACACCATCCTCCTCTGTTCTATTTGGGAGGGGCCTCTCCCAGAGCAATAGATATGTCCGGAAAATTAGCCGACATCCATCTAAACTGGATAGAACCTTTAGAGCCGTTCACCGTTCTTATAGATAAACTGAAAGAAAGTTTTCAAGCCAACAATCGTGAACCAAGATTAGGATTGAGGACCCACCTTATAGTTCGTAACACCGAAGAGGAAGCATGGAAAGCAGCTGATGAATTAATATCTCTTGCCGCTCCCAAAGTTAAAGCGCAAAGAAATAATTCTACGCAAGGAACAGCTATGGTAGGACAAGTAGCCCAATCCCAACGAGTCAAAGATCACAAAGTTTCTGAACATTTGTGGAATGGGTTGTCCGAAGTTAGAGTCAACTGCGGAACTGCTATCGTAGGAACACCGGAAACAGTTGCAGAAGAATTATCGAAATACAAAGCCTTAGGAATAGAAGAATTTATACTCTCAGGTTTTCCTCATGTCGAAGAATGTATTAGGGTAGCAGAAGACGTAATTCCACTTGTTGATTAGCCTATAAATGGACCACTGCGTGGACTCTTGGTTCTTTACTGATCACTCTAGTGATATGGCCTTGGCCGGTTAAATCCTCAGCGAGCAAAACATCTCCGGCATTTACTACCTGTTTTGTACCATCCCCCAATTCAATTTCAGCAGTACCAGACAATGATATGGTAAATTGTTTTCTAGGCGCACAGTGCCACTCTAATTCATATCCTGCTTCTGCAATCCTGAATGTTATGCCTTTAGATGGGAACAGCTCGGTTCCAACTCCAAAAGCACCTTCTACGTCGGTAAATGGCGCGAATTTCATATCTAGTTCTTCTATGTGAGATTGATTGTCATCACCTGTGTAAATTCTATAAAAACTCATTTTTTCTCCTTAAATATTATGTTAATTAAATCCAACTTGAGTTACGAAATCATTCATAGCTTCCAAATGTGATTGTATACCTTTTATTCCGCCTCTTCTATTTTCAATTCCAATATGACTAGCTCCCAATTCTCTCCATTGTTCAATCTCTCTTTTTATATCATCAGGAGTCTTTCCAGAAGTTCTAATCCTACCTTCTAGTAATAAAGTCTTTGGATCCCTACCGTTTTCTTCCATCATCCCATTAACTTTAGTCACAATTTCCCTACCTTGATCATCCGGTTCAAAATTTGGACACCATCCATCTGCGTACTCAGCGACTCTTTGCAGCACTACATTAGGAGGTTTCGGGAAAAAGCTACTACCTGCACCTAGCCACAATGGTATCATTTCACTGGGGCGCGGGTTCAGCCCAGCTTTGCTTACATCATGCCATTTACCGTGAAAGTCTACAATATCTTTGCACCATAATTCTTTAATCAATTGGATCTGCTCAGTAACAAATGGACCTCTGTTTTGAAAATCCATACCAAGGGCCTCGAATTCCACATGATTCCATCCAACTCCGATTCCCAATCTAAATCTGTTACTACTAAGTATTGCTATTTCAGCGGCCTGCTTCGCAACTAATGCAGCACTACGCTGGGGCAGGATTAAAATGCCTGTCATTAAACCAATTCGCTCAGTAATTGCAGATATAAATCCTAAAGTAACAAATACTTCGTTGATGATACTGTCATGAGTGTAGTAATGATTCCTAACATGTTCATGCACCTCAGGATCAGCACCAAGCACATGATCAGCCATAAAAATATGGGAAAATCCTAAATCTTCCGCCGCTTGAGCGAATTGGACTATAGCAGCTTTCCCTGTCTCTATTTCGGTTTGCGGAAATATGATCCCAATGTCCATATTAAACCTTTATCAATCCATTAATTGTTTATCCAAACCCAACATAGCCACTTATAATCTAAATATTGATATAATTCAGACTATGAAATCCACGACTGATGGCAACATTATAAATTAAAATATCATCAATTTTAAGCTTGAAAGTGTAATTTTAGATGTCAACAGAAACCAAACAAGGATTAATACTTGTTATTGATGACGAATGGGAGTCTCCTATAGTCAAACATATGTGTCGTAAACTCGAAGAAGAGGGATGGGCTACTGAATGTCTAGATTTAGGGGATGCACACAAGAATGGAGACAATTACGAAAGTTTCGCTCTCTACGCGATCGAAGATTCCAGTCCTGACGGAGTGTTACTAGACGTAAGATTTGGAGAGCATAAAGATGATCAATTCAAAGGTCTTGAAATTCTGCAGAAAATAGTAAGGCTTTATCCTAAACTTCCAGTTTTGATGTTCACTCAATATGCTCAGGGACCAGAAAGAGAGATAGCAGTTAAAGGAACTTTACAGTGGAATTCTCCTGTAGATTTTATAGACAAATTAGCAGGAGCGGATGAAGTAATCTTAAGGCTAAGGCGACTCATTGGTGACACCCCTGATTCAATGAGTTTAGGAAATAAAATATCTTTAAATATAAATAATAAAGTTGTATACGTAAAGTCTGATGACGGTACTCAGACTTTGATCGATGACATTAACGGAATTAAATTCGAAATATTAAGAGAACTAGCTACGACCTGGTACAAAAGTCCAGCAGAGCTTGTACCGTTCAGTAGACTTGAAAGATACTTTGAAGGAGAAGAAGCTCGAGCATCACTCCGCGTACGCATTAGGGAAATAAAAGATTCCCTAGGTAAATCTATGGGAGTACGTTTTGGCGCAAACGACCTAATCATGAACATCCGTGATCAAGGTTACCGTTTGTCTCCTCCAGAAAATTCCTAAATGTATAATTACCCTAAATTACAACGTATCGCAAAACTCGTAGGAGCTTCTATAGGATTTGCTGGATTACTATTAGTACTAATGTCTCCCTTGTTCAGTACTGAATATTTTCCTTACGTTTTAATCATCGAACCCCTAACATACGCGGGATTAATTGTCGTTCTATTTGGTTCCGGACTCATTCTAAGTGCATATATATTGCCCAGATTTATAGGCACAAAAACTTCTACAGGAGTAGATAGAGGCACTATTGAACAATGGAGCATGATAACTCAACGGTATTTTGAACTATTTCACCACGATCTAGGTAGGCCACTAAGCAGGATTTTAGGGAAAGAAAGAGAACTACGTGCATCTTTGTCGACTGATGAAGAAGGCTCCAATGCCACAATAGATTTACTAGACGAAATAGAGAGACAAGTGCCTAATTTCCGACTTATGATGTCTAACATACAAGCTTTAGTTCAATTAGAACTTCCTACCCCATCATCAGAAATTCAACCTGTAGAACCAGAATCCATTATTCGGAAAATTGTCGATAGATATTCTCCGGTAGCAAAAGAAAGCGGAAAAGAAATTACTTGGTGGAGTGAGCCTCCTTCTTTCGGAGTGGTTCCTTCTAATAGTGCAGCTATAGAGCACATAGTTACTAATCTAGTTGACAACACTATTCGATATGCCGCCAGAAGTATAGAGATATGCCTAATCAAGAATGAAGATACATTCAAGGTCAAAGTTAGAGATGACGGACCAGGAATTGAAGAACCTTACCAAAAACTCATATTCGATAGAGGATGGACTCCAGAAATCGGCCGAGGAGAAGAGAAGACTACTTCTGGGTTAGGCTTATTCATAGCTCACACATTGGCTACAGGATACGGAGGTAAATTATCCGTGCGAAGCGAGAATCACCAAACTAAGGATTCTTATACTGAATTTACCCTTAGTATGCCCTTGACAAGGAATTCGTAATCCCATGACCCTTTTTAGAAACTACTATAATCTTAAATTAGTATTTTTAATCATGATTATAATACTGTTAGTACCTGCATCAATAGGGTGCGTAACTAGCATTTCAAGAGAATCTATTACAAACAATACTAAGCCAAATGTGGCAAAATTACAGGTAATAATGCCCACACAACCAGTAGTTACTATCATTCCTGAGGCTACTCTAGATATAACCCCTAATACTCCAGCCCCTACTGCAATTCCAGCCCCTACTGATCCTACAAGCTTTCCTCCAACAAATTCGCCTACTCCAGCACCAGCGTCAACTAAAGTAACACCTACGGAAACTATAGACCCGATACTGGAAATCCTAGGACCTTTGAACAATACTTCGTTCACTTCTGATTCTGTAATAATTTATGGGATCTCTGATCCAGGTACGAACATAACAATCAACGAATCAATATCTCAAATCGATACACAGGGCAATTTTTATTCTGAAGTAGAATTAGTCACTGGCATCAACCAATTTACAATAGAATCTAAATCAGCAGGCGAATCGCTAATCACAAAAACCATAAATATTTTTAAGTCAGCCCCACAAACTTTGTTCATAAGCATCACTCAGCCATTAAATCAAACTGTGATCAGCTCTTCTTACGTACAAATTTCTGGCCTAACATCTCCTGACGCGAAATTAACAATTGATGACGTGCAGGTACCGATAACAATTGAGCGACTAGATGCTGCGAACAAAGTTGGATTGTTTGAGCATGTATACCAATTAGGCCTAGGACTTAATCTGATTAATATCAATGTATCTAATGACTCTGGTGATTCAATAGATAAACTCATATCAGTGATACATTCTAACTAGCAACCTCTGTTGAAGTTTCAATTTTTTCTCCAGTCCTAGGATCAACTTCGAAAGAACTAAATAATTCCAGTTCTTTACCCATTTCTCGAACTGCCGGTATTACTTCTTCACCCATGAGTCTTAAGCTACGCATCTGATCCTCATGAGTCATCGCCCCATCACCGTCCCAGAAAAATATGCTGCCAGGTCTCAAGTATTCTAAGACGTGTCTAATTTTAGGAAGCACAGTTTTAGGAGTGCCACTTATAATTGTCAAATCCTCCACCTGGTCCTCATAAGGTCGTCTATTAGTACCGAATCGCCCTGCAGGACCAAAAGATGCTGCCTGCAACCTATTGGAAGTTCTAGAAGTATGACCAGGAAGGCTCATAATAGCAGGGTTGATTTGACCTTCATTACCTGCCAGGAATGGATTACTAACACCTGACAAGTATTTTCTAGCTACTTCATCTGCTTTCTCTTCTGTCTCATCCACATGGACTTTAAACAAGTATGCTAGATTTTGAGTACCTGACTTATAACCATTCTCCTTAGCAGTGTCATGATAGAGTTGAAATGCATCTCTAGTAGGCTCCAATTTTGTTGCTAATAAGACTAATGGATACCGATGCTCAGCTGTCCATTTAACAGTTTCCACACTAACCGTTGAGGGAATCCAAATCTGAGGATGTGGTTGCTGTAAAGGTCTGGCCCAAGGGTTAACATATCTATATTGATAGTGTTTGCCTTCCCATCTCCAAGGCCCTGGCTCAGTCCAAGCCTTAATTATGAAATCATGTGCTTCTTCAAATCTTTCTCTATTAAAGTGTGGTGGTGCATTGTGAGCAAAACTCTCTCTGCCTCCCCCTCGTACGAAACCAGACACCAATCTGCCATATGAAATCATATCTATCATCGACAATTGTTCGGCAAGCCACAAAGGATCGTCCCAAATAGGAAGCACATTACCCAATATGATTATCTTAGCTTTTTTGGTCTGACGAGCTAGTATTGCAGCTCCTATGTTAGTTACACCTTGCATACAAAATGGAGTACTGTGATGCTCATTCAACATAAATGCATCAAATCCCATTTCTTCAGCGTAAAGCTTTTCATCTAAATATCGGTTGTATAAGCTAGCACCTACAGCTGGATTGTAAAACGAATTGCTGATCCCTAAGTCAGTGCTTTGCGTCCCCATCAATCCGGAGGTATCATCCTGCCATGGCTGTTCTGTGAAGTGTCCTATTAGCATCTTATATCTCCTCAGTCAAACTTTTAATTTGTTCTTACCCTCGTAACACTTACAAAAAATCAGTTACCAGTTTAAGAAATTCTTCTGCTTTCTCAATTTCAGGCCTATGCCCACACTGTTTTATTATTTCTAATTTAGACCCTTTGATGGATCGATTATATATTTCTCCTGAATTTAATGGAACTATTGCATCTTCAGATCCCCAAATAATTAATGTTTCCATAGTTTTCAATCTGCTCAACAAATTAGGAAGACCAGGATAATACATATACGGTTTCCAGCTAACTCTACATGTAGACTCTCTGGCATATTCCCATTCAAGAGCCAATTCTTCAGTCAGTTCGTCAGGACAAACTATCTGATATTCCGGAGTGTTAGAAGGATCGAAAAAAGCTTTCTCTTGAAACACTTGAGGTGTCACACCAAAAATATCAAATATTTCTCCTTGTTCCGGTTTAACCCCAGCAGCACCAACCAAAACCATTTTCTTAAATGAGTGTGGTGACATTACTGCCATTTCTGCTGCAATCCAGCCACCAAAAGACAAACCTATAACATCGACGGGTGTTATATCAAGCTCCTCTATCGCTTGGAGATACCAACCCGCCAAGTCTCTCATATTCATAATCCAATCTGGTTGATCTGAACCCTGACAGCCAGGATGAGAAAGCATATACACCGTATGTGTTTTAGACAGTTCTTGCTGGTATTTAAGCCAATCTGCGTTGCCCATCTCACTATGGAGTATAAGCAAAGGGGCACCTGAACCCGCTTTTTTTAGTTTTACATTAGTGTTAGCAAGAACTAATTCTTGCTCTACAGGTTCGCTAGCATTAACTGCCATATTGCACCAGCCTTAAGTAGAATTGGGGAAACTTAAATTAATGTCTTAAACACTTTAACATATTCTTTGGCCATGTTACTAAGCATAAAATTATTTTTTATGTTTTGTAATGCTTTTGTTGAGTGATACTCCAAATTTTCATTCACCTTTATTGTGGAATTTAATAGATTATTCATATCCGGTTTCTCCAATTTCCAAGGATTTGCTCCATAATCTGCGCATAAGCCCGAACCTCCTAGTACAAGTTCTGACAAAGCTCCAGTATCAAATCCTACCACTGGTAAACCACAAGCCATTGCTTCAAGTGGCGAATTAGGACATGCAGGATTTATTTCACCGGATATAAAAATATCATGAGTAACAAGCATTTCTCTTATGGATACATGGGGAATATTTCCAACATAATTAACATAGTCATAGTTGCATATTTCCCGTAGGCCTTTACTGTCTATATCCCCAACAAGGGTTAATTCTACGTTTATATCTTTTTGTTTTAATAAAGTGGTCAGTTCCACTGGAGTTCTGTAAACCTGTTGAGTGTAAGCTAAATTACCTTCCACTGATATCAATCGTAGCGCTTCAGAAGATAGTTGCAATGTTTCGGGGTTGAATAACGAAGTGTCCACTCCATTATATATTACCGTATTACCGCACTTATCCTGTCCTTTTACATCAGTCCACCATGTTTTACAGAATTCACTTTGATATATCACATGGTTCGCAAAATTTTCTCTAATCCTAAATAAAATAGAATTCCTCACAACACTTCTCCACTTATGGCTATTGAGGATTGATTCATACTGATGAAGCCAATTCATGGGGCCTAATCTCTGAATAACTGGAATATTTGAACTCCTAAGCTTTCTTAGCCAATTGATATTACGAGTACCTCCTACAAGTAGGACGACGTCTATTCCCGTAGACGAAAATCCTGTATCCACATCGATACCCAGATTAATCAGCTCTTTAATTAAGTTTCGTTTAAAGGAATTAGGTCCTCCTGATCCTTTATTGTTCCCAGGAATGCAAACTTTCACAATGCCTCCTTCTTTTTATAGAAAGTTTGTAGGTTTATATATAACCTGATGGTATATCTCATCATACACATTTTCATATCTAATGACATTGATATATGAGCACATATATGATAAATTGTGTGCTCGTGAATTATGAATTTTAATTAATTATCGAGGAAAATTTTATGGCTTATGTAACCCCTAGAGAGGGTGAAAGCCCAGAAAGCTTAGTTAACCGGTTCAGAGCATCGGTACAACACGCTGGCATATTAAGAGAATTAAAGGACCGAAGGTTCTTCCGAAGTAAAGCTCAAAAAGTTCGCATAGCTGAACAAAGAGCAGCTCGTCGTCGCCGTAGACAAAGAACAAGATAACATTTGTTATCTCTACTTGTTAGGAGATTATTCAATGCCCAGATACGATTATAAATGCACGAATTGTGCAAATGAGTTTGAATTAACCCAAACATTTGCTGAAGCAGGTAAAGGTAGTTGCCCAGACTGCTCAGGAGAAGGCAGGAGAATATTCCATTCCGTACCGGTCATATATAAGGGCTCTGGATTTTACACCACAGATTACGGGAGACAGAAGTCTTCATCTACGCCTTCTACAAAACCAGAAACCAAGAAAGAAAGCAATAGCTCTAATGAAACTAAGAGTGATTCTAATAAAACCTCAGACACTTCATCTAGCACAACATCTTCTTCATCCAATTCAGAATAACCAGGCACTCTATCTAAATTGATAGGCCTTATTCAAAAAGTATCCCAAGCTTCCGTATTGATTGATAATCAAACACTAAGATGCATAAACCGAGGCTTAGTTGTCCTTCTAGGAATCACATCAACTGATACATATAATGAAGTTGATTACGTATCTAATAAAGTTTTAAGTTTGAGATTGTTTGAATCAGATAATAATAATTTCGATTTATCTATTCAGGATATTAGAGGAGATTTGTTAGTAGTGAGCCAATTTACATTGCCTGCCTCTGTCAAAAAAGGGCGCAGACCCGATTTTACTAATGCAGCGAAGCCAGAAGTTGCAGAACCTCTATATCAGTCTTTCGTAGACAAATGTAAATCAGTCGTACATAACGTAAAAACAGGTGAATTCGGAGCAGACATGCAGGTAAACATCGTCAACGATGGCCCAGTAACCTTAATAATCGACAGTGATATGGCTTAAGAGTTAATTCAAAGCTACCGGATATACCACCCTGGGCCTACTATTAATCCACGAATATAAGATATATGCCCTGCATGACTTACGTAATCCCACACGCGTCTCCCAAAGGCAGCTCCCACAGACTTCGAATCAATACCTGGAACACCTGACGTCACTACAGGGATATCTACGGTCCTAATAATCTCAGATTCTGTTAGAGATTCAATATAATCGGTCATAAGCAATTTCACTGCTTCATAATAACCTATCAAAGTGTCTTTATCGGGAGGGGCCCAGCCACTCACTTCTTCTATAGTCCATCCAACACCTCGATCTTCCTGTCCAGACGGTATATTAAATTTAGCTTCCCAACCTTCTGACGACCATAATTGAGGACATTTAAGCAAATGTATACTAATTAGAGAGTCAAAAACCCTACTCATATGCCACAAGGTCCACGCTATCGAATTAGCGTTAGGAGAAGGCATTTGAACAAGCTGTTCATACGACAAATCTTCAATGGCTAAGTCAATCATTTCCCAAGTAAAGCTTAAACACCCAAATAATATTTCTTTATGAGGGGTGACCATAGATCTTTCCTAGTCTGTTATCTCAGCGGTCATACCTTCAGCAAGATCGACTTCGAAAGCACTCAAAATCTGGCCTACCAAAAGATAATGTCCAATCAATGCTGTAATATCTACTGTTTTCTTTATCCCATATTTCTCACTCACAGCATTAAACACGTCATCTTGTATTTTGTGATCTCTAATCAACTGTTGGGCATAAGTCACTAGCAGTTTCTCATCTTCAGGCAATGAATCTATAGATTTACCCTGAGCTATAGTGGTAATCGTAGATTCAGCAACTCCAGCCGCTCTCGCCAGTCTTGCATGAGCCGCGAATTCATACTGGTTCCGAATCTCTCTCGCAGCTGTAATAATGACAGTTTCTTTTAAAGACTCTGGCAAATCAAGCTCAAACCTAACATAAGTTCCTGTATGAGCTATTCTCGATGCTAAATCAGGGCTATGCAGCAATACGCCATATGGACCTCTAACACTTCCTCTGCTCCCTACTATAGAGTCATAGTATTCTTGATCAGAACTCGACAGTTCGTCCCTGTTAATATTATTTAGTCTTGCCATTCTAATTCCTCCAATTATTAATTTTGTATATCTAAGCTTAGGTCTAATCCCTGTACAGAGTGGGTCAATGAACCAACTGATATCAGATCAACACCTGTCTCAGCAACGGATCTAACTGTGTTCAAGTTAATTCCTCCAGAAGCTTCAACGACTGCCTTGCCATCAATCAAACTGACCGCTTCAGACATAGTATTAACGTCCATATTATCCAGCATTATGATTTGGGCTCCAGCAGACAATGCAGTTTCCACTTCTTCTATGCTCTCTACTTCTATCTCAACATTAATAGTATGTGAAGAACGGTTTACTGCTTGAATTACCGCATCTCTGTTATCCAGTCCTATTTTCTTTAACACAACCAAATGATTATCTTTGATCAATATACCATCTGATAGATTGAACCGGTGATTACTACCTCCACCCATCATCACTGAATATTTATCCAGGTACCTATGACCAGGTGCAGTTTTTCTAGTATCAACTATTGTAGCTTTCAAATCTTCAACCAATTTCACATACTTGTTGGTTTCCGAGGCTATCCCACTCATTCTCTGTATGAAATTCAATGCGGTCCTTTCTCCTCTTAAAATACTGGAAGCAGAACCATGAAAATCTATTATGGATTGTCCATTGATAACTTGATCGCCATCATGAAGGGTTCGATCGAAAACAATATCACTATCAATATATGCAAATGTAGCAATAAATACTTCGATCCCTGATATTATACCTTCTTGTTTAGCAATTAATTGCCCAGAGACTTCTAGTGAAGGATCAATCAGAGCGCTGGTAGTTGGATCATTAAATGCTTGATCTTCTCGAAGTGCTAATTTGATCAGCTCGATAACTTCTAACGGTAATTTTTGCACACTAATCTCCCTGTTTACTGTCTACAATAGATATTACCAATTAGTCTCTCAAAAATCGAATACTAATTCAGGAAATCATTTACGCTAAATCCAACATCCTTCGCAAAGCGATATTAGCTGAGGATTTAACCTCCGCAGACACTGTTATCTCGTTAACCGGCTGTTCCTCATTTATACAATCCAGCACCCACAACAAATACGCAGGGTGAATTCTATACATTGTTGAACAAGGACAACTTACAGGATCGAGACAAAATACAGTTTTATCTGGATTTTGTCGAGCCAATCTATTCACCAAACTAATTTCTGTACCAACTGCCCATACACTACCCGATTCACCTTCGTTTATAACCTTTCTTATAAATTCGGTTGAACCAACCATATCTGCAGCTTGAACTGTTTCCATCGGGCATTCCGGATGAACCACAACATTAACTTCCGGGTATCTATTTCTTGCAGTTTCAATCTGTTGAGTTGTGAATCTTGTGTGCACAGAGCAATGACCTTGCCACAAGATTATTTTTGACTCCTTAATCTGCTCCGGGGTATTGCCTCCCAAAACTTTGAACGGATTCCACAAAATCATTTTATCTAATGGAATTCCGAGCTCAAGTGCGGTGTTCCTGCCTAAATGTTGATCTGGTAAAAACAGTACTCTTTCACCTTGGTCATACGCCCATTCCATTACTTTCTTAGCATTGGAAGATGTGCACACTGCCCCATTGTTTCTTCCACACAAAGCTTTAATTCCAGCAATGGAGTTCATATAAGTCAACGGAATCACTGAATTTTCTTCAGGCAATATATTCTTTAGATCAGCCCACGCATCATCAACGTCTTCCATTGGCGCCATGTCCGCCATCGAACAACCTGCAGTAATATTTGGAAGTATCACTTTCTGAGAATCATCAGCAAGGATGCATGCGGTTTCAGCCATGAAATGAACACCACAAAAAACTATGTATTCCACATCCGGAAGTGCTGCAGCTTCTTTTGACAAAAGAAACGAATCTCCTTGAAAGTCTGCATACTTAATAACTTCTTCTCGTTGATAATGATGGCCTAAAACTGTAACTTTATTTCCCAGTTTATTCCTAACTTCATGAATCCTGTTGTCCAGTTCTTCTGGAGTGAGATGCAAATAATCAGATGGTATATTTTGCCAACGTACATTAACTTTCATTTCTTCTGAAAGTGGCTTAGCAGGCAGGTCATCTTCGGTGCTACAGAAAGCCGTTTGTTCTATTTCTGTTAATGGTAACGAGTAAGGCTTATTTCTTATTGTCATATCAAGTCCCTCTTAACTGTTAACCTAAATTTGTTTTGGTTACTGATCCTGTTAATGACCAAGGACTACTGTCTTCAATCTTAATTTCCACGATACTATTTCTAAGATTTTTTGTATTTGTACTAGTATACACTAATTTATCGTTTCTATTCCTGCCATACCACTGCTCTTTTCGCCGTCCTTCAATTAACACTGAATGTAAATCTCCGACTGAGTCTCTATTATTTTTCTCTTGGATGGTTTCCTGAACAGCATCAATCATTTTTCTACGATCTCTTTTTATTCGTACTGGAATATCATCTTTGAGCTGTCGTGAAGCAATTGTACCCGGTCGATTTGAATATTCTGCAGAATGAACTTTGGAAAATTCTAAATCTTCTACAATTTTCAATGTGTCTTGAAATTGTTCATCCGATTCCCCTGGAAATCCAACTATGATATCGGTACTTATGGTCACACTTGGCACAATCTTTCGAATATCTTCAACAAGTCTTCTGTAATGATCGTTCGTATAAGGTCTTCTCATTCGTTCTAAAACCACGTCATTTCCAGCTTGTATAGGTAAATTAATATGCTCACATACTTTTGGAAGTTCATTAATAGATTCAATAATTTTTTCGCTCATGAAAGACGGATGCGACGTCAAGAATCTAATTCTCTCCAGCCCAGTAATATCATTAACGTGACCCAGTAAGTCTGCTAGATCAACATCTTCATTTAGATCGTGTCCATAAGCATCCACTGTTTGACCCAAAAGAGTAATCTCTTTAACTCCTCTATCCACTAATATCGAAACTTCGGATACGATGTCTCTGATGGTCCTACTCTCTTGTCTACCTCGTCGATACGGAATAATACAGAATGAGCACATGAAATCACATCCTTTGATTATTGGTACATGACAGCTAATTCCTGGATTTGAGTGAGCATAGTTAGAAATGCATCCTTCCAAGTCCACGTCGTTTAATTCCGCTATCTGTTCCAGTAAAGGATTGAAATCTTGTGGCCTCATGAACATGTCTACTGACGGAAATCGTTTTTGCAAATTCTCACTGTTAGGTCCAACCATGCAGCCCATCAGAACTAGCATTTGTTCAGGTCTATCTTTCTTGAATTCCTGCGATATCGAAACTCTGTAAGAAACTTTATCTTCGGCACTCTGACGCACGACGCATGAATTTAGAACGACCAAATCCGCGTCTTCAGCATTGTCTTTCTTGGTCAGGCCTAGTTGATCCAAAGCAGAGGCGAGCTTATCAGAATCAGCCTCATTCATTTGACAACCAATCGTCCAAATATTGTACGAACTAATTTGCATAGCCGTATTATACCTGAAATTGTGGCGGAGGGAGAGGGATTCGAACCCTCGATCCCGATTACTCAGGATAGGCGCTTAGCAGGCGCCCGCACTAGACCTCTATGCGACCCCTCCGTTTGAGGATTGAATTCTATCAAATGCGAATCATTCGGGCAATAAAACAATTTATTAACGATTCCATCACGCACGTTATCTTTTCGATGAGGTAATCGATTTAATTCATCAGAATTCGAAGATAATTTGACACAACTCGGCGCACGACTTAGTATTATCTACGTTAATCGGCAATTGTTACTTAGGAGCCCGAAATGGATGATTTAGACGTAAATATAATCAACCTGCTTCAGCTAGATGGCAGGGCATCAAACGCAAAGATCGCGCGAGAGGCTGGCGTAAGTGAAGGTACAATACGCCGGAGACTTAAAAAACTCATCGAAGATGGGTACTTAAGTGTGATAGCAATTCCAAATTTAGATAGGCTAGGATTCGCAACTACCGCAATGATTGGAATTCAAACTGAGCCTGGTATGTCTGAAAAAGTAGCTACAACAATATCCGAACTAGAGCAAGCCCATTACGTGGCAGTTACAACGGGCTCATTCGACGTTTTTGTTTGGGTGGGAACTGACACCGCAGAAAACTTAGGCTCTTTCCTTAGAGAACAAGTAGGAATTATTAATGGAGTTCAACGTACAGAAACATTCGTCAATTTGTCTATAAAAAAGCGGACTTCTGGACTAGTGATTTAATAACTCTATCATCCTAAGCCGTAATACAAAAGTTACACAATTCTGTGTATAATGACCAGGTACTAATATTATGGGCTCGATAGAGTCAAACCATAGAGAGAGAGAGGAAACAATGACTTATATAATCACTGAACCTTGCGTAGGCCTCAAAGACGCTGCTTGTGTCGATGTATGCCCTGTTGATTGCATATACACTCGAGAGCAAGACGACCAATTTTTTATAAACCCTGATGAATGTATCGACTGTGCAGCATGTGAACCAGTTTGTCCTGTAACAGCAATATTTGCTGAGGACGCTGTACCTGGAGATCAGCAAGAATATGTAGCTAAAAACTACGACTATTTCAAAGACAAAGATTTATCAGACCTGTCTAGAGGATAAACACCCGCTCAAAGTAATCCCAAGAGTAAGACATAATACATATTCGGGGTTTATGGCTGAACCTCTTATGTATTTTCCGCAGAACTATGAATAAAGATTAGAAGGAGGATCCATGGTATCTATAGACTCGACTCCAGAATTTGTATTAGCAGCATACAAAAAAATGGAGAAAAACTTAGAAATCGTCAAAGGTCGACTAAATAGGCCGATGACACTAGCTGAAAAACTACTATTCTCTCACTTAGATGACCCAGAAGGCGCAGAATTAATCCCTGGAGAAAGTTATCTCAATTTGAGACCCGACAGAGTTGCTCAACAAGATGTAACTGGACAAATGTCTATCCTTCAATTCATGCAATCAGGAAGAGAGAGAGTAGCTGTCCCTACAACCGTGCACTGCGACCACCTGGTTCAAGCTAGAGTGGGAGCAGGATCTGATCTATCTGAGGCGGTCGTTGAAAACAGCGAAGTGTACAAATTCCTGGAATCTGCATGCAAAAGATATGGTATGGGATTCTGGAAACCCGGCGGAGGAATTATCCACCAGGTGGTCTTAGAAAATTATGCTTTCCCTGGTGCACTACTAATAGGCACTGATTCTCACACCCCAAATGCCGGAGGCCTTGGTACACTAGCATGCGGAGTCGGAGGCGCAGACGCAGCTGACGTGATGGCCGGGCTCCCTTGGGAAGTTAAATACCCTAGATTAATTGGGGTGCATCTAACCGGCGAGATGTCAGGATGGACCGCTCCAAAAGATATCATTATATATCTAGCAAAAGTCCTTACCGTATCTGGAGGAACTAATGCAATCATAGAATACTTTGGGCCAGGCGTTGAATCTATTTCATGCACAGGCAAAGCCACCACTACCAACATGGGGGCTGAATTAGGTGCTACAGGCGATGTTTATCCGTTCGACAGTAGAATGGCAACATATTTAGGTGTGACCGGCAGAAGTGAATTAGCTGAACTAGCAGAACAGTACAAACATCTAGTGACTGCCGATCCTGAAGTCGAGGCTAACCCTGAACAGTACTATGATCAAATCGTAGAAATAAACCTATCTGAATTAGAACCCCACATAACAGGTCCTCATTCCCCTGACCGGGCTAGACCAATATCAGAATTAGCAGCAGAAATTAAAGAACATGACTTCCCTGAAGTTGTATCTGCGGCCTTAGTTGGTAGCTGTACTAACTCAAGTTATGAAGACATGAGCAGGTGTGCAGACTTAGCTCAGCAAGCGGTAGATAAAGGAATCAAAGCCGCAACACCCTTCTTAGTTACCCCAGGCTCTGAACAAGTCAGAGCAACAATCGAAAGAGATGGTCAGCAAGCAGCTTTAGAGAACATAGGAGCAACAGTATTAGCAAACGCATGTGGACCCTGTATTGGGCAGTGGCGACGGAATGAAGGAAGTGACGGTACACCAAATGCAATTGTGACATCTTACAATCGAAACTTCCCAAAACGAAATGACGGACACGTAGGAACTATGAACTTCATATCCAGTCCGGAAATAGCTTTAGCTATGAGCCTAAGTGGTAAATTATCCTTTAATCCAATGGTTGATACTATAACCGCTCCTGATGGCAGCGAAGTAAAACTCGATCCCCCCAAACCAGCTCCAGAAATACCAGCTAATGGATTTGAACCAGGGGTATCCTACTTTGTAGAACCACCAGAAGATGGTTCTGATGTAGAAGTGAACATAGATCCCAACAGTACTCGCCTAGAAATCTTAAATCCATGGCCAGCTTGGGATGGTAAAGATTATGAAGAGCTTCCGATATTGGTGAAAGCNAAAGGGCAATGNACAACAGANGCTATCTCTCCGGCAGGNCCGTGGCTAGCNTATAGAGGACACCTAAGCAATTTGAGTGACAACATGCTTTTAGGAGCAGTTAACAGTTTCACAGATGGNACNGGTGAAAGCGTCAACCAATTGTCAGGAGAGCAAATAATGTCACCTCCAGAGGTTGCTAANGCATACCANGCTCAACAAATGCGCTGGGTGTCAATCGGAGACCAAAACTACGGAGAAGGTAGTAGTAGAGAGCATGCAGCTATGTCACCAAGAAAACTNGGAGCTGCAGCCATAATAGTTAAGAGCTTTGCTCGNCTNCATGAATCCAACCTAAAAAAACAAGGTATATTACCNTTGACTTTTGAAGTTCCTGAAGATTATGACCGTATACTCGTCGATGATAGGATCAGCCTTACAGGNTTATCAGATTTGCAACCTAACAAAACNGTAGACTGCGTAATCAAGCATTCAGATGGTTCAGAGGAAACCATCAATCTGAGACACACTTTAAACGACACTCAGATCGCTTGGTTTAAAGCGGGTTCTGCCATGAATCATATGAAAAGCCTAGAAGGTTAATAATAAAACCNTTTAAGTNNAAAAAAGAGGTGTGTGATGNCACAGTCCCAGAATGGAAATATACCTACTTACGATGTAGTAGTAATTGGTGCGGGCTTAACTGGCTTNCTGTCAATATATCATCTGCGTAACAAAGGATTTACGGTACAGGCATTCGACGATGCCTCCGGAGTNGGAGGTACNTGGTACTGGAACAGATATCCAGGATGCNGGTTTGACTCCGAAAGTTACACGTATGGATATTTCTTTTCCGAAGAATTGCTTCAAGAATGGGATTGGAAAGAACATTACTCTGGACANCCGGAAAATGAACGTTACTTCAACTACGTNGCAGATAAATTTGACCTNAAAAAACACATCNGGTTCAATTCACACGTAGAATCTTTGCANTTTAATGANGACACCCAAGANTGGACTGTTAATATNGAAGACGGATATCAAGCACGCGGCAGATTCGTAATCACNGCCGTTGGAATATTATCTGCAAATTATGTCCCTAATTTTGAAGGGATNCACGACTTCGAAGGACCTTGGTGTCANACTGGTAAATGGCCNAAAGAAGGAATGGATTTAAAAGGCAAAAAGGTNGGNGTGATTGGCACCGGTGCTAGTGGCGTTCAATTAATAACCGAAATTGCCAAAGAGGTTGGGCATTTGACCGTATTTCAAAGAACCGCCAACTTCTGCGCTCCTTTGAGAAATAGGCCTATTACTGAAGAAGAACAAAAGGAAATCAAATCTAGTTTCCCTGAAATTCTTGAGAAATGTATGGATACAGCTGGTTCTTTNATGCATAANTTTGATCCTAGGTCTGCTATGGAAGTATCTGAAGAAGAACGACATGAACAGTACGAACGATTATGGCAGGAATCTGGATTCAAAAAATGGCTGGGTAATTTTTATGATGTAATGTTGCCGGGTGAAGCCAATGAAGACTATGCAGAATTTTTCAGAAATAAAATCAGAGAGAGAGTTCATGATCCAGTCGTAGCAGAACTTCTTGTACCTAAAGATCACATGTTTGGATCAAAACGGCTTCCTTGTGAAAGTGGATACTACGAAGTATACAATCAAGATAATGTTTTACTNGTAGATGTGAAAAGTGCACCTATCGANCGCATNACNCNAACGGGGATCAAAACAACNGATAATGAATACGAATTTGACGTNATTATTTACGCTACTGGTTTCGATGCTATTACTGGGTCCTTATTAGGTATAGACATTTATGGAAGAAACGGAGAATCATTACGAGAAAAATATGTTGATGGTCCTAAAAGTTNTATGGGAGTAATGAGTGCCGGCTACCCCAATCTTTGGACGGTTAATGCCGCTTCAGTAGGAAACTTCCCAAGAGCTGCAGAACCACTTGTAGGATGGGTAATAGAAGCCATAGAGTACATGCGAGCCAATGAGTTTCAAACTATTGAGCCTTCGTCACAATCAGAACAAGACTGGGGACAGCATGTAAAAGAAGAAGGGGCAAAAATACTTAGGTCTCAAGCAGACTCTTGGTTCGTAGGAGCCAATATACCTGGCAAAGCTCGAGGACTATTGACCGCCCCTGACAGTGCACCTGTAATGAGGGCNAAACGGGAAGAAATTGCTAATAACAATTACGAAGGATTTGTCCTGAAATAAAATATTAGTCCTATAATATGATATCAACTTACCCTAAGTCGTCTAGACAATCCCTTATATCTTTGTAAATACACGAGAAAATTGGTACATCGAACAAAGTGTATGGNCGCGCCTTAGATTCTCGTAAGTCTTTTACCAAGTCTAAAAACGTTCCAGGATCATCAGTTTCAAATCCAAGAACAAACTCCTGGTCGTCTAGTCCAAACGAATATGATGTACTAATTTTGACATTCGGATATTTGTGTCCTACTTCGAAATGTTGAGTCATCATCTTTTGACGTTCTTCAAAACTTAATTGATACCAATCATGAGTCTTNGTAAACGGATATAGAAATAGNTATTTCCTACCAATGATCCTCATAGCTGCAGAAGTACCTTCTTGTCCTTCGTGTACGTGTTCACTTACATAAGGAGATTGATTTGTCATAGCAAAATAGGAATGAGGCATATCCAGATATCCACCTAAGGAAGAAGTGTTTACTGAAGCCATGAATTCATTAATCGCTTCTATGCTTTCACTAACTTTCCATATGACAAGATCTACATCGCCTCTAGTACCTACGGTAGAATACGAGGCCCAATACATCTTATCTTCAAATCTTTTTATTATTTCGCAAAATTCAGTTTTAGAGTCTTCTCNATCTTCTTTCGGCAATCGTTTCCATTCGGGTCTTACCTTGAACAAACTGTATTTAACAAACATTCGAGTATCCGGTGCTGTAGACATAAATAGTAAACCTCAAACTAACCAATTAACCTAACAATTATACAGTAAACAATGGATTAATTTCACCCAACTCTTCAACTATCTTACGTGTTACAATCGCACTAAAAGTTAGAGGGGAAATTATGGCTTTATTAGGAAAAGGAAACTACGAATACTTAGTTGTAGAGAACTGGGCACATCTACCAGAAACCTACGCACTAAAGGAAACTGCTGGAGTTGCCACAGACGCAAATGACAATGTCTACGTCTTCAATCGAGGCGACCATCCGATGATGGTGTTTAATAAAGATGGAGAATTCATAAAGTCTTGGGGCGAAGGAGTNTTCCCTAGGGCACATGGAATTACCATGTCCCCAGATGGAAACGTTTTTTGTACAGATGATGGAGATCATACGGTAAGGAAATGCACTTTAGATGGCGACATTTTATTCACCTTAGGGATTAGCGGGACACCAAGTGAATTCATGAGTGGTAATCCATTCAATCGATGNACACANGTCGCATTTGACCCTAAAACAGCAGATTTTTATGTTTCAGATGGCTATGGCAATGCAAGAATACACAAATATTCAGCTGACGGTGAATTGATGTTCTCCTGGGGAGAACCCGGAAACGATCCCGGTCAATTCAACATTGCCCATAATGTATGCACAGATAAAGAAGGATGGGTATACGTAGCAGATAGAGAAAACCATAGAGTGCAAATTTTTGACTCTAATGGGAAATTTGAAACTCAATGGGTTAATATGGCGAGACCTTGCGGACTATATATCGATAGCGAAAACGATCTTGTATACATAGGTGAATTGGGATCAGCAATAGGACCGAACCATGACGCACTTAATCTAGGACCTAGGGTCAGCATATATAAGACTAATGGTGAACTCATAGAAAGGCTAGGAAATAAACCGGAAGGGGAAGCACCAGGCCAATTTATAGCTCCTCACGGTATATGTGTAGATTCAGAACGTTCAATCTATGTAGGGGAAGTATCATGGACGCACACTGGAAGCCATTTGAACCCTCCAAGAGAAATCAGATCCTTACAAAAGTTAGTCATTAATAAATCGTAATTAGCGGAGGAGCAATGAAAATCAATGTTGGAAGTCTCACTAGAGACGCCTTGGAAGCAAAAGGTGTAACAATAGTCATAGATGTCTTTAGAGCTTTCACAACCGCTGCGATAGCATTTGAAAGAGGAGCTTCCCAGATTACTCTTGTAGCTGAAGCTGAAGACGCTCTCGAACTGTATAAGTCGGGATATGGTCAAGTATTGATGGGAGAAGTGAATGGTGCGAAACCCGAAGGTTTCGATTTGGGAAACTCTCCTCACGAAGCAAGCAAATTCAAATTCGAAAATATGGATATAGTACAATCCACTAGAGCTGGAACCGTAGGAGCTGCTGCCTCTTCTAAAACCGCTTCAGAAATATTTTTAGGATCTTTTGTGGTAGCTAAAGCAACAGTGAACGAAATACTTCGAATTAATCCCCCTGAAGTATCCATTATTGCTATGGGAGACCAAGGAGTTATCAAGTCCGATGAAGACGAGCAATGCGCTTTTTATCTTAGAAATCTGCTAGAGGGCAGAGACCCTGATACTGAGTCAGTAAGAAATCTGATTATGACAGGAGGCGCAACCCAGAAATTCTATGATTCTTCCCAATCCCAATACTTGCCTGAAGATGTAGAATGGGCATTAAAATTTAATAATTTCAATTTTAGCATGAAGGCTAATGTAGAAGATGGTCACTTAGTAGCCCGCAAAGTGAATCCTTAATCTTAGAATCTATCCAATTTTAAGTGCTCTAATCCTTGGATGCTAGCAACATTGCCTAAAATCATATCTACAATCCCGTGACTCATTGCGGCACTCCAAAGTATACCTTTTCTGCCTGCACCTGTAGCGATAAACAAATTGGAAAAACCTGATACTTTATCTACAATAGGCATTGAATCAATGCACAATGGTCTAAGACAAGCAGTATGATGAACAAGTCTTGATTCGTCCAGACTAGGTATCATAGTCAATAAATCCATCATTATTTGATCTCGCGCTTCATTAGTCGTATTTTCATCGAATCCGACTTCCTCTTCTGTAGTACCAGCCCAAATAAGTCCATCTGGTTTGAGTCCTACATAATTGCTTTGATGAAACACAGAAGTATTTATATTAATACCAGGGGCATCCAAGCGAAGAATTTGACCTTTCAATGGTCTTACAGGAATATCATAACCAATCCATTCCGACGCCTTTTGGCTCCAAGGCCCCATAGTTAATAATGTGACGTCAGCCAAATGTTCTGAAGATTCTGTCTTAACTCCAGAGCATTCGTCACCTGAAAACAGCAAATCAGTAATCCCTCTAGTGATAATAGTAGTTCCTAATTTTTCTGCTGCAGTCGCTGCTGATAAAGTTAGCTTATATGGTTCTACTGAACTCTGATCTTTGATCAAAGTTGCACCTATGCATTCTGGATTCACCAGTGGTTCAATATCAAGGAGATCTTTACCTGTAACCCAAGATACTTCAAACCCTTCTATATTTTTCTGCCATTTAATCTCAGATTGTAGCTTATTTGCTTGCTCTGAAGTAAAAGCTAAGTTCAATTTATCATTACTTTGATAATTGGTAGGTATGCCACTTATTTCCTCTATTGCCGGGATAAGAGACTTATGTGCATGGAAGGATGATAATGTGAACCCAAGTAATGGGTCAGGTATGCCTGATCCCTCTAATGCACTCATTTCGCCAAAGGCAAACCCAGACGCATGGCTTCCAGGAGAATCAGGATCAAAAATAAAAACTTCATGGCCAGATTTTGACAAAAGAAATGCAGACAAAGTACCTACAATTCCTCCCCCTACTATATTAATTTTCATTTATTCATCCTTTTTATTTATTCCCTGCCCGTTGAACAGGAGAAAAACTTCGTCTATGTATATCACATGGACCATGTATAGACAAAGCTTCCATGTGCAGCTTTGTACCGTATCCTTTATTAGAAGCGAAATCATATTGAGGATAAAGCTCATCAATAGCAGTCATAATTTCGTCACGATGCACTTTAGCAATGATAGAAGCCGCAGCTATGGAATAGCTACTAGAATCGCCTTGCTTTATTAATTGGTATGGTTGATTCCATGAACTTATTGGCACATAGTCCAACAACAAATAATCAGGTACATCATTTAATGAATCGATCGCTTGTTTCATAGCCAGTTCAGTGGCTTTTGTAAGTCCCACTTGGTCTAGTTCCTGCGCATTGACTAAACCTAACGCCCAATCTTTTGCCTTTATTTTAATCAATTCCGACAATTCTAATCGAATGGCAGGACTAAGCTTTTTACTATCATTTACCCTAGTAATCCATTCAGAATCAACAATATCAAATACTACAGCTCCAGCTACAAGTGGACCAGCAAGACAACCTCTTCCTACCTCATCTACCCCACATACACTGGCGTATCCCATTGTTACTACCGATCTTTCGTGATTGAAATTTGCCATATAGAATAAATTATTGCGCAGCAACCATGTCTAGTGATCGATCAATTACTCCACCACCTACTAACACGTCATCCTTGTAAAAAACTACAGCTTGGCCTGGGGTGATTGCTCTTTGAGCAACATCGAATTGGATGATTGCCTCGTTAGTTTGCATACTTAGTATCTTCGCGGGAGTTTCTTCCGACTTATATCTGATTTTGACTGTGACATCTTGCGGGAAATTTTTGAATACATCACTAGTGAAATTTACTCCATTTGCCACAAGACAGTCCTTAAATAAAGCACTGTCAGGGCCTACTATTACTCTTCGTTGTTCTATATTTATGTCAACTACATATAAAGGATCTTCGGAGGCAATACCCAAACCTCGTCTTTGTCCAATTGTGAAAAACTCTATCCCCTTGTGAGTAGCCAGGACGTTACCCTCCAGATCAACAATTTCTCCAGGGCTTGCTTCAATTTTTGTCTTTAAAAATTCTTTATAGTCACCAAAAGGTATGAAGCATATATCTTGGCTGTCTGCTTTTTCTGCATTCGGAAATTTACGCTCTAGGGCGAATCGTCTGATTGATGATTTATCATATGACCCACATGGCATTAACGTGGTACTCAATTCTGACTGTCCCATTCCGAAAAGGACATATGACTGATCTTTACTCTCGTCGATACCCTTCTTCAACAAATACTGCCCATTATCTTCTTCTATACGAGCGTAATGACCCGTAGCTACGTAATCAGCCCCCAAAAGTAACGCTCTATGTCGCAAAAAATTAAACTTTATTTTATCGTTACAGGCGATGCACGGGTGAGGCGTTCTTGCTTTTTGATATTCATTACAAAAATAATCAATTACATGCTCTTGAAATTCTTTCTGGACGTTAAAAACATAATGAGGGATACCTAATATTCCACACACTTTTCTAGCATCTTCCACATCATCAACAGTGCAGCATCCTTGATAATTTGCTGGTAAATTAGAGGTATCGAAATCGTACAGTTTCATGGTTACACCAATTACTTCATAGCCTTGATCCTGAAGCAGCAAACATGCAACAGATGAATCAACACCNCCNCTCATAGCTACTATTACTTTTTTNCCNTTACTCATTTCACACTATAGGATATAACTCAGACAAGCCAAACACAATATATAACAGTTTGATCTAANCTATATCTAAATNATTTGATATCAGTGATAATAGGTGANAANCAATCTTTGGAGGTTACTAATGAGCATTACTTTCGGAGTATCATTACCCAGTAGAGGACTCTTAGCTAGTCCAGATAATTTAAAAACAACAGCACTCTTAGTAGATAAATTCCAATATGAATCCGGATGGGTGAGTGACCATATAGTAATTCCTCGTAGCATAGATTCAAAGTATCCATATTCTTCTACTGGAGCGAGCCCATTCTCAGAAGACCAGCCATACTTTGAACCCATTTCGGCGCTAAATTTTCTTGCTGGATGCACAAACAAACTTAAATTAGGCACTCATGTTCTTATAGTCCCTTACAGAAATCCTGTATTGACAGCTAAAATGCTGGCCACATTAGACTATTTATCTGAAGGACGGCTGATAGTGGGAGTTGGGGTCGGATGGATGAAAGAAGAATTCGAAGCCCTAGGGCTAGATCATTACGCAGCAAGAGGAATCAAAACTGATGAATATTTATCCATATACAAGTCTGTATGGATGGACGAACCCAGCATGTATAACGGAACNGATTACGCAATAGATAATGTGGGATTTTCTCCCAAACCNTTCCAAACTCCACANCCNCCTCTATGGATTGGNGGNCATTCNAAACCAGCTCTACGAAGAGCNGCTAAATTCGGAGANGCNTGGATGCCTATAGGGCAACGTCCTCCTGCTATTNTGGATCCTNATGAACTNTCTGAAAAATACAAANTGATACAGGAGATGNCAGTTGATAACGGGAGNAGTGAAAATTCTGTAGACTTATGCTTCTCTTCCACTATTAGCTTTAGGGACGAACCTGACAGCAGGGACCACATGATGACNGGTATACCAGAACAAATCGCTGCTGACATACGACTATATCAAGATGTAGGNGTTCAGAACTTCATATTAAGCTTCAATTCTGAAGATATCACCGAACTTCANGAATNTATCCAACNATTTGCTGAAGATGTAATTAGTCTCATTCCTAGATGAAATCATACAGAGGGCTGTTGCCCTCTGTATNTAAAACTTAATCGGCTGTCACTTCGACNGTNCCAAACTTACGTTCCAATTCATATATGTCATCTAATCCCATTAAGCTAGCAACATCCCATCTGGTGCCATATCGTTCAGGATCTACCCTACCTGTTGATTTCAGTTCTTTGAAAGCATCTTTTACTTGCTGATATATCAACCAAATTGTGCTACCACAAATCATGATTTTATATCCAAGTTCNTTCATTTCCTGAGTGGACGCAAGATCACCATTNTATAATCTTGGCATATCTTTCAAATCAGTGGCATATTTATCTATATCTTCTTTAGATTTAATACCATCAACGAACACCAAGTCTGCACCCGCTTCTATGTATGCTTTACAACGTNTTACAGTATCTTCCCATCCAGTTACTGCATAAGCATCACATCTGGCTATGATTACAAAATCTGGATCNGTNCGTGCNTCTAATGCCGCTTTAATTTTCTGAACATGTTCTTCCATGGGNATNACTTGCTTCCCCTCAAAAAACCCGCATTTCTTAGGNAACACCTGATCNTCCAAATGTATTCCAGCAACCCCAGCCATTTCATATTCTCTGACAGTTCGNCTCACATTAATTGGATTGCCATACCCTGTNTCAGCATCACAAATGACGGGAATATCTACNGCCTGAGCTATATATTTTGCGTTAGCTACCATTTCTGTCATAGTGAGCAGACCTACGTCAGTAAATCCTCGTTCTGCGGCAGTACCACAACCTGTCATATACACTGCCTCAAATCCCACTTCTTCTGCGATTTTGGCATGGAGCGCATTCAATATAAATGGGGCTACAATCAGTTTATCTTCTTTCAGTAAATTTCTAAGCTTTGTAGTAGTTTTCATGCATTTCACCTCTTTATCCCAATTTGAACGACTCCAGTATATCCCAGCTGATATCACTACACCATTTTTCGCGNTCCCANTCTTCACTAGCAGTCCTAGAATGATATTTNACCAAGTTCAAAGATTTAACATCAAATGGNGTATCCAANCCAAAATTATCAAACAAGTCTGTAGCCATCTCTAAGGCTTCTTCAAAAACCGTATTACTACCTTGAAAATTCTCTAATAGAGGAATNTGNAAAACCCTTTCTTTATTATCAAAATGTTCAATTTTTAATTCTTCGATTAGCCTGNCTCTAATNCCTTCAAATGGGCTATCNCCGTTTGGGTATGTACAATTTATATAAAGATCTGATGTCTCTGCTGTTTGTTTAGTGATTCCAGTAGGGACCAAAACCAAATTCTTGTTGGTGACATCACTGACAATCTGATTTATCAATCCTTTATTAGACTCTATTTCCTCAGGTGTTGATTGNAAGAAATTGATTAAAGGTACATGAATCATAAACATTTCAGCCGTCCAACAACCAAATTGATTACAAAGAATTTGCCTAGAAGTATGAATCAACCTTAAGAAAGATGGATCAGGTATCAAGATGAAACTATAACGAACTGCCATTTATTACGTCGAAAACTCCTTTTGAATGATNTGTTCCACCATAATAATCTCAAGTACGAATTATTGAAACCTTATGATATAATGAGCGTCCTGTTGGCCGAGGTGGTGGAATCGGTAGACACGCGGTCTTGAGGGGGCCGTGGGCGCAAGCCCGTGTGGGTTCAAGTCCCGCTCTCGGCACCAAAAGATCAAACCAGGCGACGTAGCCAAGTGGTCTAAGGCGGAGGTCTGCAAAACCTCTATTCGGCGGTTCGAATCCGCCCGTCGCCTCCATTGNTTTACCACTAATTAACCTAAGCCGAGGTGGCGGAATGGTAGACGCGGCGGACTTAAAATCCGTTGCCCTTTAAAGGCGTGTGGGTTCGAGTCCCTCCCTCGGTACCAAATAGACATTGAATGCGAATTATCGAGAATATAAGATAATTTAGCTGCATTGGCCACATGTAAGGAGGAGTAAAATGCCATTTTATACAAACGGTGACGTACAAATTCACTATCAAGATGAAGGCTCTGGATTCCCTGTATTATTTACCCCTGGTGGAGGNCTGAATTCCCATATGGGTAATTGGCCCACACAAGTCATAAATGTTATGGAGGAATTCAAAAANGATTTTAGGTGCATTACTATGGATCAACGTAATGCTTACGGCGGGCAATCTAAAGGACCAATCCNAGTAGATGATCCTTGGGGAGCTTTTGCAGATGACCAACTNGGACTTATGAGCCATCTGGGAATTGAAAAATTCGGATTCATGGGCTTCTGCATCGGGGGACCTTTCGCTCTTAAACTTATCGAGCGAGCACCAGAAAGAGTTACCGCAGCAGTACTGTGCCAACCAGTCGGACACAACGCTGAATTCCCTGATTCCATGTATGATTCTGGNAGAGANCTTTGGGCTCCTGAATTACTTNGTCANCGTTCTGANCTNAATATGGATCAATGTAATGCATACTTAAATAATTTGTATCGCATAGAGCCAAATGCCGACTTTGTATACAGTGTGTCACGAGACTTTGTTAGCACTTGCAGTACGCCGATTTTAGTGATGCCAGATAACACCCCTTCTCATTCCTATGAAGCTGCAATTGAAGTAGCAGAACTTGCACCTGGAGCAGAATTAACAGTTTATCCTTGGAAAGAACAAGAAGACATTAAGGCTAATACTATAAATCAGGTACGTCAGTTCTTGTCTACTCACCAATCTTAAAACCAGGTGCATTTATCATGAGCTTAATAACTGATATCAAAGTTGAAATACCAGACTATAACCATATGAGCCAAGTTATGGTTTATGTAACATCTGAGTCTGGGCACGTAGGCGTAGGTGAAGCCTGGTGGGGCATACCAAGCGCTGATAACCCTGGTTCAACTTCAATACCAATAGCTAACGTGATAGAGCACCTACTAGCCCCTAGNTTAATCGGCAAATCATCGCGAAATATCGAAAAACATTGGTTCGACTTATGGGACTATGGCTATAGATATGCAGACGAAGGAATATTCTTGATGGGACTATCTGGAATAGATATAGCCTTGTGGGATCTACTTGGCAAAGAGTTAAACACATCCGTCTGCCAACTCTTGGGAGGACCTGTCCATGAAAAAATCCCTGGATATGCTAGTCTCCCAGCCTTACGAGACCCAGAAGTTGTACTCAGTGAAGTCAAGAGAGCTATGGATGCTGGTTTTTTCGCGGTCAAACTGCACGAACTAGATCCAATACATGTACATAACATCCGAAGAGAGTTTGGAAATGACTTACACATCATGGTAGATGTGAACGGTCACTTCAACAAAATAGAAGCAATCGAAGTAGGGAAAGAACTAGCCAAAGGTAATGTAACTTGGTACGAAGAACCTGTCCGTCCTATGAGAGATCATGCCGCTATCAAAGAAGTGGGAGACCGAGCAAATGTGCCGATAGCTGCAGGAGAGAATGAATATACATTAAAGAACTTTGAACAGATTCTACAGTCCAAAGCTCTCACTTATTTACAACCTGAAATAACCAAAATCGGAGGAATAACTGCAGCAAAACGNATCACAGGCCTNACNGAACTTTATAACACAGCTTTGTCCCCTCACAATATGAGAATTGGTCCTGCATTGAGCGCTTCCATACAATGGGGATTTAACTCACCTATGACTGCTTGGCAAGAAGTACCATGGGTTAGATATGAATTTGCCGCACAATACAAATTGCCGNCTGTAGAAGATGGATACGTATTNCCTCCAACGGAACCNGGAATAGGTTTAATAAAGTAAAATTTATCCTGTCTGCATAATTTCAGATATAACAAAAGTTCCATCNGTCCACGTAGGTTCTTCCTTAATGTGCTCCATTAATTGTGTGAATTGAGCACCTTGTTCAGGATCATTAGCATTCGATAAATGGGCTTCTTTACTTTCAAAAATTGCCACACCAATCCAATCTTCATCTTCATCAGGATCCATTAGAAACCAAGCAACCATACCTTTTGGTACACGCTCTGATTGCTTGAACAGGTCTAATAATAACTGTTCATGACCTTCCTTAACCTTAATGTTGAAAATAGTACCGTACATATAAANTCCTCAAAACGTTTTAATTTATACTCGTGTATATATTAATACAGNAAATATTANTGTTAATCTAACAATCTCTCANAATTATATNTANGTGTTAATTAATTAACCTATATGTAAAGATTATCTTTNAAACCAAAACCAGTCACAGCTANTAGCACGCTTTCTTTTTTTGCAATAATTCCATCCCGAATCAAATATTCCAACCCTGCAAATGCAGATGAAGATGTTGGCTCACAATATATTCCATTCTCTTGAGCCAAAATCTTCTGCCATTCTAAAATAACTTCGTCATCAACTGCGGCGGCATGCCCTCCTGTCTCCAGTAGAATTTCTCCGATTAATTTTGACCGAGGAGGATTACTAACTGATATACCTCCAGCGACAGTGATTCCAATAGGTTCTTCCTTGCGATTACCTGAAAACAGGTTAACCAACGGCTTAACAGCAGAAGCTTGCACCACATGCATCTTAGGCATTTTTGATATAACACCTTTAAAAATAAGTTCTTTGAACCCTAACCAGGCACCAATATATAAGCTTCCATTACCTACCGGCATAATTATATGTTCTGGCATTTCTCCCAAATTATGTCTTGCAATTTCATAAGCAAATGCTTTAGTGCCTTCTAAAAAATATGGGCTCAATTTATGGGCCCCGTACACGTATCCCTTTTCGTCTACAAAATCAGAGGCAGCGTCTGTAACCATTTCCCTCGTTCCTTCAATCTTGTGTGCAATTGCTCCATATACTGATATCTGATCTAATTTTGGTTGGGGCGCAGAGCTGGGTACAAAAATATGGGCTGTGATACCTGCTTTACCACAATAAGCAGCAACCGATGATCCTGCATTCCCAGAAGAATCCTCTACCAAGTTAGCAATATTAAATCCTTTAGCTACAGAGATCATCATTGCAGTTCCTCGATCTTTAAAGGATCCTGTGGGATTCATGAATTCTAATTTGGCAAATATATTTCCGCAGGGTAACCGTGACCCCAATTTATCCATTTTTATTACTGGAGTGTTTCCTTCACCTAAACTAACAAGTGCGTTACAGGAATAAACAGGAATTTCCATGTGGGGGTTGGTTGAAATTTCTCCGTATTTAACCAATAACGGTTCACCACATACAGTGCATGCTAACAATCGCATATCAGGCGGAAAGGATGCTCCGCAACTTGAACAATAGAGCGATATATCTTTACGAATTGATGTTGAGACTTCTGACATTCAAAATTAAATAATGTTTTTTTTTGCGTTGTTTTTTTATGTTATGTACCCGACCTTTATTATTATAATAGGTTTTAGATTCTAAGTGGTATATATAATCCCACAAGGTTAATTGCCATGAAACATACAGTGTCATATGCCTGTGACAAATGCAGAAATTCTTCTTACGAAGAAGGTGACATGAGAGTCACAGGCGGATTCTTAACTAAAATTCTTAACATTCAAAATCGTAGGTTTACCTTTGTATCCTGCACAGAATGTGGCTACACAGAATTCTACAAACGTCAAAACTCTGGTGTTATTGCTAACGTCATAGATCTGTTTACTAATTAAGGTCTATTTATAAAGAACCGTCTATAACAATATCTAATAGTACAGGCTTATCCAATTTAGACGCCCGAACCACTGCATCTTTAATATCTTCTGGATCTGTAATTCTTTCAGATTCCATACCCATACTTTTAGCTATAGCCGCCATATCAAATGGACTAGGAAAATCCGAATAAGGCAAACTACCACCTGCAGGCTCGACATTCAATATGTCCTGTTGATAGATGTTAAAATTCACTTTTAATACCCTATACATACCATTATTGAGAATTACAAACACGCAAGGTATATTGTCATTTACCGCAGTCCAGAGACCTTGAACGGTCATCATCGCTGAACCATCCCCTATTAGCCCAAATACTTTCCTGTCTGGATACCCACATTGGGCACCCATTGTGACACCTATCCCTCCGCCAATCGATTGTCCTCTGTATCCTACAATGTCGCCTCGTTCTATACCTTCTAGATACTCTCTTACAATTGCCCTATTACTAATGGAATCATCAACAACGACCGCATTTTCAGGTAACCCCGCTACAAATTCATGCATCATTCGAGCCACTGACATTGGTTTATCATCCCATTTGTTTTTAGTGCTCTCAACAAAAGAATCTTGTTTGTACTTTTTTTCATCCAGTGTTCGTTGCAATCTTTTCTCAATAATAGAAGAATCAATAGTCCTCATTTTGTCAGAAACATTATGATTCAGTTCCTGTAGACCCATTTTACAATGGGAAATAATTCCTATATTCGTAGGTTCTGATTTCCCTATGTTAACTGCGGAGGAATCTATATGTATCAATGTAGATTCTTCGTTTAGAATCACATCCCCCCAATAAAACAGTTCTTCAAATGCATTCATACCTACAGCAATCACTGTGTCACAGGCTCTTAAAGATTCTCTGTTTGCAGAATTACGCAAATTCAATATTCCTAGATATTGTTTATGGGTCGTTGGGAATGACACTTCTGCTCCTCTAAACTGATACGCGGGCAAGCCGAGCATTTCAGCCAATCTCACCGCCTCACCAACCGCATCATCATCAGAGACACGGTCTCCTACTATTAGAACAGGATTCTCTGCTTTAATTAATGAATCGGCTGCCTGCTCTATGCTATCTAGATCAGGTCGTATTTTATCTGATGTGTATCTCGAAGGTATGATATTCATCTCTGCAGAATCCTCTAAAGCATTCGCTGTCAATCCAATATACACCGGCCCTTTAGGATGGGTATTTGCCTCATTAAAAGCTCTCCTGATTGCCCCAGGTATTTGATCTGGGTGAGTTAGCTGAATTGACCATTTTGTTACAGGCTTTACCAGCTCTGCTAGGTCTGTAGTACCTTCAACTACTTTACGGATGTCATAGTTGGCAGAAGTAACCACCATTGGAGTCCCTGAATTTAAAGCGTCGAGCATCAAAGCTATTCCATTGGCAAGGCCACTGTCTACGTGCAAGCTTACCAAAGAAGGTTTCTGAGTTGCACGCGCGTAAGCTTCACCCATTCCAACCGCAACGCTCTCCTGAAGAGCCATTATATAAGTGAATTCAGGATAGTCAGGCAGCATATCAATTATAGGGGCTTCACTAGTCCCTGGATTCCCAAATATATGAGTTACTCCCTCTGCTTTAAGCATTTCTAACAAAGCCATTTTGCCTGTCATAATTTCTGCCATAGTTCCTCCTATTTACAATGCCCAGAATACCTCTGGTTCATATAATATTATTTATGTGATTGCCTCAATGATACTAAGACATGCATTGGACATAACTTTTTTCTGGTCAGGATCCAACGGATATTCTTGAGATGAAAATTTAGCTATAACTATTTTGTTATTAACATCAACAAACATATATTGCCCGTAAATACCAACACAGAACACAATTGGATTTGTTTGGTGCAATGTATACCATTGGTTCCTATAAGTAATTGGCATGCCATTAAAATATTCAGCGAAGTTTCCTGACTCCCAAGCTCTCTTATCACCGTCAAATAATTGACCTAACCATCTGTTTGAAATTATTTGTTTTTTATCTCTATATCCTCCATTAGCTACCACATTACCTAGCAATGCCAAATCTCTCAATGACATATTTATGCCGCCTGCGGTTCTAGGTGAACCAGAAGAGTCAATCGTTACAAAGGCAGAATCATTTGCTCCCATAGGTTTCCATAACACCTCTGACATCACATCTTGAAATTTTCTTCCAATAGAACGCTCTATCACCCATCCCAATAAATCACTATTTGGAGAAGTATATTTAAAGATCTGCCCATGGGGGTCAGATCTTTTACCCATGTCTGCCAAAAATAACTTTAAGTCCTGCTCAGCACCCGTATCACTCTGTGGGGGATCCCAATTCGTTGATCTTCTATAAGCTATCATTGGTCCAGAGGTTGCATAGTAATCTTCTTCAAAATCGACCGCCGCAGTCATGTCCAAAAGATTCTGAACCGTACAATCTGAATATCCTGAATCCTTCAGTTCGGGCAAACACTCTCCTATCAGACTACTAGCATCTATGTCTTTTCTATCAATTAATATACCTGTTACTGCGCCCAATACTGATTTTGAAACAGACATCAATATATGCTTTGAATCTTTATTCATCCCATTGAAATATCTTTCATAAACAATTTCTTGATCTTTAATTACAATGAAACCATCAGTAAAACTCTGATCTAGAAATTGATCAAAAGAAATATCTGAACCGTCATTTCCTTGAACTAAAATATGTTCAATGGATTGTAGGTTTTCAGGTAGATTCCATATATCAGAAGGATCATTGTCGATATCAACTGATTCTACTAATTCAGAAACATTCTGAAACGCCCACCTGTTATATGGAGGAAATCTCCAATTAGACAAATCTACTTTAGATTTAATATCATCTTTGTTACCACTCAATTACACTCCTCCTGATTTCAGCCATTTCTCAAATTCTAATTTCGTATTAGGATCCGTAGGGGGATAAAGCCCAAATATAGTATGATTTTTCTTTACACGATCCTCAACAAAATTCTCAAAAATAGTCATATCATACGCTTCAGCTGCAACTTCATTACAGATTTCCTGGGGTATAACTATGACTCCATCTCCGTCTCCCACTATTATATCCCCTGGATAGACAGCAACTCCGCCACATCCGATAGGGACATTCAAGTCAACAGCATGGTGTTTAGTCAAATTAGTAGGGGCAGAAGCGCTAGATTGATATGCATGAAATTGCAATTTAGCAATATCTGCAGAGTCTCTGAAACCACCGTCTGTAACTATTCCAGCTGTCCCCCGTACCATTAACCGTGTAACCAATATATTTCCTGCTGATGCAGCACTGGTATCACCTCTACTATCAATAACCATTACATGACCAACAGGACATTCTTCTACTCCCTTCCTCTGCGGATGTTTCGTATCTTCAAATACACTCAAGACGTCTATGTCTTCGCGAGCAGGGATGTACCGCAAAGTATAGGCCTCTCCTACCATAGAAAAGTCAGTATCATTCATAGGTTTGGGCCCCATCATAAATGCATTCCGTAAACCTCGTTTAAACAACACTGTCGAAATAGTAGCAGTACTAACGCTTTTTAACTTTTCTCTGTTCTCATTTATAAGCATATCTAAACCATAATCATTCATTTATGTTATAAACTTTCACGGCTGTGTCGTGAAAGAGTGCTGCTCTCTCTGATGCAGAATAGTCTTTAGATAATAACTTGAACGCGTTATACAGGACATTAAACGAATAAGAAACTTTATCTGGAGGGAAATTGCATTCAAACATGCACCTATCTGGACCAAACTTTTCAATACAATATTCAAGCAGAGGTGCTAAATCCTCAGCTAGACTCATAGAATCAATAGGTTTTTCTCTTGTGTACCAGTCAAAACCATACCTTGGTTGTCCTAATCCACCTAATTTCATAAACACATTTGGGCATTCCGCCAAAATATCTATATTCTTTTTCCATTGAGATATAACCTCATCATCTCTATCACCATAAGGTCCAACTCGTAAAAGTCCTCCTATGTGGTTAGATACAATGGTCAAATCAGGAATGGCTTTAGCAAAATCAGCCAATTCAGGGAGTTGAGGGAAATAAACGGTATTATCCAATGTGAGACCCTTCTTAGCTAATACTTTAGCTCCTTCTCTGAATATCGGGTCAAGTAATTGCTCTTTCTTAGCACGATTTTCTACCTCTGGATGGGCGTCCCATCCACATGCATATCTAATACCTCTAAATCTATTTGGACTTGCTGCTTTCAAGGTATCCAAAACGGTTTCAACTTTCTCACCCAAGTTCAAGTCAGCTTTACCAACTATTGCAGCTGCAGCTCTATAGTCTCCGTAGATGCCACTCGCGCTAGCAGCAGCTAATCCCTGAACGAATTCTACTTCTCCAACAGAACGTAATTCCACAGGGCCATCCAATTTATACATAGCTGTGGTCTCTATAAAAACTGTAGATTTGACGTTATGTCCACTACTTATATCTGCGATTAATTCATGCAGAAGATATCTTTGATATGGAATTCTGATTGATCTGTAATCCCAAAAATGATGATGTGGGTCACAAATCGGCAAATCAGGTTCGATTGTTTCTTCCTGTGTAAGAGCCAACCACTCTAAATCTCCATACGGCATAATTCCCTCCATGAAAGTCATTTATACAACTAGCTAAATATTACCATTTATGTAAAATTAAGCATAACTAAATTCATAGTTAAAAATGAAACTATTACATTGAAATAAAGTGAGCACTTAATGGAGCAATTTGTTACAAACGAAGAAATCATTCAAAGAGCCAGGCAAAATCTGGCAGACGGTCCATGGAACTACCTTGTTGGAGCGACGGAATCAGAAACTACTATGCGACGAAATCGTCTAGCTTTTGATCGAATAGCATTCCAGCCTAAGGTTTTAGTTGATGTATCAACAGTTGATCTTACCAGTTCTATTCTAGGTTATAAGATTGATCTACCTATTATTATGGCGCCTATTGGATCTCTACAGGTATTTCATCCGGATGCAGCAGTCGCAGTATCAAAAGCCGCTGAAGAACTGTCAACAATACATGTAGTGAGTTCTGTAACAGAACCTTCCCTCGAAGAGACCGCATCTAGTGCTAATAATACAAAGTTCTATCAGCTATACATACACGGCGACTGGGAATGGATCAAAAATATGATAGACCGTATCACAGAAGCAGGATATAAAGCACTCTGTATAACTGTGGACTCTGCAAGTTATAGTCTTAGAGAAAGGCCTATGCTTAGCCGGTGGGTACCCATGTCGAGAAGAAGCCCCCCGGAACCTCACTGGCAAGCCTCAGTCACTTGGGAAACATTAGACATGATAAAAAACTATTGTAAACTTCCATTAATTGTCAAAGGCATAGCTACACCTGAAGATGCCAAACTAGCTGTTGAACATGGAGTTGACGTCATCTGGATATCCAATCATGGTGGAAGACAACTAGATCACGGCTTAGGAACCTTAGATATGTTACCTGCAATTAGTGACAATGTAGAAGGAGAAATCCCAATTGTATTGGATGGCGGCATTCAACGAGGAAGTGATGTGATAAAAGCTATAGCACTTGGCGCAGATGCAGTAGCAATAGGAAAGATGCAAGGATGGGGAATTGCAGCTAACGGTTCTGACGGCCTAATCAGGGTATTAAGTATTTTAAAACAAGAAATTGAAATCACAATGAAGTTACTAGGAGTTACAGACATACCATCTATAGATAACAAATACGTATGTGAAGCCATGCCCACCACAGAACCACACGAAATGAGCTCATGGGTTAATATGCCCAAAAATCGTATACAATAAAAGCATCTCATTTAATTTATAAACTTAGGAGTTTGAACATATGGAAAATAAAACTGTGGCGATAATAGGGGGTGGAATAATCGGCAGCTCAATAGGTTTCCAATTATCAAGCTTAGGTAACAAGGTTATCATAATAGATAAAGGTCCTTTTCAGGAGTCTTGTTCAGCACATTCATTCGCCTGGGTGAATGCTTCATCAAAAAGCCCTATAGGCTATCACAGTTTATGCAGGTCATCCGTAAATAAATGGCCAAAATTTGCGAAGCAACTTGGAACAGAAGTTGGATTAGATCTTAATGGAACTACTAAATGGGAAAACAGTGAAGAAGGAGCAGATTTAGCTAGACAACGTGTAGAAACGTTGCAGTCTTGGGATTATCCGGTTCAAATCGTGGATGAAGAGTTCATTAAGGCAAAAAATCCTTCCATCCATATTAAAAATATGACATTCGGACAATATATCCCCAACGAAGGGCATGTAGAACCCAAACGAGTTATAGATGCCTGTCAATTTAATATTAGAGAAAATGGTGGTGAAATCATCAACGACTGCGCAGTTACAGGATTTGAGAAAGATTCTGACACTCACAATATTACTGGAGTAATTACCTCATCAGGAACTATAGCCTGTAATACCGTGATAATAGCCGCAGGCACAGGAACTCAAGAACTTGCTGGCTTATTAGATATTTACATACCTTTATTAGAAAGTCCAGGTGTAGTAGCTTGGACCGACCCACAACCAAAAACTATAAACGGAATCATAATGAGCCCAGCTATAAGCGACGGGACCTACACGGGAAACGACGAACAATCTGAAGTGCACATTCGGCAACGAGTGGACGGATCTTATCAAATGGTCAATGAGCGAGGAGGTATTGGCAATCATCATGAACAAAATGATGACTCCCAAGAGAAAGCTGAAGACCTATTGAAACATTTGACTGAATATTTTCCTCACCTTAATACATCCACCGCCATCGCTGAACCTGTGGGATATCGACCCATGCCAGAAGATAAGTTTCCAGTATTAGGTTACGACGAAAATTGGAGTAATGTTTATATTTCAGTGATGCACAGTGGAGTCACATTAGCAGCATTAGTTGGAGAGTATGTAGCAACTGAAATTAACTACAAAGTACAAATACCTGAATTAGAAGAGTACAGACCTTCAAGATTCAAAAAATAAATCATGTGGAGAGTTATGGATATGACACAACCAAAAAATATAGTTGTAATTGGAGCGGGGATCGTAGGCACGTCTATCGCTGTGAATCTTATCCAGTATGGGGCAAATATAACTGTAATCGATAAAGACACTCAAACTAATGGAGCATCAAGACTATCTTTCGCTTGGATTAATGCTGCAGGCAAGACCCCTTTTGACTATCATGATTTAAATCGAAGATCTATGGAAATGTGGCCACGTTATGCACAATCACTTGGCAGGGATGTGGGATTCAAGGTGGGAGGAACCATAACCTGGGAGACTTCCGAACAACGAGGGGAAGCTCTTACAAATAAAGTTAAACGCGCACAATCTTATGGGTACCCCATCAGGCTTGCTACTCAAAATGAATTACAAAACCATGAACCAAATCTAACAATCGAAAACGTAGTAGCAGCATCTATATGCGAAATAGAAGGGCAGGTTGAACCTCCTCGAGTTATACAAGCTGCTATAGACAAAATAATAGAATCAGGAGGAGAAGTATCCCTAGGAGAAGCATTTGAAAACTTTGAATTCGACTCCACTGATCACCTAATTACTGGAGTTAAAACAACTAACAGAACACTGCCTTGCGATTTGGTTGTCGTTGCAGCAGGAATAGACACCACAGATATAGGATACAAAGCACATACTTTTCTACCTCAATCAACCAGCCCTGGTGTAGTAGTTAAGACTAGTCCAATGCCACCGTTGTTAAATGGCATCGTCTATGCTCCATCACTGGAAGAATATGGCAGAGAAGTTCATATGAAACAGCTAATTGACGGTACTTTCGTAATAGGAGAAGGAGAGCAAAGTAGTAAGAACACAGATGATTCCATCGAGAATGCTAAAAGACTTGTAGAATTTGCTACCCGATACCTTCCGCAGCTGGGTGAAGCTTCACCCAGGGTAGAACCTATAGGATATCGACCTATGCCGTTAGATGGATTCCCTGCAATTGGATTCGTTAAAGAAACTCCAAATGCATATATGGCCGTCACTCATAGCGGTGTGACTCTTGCGCCATTAATAGGAGAACTTGCTTCAATCGAAATCACTCATGGAGTAAGCACTCCTCAATTGGACGCTTTCAGACCAAATCGATTTAACACTGATGGGACTGGAGGACGAACTGATTCACCTGACTAAAGAAGTCTATCAACTAGTCACACTATTACAAATAGCATTGGCTTAAATACACAACACAGTATTATCATCATATGCGTTTATATTTAGATAGAACGTATTCACAAGCTTATTCGAATTTTATTACCACTAGCTTTTTTATGTGCACTTACAAATCCGATTGTTTCTTAGACGCAATTAATTGACGCAATGACAAATTATTTGACCATAACAATAATTGTCCTCCCACAGTAACAGGTATAATTAAAATTCCATGAACTATTACAGCAAAAGCTGCGCCAGTAGAACGATCTACTAAATTGCTTGTATCAAACAGTAATACCTCACGAACAGTTAATTCAAATATACCAACGCCGCCAGGTGATGAAGGGATAGAACTCACTAAATTAGCGAGAGCTGTTACTAGGGTCATGCTTGAAAATAAATTTAAATAGTCGTTATTGTAAAACTGCAAAAATCCCATAGCATATCCAATGATACAAAAAACTGTGATTTCAGAAATCCATACAGGTATGGATGCAAGTATCAATACCAATAAACTCCGAGAACTCCTAACAGAGGATAACCCTGACTCAACAAAATCATTAAAGTTAATTAAACGACTTTTGAATCTGTTAGGGGCTATTAGGGTTATTATTTTAGTTGATTTCCTGATTAAGACCGGATCATGTGCCGAATATACCATCAGAACAAACATTGTTACAAAAAAGCCTATTAACACCAGTAATCCCCAAGTTAAATATTGCTGTGCGAACCCTTTTAACAAGGTTTGTGCATTCAATCCAATCACAATTAATAAAAACCCTATAAGGACTATCGCGTCAAGTATCCTTTCTACAAAAATTGTAACCAATACAGTAGCTTTGTTGATGTTGTGTTTGCTACCTAAAAAATATGCTCGTACGAATTCACCAATCCGCATCGGTAATATGTTGTTAACCATATAACCAATACACACTGCCTGGAACAAATTATAAGATGAGACATCATCTCTGTTACCCAATAATAATTTCCATCTATATGTACGAAATATTAAAGACAAGAGATACAACGCCAAGGCTGGCATCAAAAAATTCAATCTCAATGATGTAAATGAATCCAGCATCCTGCCGAACTCTGCAGTAGCTACAAAAAAAACGAGTATCACCAAAGTGATTACTGATAAAATTAAATATTTCACACTATCATCCAGTCAATGTTGAACCCCATGGTATCAAAGTTAACTCAGTGGTGTCCGAGTTAAGGAGGTCCAAGAATGGTGCAAAAGAGATGCCGTTTCCGGCGATGGTAAGAGTGATTAGATAATGGCTGATTAGAACAGAACACTCGGACACCAAAACAAATATATCAAACAATCGAACATTCTAAAATCAAAAAAAGTACCTTTTTAAACAAATATTTACATAATTCGTTAAAAAAGAGACGTTATTAAGAATCTAAATGTTTTTTAAACATCTGAGACAATACTTCGATTCCTTCTGTTATCTCATCGGGAGTATTATGGCTATAAGTCAATCTGAAAAACTGATTTTCATCCCGTTTCGCACGAAACACTCCGCCTGGATTGTATTTGAAGTCGTTTTCTACAGCTTCATCCAGTAGTTCCCATGAATTGATTTTGTCGGGCATTTTAATCCACATCATCATTCCACCGCTGGGAACTGTGAAGTCAGCCTCAGGAAGGTGCTTATTCAAAGCAGCTACCATGCTATCTCTCCTGTCTTTTAACATTCCAGCAACACGAGTCACATGAGCATCGTAATGTTCATTCAAATATTCATATACAGTTACAACTGCCAGGTGACTGGGTCTCCTTGTCTCCAGCAAATCCAATACTTGTTGGGGCGCTATCATAAATCCTACTCTCAGTGAACAGCCCAATAATTTCGTAAAAGAAGATACGTATATCACCATATCGTTTTCGTCTAACGATTTAATTGAATTAGGTAATTTAGGACCATCTATTCTAAAATCAGCGTAAGATTCATTTTCAATGATTGGGATCCCATACTTCACTGATATATCAAGTATTTTTTGCCTTCTGTCTTGTGACAAGGTGATACCTGTAGGGTTTTGGTACACAGGTATAGTCAAAATAAATTTAGGAGTTTTATTTTGTTCAGATAATTTGCCGAGCACATTATCTAACGACTCAGGAATCATGCCTTCATCATCAGTATCTACATGAACTATCTCAGCACCTTTTTCAAGCAACATCCTCAACGTGCCCAAATAAGTATATTGTTCGGCTATCACAATATCCCCTGGACCGATGAAAGCATTCACCAACATTTTCAATGCTCCGCCTGCTCCATCTGTAATTAAAATATTGTCCAAGCCGCACTGAATAGCTCTTTTATTGGCAACGGAATGCTGAAGCAATTCTCGTAAAGGTTCATGTCCTAGTGCTGGAGGGTACGGGCCAAAGCTCACACTATTGTTATGGATAGCTTTAGTTGCCGCTTTGCTATATTCAACAGGATCTATACAATCTGGTACAGTATTTGTAACAGAGAATATATATTTTACATCCGCTTTTAAAGCGGGATGAGTGAGTACATCAATAGGTCCGTTACTAGATAATTTTTTCGAATAATCCATTCAACTAACTCTCTTTAATAATCGTACTAAGATATTAAATAATCATACTGGATCAGACTTGTTTTGAAAACGATATACGTTGATAATTAGCACCGTGTTCTTGAAGGATTTAGACTAATGGTAGGGGATTAACAATGACTGAACAAAATTTAGATCTGCTAAGTATCAACACTATCAAACTGTTATCAGTTGATTCTGTTGAAAAAGCGAAGTCAGGCCATCCTGGCGCACCTATGGGGGCAGCTACTATGGCTTATGTGTTATGGAAAGATTTCCTAAAACATAATCCTGAAAACCCTAGTTGGATAAATAGAGACAGGTTTATATTATCTCCAGGTCACGCTTCCGCACTATTGTATAGCCTCCTGCATCTCACAGGTTATGGAGTAAGAATCGAAGACTTAATGGAATTTCGGCAACTAGGCAGCAAAACTCCAGGACATCCGGAGCTTGATGTCACACCTGGGGTAGAAGTTACTACTGGACCACTAGGACAAGGGTTTGCCAATGGCGTAGGCATGGCAATTGCAGAAACTAAACTAGCCCAAGATTTCAATACGACTGAAAATAATATAATAGATCATTACACTTATGGCATTGTGTCTGATGGAGACCTTCAAGAAGGGGTAGCATCAGAAGCCGCATCCCTAGCGGGTACACTAAAGCTCCACAAATTAATATACTTGTATGATAGTAATAATATTTCTATAGAAGGTAATACAGATTTATCATTCACTGAAAGTGTTGCTGATAGATTTTCTGCTTACGGATGGCAAGTCATTGGTCCAATAGACGGATCGAACATTGAAGAAATTAACAAAGCTATAACCGAAGCTAAAAAATCAACAACTAAACCATCTCTCGTGATTTGTAAAACTCAGATTGGTAGCGGCAGTCCAAATAAATCCGGGAAAGCTTCTGCACACGGAGAACCACTAGGTAGCGATGAAGTCATACTAACTAAACAAGAATTGAATTGGGAATACGAAAATCCTTTCACCGTACCACAAGCAGTCGAGCAACATTTCGCTAACATAACTAAAACAGGCATAAAATCTGAAAATGACTGGAATGACCAAGTCGAAGCATATAAAGTTCAACATCCAGACGAATATTCAAAATTAATGGAACAAATTCAGGGTCAATTACCACAAGGTTGGGACTCTGAATTATCTAGTCTCTTCAATAGCGAAACATCCAACATGGCTACTAGAGAATCTTCAGGCATTGTCATAAACAACATATCGAAAAATATCCCTGGCCTACTTGGAGGGTCTGCAGATTTAGCACCCTCCACAAAAACCAATTTAAACGATTACACAGATTACAATTCAGATAACAGATCAGGGAGAAATTTCCACTTCGGTGTGCGTGAACATGCCATGGGATCCATAGCAAATGGGATTGCTTTACATAAAGGGTTAATCCCATTCACATCCACTTTTTTAGTTTTTTCTGATTATATGAAACCAAGTATTAGGCTTGCCGCTTTAATGAATCAAAAAGTGATATTTGTATTCACTCATGACTCTATTGGGGTAGGGGAGGATGGTCCAACTCATCAGCCTATCGAGCACTTGGCAGCATTAAGATCAATCCCGAATTTGACTGTGATTCGTCCCGCGGACTCCATTGAAACAGTAGCCGCTTGGAAAACAGCTATAAATCACACTACTGGACCAACTGCTCTAATATTAAGCAGACAATCTCTGCCAAATCTTGGAAATAGCACTGATAGCGACATTAGTAATGCCTGTAAAGGAGGTTACTTATTGAAATCTACAGATAATGAACCTAAAGTCACAATTATCGCTACAGGTTCCGAAGTCCATTTAGGGGTTGAAGTCGGAGAATTACTAAAAACAAATGATATCTCGTGCAATGTCGTATCAATGCCCTCCTGGGAATTATTCGACCAACAATCCGAAGAATACCGAAACTTAGTGATACCTGAATCTAGTCTCAAAGTATCAATAGAAGCAGCAAGTACCTTTGGGTGGACGAAATACGTCGGGAAGGATGGTATCAGTATAGGCATAGATACATTTGGGGCATCCGCTCCTGGTCAAACATTGTTTACTCATTTTGGATTTGAAGCAAAAAAAATCTACGACACCATCATATCCAACCTATAAATTCGAAAGACTTTTACTCAAGGAATGTTGAATGCAAATAGCAATGGTAGGATTAGGCAAGATGGGCGGAAATATGGCAACAAGATTGATGCGCCATGGCCACCAAGTTTTTTGCTATGACACAGACCAAACCACCATGGATCAATATGTTTTCCAAGGTGCCATATCTAGCTCTTCATTGGAAGATCTGGTATCAAAACTATCTAAACCACGAAAAATATGGGTCATGGTTCCCCATGGTCTCACTACTCAAATTACAATCAAAACACTATCCAATTTAGTTGATCCAGAAGACATAATTATCGATGGTGGAAATAACCATTATCCCGATACCATTGAATTAGGAAAGGTTCTCCTTGATAAACAAATCCGGTTTCTTGATGTAGGCACTAGTGGGGGAATTTGGGGACTGAATGAAGGGTATAGCTTAATGATAGGTGGCGATAAAAGCGCTTTCCTCGAAATGGATACTGTCTTTGAATCCTTAGCAGCCAACGGACGTTCAGGATATGCCTACGTCGGACATACAGGAGCTGGACATTACTTAAAAATGGTACATAACGGCGTCGAATATGCTCTAATGGAATCCTACGCAGAAGGTTTTGAACTCTTAAATTCTTCAGATGAATACAGCTATAACTTGGAAGAAGTATCCAAAATTTGGTCAAACGGTAGTGTGATTAGGTCCTGGTTATTAGATCTAATCCACCAATCGTTAAAAGATGACAGCAAGTTAACAGACGTTAAACCTTACGTAGAAGATTCGGGCGAAGGTAGATGGACCGTGACCGAGTCAATACGTTTAGGTATACCATTACCAGTGATAACCGCATCACTGCAACAGAGGTTTCGCTCAAGGCAAACAAGCCCATTTGGAGCTAAACTATTAGCTGTTATGAGAAACTATTTTGGTGGGCACACCATACATAAAAACTGAACATAGCGAGAGGGAATATGGAAATAACACACGTAGCTCACATCGCGAAATGCGTGAACAATTTGGAAAAATCTTTGGAATTCTATAGAGATTTGCTAGGGTTTAACGTAAAAATGCAACAAACTCAAGAAATGCTAAATAGGCCTGGATCCCAATCAAACCACATGTATCAATCTGTCCACAACCACAGAACAGTCGCTAATATCTATATGAGTGAGTCTGACACTATACCTTTCCTCGTATTAACTTCCCATCCTGATGACAAAATTGACCAAAACCCAATTAAACTTGATCAAGTTGGCATAACCCACCTATCTTTTAAGGTCAAAGACTTAGATGCGACTATCAAAGAATTTCTTTCTAACGGGGTAAAACTCGCTGGGAACGAATCAGACTTTAGAGATACGAACGGTCTCATCCGTACGTTCTTTGTGTATGACCCTGATGGTATATTAGTGCAATTCGAGTAATCTAAAAAATGAGTAATAAAATAACCATTATTGGAGGAGGACCTGCTGGTTCAACCGCCGCTACAATGTTAACCAAGCAAGGATACTCTGTCGATTTATTTGAACGTGAGAAATTCCCTCGAGATCATATTGGGGAATCATTATTACCTGCCAGTTTGCCTATCCTTGAAGAATTAGGTGTTTCCAAACAAGTAGAAGATGCAGGATTCCTAAAAAAATATGGCGCGACTATGGTATGGGGTTCAGACAAAGAGCCTTGGAGCTGGTACTTTGCTGAAACCAACAAAACATATCCGCACTCCTATCAAGTATCTAGACCAATATTTGATAAGATATTACTTGATAACGCAAAACTACATGGAGTTAATGTATACGAAAGCACAAATGTAAATCTCGTTAATTTTACTGAAGGCTCAGTGTCAAATATTGAAATTGAGAAAGATTCACAAAAAGAATCTATTAATGTCGAATATTTGATAGATGCTAGTGGGCAACACTGCCTGTTAGGCCAAGACCTGCAAACTCGTGAATGGGATACCTCCTTCCAAAATTTATCTGTATATGCCTACTATTCAGACATCCAGCTTTTACCAGAACCTGATACGAACAATATATTTATAGAGTCATATGAGGGTGGTTGGATATGGGTAATTCCGTTATCAGAGAAGCTAGCTAGTGTAGGAATAGTAGTAGACAGTCATGCCATCCAACATAAACTAGCAGATATAGGCGTGACGCAGTTTTACTTATCTGAACTGAATAAATCGGATAAAGTTAAGAAAATGCTGTCTGGTTCTCAAATCACAGGCACACCTAAAGTTACAAAAGACTGGTCCTACAAATGCTCTAAACTTTACGGACCAAATTACGTGCAGGTAGGTGACGCTGCATGCTTTATAGATCCTCTGTTTTCATCTGGAGTACATATGGCGATGATGGGAGCGGTACTAGCATCCTCATACGTGAAAACCATAGCAAAGCATCCTTTTGATTACGAACAAGTAGGTAGTAGCTACCAGCAACTCTATTTCAAGGAATACAATCATTTTAGAGAAATGGCGAAACTTTTCTACTCAAGTAATTTAATTAATGATTCATATTTTTGGGAAGCTCGGAAAATTCTACCTGAATTCAATAACTATACCTCACGCCATGCTTTTATAAGAGCTGTCGCGGGGCAACCCCCTCATGGTTACGAGAGAGCTGTTTTAACAAAAGGACTAATGCCTCAAAGTTTTACTGACAGCGTTCAATGGGTAGAGCAGTCTAGGATAGACCGGACATCATTTTTATCCAAACTGGACCCCAGCAAACCAGAAACTCTTAAAGATTTTTGGGGATTAATACCCAAACTAAATCCTTCAGTTAAAGTCACTAATCAATACATTCTGGGTCAAGGAGAATTCATAAAATCCGACACTCTTATAACTAATACCAACCCCGAAGGAATACCTTGTAGTCAACTGGTCAAAGAAATATTAAGTCACATAAATGGGGTCGATAGTATACGTACAATAGCAAATTATATTCTTAATAGTTATCCCTTAGACCGTCATAGCCAAATCTTAAAAAATACATACGACACCATCCATATCTTATATGCGGATGAAGCCATATCTGAATTTGCGAATTCACGACAGCCCAAGAAACGAGTCTTCCTAGACAACATGACCAACGATGGGATGGACCATCTGATCGATAGAAGTTGAACATATAGATATGCAGAGTCCAAACATTTTAAATTGGACCCTGCATATTAACTAGTTTATTTTTCTAGAATAGAAGTCAAGACGACATTAGGGTTCATGGGTAATTGATTCGGTCTAATGTCAACAGCGTCTGCAATCGCATTAGCAACAGCAGCCATAGGAGGTACTAAGCTAACTTCTCCTACACCTCTTACACCCATTGGATGACCTGGATTTTCGACCTCTACTATAACCGTATCTATCATAGGCAAATCTAAACTTGTAGGCATTCTATAATCCAAGAAGCTAGCATTCAACATCTGGCCTTGATCACCATAAAAGTATTCCTCATTTAAAGCCCATCCAATCCCTTGAACAGAGGCACCTTGAATCTGTCCTTCTACGTAACTAGGATGTATAGCTTTACCCACATCTTGGATGGCCGTAAATCTCAAAATATCTGTCTTACCTGTATCCGGATCTACTTCTACGTCAACAATATTTACGCAGAAAGCATTTCCGACTTGACCAGGATTGGCAGTCCCTCTTCCTACTATAGGTCCGCCTGTACCATTGAGTCTCCTAGCTAGTTCAGTGAACGTCATTTTCAATTCAGGATCAGACTTATGATGCAATTCAGATTTAACATACTCAACGTCTTCTGCGTCCACTTCCCAAATCTTAGCAGCTCTCTCAATCAATTGTTGCTTGACGTCTTCAGCGGCTAAATAACAGGCTGTACCCATTTTGAATGTTACTCCGCTACCACCGGCCCCAGAACTGTACCCAATAGAATCAGTGTCAGCAACACTCGGGTTAACATCCTCTACAGGCAAACCTAAGACTTCGGCTACATGCATGGCCATAGCTGTGCGACTACCTCCGATATCTGGAGCTCCTTCGACTAAACCTATAGTACCGTCAGGATTAACGCTAGCTACTGCGCTAGCCGGACCAGAATTATTAAACCAAGCCCCAACAGCAACACCTCTGCCTTGATTTGGAGATGTCAGAGGAGTATTCCAATGATCATGTTGCTGGGCTGCATTTAGACATTCAATCAATCCTATTTTCCTATAAATAGGTCCAGTTGGCTGCCTAGATCCTTCTTTAGCAGCATTTTTCAATCTGAATTCCAGGGGGTCCATTCCTATTTCTATTGCCAACAAATCAATAACCTGTTCGGCAGCAAAACAGGCCGCTGGGGAACCAGGAGCTCGATATGCTGCGGATTTTTGTACATTGATACATACATCTATCCCTTCGATGTAAGCATTAGAAATTTGATAGGGTGCAAACATCGTACGGCAACCTGATGGCACAGGAGAACCTGGAAATGCCCCAGCTTCGTATATAAGGTGTGCCTGAGCAGCAAGCATTTCACCGGTTTTTGTTGCTCCCATTTTTACTTTAATTATTGTTCCAGAAGTAGGACCTGTTCCTTCAAAAACTTCTTTTCTGGTCATTGATATCTTGACTGGTAATCCGGCTTGTCTAGACAAAGCAACTACAACTGGCTCCAAATACATGCCACTTTGACCTTTACCTCCAAAACCTCCTCCTATTTCCATAGGAATGATTTTAATCTTGGATACAGGTACTCCGAGTACTCTAGATGTATGATCTCTCAGGGAGAAATGACCCTGACTACTACACCAAATGGTTACAGTACCGTCTACATTCCATTGCGCTGTTGCAGAATGAGGTTCTATATACCCTTGGTGAACTTGTTTGGTTCTGTATTCTTGCTCCACAATGAAGTCAGACTCTTTAAAAGCAGCATCCACATCACCCATAGTAAATTCAAAGCGATTAGATACATTAGTGCCATCTCCGGAATCTCCAGACGAATATCCACCTGCTCTCTGGGCTGGACTACTTAATGTCACTAATCTTTCATGAAGTACTGGTGCTCCTTTTTCCATCGCCGCTTCAGCGGTAAATACCGGCTGCAAAACTTCATAATCCACTTCTATAAGTTCCAAAGCCTGATCCGCAATTTCTGCGGTAACCGCTGCTACTGCAGCAACGGCATGTCCTTTATACAAAGCTTTCTCTCGGGCTATTGTGTTACGGCTATAAAATCCGTAATTAACTGTAGAGCCTTCCGATTGATCGGTTACTGCAGCCGAAACATCTGGAAAATCATCAGCAGTTACAATCGCTTTAACCCCTTCTAAAGCGAGAGCTTTAGAAGCATCTATTCCTTTGATCCTAGCATGTCCATGGGGGCTCCTAAGGACTTTCCCTACAAGAGTACCAGGCAAATGTATATCAGCAGCATATCTTGCTCTTCCCATTACTTTATCGGGACCATCATGCCTAACTGGCCTCGTACCTACTACATCAAATTCAATATTAGATAAAACTACATTAGGTTTATAACCTACCATAACATCCTCTCTTAAAACAAAATCTACACTGTGTACTCTTATTAAACCTTAATTACAGATTCGATTCAACTCTTATTTATTAGAATTTATTGAAAGGAGAATATTTAATAGAGTAAAATCATTTAGTTTGAGAGGTGAAATCTAAAATTATGACCAATAAACAAAATAAATTCGTATCTGATGAGCGCAAACTAGGATTCAATGACGTATACCTGGTACCTCAATTTTCAAAAATCAATTCTAGGAAATCTGTCAGCCTCACAACTAAATTCATATTGAAAACAGGTGTCGTATGGCAAGGAACTCCAATAATTGCCTCCAACATGGATTACATAGGCACTTTAGAAATGGCGTCAAGCTTACAAAGATTTGAAATATGTACAGCTGTCAGCAAATTCGTGTCAGCAGAAGACTGGATCAATCAAATAGACCTAGGTTTAAACATGCAATATGCCTTTCCTACATTTGGGTTAGACAATAAAAATTACATATCTGACTATCTCAACCACATTTATGATAGCACTGGACACAAAGCGAAAATAATAGTCCTTGACGTTCCCAATGGGTACATAGATCACTTTGCGTCCCTCATTTCAGATCTCAAAAGCTTAATCCCTGATGTGGGCATATTTGCTGGCAACGTTGTAACTCCAGAAGGAGTAGAGCTATTAGGTAACGCAGGAGTCGATGGGGTAAAACTAGGCATCGGTTCTGGATCCGTGTGCACAACTTCAATTGAAACTGGAGTTGGTTATCCTCAATTGTCGGCTATATTAGACTGTGCCCAATCAGCCAAAACCAATAATGTATTGCTAATATCTGATGGTGGCATTAATGCATCAGGAGACCTAGGCAAAGCTTTTGTAGCGGGCTCAGACTTTATAATGGTCGGCGGTATTCTCTCAGGCCATTCTGAAGGAGGAGCACCTACAGTGACAGAAAATGGAAAAGAATACAGGCTATATTATGGCATGAGCTCAGAAGAAGCTATGAACACTCACTATGATGGTATAGCAGAATATAGAACAGCAGAAGGAATATCTAAACTTGTGGAAAATAAAGGCCCTGTAGATAACACCATTAGACAGATGTTAGGAGGACTAAGATCTTCATGCACATACCTTAATTGTCAAAATATTACGGAATTATCAGAGAAAGGCCAATTTATAAAAATTTGAATTAACCTTGAACATATCCCACAAAATTCAACCCTCTGAAGAGGCCTTTATCATCCATACCATAACCTACAAGCCACAGGTCATCATCTAAACCAAATCCGTAAAACTCGGGGCTTAACGACACCTTCCTATGGATCGTTTTATCAACTAAAACCGCTACACTCGAATTTTGTCCTGTAAGGCCTTCTAATAACTCTTTAATTCTGTAGATGGTTAATCCTGAGTCCAAAATATCATCGATTACTAAGCATGGTGATTCGATATCCAATCGTTTTTCAAAATCTCTAACCATTATGATATCGGGTTCTGCAGATTCATAAGTGTTGAAATAAGAGCTAGACATTATTGGGATAACTTTCCATTTACCAGGTGATAAGATTTCTAATTCAATAATCAGCTTAGCAGAAAACAGAAGAGCTCCTGTCAATACGGGTATAAGATTAACCACCGTATTCTGTGAATAAGTATCATCAACTTCCCTAGCAATTCTTTTAATTGCTTTATCTATATCTTGTTCTCCCCATAATTCAGTTATAGGACTCAGGACATCCTTCATAAAACTTACCTTCTTTTGAATGTGTTGCCTAAATGTTCTGGTTGATTACCAAACAATATACTTCTAACCCTATTAGGTATAAATTGCTTGTCTTGGCTATATTGTATCAATATTAGAGACATTATCATCAGTGGGAATGGAATCAAAGGAAGCACCTGAGATAATCCGAATATCACACCTTGTAACTTCAAAGCCATGATTTGCAATCCACCAAAAGCATATGCTCCTATAGCTCCTCGAACAGGATTCCATCCACCAAATATCACTATAGCCAAACAAATCCAGCCATAATTTAAAGTATGTCCGTTTGACCATCCATATATCGAATGTAGCGAGAATGAAGCTCCTGCCATTCCAACGATTGCCCCTCCAAGAGTACCGTAGAAATACTTTATGAATTTAACATTAATGCCTCGGGCATCCGCTGAATATGGGTTTTCTCCTACCGCATTTAATGCAAGACCAGACTTCGTTTTATATAAAAACCACCATGCAATAATAATAGATGCAATAGACAACCAGACCACCACATTTTGATCTATAACTGCCTTACCAATAATGGGAATTTCATCTAACCACGGAACTTCAATTTGGGGAACATAAGGGCCAGGAATCCTAACAAAAGGTTGACCTAAATATGAACTCAATTTGCCTAACAATATCGTCAAAGTAAATCCCACGGCAATCATATTTATATATAAAGTGATATTAGCAAAACAAATCAATAATGCTATTATTCCCCCTAATAGCGCTGCTGCGATGAATCCTAATAAAACACTACCCGTTATCGATGCTACAGCAAAACCTATCATGGCTGTAATCAACAAGGATCCCTCTAAAGACAAGTTCACAATTCCTACTCGTTCGGATATTGTCTCCCCGACTACTGCTAACACTAGTGGAGCGCTCATCGAAATGATGGCTGCTAGTATTATTTCCACTTCAACTATGGCCATACGATTTACTCACAGCATTTATTAATTTGATATGAATAGAAGATGCCTTAATCATTAGCCAGAACAGCACGATAGAAGCCTGGATGATTCCGGGCAAACTTGCATGAAGACCTAATTTGATTTGTAAGGTAGAGCCTCCAACAACAAGGCAAGCGAAAAATGCGCTGACAACTATAGCTATAGACAATTTTCTGCCTGATACTAGTGCAATTAATATACCTAAAAAACCATAACCCCCAGAAATATATGGAACCAGCTTATGATATATGGACCCCACTTGAATTGCTCCAGCTAGACCTACAACCGCACCTGCTATCAGGAAACCCAAAAGTATATACATATCGGGACTTAGCCCTAGCCTAGAGAAAGCATTTGTATTGCTACCGACACTTTTTAGTTTCAATCCCAAAGAAGTTTTTGAATAAATAAACCTCAAAATTAGATACATTGATCCAAATAACAGGATCGGAATTACAGGAAATTTAAAGTCAAATAAATGTGGGAACCAACTCATCTCAGGAATAATATCTGTGCCACTTGTAGAAGCAATACCTTCCTTCTTCCAAGGTCCTATTACTAAATATACGATCAATCCTGCAGCAACGAAATCTAGTCCCAATCCGGCAAATATTTCATGTACTGACCCTTTAGTTTTCAACAAACCACATATCAAACCAAAGATGCCGCCAAACAGCATTGATACTATGATCATCAATGGTATTGCTAATAAAGTGTCTCCAATCAAACTGCGGGCCACAAATACAGCACCAATTGACCCAAGCATCATTTGTCCTTCAACTCCAATATTCCACATATTACATGAAAAGGTAACTATAAGAGCAAAAGCAGACAAAGACATGATGCTAGTGATTACCAAGACTCTACTTAAATTATCTAACCCCAAAATGGAGCCTTCCAAAATTGCAACAAAAGCACTCCACGGTGAAACTCCAAGTAACAAAAGAAAAATAGACGTCAAGAAAACAGCCAATGCAAATGCCATCAAGTTTTCCAGCACATCTCTTGAGTAAAATTTAGTCATACCCATTTACCAAGTTACCAGATATATTATTTATGATTTCAGATTTAGTGATCACATTTACAGAGCTTGCTGACACTATCTCTTCCCCATGAAAGCAAATCACATAATCCGCATGATCCCAGATTTCATCCACCTCATAGGAAGAAAATATTGTTAATAACCGATTGCTCTTATCAGTACTTAACTTATCCCAAATATAATCCGCCGATTGTATGTCTAATCCTCTCGTTGGATGCTCTAGCATCGCAACAGCAATATCATTCCTTAACATAGATAGCATTAATCGTTGCTGGTTACCTCCGGATAATTCGGCAGCTTTCGTATCAGGGGTCCCAATAATTCCATAATTTTGTATTAGATCCTCACACATTGCTCTAGTCTGAGTCCAATCTATCACACCAGTATCAACGCTCAATGACAAAGCGTGATGGTCTAAAATGCTTAACTCCGGGAATAATCCCCTTTCCAATCTGTCAGTCGGCACATAGCCAAAATTAGACTTATCTATACGGTTGCCATCACTCATTAATGAAAAGTTTTTATTGAAGAACATGTTTCCCAAGAATCTATCTACTCCAGATCCTTGCAGTCCAACAACTCCTACCATCATCCTTTTTGTAAGCGATAGTTCAATCATATTCTCCTGCTGTTGGACTCTTGCAATAAGATCTTTCATCTCCACAATCGCATTTGATTGTGCCTTATCTTCTTCATACTTGCTCCCGAACATTAGATCCACCAAATAATTGGGGTCTTGAGGAAGCAGTAGCGTCTCTAATAATTTCCCTTTCCGCATCACACTTACACACGAAGAATATTCTAAGACATCTTCAAGTTTATGAGACACTAAAACTACAGTGCACCCTTCTAGCGTTAATTGCTTTAAAGCATCAAACACTTTCGTTTTTTGTTCTAGTGAGAATCCGCTGTTTGGTTCATCAAGTATAATTAACTGTGCTCCGTTAGACAGCAGTCTCATAAGTTCTACTTGTTGCCGCTCTCCGATAGATAATTGATGAATCTTTTTCTTAGGATCTATATTGAAACCATATTTAGAATTCAATGTCCCAAATTCCTGCCGTAGCAATTTAGTAGTATTTATTGATCTATTAAGACGATGACCTACCGAGAAACTTTGCATAACCGTAAGGTTTGCGAAGTCCATAGGATCTTGACCTAGTAATCCAATTCCTAATCTGATGGCATTTGAGGTAGAAAATCCTTCTATGCTTAAGTCATCCACAAGTATAGAACCAGAATCTGGGGTAACTTGCCCAGACAACATCTTCACTAGGGTGGATTTCCCGGCTCCATTTTCTCCTATGATTGCATGAATTGTCCCTGATTCAATACTAACCGACACACTATCATTAGCTAGCAGTTCTCCATATTTTTTTGTTATTGAATCAAATGTTATTTTCATTACAAACAAACAAATAGGCGACCGTATTAAATACAGATCGCCTATTCATTACAGAATTCCCTTTGAGTTAGTCTCCTGCATCACCTATGATCCCTTCTAATAAACCGGTTGTGTACCAGATTTGCTTTTCGGAGGCTTCCTGCCCCGCGGCCACAAACACAGAACCATCTTGATAATTTAATGGTCCTTCAAATAGATTGATATCTCCGTTGGCAAGACCCTTAATGAATTGATTATTCAAAGTGTCCCATTCTGAGTCACTTAGCGCATCACCTTTAGCGAATCCAATCATCGATGTATCAACATTATTGATATCTGACCAATCTGGGCCTAGCCATTCCCATGTTGCTGAAAAATTATCATTTGCAACAGCATTAATGACATTAAGGTAAGATGGGCCCCAATTGAAATAAGGTACTCCTAAACATGCACCAGGTGCTTCTGCACACGCTCCATGATAATCATATGGTACCGCCCATACTTGTTCACCTGAATTATTCCGTTTACCAGCTTCCACTATCACTTGAGTAGTATCTATGCCGGAAATAACCACATCTGCTCCAGAATCATAAAAATCATTCGTCACAACTGTAGGATCCAAAGTTACCCCAGGAATATGAAACCAGAAACCAATCCATTTGACTTCAAAATTTAAATCTGAGATGTTTTTCCCTCTAGATTCTTCCCAACAATATTTAGCCCCTAAATAAGCGGAATTAGCTAGCCTTTTAGTTTCTGCATTTATCAATGGCCCTACAAAGCCTATGTTACCAGTTTCAGTTTTCAAGGCAGCTGCACAGCCTGCCATCATTTTGCCATATTCCATTTTGCCCATAATATTACCTAAATTAGCCAATTCCGGATGATGAGCATCACCTTCTGACCATGCACTGTCTCCACTCGACCATATTATAGGGACTTCTGGATTTGCCGCTGCTGCTTCCAAAACACCATCTTTCATGTCTTCAGAAGTCGCAAAAATTAGTTCGGCTCCTTGTTCAACCATCTGATCTACAACTTGAGCAACAGTTATATCTGGAGAATCTGCAGGGTTAATAAAATCCATTACAATCATTTCAGAACCAGTTTTTTCTGCTGCGTAGGCACCACCATCATAATGAGCCTGTGACCAACCTCTATCATTTCTAGGACCCACTAATATCATTCCAAACTTAATAGGTTCAGATGCCATGGGTTCAATATTAGCAGAATCAGCTTCTCCACCAATATTACAAGCCAGCACAGTAGCAATTAGTGCCGATAAAGTAGCGCTGATAGCAATCAGCTTCATTTTTTTCAAGGAACTCACCATTACAAATCTCCATCATGAATTTCCAATTGATGATCAATCGGGTCAAAATATTGTCACATAAAAATGTTAATTTTGTATTTCGATTTGTCAGTGATTTGTTATTGGGATTGTGATTTTAATTTCTATTTTTTTTATACGCGCTTTTTGTTAGGATCTCCTGAAATAACTAGCAATACAACACTAATAAAAGAGCCAATCATAAATACCCAAAAAGCTCCTTGGTACTCATTAGTCAAATCATAAATAAATCCAGATATAACTGGTCCTATTGCTAAACCCATCACCAAAGTGACTCTGCTTATTCCATTAATAGTTCCTAATATCTCCCGACCGAACACGTTGTTCCATAAAACGGGGATCAAAGGATGCACAGTAATCAATGAGAATCCCCATACTGAGACGAAAATAAATGTCTCTAGCATTGAATCGGCTCTCACCAATATAATCAAACTAATAGTCGCCACACCACAACCCATTATCATTAAATACTTAACATTAAAACGATCAGCTAATAAGCCCGCGATAGTTATACCAATAGCACCAGAAATTGCGAACACAGAAACAGTAGAACCTATGACAACGGCAGATACACCTTGTTCAGCTAAGTGAGCAGCAAAATGTAACGTTATCCCAGGTCCTGCAGCGCCAACCATAAATAGAGCAACAAACACACACCAAAAAAATCTCGTTCTTAATACTTCTCTGACAGTCCAAGGCCGCTTATCATCAAAACTGTCTATTGGTTTCATATCCGGAGAGGCGCCATCAATAATTAACCCCATAGATTCCGGGGTTTTACGTATGAACAAAAATGCTGGGACTATACCAAATACGATAGGGAATAATGCAAGAGTAATCCACGCTATTCTCCAGCCCAGTTCTCCAATGATTACTTGATACACGGGACCACTTATCGCAGCAGCTATAGCACCCGTCAGCATGATCAGTGAAGTAGCTTTACCTTTATATTTGGAGAACCATTTCCCAACAGTCGGATATGTAGCGCTGTTAATTACTCCTTGATCCATAGTACGTATGATTGTATAAGTTATAAAAAATGCGGCTATAGTCTGTAACAAAGACATATACAAGCAAGACAAAGCTAAAATAACAGCTGCTATAGGTAGAATATATCGTGCGCCGTACACATCAACTAATTTCCCTATGAACGGGCTGAGAATTGCCCCAAAAACGCTGCCCAGACTTGCAGGAACAGATATTACTGTACGAGACCAACCAAATTCTTGTACCATCGGCATCACAAATAAACTTAATAATGTTATCGATGCACAATGGTTACCCAATTCACTACAGCACGCAGCGAACGAAACGTACCAGCCATGATAAATTTTTTTAAAATTGGGTAGACGTAAATTAAGCATACAGTTAGATAGACTAACACGGTTCTGTATAAATTACTTAAGAATCATATATTTAAATACTCGGGAATATAGAAAATCCGAAAAATGGAGTATATATTAGTTTCTGAAAATGGGGATATTCGAAAAATACCTAACTATATGGATAGGATTAAGTATCTTAACTGGGTGGTTGCTAGGGCTATTCATTCCACCTTTCTTTATAACGATTTCTCAACTTACTCTATTTAATACCAATATTATTATTGCAATACTCATATGGCTGATGATTTACCCCATGATGTGTCAAATAGAAGTTACTGGGTTGAGCAAAGTCTTTGCAAAACCCAAGGGACTTATCCTCACATTAATAATCAATTGGGGAATCAAGCCATTTAGCATGGCCTTAATCGCGTGGCTCTTCCTAAAAATCATATTCGGGAATTTCCTGGAACCTGATTTAGCCAATGAGTATATTTCGGGAATGATATTACTTGGTGTAGCGCCATGCACCGCTATGGTATTCGTATGGAGCTCTTTAACTAGAGGGGATCCAAACTACACACTGGTGCAAGTATCTATCAATGACCTTATTATGATTGTTGCTTTCGCCCCACTAGCCGGCCTCTTACTTGAAATGAGTAATATAGCCGTACCTTGGAGTATTCTGGTCACTTCCGTAGTACTTTACATACTTATACCTTTAGTTGCCGGGGCGATCACACGAAAGATTCTCATCGCCACTGATGACAGGAAGCTCACAAAATTAATCCAATTATCCAAGCCCTTATCTATCATTGGTTTATTATTGACGGTGATAATTTTGTTCGGGCTACAGTCTGACACAATCAGCACTCAACTCCGCGATATCCTTCTGATATCCATACCTCTGGCGATTCAAACCTTATCAATCTTTATTCTTGGTTACATAGCAGCATATTTGATCAAACTGCCTCATAACATCGCAGGTCCAGCTTGTCTGATAGGAACCTCCAATTTCTTCGAGTTAGCAGTCGCTGTAGCAATTACACTCTTTGGTATAAATTCAGGTGCCTCATTAGCGACTGTAGTTGGGGTACTTATAGAGGTGCCAATAATGCTTATACTGGTCTGGGTGGTTAATCGTACGGTCAAGTGGTTCCCCGGATAGTCTAACAAGTTAAATATCAAAGCAAACTTGCTTTCTTCACTAAAGTCAACATAAGCCTTTGACTGGAATTTCAACTCCGCAACCAGTTAAACCAATGAAAAACATCCAAAAACAATATTGGAGTTTATTTTTCATCATTAGTCATCCAAGTTACATGCGCAATGAACGTTGCCAGAGCATTTTCCGTACAATTCAAATGAATGATCTACTATAGTTATATTGTACTTCTGGCTTAATTGTTCACGTAATTTGCTTATCGATTCCTCAAGGCTATCATCCATTTCAATATCGATAACTGTTTCGCAAGATTCACAATATAAATGATGATGATGTCCGCCTTCCGATTTAATTTCAACCCATATATTTTGATCGGGAGATGTAAAAGTGTCCAAAATCCCTGCAGTCGAGAGGTCATTAACTACTCTGTACAATGTAGACAAAGCGAACTTATCAGTATGGTTTTGATACAGTTGTTGCACAGAAATAGGAGCATTTATTCCTCCTAGAATATCTAATAATAACACTCTAGGTTTAGTAGCAGCTATTCCCTTTGTTTTGAGTGTCATTCTAAGCTCAGAACGATCCATACAAACCCACCTTTTATTAAATCTTTCAAAGTCACAAACATATCTTATCACGACCATCCTACTGACTAAAATAAGTTTGACAATGGGACTCATTCCCATTTATACTAACCGGATATTATTATTGGAGACTTTTTGAGCAATGCATCACCTAATTAAAACCTTTAAATACTTAACACTATGTGTGGTATTGGCAGGATTGGCAGTCGCATGCCAACAATCTTCGCCCGTAAGCGAAGCCCCAGTTAGCGACCCTAATCCACCCGTACAAACCACACAAAATCTAAACGTATCAGCAACGATTTTCCCTATATATGACATATCAAAGCAGATCATTGGGGACAAAGGAACCGTAGAACTGATCATGGCTCCAGGAAATTCTCCTCATACATTCGAGGCACGCCCTTCAGATTTAATTAAACTTAATGACGCAGACGTAATCTTCGCTATAGGACAAGAATTAGACAACTGGATAGTAGCCATGGCCAAAGAAACGTCAGCGGAAGTTATTACAGTTGACACCAACATAGACTTAATCGCCTACGAAGACGAACATGACGACCACGATGAACACGAAAAAGATGGCGACCATGATGGGCATGACGACCACGATGAACATGAAAAAGATGGCGACCATGATGGGCATGACGACCAC
>PAJB01000019.1 GCA_002710905.1 Chloroflexota bacterium | reverse complement strand
TCTGATGATGTCTCGTCTGATGNTGTCTCGTCTGATGNTGTCTCGTCTGATGNTGTCTCGTCTGATGNTGTTTGAGATTGATAATTCTTNGTTACNCTANNCACAGTACTNTTTTGGATTTCCNTTGTTTNNGAGTCTTTAACATNANCGTTGANCTCATCATAAGAACAAAGTTCAGCNATAGCAATTTCTANTGGAAGAGGATAATAATGATCTGAATAAAAGTTTACTGAAGCTATTTTTTTCATCATTGTTGTTAATAAATTAATTTCTCCATTTAAGATTTTCTTTACCTCATCATAACTACTCTGATCAATAATNATATTTTGAATATTTGCACCGCTACCATGCAAAAANGTACGCATTAATTCTAATAATTGATCTCTAAAAGCTTTAAAATTTACTCCATCATTAAACATATCAGAAATAGTTAATAAACATTTTTCAAGATCGTGGTTGATTAGATCAACTAAAAATGGTGCACATTGTGCATTCATATCCACACCCAAAATTGGCAAGAGATTCTCTGTTTCAATAGCACCATTTATAGAAATTGAAGATTGCTCAAGCAAATTGATAGCATCACGCAATGAACCTTGCGAAAATCTAGCAATTAAAGCCAAAGCATCATCAGAAATAGAAATTGATTCATTTTTTGCTATANTTGATAATCGGCCAACTGTATCTTGAACAGATATTTTATGAAAATCAAATCTTTGACAACGAGAATGAACAGTNGCAGGCACTTTATGTGGTTCAGTAGTCGCTAAAATGAAGATTACGTGTTCAGGAGGCTCTTCTAGCGTCTTCAAAAGTGCATTAAAAGCTGCGTCTGTTAACATATGCACTTCGTCAATCAAATAGATCTTATATACGTTATCTCCAACCATATAGGCAATATTTTCTTTTAAATTCCTAATTTCATCAATGCCTCTATTAGAAGCAGCATCTAACTCTATTAAGGAAAGTGCGCTACCATCAAAAAAAGCTTCTATGCATTTATTATCGCCAGTACCACAATTAACTGTAGCAGCAAAGATTCGTCCTGCAGTTGTCTTGCCTGTACCTCTTGGACCTGAAAAAAGATAAGCATGCGCCAATTGATTATTTGTAATAGAATTAACTAAAGTTTGCACAATAGATTGTTGGCCAACAAGATCATCGAATGTCCTTGGTCGCCACTTTCTGTACAAAACAGTTTGATAATTTGCAGACATATTTTTTTACGCCATCGCTTTCAAAATGATTCTAACACAATAGAAAATATTATTGGCAATCAATGGATTTTATTGCCTAAAATACTTTCTTCAATTTCTAAAAAAGCATCATCGCTTTCATCATGATTATAGTTTAATAAATGCAAAATCCCATGAATAATTAAGTGTTTTAGTTCTAATTTATGAGAGATTTTTTTTAATAATGCTTTATTCATTGAATAGTCTCTAGCAATAAAAATATCTCCATTTACTGTTGCTGTATCTTTTGCATGGGGGACTTGAGGAAAATCATTAGAATATGGAAAGGTCAATATGTCAGTGAATTCATTTTTGCTTCTAAATTCAGCATTTAAATCTTTTAATTCTTCGTCAGTACAAAAAACTATATTTGCATTAAATTTTTTGATTTCAAGAGCGCATAGTAAATCTTCAATTAAAGTTAAAATATTCTTTTTGGTTAATGGCACTTTGGATATATTTTTACAATGAATAATAATATTATTTGTCATTAGTTAATCAATAAATCTAATTCACTAAACATTTCTGAGGCGTGAGAAACAACAACATCAGGAAAAATTCCAATCAGAATAATGAATATTGCTAATAAAATTAAAATAATATTTATATATTTTACTGCATCAATCGGTATAGTTATAATTTTTTGATCTAGATTCTCGGTAAAGATAATTTTGATCCATCTAAAATAATAACCTGCAGAAATTACTGTATTAGAAACTGCAAAAATGATTATGACCCAAGTCCACCAATAATCAGCATTAAAAACTGAATAAAAAAGATAGAATTTACCTATAAATCCTGCAAAAGGAGGAATTCCAGTTAATGATAATAGACCAATAGTCAGAAGGATGGCTAAAAGTTTATTTTTGTAAAAAAGACCTGAAAATGACTGTATATCAAAATTATTTTCACTTTGTGAATTTAATGCGCAAATAAAGAAGACTAAGAGGTTTGCAAAGCCATATGCAACTAAGTATAAAGCAATCGCGCTTAAACCAATATTGTTGCCTAATAAAATTGCAACTATTCCAATTCCAAAGTATCCAGCATGGGCTATTGATGAAAAAGCTAAGATTTTTTTTACATTATCTGCTTGCAAAGCAGCTACGTTACCAAGCGTCATTGACAAAATAGCAAAAAAAGCGATTAAAATAGACCACCATATTGAAAAATCACTAGTATTTTGATCGACAATTAAAAATCCAAAAAAACCAAAGAAAAGAAAAGCCGTACCTTTAGATATAACTGACAAAAAAGCAATTACATTAAAAGGTCCTCCATAATACACATCTGGCAACCAGCTATGAAATGGCATAAGACCCATTTTAAATGCAATGCCAGCAGTCATGAATATGACACTAAATAAGATAATTGATATAGAGCCTCCTTCCAGTAGAAAAGCAATCTTGCTAATTTCAATAATACTGGTAGAGGCCGTAGCTCCCCAAAGAAATACTAAGCCAAAAGTAAAAATTGCTGTAGCAATTGCTCCATTCAATAAGTATTTTATTGATGANGTTGCTGCCATTTGTGTTCGAGGTAATGACACAAGGATGTACTGACAAATTGCAATTGTTTCTAATGCAACAAAAACAAGTATCAAATCAACAGAATGTACTAGGATCATTGCAGAACCTAATACAGCCATAGTTAATGCAGCATAATCACCAAATAATAATTTTTGCTGGCGCATATTATAAGCAAAATAAGAAAAAGCGATAACTATCAAGCCGCTTATCGCAAAAAATATTTCTATCATTGAGCCAAAACTAGAATGTAAATATGTATCATGAAAAAATAAATCAGTAACTTGTGTAGTCATATTGATTACTGAGGCTAAAATAGCAGCAATGAAAATCAGAAAAACAATTAAAATAAGTAATCTGCCTGACAAAAACATAGAGGATAACAAAATTAATATTGAGCCCAACAATACTATAAAAGGTGGCAATAGGATTACAAAAGTGTCTAAATTCAAATTATCATCCTATCCTAATCAAAAAATTAAGACCCTGTTCCATTATTGTAATTAATGGTTGAGGGTATATTCCAAAAATAATAGTTGGAATCAACAATGTTCCCACTGACAAAAGTTGCGGCCAATCAGAAATATCCTTTGCGTCAAGCTCTTTATTCCTTGGTCCAAAAAATATTCTTTGCATTGTCCATAAAATGTAACCCGCGCTAAATAAAACACCAGTAATCGCAAAAACAGTAGTGATTGGTCGAGTCTCATAGGAGCCTAAAAAGATAGTGATCTCAGCAATAAAACCTACAAGCCCAGGCAGGCCTAATGAAGCAAGNCCTGCTATCATCATAATTAAAGTAATAAAAGGAAATTGATGAGTTAGTCCTTTCATTTCATTTATTTCTCTAGTTTTCGTTCTCTCATAAACTAGNCCTACGCACAAAAATAAAAGTCCGGAAATTAAACCATGNGTTATTAATTGCANNCCNGCTCCTANAACTCCNAAAGGAGAATTTGATGCAATGCCAACTAAAACAAATCCCATATGAGATATTGAGGAGAACGCTATAACCCTTTTTAAATCCGTTTGTTTTANNGTTAGTATNGCNCCNTAGATTATAGANAATGCACCTAAAAATCCTANTATGGCTCCATAATCATTTAGCAAATATCCCATTGTTGGTAAAATAAGTTTAATTATGCCATATCCACCCATTTTTAATAAAATGCCTGCCAACATTACTGACACTGCAGTGGGTGCATCAGTATGCGCATCTGGAAGCCANGTATGGAATGGNAAAATAGGNAGTTTAATTAAAAATCCAATTAAAAGAGTCCAAAAAGCAAAAATAACTATCCAGTTTTCTGCAAGAAAACCACCATTATTAATTGCAATTATATCAAAGCTATTAGCACTATATCCAAGTAGTATTATGCCGATCAAAATAAAGGCAGAAGCAACTAATGTATATAAAACGAATTTCATTGCACTATATTCACGATTACCAGTGCCCCAAAAATTAATCAGCATAAACATAGGTATTAATTCAAGTTCCCAAAATATAAAAAATTGAATTAAGTTAATTGAGGCAAATACTCCAATAATTGAACCTTGTAAAATCATTAACCAAACAAAATAAAGTCGTTCTTTAATTTGAAATGAAATCGTAACTGCTGCAATAGTTAGTAGATTTGTTAAAATGATTAAAGCAAGAGCTAGTGCATCTGCTCCAACAGAAAATTTAATTTGAAAAGGGAATAAATTTTGAGCCCAAATTACTTCATTTATTCCAATGTATTGTCCAGCAGTAAGATCGCTAATAAAAAATATTATAACTGAAATTATAAAATTAACTAAAGAAACAACTAACGCAAAAAATTTACTGTGATGTTCTAATGAATTAGGCAATAGCGCTATGACAAGTGCAGCAAAAAAAGGAATAAACAAAATTAGTGCAATCATTTTATGATCCTAAAACGTAATAACTTATAACAAAAATAATTATTTGGCATACAAGTAAACCAAGTATCATTACAAATGAATAGAATTGTATCTCACCATTGAATGATCGGACAAAAATTCTACCAACTGATAAGGACGAACGACCAAAACCATTTACAATCTTATCGATGATATTCTTATCAAAATAAACAAGGCTGTTACCAAGGTTTTGAAGCAGAAGTCTGCTAACGAAAACTTGTTCGATCAAATAATCAATATAATATTTTTTGTCCAATATCTTCACTAAAAAAGAGTTATTAATAAGTTTTTTTAAGTTACTCATAGCTTTTTTGTAAAATAAGAAATATGCCAAGAGGGCTCCCCCAGCAATTAAAAATGTAGAAAGTATAGGAATGAATAAATGAAAATGATGCTCTAAATGCGTCTTGTCTAAATAGGGATTAGCGTGCAATAACATTTCTTCAAATAAATGTGCGAAGTGTATAAAGCCAATGAAGATAGCAGGAATAGAGAGAATGACCAGTGGAGCCGTCATTATTGGAGCAGATTCATGTACCTGCATATCTTTATCTTTAAAAGATTTAGAAGGACGAAATTCGCCAAAAAACGTTAGAATGAGTGCGCGAAAAACATAAAATGAAGTTAATAGTACTCCAAGCATTAGAAGTGAAAAGACATATATATTTTTTTCATATGCAACGCCAATAATTGCTTCCTTACTCCAAAAACCTGCAAAAGGAAACAATCCACATAAAGCCAATGAGCCGATCAAGAATGATAAGAATGTATAAGGCATTAACTTATATAAACCGCCCATATTTCTCATATCAAACGTATCAGTGCTGTGATTAATTGAACCAGAACACAAGAATAATAATGCTTTGAAAAATGCGTGCGTAATTAAATGGAATATTGCTGCAACGTAAGCTCCTAATCCTAAGCCAACAAACATATATCCTAATTGTGAGACAGTTGAGTACGCCAAGACTCGTTTAATATCATTAGATGCCATTCCTAAGAACCCTGTCAGCAATAAGGTGATCAATCCGATGTATAACATGATGCTTTGAACATCCCCTGAAAGTTCAAAAAGCGGAAAAAATCGTGCAATAAGGAAAACTCCAGCTGCTACCATAGTCGCTGCATGAATAAGTGCTGAAACTGGTGTTGGCCCTTCCATCGCATCTGGGAGCCATACATGCAACGGAAATTGAGCAGACTTACCCATTGCGCCACATAAAAGACCAAAGGTTGCAACAAATATTGCAACGGAGGAAAATTGTGCAGCAGATTCATTAATAACACTAATATCTAATGTGCCTACTGCATTCCAAATTACTACTAAAGCAACAACAAAACCTAAATCACCCAATCTAGTAATCAAAAAAGCTTTTCTTGCAGCGCGTACCGCTTGAGGTTTCTCAAACCAAAAACCAATTAAAAGAAATGAACAAAGCCCCATTAACTCCCAAAAAATAAAAACTTGTAACAAATTCACTGCAAGGACTGCGCCAAGCATGCTAAAAATAAAAATAGATAAGAAAACATAATANCTNGCAATGCCATCTTCATGCTCCATATAGCCTTTTGAGAAAATTTCAACAAGTAAAGCAACTGANGTTACTACAANGCACATCATTGCAGTTAATCCATCAGACATCACTCCAATATTAATATTTAAATTAAATGCACTGAACCATTCGTGCTGAGTGCTNATAAATAAGCTGCCTTCTTCAGCAATTGAAGATANTAANANCCAGCAAGAAAAAATCCATGAAATAAATACACTTATAGAACCTATNAAAGGAGNCAAATTTTTTCTATGGGTTGCCANGCAAAGGATTACTACNCCNCCTATAATAGGANAAAATTGAATAAGCCATATNAATAATTCATTAATCTGCAATACGTTTATCCTTATATTTTATTTTTTATTTCTTTAATCAAATGTGTTTTNCCATCTGGAACCCATATNGTTCGTGGANCCAACATCGATCCATGATTCAATGGAGGNACNACTCTNACNGAAATTGCTTCTTGGTTGAATAATTCTTTCCAAATTTTAGCTTCATAGCCAGTTTGAACTTCAAANGATTGTTTCCACATAGTCTATCCTAACTAGTCATATCACTNACATTTATAGTATTAAAGTGTCTATAAACAAGNACACATAAAGCAAGNGCAATAGCAGCTTCCGCAGCTGCAACAGTCAAAATAAATATAACCAAAACATGTCCTGCTAATGCATCAATCTGGNTATCAAACATNCTTCCATAGCGCGCAAATGAAATTGCGACTAGATTAATTGCATTCAGCATNATTTCAATNCCCATAACAATAGAAATTAAATTNCTTTTGCCTAAAGCNATAAATAATCCAATGGCAAATAAAATACTCGCAACTAANANNTATGCTTCCAAGCTTACCATTATTTTTTATCCTTAATTTTTGTAGCAATGATGTTAAAATCTGACTCATTGCTACGAACAATTGATATTGCACCAATTAANGCAAANAATAGTAAAATAGATGCTAATTCAAAGGCAATAATATACTTNCCAAGAAGCAATGTNCCAATTTTATCAATAGTNTTGCTNAAATTTAATTTATNCANACTTAAACCTGNCAATTGNTTAATNTCAAAAATAGAAATAAATAAAAACATTANGTAAATAAAAAGTATGCCCGCNAGTGCAGCAAATAAAAAATATTTTGAATTTTGATTATTNATTGATATTTCNGGAGTTAACATNACNGCAAAAAGCANCAAAATTGAAATAGANCCAGCATANATNANCAATTGNGCAATTGCAATAAAATCAGCTGAAAGNAAAACAAACAATGAAGCAACTCCAATAAAAGAAATAATTAAAAGGAATAAAGAGCGCATTAAACTATTAATTACAGCNACNCCTATNGCNGANAANAANGTNATNNTAGAAAACAATAAAAAAGCNNNATTATANATATTTANTTCAATCAATTGAACNNACCTCTTTCATTGCNTCTANTCCNCCAATNGAAGNNGCAAATCTTGGTTGNATCTTTTCTGNTTGATATTGNTGAACNTNAAATATTTTACCCCACAGATATGCAAGCAATACTACTAAAGATATNTTTATGATTGTGAANAGAAAAATCAAGTATGGAATTTCANTAAANTNAGACATNATGCTGACTTCTATNGCAATTACAAAGAAATGAATAATGGAGGCAGGAATCAAGGTTTTCCATGCAAAATTCATAAGTTGATCCAACCTAAAACGTGGAAAAGTTGCACGCAGCCAAATCAACAACAAATAAATAAAAACTGTTTTTGTTATAAATATAATATATGGAGGNACAAAATTTTCAATGCCAAATAAAAACCATCCATTTAAAAANAAACTAGAAATTAAAGCTCCCAGTAAAACGGCNTTNCCTAATTCGACTNCCATAAATAAACCAGCTTTCATTCCTGANTATTCAATATGATAACCAGCAACNATTTCNGATTCAGCTTCTGCTATATCATTTGGTGTTCGATTAATTTCCGCTGTTGAGGCAAAGAAAAAAGTAAAAAGAGCAAAAGGAATAAACAGTCCAAGCCATATAGAATTATCTGATTGCCACAGAACTATTTCATTAAAATTTAAAGTGCCTGTTACAAGCGCAACACTTAAGAGTGACAATGAAACTGGTATTTCATANGAAACCATCATCGCCACTGTCCTCATGCTACCTAAAAGAGCATAATGATTCATGGATGACCATCCAGCAAAAAAAATAATTGGGACTGTTAGCGAGCTNACTGCAAATACATATAATATGCCGACATTAATATCAAGATAGGACATATTTGGAGCCCATGGAATAGGACCCCAAGCCAAAATAGCAGGTAAAAAAATAGCAACTGGTGGTATTAAAAATAACAGTTTGTCTGCTATGTCTGGCACTAGAACTTCTTTTTGCATCAATTTAATTGCATCAGCCAAAGGTTGNAATAAACCAAAAGGACCGACACGATTTGGACCCACTCTAATTTGAAAACGAGCTATTACTCTTCGTTCTACCCAAGATCCGATTAATAAAACTAAGCCTACAAAAGAAATAATTCCTAAAGCGCCAATAATAGAAGATGCTAAATACGCTAAATTATACGATGAGCGCTCAAGAAAAAAATCAAATATAAAATCTGAAAAAATAGATAAGTCAAATAAATATGTATTTGCTAGATAGCCAAAAAATATAAAAAATAAACCTGCTAATAAAATTATTAACTTACTAAAAATCGAATTTGAAAAAATATTCTTTATCATCTATCAATTTCCCCAACAACAATATCAATAGAACCAAGAGTGACAACAGCATCAGGGAGTGAACTGCCAATGGCTAATTGTTTTAATAATGACAAGTTAATAAAAGAAGGAGCTCTAATATGCATACGATAAGGGGCCGGCCCTCCATCAGCTATGACAAAATAGCCAAGCTCACCTCTTGGCCCCTCTGTACGAAAATAGACCTGATCTGGCTCTGGGCGTAGAGCTAATGGAATTTGTGTTTTATGCATGCCTTTTGGTAGTACGCTTAGTGCTTGTTTAATAATCTTAACTGATTCTTTTACTTCAAATAAACGGACCATGAAACGATCATAGGAATCACCAATGATTCCAACAGGTATTTCGAAATCATAATCTTCGTAACCACAATATGGCTCTGCTTTTCTCAGATCCCAAGGAACACCACTTCCCCTTAAAGCAGGGCCGCTCAAAGAACCGTTTATTGCATCTTCTGGTGTTATTATGCCTACATTTTTTGTTCTCGCAATAAATATTTCATTTTCACTTAACATATCCATATATTCATCAACTCGATCTGGTAATTCCCCGAGTAAAGAATTAAGTTGAGTATAAAATTCATCAGGAGGTTCAAAAGCTACACCGCCGATACGCATGTAATTAGTTGTAAGTCTTGCTCCGCATGTCATTTCAAAAAGATCTAAAATCTTTTCACGTTCTCTAAACATATACATCAATGGTGTTTGCCAGGCGCCTGCATCAGAAACTAATGTGCCATTAGCCATTGCATGACTAGCAATTCGTTGCAACTCTGCAAAAATTACGCGCAAAACAGTTGCTCGTTGCGGAGGTAAAACCCCAGAAATTTTTTCAATAGCCAGGCAATATCCTAAATTGTTTGACATAGCTGCTAAATAATCTGCTCTATCTGTAAAAGGGATATTTTGTGTAAATGTGCGTTCTTCTGACANCTTNTCCATAGATCNATGNANGTATCCNACAATCATGTCNANATCTTCNATAGTTTCNCCATTCATTGCAACTTTTATNCGAAAGACGCCGTGAGTAGATGGATGTTGNGGGCCAATATTAAGTTCATANGTGTCTTCNGTTGCCACTATCTTTCCTGCTTTCCTTCTTCTTCAAATGGAAATCTTGGTAATCCTGGATTNGCATCTTCCATCTGCATAAAATCTTTACGAAGAGGNTGACCTGCAAATCCNTCCCATAGAAATATNCTTCGTAANTCAGGATGNCCNTCAAAATTAATACCTAAAAGATCAAAAATTTCCCTTTCTTGCAAATTNGCTCCAATGTATAAANCNCAAAGACTTGGTATTNCAGGATTTTCTCGNTCTAATATAACCTTCATTGAATATAANTTNTTTAAATCTAANGANTGNAGATGTAAATGTATTTCAAATGAATCAATCATATCTACNCCAGTTATGTTAGATANNTGCGCAGCATCAATTTTNGGTTCATTCTTCATCCANGTGATAATTTCAAGATANNTNGNAATTGGGATTTCTACCCAATCCAACGAAAAATTGTTTATTGTTTCAGGNAANTTANNCTCGATAATATTTTTCANNTCTTGACCTGGCAGCTGCAAAGTATTAAGNGTCATGNNTGCCACTCCAGTGCTCGCCATCGCCAAGCATAAAAAAGACCNAAGGCTAAAACAATTACAAANATTGCAACTTTAATTAAAATTGAAAAAGNTTGTTCTNNATGAATGACAGCCCAGGGAAATAAAAAAATNACTTCNACGTCAAAGATTACAAAACCTAAAGCNTACAAAAAATATTTGGCATTAAACTGNCTCCANGTTATATCAGCNGCTTCAACNCCNCATTCATAAATNGATGATTTGACATCNTTNGCNTTNGCAGGTCGATAATTNAGTTTACTAAATAAATAAGATCCTGCTAATGGTAAAAGGGGGAAGGCAATTGCAAGGATNATGAGAATCAGCACTCTAACATACTGTTCGATAATCATTTATACTCCAAACATTAGCAGAAATAATACATCTCGAATTTAGCATTCAATAGCTTCATATGCAATAATTGATTATACTTCTATATGGAGTTTCAAATATATATGTATAAGTAAAAAATTATGTCTAAAGAAAAAAATACTGATAAAGTTTATTTTGGNCCAACACCCGACCCAGATCTTTTAAATGCNAAGGAATTTTGGGATGGTGCTAAAAATAATATTTTAATGCTGCCAAAATGTAATTCATGTAAAAAATTTTTCTTTTATCCCAGNATAATTTGTCCAAAAAAAGGATGTCATTCAAGAGATATNANTTGGNAACAAGCATCAGGTAAGGGAACCATATACACTTTTGCAATCCAACATATAGCAACNGATGGCTGGAAAGAGGCAGTNCCTTTTGTAACAGCATTTATTGATACTGAAGANGATGTCAGAATGTTAAGTGTCATAGCAAANGCTAATCCAGANGATCCNNCATCAATAAAAATAGGNGCAAATGTAGTTATTAAGTTTGAAAAAGTTGAAGATGAAATATTTATGCCATATTGGGAGATAGTTTAAATGACAAATAAATTNCGAAGNGCTGGTGCAATTGTGGGNGTCGGAGAATCTGACACGTTTGGCTTCGATACTAATAAAGATTCCCTTACNTTACATACNGAAGCAATTATTAATGCAACAAATGATGCNGGCTTGAATATTGATGATATAGANGGTTTNTTTGTAACAGGTGGAGCAGGTAGATTCCAAACTATTGCCTTAGCAGAATACCTAGGCATTAAACCAAAATATGTAGACAGCACGTATGTAGGTGGAGCGGGTTTTATTTTTTTTGTTAATCATGCAATTGCTGCAATAAGTTCTGGGATGATTGACAACGCAGTGATATCACATGGAGAAGTTGGTCACTCAATTCGTACACGAGGCAATAAGGGTACGGGGGGCGGATTTAATTATGATCCATGGGATCCTAGTATGCAATTTGAGCAAATATATGGTCTTTGGGGTGCGCCGACCTATTACGCGCATGCTATGAATAGATATATGCACGAATTTGGAGTTACAAAAAAAGATTTTGCAGAAATTGCAGTTGTTGCTAGAGAGTGGGCAATGCTAAATCCTAAAGCAGTTATGCATTCAAAGGAAACTCATCCTTTTGGAGGTCCAATAGATCTTGAAACTGTCTTATCATCTCGACCAATTGCTTGGCCATTAAATTTACTTGATTGCTGTCTTGTAACCGATCATGGCGGAGCAGTTGTAATCGTCTCCAAGGAACAAGCTACAGAATATAAAAATGACCCAGTCTGGATAGAGGGATCAGGAGAAGCAATTAGTCATATCAATATGTCGCAAATGGAAGACATGACTATGACTTCAGCACACTTATCTTCAAAAAGGGCATATGAAATTGCAGGTATGGGTCCTAAAGATATGGAAATGGCAATGCTTTATGATTCATTCACTTATACTGCTGGAGTAACCGCAGAAATGGTAGGATTGGCTCCTAGAGGCGAAGGAACCAATTTGTGGAAGAATGGCTTAGCAAGTCCTAAAGGNAAATTTCCAATTAACACCAATGGCGGGGGGTTGTCTTACTCTCATTCTGGTATGTATGGCATGCTTTTGCTTGTTGAAGCACAAAGACAGCTTGCAGGAAAAGCATCTGGTCTAGAAGGAAGACAAACTACAGCAAAATCAGCAATTGTCAATGGAACAGGTGGACCATTAGCATCGACAGGAACCATAATACTAACTGTTGATAGGTAAGATGATGTTAATTGACCTGCATAATCACACAAAAATTGGTTCATGGGATTCAAAACTTAATCCTGATGAAACCATTGCCCTCTCTAAAGAAAGAGGCCTAGATGGAATTGTATTTACTGAACATGATTCAATTTTTGGATATGAAAAAGCTCAAGCCCTCTCAAAGAAACATGACTTCATGGTTTTTGCTGGAATTGAAGTCAATGTAGAAGATGGACATGTGTTAGTTTTTGGAGTCAATGAATACAATGATTCTTTTAGGAATCACAAGTTGTTAAAACAAGTAATTCAAGAAAATAATGGTGCCTGGATTGCACAACATCCTTATAGAAGATGGAAGCCCCACCCGGTAGTATTGCAAACGAGTGATTGGGATAATGAGGCAGAAAATGCAAAGGCCTTAAAACGTGCTACAAAAGTAAATTTATTTGAAATTAGCTACTCAATGGATGTTTTGAATGGCAGAGCAAATATTGAAAACAATGCATTTTCATTGGATCTAGCAACTGAACTTGGAATGTACTATACAGCCTCAGCTGATACACATGAGGAGAATGATGTTGGTAAGGTTGCCACATATTTCCCAAAAAATGTATCTACATACGAAGAATTGATTCAAGAAATTCAACAAGGGCACACTTGGCCAGTTGATTTAACAAATGGAAGCCTTACAAATTACAAAGATTTCTGTATAATCCCTAATGATGACGAGCTAACTAGAATATGGTCAGAAATAAAAAAACGCGCGTCAGAATTATAAAAAATATAATTTAATTTATGGAGAAAAAATGCATTTGAAAGACAAAGTTGCAATTATTACTGGTTCTGGACGAGGAATNGGTAGAGGGNTTGCAATGTTTCTTGCAGAAAATGGAGCAAAAGTTCTCATCAATGATCCTGGATCAGCAGCTGATGGCAGTGGAGAAGATAGTGCCCCAGCACAAAAAACTGCNGATGATATCATTGCCNCTGGNGGCAAGGCTATCGCAAATTTTGATAGCATAGCAGATTATNAATCAGCAGGAAAATTAGTTNATCAGGCAGTAAAAGAATGGGGNCAGGTAGATATCTTAGTTAANTGCGCAGGTATCTTACGNGATCGTATGGTTTTNAATATGTCAAAAGAGGAGTGGGATGCAGTAATTCAAGTACATTTATANGGACATTTTAATATGATTAGTCATGTCTCAAAAATTATGCGACAAAATCAGTGGGGAAGAATCATTAATTTTACTTCAAATTCAGGNTTATTAGGNAATCTTGGACAAGTAAACTATGGTGCAGCAAAAGCAGGTATTGCTGGTATGACAAGAAGCATTGCAAAAGATTTAGAAAAATATAACATAACTGTTAATGCAATTTCTCCTGTNGCAGANACAAGAATGACTGCNGATGTAGGCGGCANTGACAAACCAAATAAAAAACAAAGTATCTTTGCNGGGATGAAAGAGCCGGAATTTGTTGCTCCAATGATTGGATACCTGGCNTCAGATNAAGCACAAAATATTAATGGAAAAATATTTTATGTTCAGGGAGGAAGAGTATCCTTGCCTTTTCACCCAAGNCCTGAACATTCTATTGTTTCAGATAAAAAAATATGGGATCTAAAAGACCTTGATGANGGGATGCATTATGTTCTGATGAGAAGAAAACGAAANCCTGTCCCGCCTCTTGAGGANCTCGAAATACCAGGTAGAGATANNCCGGCAAAAGACTTAAGCAAACAACCNTTAAAAAANAAAACAATCGTTATTACAGGTGCAGCTGGAGGCATAGGNTCTAAGGTCAGCGAAGCGCTTGCATNACATGGAGCAAATTTAATACTAAATGATCCAGGAAGTAATCTTGATGGTTCTGGTAAAAATCAAAATNTNTTAACTGATCTAGCTAGCGAGCTACAGAAAAATAACTCAAATGTCTTANNTTCAGAACATGATATAACAAAATGGGAAGATGCAGCAGAACTNATCAATAGTGCAGTTTCAAATTTTGGAACAATTGATGCAGTTGTTCACATTGCAGGCATCCTGCAAGACAGAATGATATTTAATATGACTGAAGAAGAATGGGATAACGTNATTAAGGTCCATCTGACTGCATATTTCAATCTAGCAAAACATGCATCTGCAATTATGAGAAAACAAAACTTTGGNCGATTNATTGGCTTTTCNTCTAGTTCTGGATTGACTGGTAATGCAGGNCAAGCAAATTATAGTGCAGCNAANGCAGGTATNGCTGGTATGACAAGGTGNNTAGCAATTGATTTAGGAAGAAATGGTATTACAGCAAATGCTATAGCCCCAACTGCCATGACAAGAATGACCGATTCTGTTCCTGAACANNTCCANCANGNNAAATTTAATGAAGNTCAAAAANCACAACGAATGGAACTNGATCCAGCNCAAATTGCTCCTTTAACAGCCTATCTCTGCTCAGAGCAATCTTGGGATATTAATGGAAAAATATTTTACAGNGCTGGTAANAAAATTGCTATTGGNCATGATGTTTTACCATTTCGTTCAATTAATAAACCAGCNGCATGGNACATNGATGATTTNTCAANAATGGTGCCNGACTTANTAAATGGAATGAATAGTTTATCCTAATTTTTTTATTTATTAATTTCCATCTTAATGAATAAATGNCCTAATCTACGNACCTTTCTTGTCTCANAAAATCCTGATTTCNCAAATGCTTGATACGCTCGTTCATTCCAATTTAATGTATGNAAATAAATTGANTTCACATTNAATACAGAAAAAATATATTCNACAAATAAATTCAGTGATTCAGTACCATNTCCNTTNTTCCAGAAATNTTTCTCNCCAATAGTAATACCNATTTCNACATTCTTTTTNATTTTGTTCANGTTATAAAACATAATGTTGCCAATATGCNTNTGTTCAGAATTTGNGTATATAGAAAATATAGCTCGTTCTTTTCTATATGTAGAATACTCTANNTTATGACGATCAACAAAATCNTTAAANGTNACTGNTAGAGGAGGAACNGCNTCATATTTTGATATTTCNGGATCTTTTCTCCATNCATAATCATTATATAAATCATCNAATGTTTTNATACGAATACTAACAAGNTCTCCTTGTGTAATAAGATTAGTGCCAGTNGATTTCAAAACCATAATNATANAACACCCCTNATGTAGTTAACGNGGTTCTCTAGACANTAAATTAAATACAGCTTCTTCTGGGCTTAGCCCATCATTAATAATACTNGATAAAGCATTAAATATCGGCAATTCAACATTATATTTTTNAGCAAGTAACAAGGCTGATGGCAAGGTNGTATANCCNTCNCATACACCATTTAACTTNCTTAATGCANCATNAACATGNTNNCCNTTNCCAATAAGTTCNCCAAATTTCCTNTTTCTNGAATGNTCACTATAAGAAGTNGCAATTAAATCTCCTATNCCTGATAATCCCTGCAATGTAANNTCNTTTCCNCCTGCAGCAACAGTAAGTCTGGAAATTTCAGCCAATCCACGAGTTACTAAACCACTTTTAGCATTATCNCCATATNCAAATGCATCTACNATACCTGCAGCAATTGCAATAATATTCTTAAGAGCNCCCCCTAATTCNACTCCAATAAGATCNTCAGAGACGTACACACGAAATCTATCAGAATGCAAAGTNTTTTGTATTTTTGTNGCAAATNNATGATTNGAAGAGGCAACNACAGTTGCNCTTGGTAATGATTTATTTATNTCAGCAGATAAATTAGGNCCAGAAATNGATGCTGAATATTGAATTTCTATCTCNCTTTCAATAACTTCAGACATTCTTAANCCAGCCTTNCTATCTAATCCTTTTGTTGCACATAAAACTTGTAAATTNCNTATATTTATNTTTTTGATTTTTAATAANCANTCATGCAGAGATGAAGANGGNACNGCAATAACAATTAAATCNTTGCTATNAATTANCGACCAATTATCAGTAGCAATAATGTTATGCTTTAANGAAACNCCTGGNAANTAACTCTCATTACAATGNTNNTTGTTNATTTCTTCTGCATCGTCNTNTGTTCTTGTTAATATAATCACCTCAGATACAATTTGAGCAAATTGATTTGCCAGAGTAGTACCCCAACTCGTATTACCAACTACTACAACTCGACCGAATATTTCTGCATTAACCATGCTTATTTTCCTGTATCTACTTTATTTCCAAGCTTAGACTCAGTGCCTTTTGCAAGCCTTTTCATATTATCTAAATGATTAAATTCAATTAAAAGGCCTGCTGGAATTGCAAATAAAAGAATTTCAATAGCTAATGAACCTTGCCCGACTAAAAAAATAATCGTTGACATACTTATTAAAACAGTTGTAATAGAAGCAAGAGAAACATATCTTGTGAAAAAAATTATTGCAATCCCTATGCACACAATAATTAATGCAGGCAGTGGTGCAAGAACCACAAAGCCACCAAATGCAGATGCAACGCCTCTGCCGCCTTTGAATGATGCAAAAATTGGCCAACAATGACCAACAATAACAAACATGGCCCCTACAGCTCCAAAAATCACTTCATCAAAAAATATATTCGAAACAATAATCGGGATTGCTCCTTTAATAATATCCAAAGAGATAACTAACACTGCAGGTAGAACACCAATAGTTCTTAAAATATTTGTTGAGCCTGTTTTGCCTGAGCCATATTGCCTAACATCAATTCCTTTAAATTGCATACTGACAATTAATCCAATTTGAATTGAACCTAATAAATAAGCTAAAAAAGCAAATATGCAACTTACAATAACTATATATATGTCCATGCTTATCTCTATTCGACTGCTTCTAATAATTCAGACTGTTCAGCTTCTTGTTCATCTTTATCTTTAAATGACATTTGTATTGCTGTTCCATCGAACCCATATTGCATTCTAATCTTATTTTCTAAATAACGCTTGTAAGAAAAATGAATATTTGATGTATTGTTCACAAAAAAAATAAAATGAGGGGGGTTAGTTTCTGCTTGGGTTACGTAATAAATTTTTAATCTTCGATTATGCAATAAGCCAGGAGGGTTTTCATTAACTGCTTGGTTGATAAATTTATTTAATTCGGCAGTTTCTATTCTAATGGATCTTTGTTCCGCTATTTTAACCGCCTTTTCTAGTAATTCTTCTCTACCAATATTATGTAAAGCTGAAGTTACAACAATTGGAGCCCAACTAACAAACCGATACTTTCGCCTAAGCTGATTAATAGTTAATTGAACTATATCTGAATCATCTGCCATGTCTGCTTTACTTAGAACCAAAATAAGTCCTTTATGCGAATCAAGAGCATAGCTTGCGACATGGCTATCTTGAGCAACATAAGGATCATTCAAATCTAAGAGCAAAATTGTAATATCACTTCGACTAATTGCTGACTGAGCCTGCATAACAGATTTTCTCTCTATTCCTTTTTGAACTTTGCCACGTCGCCTAATACCAGCAGTATCAATCAAGTTAAAATGATTACCTTCAAACTCAAATGTAATGTCAATAGCATCTCTAGTTGTGCCAGCATGATCAGACACCAGAACTCTATCAAAGCCTAGAATTGAATTCAGCAAAGATGATTTTCCCACATTAGGTCTGCCAACAATAGATAAATTAATTGCAGATACTTCATCAATAATAGCCTCAGATGAAGGTTGCAAGTTTAATTCGTTGCTAATCAAATCATTAAGATCATGTATATTTAAAGAATGATAGGCAGAAACAAGTATCTGATTTTTAAAACCAAATTTTGAATACTCATTTATATAAAAAGATGAGTCTTTTTTATCAGATTTATTACCGACTAATATTATCTTAGAGGTGTCATAATTTTTTCTTAATACATCAACAAGTTCATAATCTAAAGAAGTGGGATACATTGATGCATCTATTACAAATAAAATCAAAGATGCGTGATTAAAAACTTCTTGCAAAGATTCTCTAATTGCATCTTGAAACATATCGTCATTTAATTCCAGCCAACCACCTGTATCAACAAGTTTTACATATTGTCCATTAAGATCAATTTGATGCTCAACAAGATCTCTTGTAGTGCCAATAACGTCTTCAACTATGGATTGATTCTTGTTTAATAGTCTATTAAACAATGCAGATTTACCTACATTTGATCTGCCTACTAATGCAATTAATAAATCATTAGGATTTTTCGTATTATTTGTCATTTACTTTTTCCTAAGCTATTCAGAGATATTTATCTTAATTTCATTTGGAACTGCAGAAACTAAAGAAACTTTTGGCGGTAATGTTATAGTAGGTGCAACCATATGCTGGCCTTCTTCTAATTCAGAACAATCAATTTCAACTTTTATCTCAGTTGTTGAAATTTGACCGATAACCTCAAGTGGGCCACGTACAGTAATGTCAATGTTTTTGAACTTATCTTCAAAAAAAATAGATCGATTTAATTTATCAACAATTTTTGGAATAATGATTGTGCGACTAGACCCATAAATTGGGACAATAGTAACTGTAGCCTTAATCACTTGATCTTCTAGAACATTAAATTTGTCATTTTTTGGAATTAAAATTGCTTTTGATAAAGAAGTAGAGCGATTCTTTATATCAAGCGATTCTAATACTACGGAATTAATATTTTGAAGATCATTAATGGATCCACCAATTTTTACTACAGATGGCGAAAGCTCTATGCCTGAAATTTTGTATCCATAAGATGGTTCACCAACCAAATTAATTTCTAAAGGTACTGTTTTAACATAATCGGTCTTTATAATTTCAATATCAAAAAATATAGATTCTGGATTTACTGAGATACCTTGAATTTCGCTGCCGCCAGTACCTCGTGGAGTAACATTAAAAGATTGCTCAAGACTAACAGTTAGTCCAGTAATATTTATGTCAGCAGCTACAGATTGCACTAAGTCAATTAGTGATGCAGGGCCTGCAATATTAGCAATATTATTTTGTGGATTAATTTCACCAAGCTTATAACCAAGAGGTGGTGAACCAATTGCTCTGTATTCTACATTCACTTGTTTTTCTAATAGATTTTCTAAATTCACAGCAACCTTAGGTGGCAAAATCTCAATGACCTTCACTCCTCTTATATTCTGTACATCAACCCGCACTGAGACATCTTGTTCTCTTGCACCAAGACCATTGAGATCTACAAAGGCATTAAAATTCTTTGACTGCAAGCTTTCTAATTTTTCTTGTGTAGTAGACACACGTAATTGCACTTTATCAATTCTATTTGCTACTGCTAATTCTGGTCCTATATTGACTGGCTGTACATTAATTAATACAGGGAAAGTTTCAGTAATCATAGGGTTCTCATTGTCTGTGACAAAAACCCATAACGATACACTCATTATAAGTGAAAATAATAAAAGACTCGGAGATTTTTTAAGCTCTATATATGACCGTGTAAAAACAATTCTTGCAAGTGAAAAGAAATTAGCAATAAAATCTTTTGGAAAATTAACCTTCATTATTTACTCCAACTGATCCTTCAACTTCAGGTTCATTGTTTATTTTCAAATCAAAGAAGTAAAACAATTGACGTAAAATTGCTGCTTCATCTGAAGCTGGAAAAACTTTACCATTAGAAACTAACGATACTCGTCCTGTTTCTTCAGAAACAACAATGACAACCGCATCGGTATTTTCAGTAAGTCCAATTGCAGCTCGATGACGCATGCCAAGACCAGTCGAAATTGATGAACTAGTTAACGGCAGTGTGCAGCCAGCTGCAACAATTGATTCACCGTGAATAATTACTGCACCATCATGTAAAGGAGAATTGTCTGTAAAAATACTTCCCAATAATTCAGGTGTAATTCTTGATTGAATATAGATTCCTGTATCAGTAATATCAGCAAGTCCTGTCTCTCTTTCTAAAACAATAAGTGCTCCTACTCTAGACTTACTTAAATTAAATGAAGTTCTAATTATGCTTTCTATCACTGATTTACGATCAGAAACACGTAAAACTGAGTGTAAACCTGTTCGACCTATTCGCTCAAACACCCTTCTGATTTCTGTTTGAAAAATAATTACTAATCCTAATACTAAACCTCCGACTGACTTACTTAACAACCAGTTCAACACAGTTAGTTCAAAGATTCTCGATACTAAAAAAACTAGTACAATAAAAAGTCCAGCTCCCCTCAATACTGTCATAGCAGTAGTGCCACTAATAATTAACAATAACCAGTACAAAGATATTGTTACTAAAACAATATCAACTAATGCAACTAATCCAAATCTACCTATAATGGTATCTAGTGTATCTGAAATAATTTCAATCAAAATGCCGCACCTTAATCCTTATTTAAAAGCAATTTGTTCATAATGGCTTGCTGTATCCATAATCTATTCTCAGCCTGTTCAAATACTATAGAATTAACGGATTCAATCACTTCGTCAGTAATTTCATTTTCTCTTTTAGCAGGTAAGCAATGCATAATTAAAGGTTCTTTCTTTGCAGTACTAAGTAATTCATTATTTAGTTGATATGGTAAAAAAATTGGCTTACGTTTTTCAATTGAACTCTCATCCCCCATTGATGCCCAAACATCAGTGTAAACAATATCAGCATCCACAAGAGCAGTCTTAGGATCGTCTGTTATCCCTAAAGAATTCTTATTGATCACTTGGCATTGACTTACAATCTCATTACTCAAGGAATAATCAGATGGCCCACAGAAGATAAATGAAAGACCGACCATGGAAGATGCTAATGCTAAAGAATTAGAAACATTATTTGCATCACCTAGATAAGTTAATTGAATATTTTCAAAGGTATGAAATTTTTCATAAATTGTCATTAAATCAGCGAGCGCCTGACAAGGATGTTCTAGATCTGATAAGGCATTAATAACTGGGGCAGAGGAAAAATTAGCAAATTCTTTAAGATCTGCATGAGAAGATATTCGAATAGCAATGCAATCAGTCATTTTGGACAATGTTCTTGCAATATCTTTAATTTCTTCACGTTTACCTATTTGAACTTCTTCTTTAGATAAAAAAATTGAGCTTCCCCCCAAATTTTTCATAGCTGCTTCAAATGAAACCCTAGTTCTTAATGAAGGTTTTTCAAATAATAAAGCTAAAAAATAACTATTTTGTACGACCGCTTCGCCATTTTTCATAGCAATAGCTGCCTGAATTAATTCAATTAATTCAGGTGCACTAAAATCGGATACTGACAAAAAATCTTTCATCTTTCGCAACACTATCTTGTTCCAATAAATAAATTTATATTTAATTTATAGATTAAATCTAATAATTAACAAAAAAATAGAATAGGAACTATATATTAAAGTAAGAAAAGGTTTTATAAAAAAACACTTTTGCCTAAATAAGGTTACCTGTTTAATTGGTATATGGCTATCATTTAATTAAAGTTTTTAAATATCTATTAAGGCTAAGGAAAAATGAGAAAAAATAACAGAAAATTAAGCGAAAAACGTAAATTTAAAATTTTAGCAGACTATATTACTAATGCTGATGGCTCTGTATTGGCTTCAATGGGCAACACTCGAGTAATTTGCACAGCAACAATTGAAGATACAGTACCCCGCTTCTTAAAAAATAGCGGAACAGGCTGGTTGACAGCAGAGTATGCAATGATTCCTGCATCAACAAACACCAGAAAAAGGAGAGAAATTAAATCAGGCAGGCAAGATGGTAGAGGTAAAGAGATTGAACGTATCATAGGAAGAAGTCTACGTACTGCAATTGACTTCTCAGCTTTAGGCGAATACACCATTACCTTGGATTGTGACGTAATAGATGCAGATGGAGGTACGCGAACAACTGCAATAAATGGGGCCTGGGTAGCTATTGCATTGGCACTAAAAAAATTAGCGAATGAAACAGGCTTAGATTCATTTAATAATGTTTTAATTCATCAGATCGGTGCTATTTCAGCTGGCATAAAAAAAGGAGACATCTATATTGATCTAGATTATGAGGAGGACTCATCAATTGATGCAGATTGCAACATAGTTATAAATGAAAATAAAGATATTGTAGACATACAAGCAACTAGTGAGCAGAAAAGCTTTTCCAATGATATTTTGAATAAGCTCATTCACTTATCTAGTGAATCTATAGAAGAAATCTTTATCACGCAGAAACAAATATTAGAAGAAAAATACAAGGAGTAAAGTATTTCGATTTTTAGACCACTTAAAGGATATAGATATAATCAGCGCAATGTTGATATTAAGAAAGTAATCGCTCCTCCTTATGATGTGATTAATGAGGAACAAAAAAAACAACTATACAATTCATCTGAATATAACGTTTGCCACATTGAGCTTCCAAAAGGCGATAAAGATAAAAAATATTTACATGCAAAAAAATTGATTAATTCATGGATCAATAATGAAATTTTATTGCAAGAGGAAGAATTGACTTACTATCTATATGAACAAACATTCAATTTAGAAGGCCATTTAATTAAAAGGAAAAGTCTTCTAGGTTTATTAGAATTACATGCATTTGAAGATCGAATTGTTTTACCTCACGAGAATACAATGGAGGGGCCAAAAAAAGACCGCTACTCTCTTTTAGAAGCAACTCAAACAAATATTAGTCCAATCTTTTGTATGTGCAGCGATGACAATGGTAATTTATTGCATTTATTAGAAAATTATAGTGATGTTCAACCTCTTTTAACAACTACAGACATGACCAAAACACAGCACGATTTATGGAAAATAAGCGATGCAAAGATCGTAAATAAAATTAGTAAATTAATAGAAAATAAAAAAATTATCATCTTAGACGGACACCACAGATATACAACTGCTCTAAATTATAAAAAAAATAATCCTGATGAAAAAAATCGTTTTATCTTAACAGCTTTAGTGCCTGATTCAGATCCAGGGCTAAAAATATTACCTATTCACAGGATGTTATCCAGCAACTACGCTATAGAAAGCGCAGTTACAATTTTAGAAAAAGATTTTGANATTAAAAAATTNAACAAAAGNAANATANCAATTAATNTGGCCTATNNNNATTTTGNAAATAATGANAATGANCATGNATTNTTATTGACTGATAGCAAGCAATTTTATTCATGNAAAATAAAGTCAGAANTATTTGANNNNTTTNTATCNCAATCATTNGAAATGAACNTAGANACANATATAGTTGATGAGNTNGGAATAAAAAAAATNTTAAATGAAAAAAATANAGAATATCTNCCCGAGCAAAATGTNAATTTTGTAACAGATATTGATGAAATNTCANCAATNTTTAACAANGAATCNAATAATTTATGNTTTTTNGTAAAACCANTGCCAATTGAAACTATAGTTAGNTTNACAGANAAAAATNTGACTATGCCNCATAAAACTACNTANCTGTATCCAAAAATAGGGTCTGGTTTTGTTTTNAATAAATTNTNATTAATTAAAGACGCNAATATCAGCTTGNTCAACAGAATGAATAAACTGTTTNAATTTCAATATTTCATNNACTTCTTTTGTNTCCAANATTCTATCAATNCCTACAACCATCATTGCGNTNCTATCAACTCCAGGNGANACATACATAGAATTAATGTTTATNCCTAATTTTCCTAGCATNCTNCCAATTTCACCAATAGCACCAGGTTCATCATTNTTCTTGATNATCANCATNTTNCTTGANTGNTTNGCAGAAAANTCNANANTATGTTNATTNACTTGAATAATTCTTGCATCATTGCCAGAAATNGTTGATACCACTTGATTNGTNGAATTATCAGTAATTAATGTTACACCNACNGANCTNACATATGAACTTTCNTCAACATTTGCAATTTCATTAATTTTTAANCCATGTTGTTCNGCAACTTTTTCTGCNTTAACAATAGTAACNGGNACNTCATGNACTTGATAATATATTCCNGCNAGTATAGANGCTCGNAAAATNGAACANTCTCTATGACTTATCTGNCCATTAAAATCAATTTTTACTTCTTTAACTACACCTTCNGATATTTGATTAGCAACTGANGCNGCAAGCATTGCTGCNCCNGCATATTCNCCAGTAAANGCTAGATCTTCTTCATTCATCATNGGNANNTTCGTNGCATATCTTGCNGCTCCACCACTNAAAATNGAACTNACCTCTTCTGCAACAACAATTGCAGCNCGATCNTGNGCTTCAGANGTNGATGCNCCNAAATGNGGNGTAACNACTATTTGATCAACTTTNGTTAATGGATCATCAACNGCNGGNTCTTNATCAAAGACATCNATNGCNGCTCCCTTTAANTTATTTGACTTAATTGCATCAATTAAATCTTNAGANTTTATTAAAGGGCCNCGTGCAGCATTAATNATAATTAANTTTTCTTTACTATTTGCAAGCAATTGTTTATTAACNATTCCCTTTGTTTGTTCAACTAAAGCAGTNTGNANAGANATAAAATCAGATTTTGAAAAAAGATCTTCAATGCTNACCAATTCAACNCCCAAAGNTTTNGCTCTATCATCTGAAACAAATGGATCATGCGCCANTACTTGCATTTCAAATGCTAAAGCACGTTTTGCTACTTCAGCNCCNATTCNACCTAANCCAACTAAACCTAAAGTTTTACCATACANCTCNNAACCCATCAAATTGCTGCGNTCCCACTTACCGTTCTTCAATGATTCATTGCCTTGAGGAATATTTCTAGCAGTTGCAAGCATCAATCCAAATGCATGCTCTGCAGCTGAAATAGTATTTGCAGAAGGTGCATTCACTACAATAATNCCTTTTTCAGTAGCTGAATCTAAATCAATATTGTCAATACCAACACCAGCTCTACCAATAACTTTAAGATTTTTTGCTGCATCAATAATCTGTTGAGTAACTTGAGTTTGGCTTCTGACAAGCAGGGCATCAAAATCACCAATGATTTTAATTATTTCATCTTCTGATAAGCCAGTTTTAATAACTACTTCATAGCTTTCTGACAATAAATCTGTGCCAGCTTTACTTAATTTATCAGCGACTAAAATCTTTTTCAAACTTAATTCCTAAAACCAATAGCTTCGAGTGATTTAGTTAATACATTTAAACCATTATCAATGTCTTCTTCAGTCACAAAACCTAAATGACCGAATCTAAAGATTTTACCACCTAATGACCCCTGCCCGCCTGCAAAAGCAGTATCAAATTCTTGACTTGCAGTTTTTAATAATGATTTTACGTCTAAGCCTTCTGGTGCTTTTATTGCGGTAACGGCATTTGATTCATATCCCTCTTGTGCTAAAAGTTCAAATCCTAAATTTTTAATTCCACTACGTGCTTTTTCTGCACAAGTTGCATGACGAGCAATTACATTATCCATGCCTTCAGATTTTAATTTATTGAGTGCTAATTCAAGCTGGTAAAAAAGAGAAAGCGCAGGTGTCCAAGGAGTTTGCCCTTTTTTTAAGCTTTCCTGATGCTTAAGCAAATCAAAATAGAATCTTGGAGTTTTGCATTCTTTTTGAATACTCCACGCTTCTTCACTGACAGAAATAAATGCTAATCCAGGAGGCATCATCCAGCCTTTTTGTGAACCTGAAACTACAACATCTAATCCCCATTTATCAGTTTCAACTGGAGTAGCAGTGAGTGAAGAAACAGCGTCAACAATAATCAAGCAGTTATGAGCTTTAGCAATGTTAGCTATTTTCTCTATCTGATAATTTGTTGTGCCAGTAGAAGTTTCATTGTGAGTCATTACAACAAAGCGAATATTAGGATTTTTCTTTAATGCTGCTTCAACATCATTTGCATCAGCTGCCTCTCCAAAATCATATTTTAATACTGTTGGCTTCGCCCCCACCATCTCTACAAGCTGCAGAAATCTATTACCAAAAATTCCAATGGTAATTACAAGAACTTCATCTTCAGCAGAGATATGATTGACTATGCCTGCTTCAAGCCCGCCAGTACCCGATGCAGTCAAAATATGAACTTCATTTTTTGTCCCGAAGCATATTTTTAAATCTTCACATACATTATGCATTAATTCTGCCATTTCAGCACCACGATGATTAATCATAGGCTTAGAACCAATACTCGCAATGTCTTCAGGGACCTCAGTTGGCCCAGGTAATCTAAGTCTCATTATAAACTCCAAAAGGAAAACACTAACATTACGACAATAGTATTATAAGATATTTATATGGGATACGTTTATGAGTGAAAAATTAAATAAAAGATCAATCAAAACAATCAATGCTAATGGTTATAAAAATGTCCCGTCAGTGGATGAATTGCTTGCTACAAAACAATCAATTTTATTAGTAGAAAAATTTGGAAGAAAATTAGTTTTATATGCTGCAAGAGAAGCACAAGAATCACTAAGAAATGGTATTAAAAATGGTCAAAAATTAGATAAAACATCTAATTTTAAACTCCTACAAAGTATTGTTTATAAATACACTTTAAGCGACAAGGCAATCATCAATGGCACTGGTGTTATTATTCATACAAATTTAGGCCGAGTCCCCCTTTCAAAAGAAGCAATCAAATCAGTGCATTCAGTCAATAATTCCTATTCAGATTTAGAATTCAATTTACAGACTGGAAAAAGAGGAAAAAGAAATAACATATTAGATGTGTATCTAAAGATATTAATAGGTGCAGAATCATCATATGCTGTAAACAATAATGCAAGTGCAATCATGCTAGCAATAAAAAGCATTGCTGGGAAAGGCGAAGTGCTTATATCACGAGGAGAATTGGTTGAAATTGGAGGTGGCTTCAGAATACCTGAGGTCATTAAAACCTCTGGAGCAAAATTAGTAGAAGTAGGAACAACAAATAAGACGTATATAAGTGATTATGAAAATGCAATTACAAAAAAAACAAAAGCTATATTAAAAGTACATTCTTCGAATTTTTCTTTAAAAGGATTTACATCTATGCCGACAAAAAAAGAAATATCCTCACTTGCAAAAAAGCACAATATTGTTGCAATGGAAGATTTAGGTTCAGGTTTAATTATTGACACAAAAAAAATGAACTTGCCAGATGAACCAAAAGTACAAGATTCAATCAAAGCAGGAATAGATATTGTGACCTTTTCAGGCGATAAATTACTTGGCGGTCCACAGGCAGGAATTATCGTTGGAAAAGAGAACCTAATACATCCGATATCTAAAAATCCTATGGCGCGAGCGCAAAGATTAGATAAATCAGCATTGAGTGCTTTAACAACCACATTGAAGCACTACATAGAAGATGATCATTTAATCAAAATACCAGTTTGGAAAATGATTAACATGAAAGAAAATGAAATAAAAAAACGTGTAAATGCTATTCTTGCACAGGTTCAAGATAATGTAAAAAAAGTTAAAGGCGTATCAAAAATTGGTGGCGGNACCATGCCTGATGCTGAGCTGTCTACTTGGCTGCTATCTCTCAGTGTGTCAAATGTAAATGCTGAAGAAATACTTGAAAAACTCAGAAATTTACCTACGCCAATTATAGGAAGAATTAATGACAATAATGTACTAATTGATTTAAGGACTATTCCTGTTGAGTTTGACAAATACATAATACAAAGCTTGAACAAGCTTAATAAAACATATAAATGATCTTATGAAAAATATTAATACTGAATTTAAAAATCTATCACATGCTTTAGAATTTGATATAATTTTATCCAATATAGCCTCATATGCAAATATTGAAAAAAATAAGAACAAGATTCTATCATTTCGACCATTAAATAAATTAGAAGATATAAAAGTTCGACATACAGCAGTCCAAGACGCTCTGAATGTTCTAGCAAAAAAAACTAGCTTGCATTTTGTAGAAACCTCTAAAATTTCTAATTATATTTTAAGTGCTAAAAAAAACAAAATATTATCAGAAGATGAAATTTTTCAAATAATAACATTCCTGGAAATACAAAAGAAAAATATTAGAATATTGCAACAAGGAAAAACATTAGCCCCTAATCTAAGCACGGTAGATCACGATGAATCATTATTAAATAATTTAGTGAAAGATATTAAGGATTTTTTAGATCAAAAAGGAAACATTAAACCAAATGCTACAAAAACATTAGAGTATTTAAATCTTCAATTAGAAAATCTATCTAACGAAATTAAAAATAAATTAGATATTATTATCAACAAGCACTCAGACGATAACGTTATTCAAGAAGAAATTATTACACTGAGAAATGATAGATTTTGCTTATCTGTAAAATCGAGTGAGAAAAAATCTATTCCTGGCATAGTACATAGTACATCAGATTCTGGTCAAACCGTTTTTTTAGAGCCATTATCAACAATCGATATAGGAAACGATCGTCAAGAANTTTTTATTGAGATCAAAAAAGAAATTCAAAGAATNCTTGTAGAAATGACAGCAATCATTAGTGATGCNCATAATGAAATACAAACAGCAATTAAAAGTCATAGTTATTTAGACGAAATCTTTGCAATAGCAAGTCATGCTCATAACTCAGGTAATCATGAATTAATTACTCATTCTGACAATGAGCCATTTATANATAAAGCAGTAACTAATCTCAAATTAGTCAACGCTTGCCATCCATTAATTAAANATGCNGTTCCTTTAAATATTGAAATAGACAATACAATTAATGCAATAGCAATNACTGGCCCCAATACAGGAGGAAAGACTGTTGTACTTAAAACTGTTGGCTTACTAGTTACAATGGCGCTTGCAGGATTGCCTATTCCAGCTGGAAAAAAAACANCAATTCCATTATATGATTANATTTATTGCGATATTGGAGATGAGCAATCAATACAACAATCTCTTTCNACATTTTCTGCNCATATCAAATCTATATTAACAGCAATAAACTCAGCAACAGATAAAAGCCTTATACTCATCGATGAATTAGGAGCAGGCACNGATCCGGACGAAGGAGCTCAANTAGCAACAGCAATTTTAGACTACTTAATTAAGACAAATGCTCATTTAATNATTACGACACATCATAGTGAAGTAAAAAAATATGCAAATAATAACAACGGNATNATTAATGCATCTATGGAGTTTGATTCTAATAACTTGAAACCTACTTATCTNTTAACACTAGGANTNCCAGGTTCATCAAATGCCTTAATTATTGCAGAGAAATTAGGTTTACCGAAAGANATTATTAAACAGGCAACAAAAAAAATNCCAAAAAAGGAACTAAATTACAATNAATTGAATNGAAANCTTAAAGANANGATCGNGCAATTAGAAAATATGCAAATAACTATGCAAAATNTAAAAACCAACTTGGGCAAACGCNTTGAAGAATTAGATCANAATTTTNAAAATATAAATAATTTATCGTCAGAAAAAAATTTACAAGTATTAAATGAGTTTAAAAAACAAAATGAGCTTTTTTCTATGAATATGTCTAAGCTTGAAAAAAAATATTCTATTGAAAAAAATANAAAAATTTATGAAGANGCACAAAAAGCTCAATTGAAATTAGAAAAAATAATCTTAAATAAGTNCAATCATTCTATTGAGCACTATAGCGTGGATGAAANCGTNTTTGTNCCNAAGCTAAAAGTTATTGGGAAAATTACAAAATTNCAAGCAAATGATAGAATAGANGTGTCNACNGCATCTTCATCAATTAAATTAAAAATTGACGAGATTGAAAAAATAGATCAAAAAGTTANNGNGAANAAAGAACTAAATCTTATGCAAAAAAATATTAATTTTAATTCAGTAGAAGATCCTGGCACAGAAGTAGAAATACGAGGCAAGCCACTAGATATTGCTGTTGGTGAAGCAGAAAAATTTCTTGACCAAGCTGCAAGATTTGGGCATAAAAGAGTAAAAATCATTCATGGAAAAGGTAGTGGAAAATTAAAAAAAATTATCCAAGAAATTTTAGAGCAGCACCCACTTATTGAACGATATGAAAATGCTGCATTTGGTGAAGGTGGCGCAGGTGTGACTATAGCCTACTTGGAAGATATTAATTAACCACGCCTAGATGACTGCAATCATTAATTTTCATAATAATTAATTCGCTATTAAAATTACTTGATTTATTATCAATAAGCATCACAGAAGTATTACTAACTCGAATATGAGGTCTAATTGAAATATCAAGTCCCATAATACTACATGCAATTCGCGAAACAACTGCACCATGTGTGACACATATGATATTTTGATCAATGTATTGATCTTGAATATCATTTAAAAACGATTCAATTCTTTTCGAAAATTGATGTGGCTCTTCTTCATTTTTTATATCTCCAAGCCCCCAAGAACCTAGTTGAATGCCATATTGCGTTGTTGCAATTTCCCATGGTTTACCTTCAGCTTCACCATAGCAATACTCTTTTAATCTGTCATCAAAAATTATTTGTGTATTAATTTCATTGTTAAGAATTTCTGATGTTTGGGACGCCCTCAATAATGGACTAGAAATGATTTGTTCTATGGATTTGTTTTTTAAAGCTTTAGATAAATAGCCTGCTTGCTCCATTCCTTTATCTGTTAATCCTAAATCAAGAGAACCTTGAATAATCCCTTCAACATTGCCAATTGATTCACCATGTCTAACAAAATATATCAATTTATTTTTCCTTTACAAGGTTTATAAATTCATTAATAACACGCGCAGTGGCTCCAAAAATAAGTTCGTCTTCCACTCTGAATCCCAACTGCGTTAAGAGTCTGCTCTGCCCTTGCCAAGTGATTGATGCTTGATTAATAGGATCAAAAAGGTGTGCTATTGGTATCTCTATCAATCTTTCTACTTCATCTTCTAACATAGTAAATGCAATATTATTTTCATTAGAGTATCCAACATATGTATGCATCAAATAGCCCATTCGTGTTGTAGTGGGATGTAAGTTGCCAATTATTTCAATAGTCTTTTTAGCTACACCAATTTCCTCTTCCGTTTCACGCATGGCAGTGTAAGCAAGATCTACATCAGACTCCTCATATCTACCACCTGGAAAACCTATCTCTCCTGGATGATGTACATTTTGCGAGCGTTTTTGCAAGACAGTTGATAATATGCCATCTTGATTCTCATACAATAAAATTAAGATAGAGGCTTCAATGAAATCAGAGTGTGAATCATCATTAGAAAAATCATTCATCTTAATGTTTTTTCTAATGTCTTCAATCATAAATTTTCCTGTGGTTGGTGGGCCATCCTGGATTCGAACCAGGGACCTTGAAGTTATGAGCTTCCTGCTCTAGGCCGCTGAGCTAATGGCCCACAAATAAAAACTTAAAAAAGTCTACTTACAAAATATAAAATAAATATTATATAAAAAACATTGATTTATAATTTAAATTACACCATTGATCCACTAAGTTGTTCTCCACCAATAATATGTAAATGTAAATGAAAAACTGTCTGGCCACCACCACTGCCACAATTGAAAACTAATCTATAGCCAGTTTCATTTAGCCCTTGTTCTTTAGCAACCGCAGAGGCTCTTACCATCATCTGGCCTATCCATTGAGCGTCATCTTTTTCTATTGCTGCTATAGAAGGCACCTTATGATGTTTAGGTATGATTAAAAGGTGAACAGGAGCTTGTGGTGCAATATCACGAAAACATATAAAGTCATCATCTTCGTATACAGTGTCAGCAGGGATCTCACCATTTATAATTTTAGCAAAAATATTTTCTTCATCATAACTAAACATAAATTACCCTTAATCTATATATTCAATTTAATTGATTTTGGCCATCTTAGAAAAAAGGTTGAATCAAATGTAATTTCTTCAATCAAATTTTTTTCATTTATTAAAGGTAAAAGTTTTTTAAACATTACGGTTGCTTCCATCCTTGCTAGAGTAGAGCCAAGGCAATAGTGAATACCGTGACCAAATGACAAATGTTGTTTAAATTTTCGATTAAAATCAATAGAAGTTGGATGATCAAAAAATGCAGAGTCATAATTTGCTGAGCCTATCATTATTAANACAGCTTGNCCCTCTTTAATTATCACATCATCTAAAGCAAAATCACTTTTTGCAAATCTTGCCACNCCAATTACAGGAGAATTAAATCGAAANAACTCTTCAATGGCTGCATTCATGTCAATTTTATTATTAATGACATCACTNAATGATTGGTTATCATTAATTAAAGACGCAACGCTNTTACCTACNAAATTTGTAGTGGTTTCATTNCCTGCTACTAATAATAAAATAACAAAAGCAATTAGCTCCTTATCTGACAAAATATCACCACCTTCTTCAGCTTGAATGAGTTCACTCAGGATATCTTCTGCCTCTATTTTATTTTTCCTAATATTAATTTGATCATTTAAATAGCTAATTAACTCAGTAACAGCAATATTCCCCTGATCAATGATTTGCTGGTTTGGTAGAATATTTGTTGCTGCTTGAATGATGCTATCTGACCAACCCTTAAAGACTTTATAATCTGATGGTGGTATACCTAACATTTTTGATATAACTTTTATTGGAACCGGCTGCGCAAAATCTGTCATAATCTCAATGGAGCCGCTTTTTTTAGATTCTTCAATGATCTCATCAACAATCGAGTTTACATAGACTTCCAATTCAGCAATTTTTTTTGGTAAAAAAGCTCGATGCACTAATGAACGCAGCCTAGTATGAGTTGGCTCATCCGAGTTAATCACTGTTTCAGTAAATCCTATTGGTGAATTGAGTTGTTGTGATTTAACTAAATTTGCAATTTGACCAGACGCAGATAAAACGCTTGATGAAAAAATTTCATTATTTAATAAAATTTCTTTAGATTGTTGATAGCCAAATACAATCCATGCCTGTAAAGCTTCGCTGTATTGAATATTCTGGACATCTCTAATTTTTGCAAATTGATCATATGGATTTTGCTTATATGAAGGCAAAAAAGGATTAAAAACTATTGCTTGATCAAGCGACATCATTTCTCCAAAAATCAATAATTTTTCTAGATTAGTTATACTCTAAATAAATAATGTGATATTAAAAACATGTAAAATGAAAAAATTAAAATATTTTATTTCACTGTTTTATTTTTTAAAACGCTTTTTAAGGTGGGCTCCTGTTGCATTTGTTGCAATTCGAATTTGGATTAATTGGAGAATGCTCAGGCTTAAAAGACGTCTATTTCCTAAAAATGAACAATTGACAAAAAAATTTCATAGCAAAACAGCTCAACAATTAGTCAAATTAGCTGTCAGGCAACAAGGATTAATTTTAAAAGCAGCACAATTTTTTGGCTCTCGTGCAGATATTATGAGAGAAGAATATGTTTTTGCCCTGTCATTACTTCAAGATAAAGTACCTCCAAGATCTTGGCATACAATGAAACCGTTAATTGAAGAAGAATTGAATGGTGAAATACAAACAATTTTTAAAGAGTTTGATACAATTCCGGTTGCATCAGCATCCCTAGCCCAAGTATATAAAGCAAAAACTCTAGATGACGAATTAATTGCAGTAAAAGTGCAGTATCCAGGCATTGATAAAATTGTATATTGGGATATTGAAATTATTGATTTTCTTGCTAGATTATGGTCGAAAGTAGAAACAATTGTTGATTTTAGACCAATAGTTGCAGATCTTAAAGAAAATGCTCCCGATGAAATTGATTATTTTCATGAGGGACAAGCAGCAGAAAAAATTCAAGAGCTTTTGAATAAAGAAGGCATTAAATACGTTGAAATACCTAGTATTTATTGGCAGCTATCTACAAAAAAAGTACTGACAATGTCGTATCTTCAGGGTATTAAGATCACAAACATCAATGAGCTTAATGAATTAGGTATTGACTCTGTAATTATTGCTGATCAATTAATAGATTTATATAATATTATGATTTTAAAACTAGGAGCCTTTCACGCCGATCCTCATCCAGGTAATTTATTTGTAATACCGCCAAATAATAATGAGGGAGTTAAAATTGGACTAGTCGACTTTGGTTTATCAAAATTTCTAAAAAATGAATTTCGTCAGCAAATCATAGTCTTAACATCTGCGATTGTAAATGAGCAGCCAGAATTAATTTCAAGCACTATGGAGACTATGGGCTTTGAAACAAAAAATAAAGACCCGGAAACATATGAAGCATTGGGTGATGCTTTTTTAGGTGAAGTTATAAAATCAGGGCAAGCATATGCGGATCAAAAAATGCTTGCAGATATTAATGTTAGATTAAGTCGCGTACTTAGTAGTAATCCACTCATCAAGGTGCCTGGTGATCTTCTACTAGTTGCAAGAACCATGGGGTTGCTTTCAGGAATGGGTAAATTATTGAACTCAAAAACCGATTTACTTGAAAAAATATTACCATACCTAGAAGAAAGTGCATAATTATTTAAATTTTCTTGTTATTTTTTTTATAATATTTTATCGTAAATATCACATGTGTTGACGAGGAGTATATTATGAAAGATTCTTATCCAGTGCCAGAACAAGAAACTGATGTAGTTATTTATGAGCCTGAAGGACGTATTGGATACATTACATTAAATCGTCCAGAAGTATTAAATTCATTTAGCAGACAGTCCTTAAGTGAATTGGATGAAGCGTTGATTGCAGCCAAAGATGACGAAGAATCAAGAGTAATCATCTTGCGTGGCAATGGTCGATCTTTTTCTGCTGGTAATGATTTTCAGCAACCAAAGGAAGAAGGATGGGAAAATGAAGATGTGCTTGATGATCATCAAAAATTAACTGATTCTATAGATAGATATTTACGTATTTTTGATTTTCCTAAACCAATTATTGCCCAAATACATGGTTATTGTCTTGGAATAGCCACTCAAATGGCAGTCATGTGTGATCTAACTATTGTTGCAGATGATGCTAAAATTGGATTTCCATCCATTCCTGTTGGAGGAGGATATATAAGTCCAATGTGGAGCTGGTTAATAGGGCCAAAACGAGCAAAAGAACTGTCATTTACTGTTGGTAGCAAAATTTCTGGAACAACTGCCGCAGAATGGGGCTATGCAAACAGATCAGTCCCCGCAGACAAATTAGAGGACACTGTAAAAGAAATGGCTCAAGAAATTGCAAAAGTACCAAGCAAAATATTGAAAATAAAAAAACTTGCTAACAATCGTACTATGGATGCTCAAGGATTTAGGCATGCAATTAGAGCTGGTGCAGAATTTGATGCGATGTTGCATTTCTCCAACCCTGTTACAAAGATGACCTCCTTTATGAGAGAAAAGGGCATGCAGCAGGCCTTTGATGCGTTCAATGCAGGAGATTTCTCATAGATATCACTGAGTCAAATAACACTTCAGGGATCTATAGTTATTCTTTTGATGATGCATTAGCTAATGAACTATATATTGATCTACATAACTCTGTTGCTGGAGACCTCTTATATGACAAGGAGGTTGATCTTCGCCCATTTGTAACTAACGATTTATTCCAAAAGTTTATAGCAACAAATGATTTTGATGAGCTAGATAATAGATTATATAACCTAGCATATAGTGCAATAGTAGGAATGGAAGGTGGTAAAGCAAGCTGGGGTACTTTTACCTATAAGATAGACAATAAATCACTTACTCTTATCTCAATTATGCAAGAATCAAAAAAATACGGCCCAGTTATTACTTTTTGTTTACCAGAAGAAGTTTAAATTATTCTATTTTAGAAAAGCTAATACTTCTTTTGCCCATAAATCAGGTGCCATTACAATATCAAAATTGCCATCTGAAGGTAATTTAACACCAGTAGCATTTGGGATTAACTCAAGAAATTTTTCATGTGAACGACCAAGTTCACTTGTCGTGCCATGAATAACCAAAGTCTCTGATTGAATATTAATAACGTCTTCCCAAGTATCATATAAGGTCATTGCGTTAGGGCCAGCACCTTCCCAGCCCATATCTTCATACACCTCTTCTGCACCATCATTATCGTTAACTTTTAAATAATCTAAAAATAATCTCGAAAACTGTTTTAAATCTTTGCCAGGTTTATCACCGCCATATTTTTTCCATAATTCTACTAAATGACTGCCGTCGGATTTTGGTTCCCAATAGTGATGTAATCTCAAATGCACTTCTCGTCTTTTAGGAGTTCCCCAATTAAAAGGTTCTTCGAGTATTAATTTATTTACTCTATCTGGATGCTTGGCAGCTACAGCCATTGCTAATTGCGATCCAGTCCAGCCACCATATAAATTTGGTTTCTCAAGTTCTAGTGCGTCAAAAAAAGCAATCACTGAATCTGCAAATTGACCTATGTTATCAAAAGGTTGCTCAGGTCTATCTGATTCACCATAGCCAATAGTTGTCATTGCAATACATCGAAAATCATCAGCTAATAGAGGCATCCAAGGAGAATAACGTATTGATGAAGTTGGCGTTTGATGCAGCATGACTAAAGGAGGCCCACTCCCTCGTTCTCTATATTCGATATTTCCTAATGCTGTATTTGCAAAGCCACGAATTTCACCATCAATTCTTGCAACCATTTTTAATCTCCTTTTATATTTCAGAAAAACTGTATATATTATAGTCTTGTAAAAGAAAGTTATCTATTCATTATGATTAAAATTACACACTTCGACCACATTTCAACTGCTTCAGAAAATCAAGAACGAGAAATGGATCTTTTTACAAATTTCTTTGGATTTCAAGTACGAACAGAATGGCACAGTAATGAAGGGTTTTATGGAGTCGGATTCGATGTACCTGGAAAAGACAGAGTAGGATGGGAGCTCCTCGTTCCTGACAATAATGATTCATTTTTAACTGGTTTTCTTAAAAAAAATAAAGGGCCTGGAATACATCATGTGTCTATGCAAATTCCAAATGCCCAACAAGCAATTGAAGAATTAGAAAGCTCGAATATTCAGCCAATCATTACAGAAGGAGAAGAACATCATAATGTTTACTTGCATCCTAAGCGAGGAGGAGCAGGTTTGCTATTTCAATTATTTGAAGGTCAAGCATGGAATGATCCTAATTTACCAGAACCAACTTTTAAAAAAAATAGAAAATTAGTCGGTATAAAAAGAATCCATCATCTTGCACAAGCAGTTATAGATGAAGGTTCTGTTGAAAAAAGATATGCAAAATTATTTGGTTATAAATCGGTCATGAGAGGTCCACGGAAACCAAGTAATGAATTTACAACAAATGTGCTTGAAACCCAAACAAAAGAAATACATTGGGAGCTAATTTCATCTATACATAAGGATTCATTTATCAATCGTTTTCTTAATGAAAGGGGAGAGGGTCCTCACCATGTTACATTTATTGTTAATGACTGGGATCAAGCAATGGAAGCATGCAAGATGCATAATTTTGTGCCTTTTGAATTTTATGAAAATACACTTAACAATTCTAAATATATAGAATGCTTCCTGCATCCTAGAGATATGGCTGGCATGTTAGTACAATTAGTCTGGGAAGAGAAAGAAGGCATCTGGATATGAATTGGGTTAATTTATATGAACTAGAATTAATTGCAAAAAATAAAGTAGAAAAAACAGCATTTGATTATATCGCTAGTGGGGCAACAGATGAAATCACTCTAAGAAATAATGTAGAAGCATACAAGAGAATACAACTAATTCCAAAAAGATTAACTAGTAACAAGCATCCTAAAACAAACATAGATCTTTTTGGACACAAGATGGACTATCCAATACTCATTGCGCCAACAGCGTTTCATGGCCTTTCCCATAAAGACGCAGAAGTAGGCACTGCAATTGCTGCTGAAGCGTCTGGTACGACAATGATACTGAGCACCCTCAGCAATTCGACGATTGAAGATGTTGCACAATCGAATGCGAATCTATGGTTTCAATTATATATTTTTAATGATCGCGATATTACGCTTGAATTAGTAAAAAAAGCAGAAAAGAACAATTATAAAGCAATTGTTGTAACTGTTGATGCACCAATCTTAGGCAAACGAGAACAAGATATAAGAAATGAATTCCATCTACCTGATCACCTTTCAATAATCAATCTTGCTCACTATATGGATGCTGCGCAATTAGATCAACGCGTTGCTGCTTCTTCTTTAGAAAGATTTTTTAAAGAACAGTTAAACAACGAATTAACTTGGGATGATATCGATTGGCTTGCTGCCCAAACTAAGTTACCTATTATCTTAAAAGGTATTCTGCACCCTGAAGATGCAAAACGATCATTAGATGCTAATATTGCAGGCATTGTTGTTTCTAATCACGGAGGCAGGCAATTAGATACAGAGATCGCTTCTATAGAAGCCTTACCTGAAATATCAAACGTCATTCAAGGAAAAATGCCGATATTGTTAGACGGAGGCATAAGGCGTGGCACTGATATTCTTAAAGCTTTGGCTTTAGGTGCATCTGGAGTGTTGATCGGCAGACCGATTGTTTGGGGTCTTGCAGATGATGGCGTGAATGGCAGCATAAAGGTTATTGAATTTCTTCGAGATGAACTAGTTCAGTCTATGCAATTAATAGGTTGCAAAAGCATTAAAGAGCTCAATACTAGCTTTATCAAATAAAATTTATTCTATAAAGCTAGCTATAGTTTGAACGATCTTTTGATCTGAAGAAAATTCTGAATTAAGAACCATTCTATATAAATAAGGACTTCTGTAATCAATTCCAAAATACTTCTTGTGCCAAATTTCTCTTTGATTATCTGAATCATTTACACGCTTACGCGCCTCATTCAAATCTAGATTTTCATTATTTGCAAAACGTTTAATTCTTTCTTCTGGATCACAAACAATTCTAAAATGATAAGCGCTGGGTTCATCACTAAATATAGCTTGGCTGCCTCTTCCTACAATAATAACATTGCCTTCTAAAGCATAACCTTTCATAACCTCAGTCATAGTGTCAATATATAAAAGATCATCAGATTGAAAACCTCGGGCAGTATCAGCATATGAGCTAGCAAATGTTGCCTCTAGGCCACTAGGGTCGATGCCAGCTAAAGAACTTTTTTCAATAAAGTTCTTTAGGAAGTTTGAAAGAGGACCACCAAGACCTTTAGTTCTTTCATCAAATTGCTCAAGTTCTGTATCATCCAAGCCTAACATTTGCGCAGATTCAATTAATAATTCTCTGTCAATTAGTCTGTAATTTAAATGAGAAGCAAGAAGCTTAGGTATATCGCCAATAGAACCTAGATGACCCGTTAAGGTTATAATAGACATATAATTTCTCCTGTATTAAAAAACATACAAAATGAGCCTATAAATATCAATGTGTATAATTACAAATAGTGTATATTAATTTTATATTTATAAAGAATTCTTTCCTACATTATGGAGAAATAATGGAAGATAATGCTATGCAGATCACAGGTCCATTTTCTGCCCTGATTATCGGTTTTTTACTTGGATTAAAACATTCAACTGACGCAGATCATGTTGTCGCAGTATCAACAATTGCACGAGACTATAAAAATGCCGTACAAAGTCTTTGGGTAGGTATTTCATGGGGGATCGGCCATTCAATGCCCCTAATCATTGTTGGCATCATTGTTTTAGCTCTTAAAGAATCATTTATTTCCTTCTATGAAGATATAGCGTTCTATTTCGAAATTGGTGTTGCCTTAATGCTTATATTTCTTGGAGCGCAAGTTTTTTGGAAAATTTATCGTGGTGAATTCCACAGTCATACACATGAACATGATGGCCAAGCACACATGCACATACATGGTTCTCATTCACATGATGAAGAAAAGGCAATTGATCCACATTATAGTCACGATCATCATAAGCTTGGCATATTCCAAACATTCTTTCGATTAAAATCATTTTCAATTGGAGTAATGCATGGCCTTGCCGGCAGCGCTGCTGTGATTATTGCAATGCTGCCTACAAGCCCTTCTTTTGTAACAGGTTTGTTATTTTTATTAATTTTTTCGGTAGGAACAATGCTTGCAATGGGAATAATGACTCTATTAATAGCTTTGCCATTTTCTAAGTCAAAAAGCAGCTCATCAAATACTGCTAGTAGTATTATTTCTATTGCTGCAGGAACTCTAAGCATTATATTTGGTATTGCTTTAGGTTCTGATCTGCTACTAGACACTTCATTTATTTGGTATTAAAGTAAAAAGGAGGCCATTATGCTAATCTTACTTTCTCCTTCCAAAACATTAGATTTTTCTAGCAGTAACGCAAAAATTGAATACACGCAGCCAAGAATGCTTGCAAAATCAAAAGCTTTAATTAAGACATTGCAGAAAAAAGATTCAAAAGAAATTGCATCTTTAATGAATGTCAGTGACAAAATTGCGTTGCTAAATGAAGAACGCTTTAAGTCATGGCAAGCTCCATTTACGATGAATAATGCAAAGCAAGCAATTTTTGCTTTTCAGGGTGACGTTTATGAAGGATTAGATGCATTAAGTTTTGACAATAAAAATATTGACTTTGCGCAGAAACATCTAAGAATCCTATCTGGATTATATGGATTATTGCGTCCATTAGATTTAATGCAACCATATAGGCTTGAAATGGGCACGCAGCTCAAACACGAACAATGCGCCAACTTATATGAATATTGGGACAAAGAAATTCTCAATGTAATCGAAAAAGATTTAAATGAATTAAAGAATAATGTCGTCATTAACTTAGCCTCTATGGAATACTTTAAAGCAATATATCCATCTGAATTTACAGGACGCATAGTAACTCCAATTTTTAAAGATACAAAAAATGGAAAGAAAAAAATTATTAGTTTTTATGCTAAAAAAGCTCGTGGCCTTATGAGTCAATTTATTATAAAAAACAAAATTACATCTATTGCGGATATTCGTGAATTTAATCTAGCAGGCTATCAGTTCGATGCAGCTTCGTCTTCTGAAAACGATCTTCTATTTACGAGAACTGAAGCTGCTGCAAAATTGAAAGCATAGCTTACCGTAATTTGCTCTCTGCAAGGACATGTGTTGCAAGCCATTGCTGCTCTATTTCTACCAAATTTTTTAATAGGTCTCCCCTATCAAAAATTCACCATCTGTCCATTCTGGTTCAGACTCAAGATGTTCCATCATCTGCACAAAATTCTCATGTTGTTCTGGTCGCTCTGCATTTGCAACATATTCTTCCTTGCTTGCAAAAACTGCTACGCCTACCCACTCTTCTTTTGAATCAGCATTTAAGACAAACCATGCTATACCACCTTTAGGACGATCTTGATCATAAGATTTAAAAAGATTCAACAGCTCTTCTTCATGGCCACTTTTAACTTTTAATGTAAAAATACTTCCGTACATTTTGTACTCCTCATTTTAATCATATTAAATTGTGTATTTTTGGAGCGGGAGAAGGGAATCGAACCCTCATCCTCTGCTTGGAAGGCAGACACATTACCATTATGTTACTCCCGCTCAAACTAGATTACATTTTACATTAGTTTTATCAATATACAAGGTTTTCTCGAGATATAAAAAAATGGCTGTGCCAATTTGCTCAGCACAGCCATTTGAAATTCAAAATAATTAAACTATTTACGAAGCATTGTTATACCCAAAGCAACATAAGAAGCTGAAATCCCAATATATGGAATCGCCATGAATGTTTCTTCGAATGCATAAGCAGCGCCGTAAACGCCTATAAGCCCAAACGCAATTAACATTACGCAAGGGATGATGTTGGCAGCTTTTTGCACATACGCGGCAAGACCAATTACAGCTGATCCAAGCATCATCAAACCTGTACCAGCAGAGCCTAATGCAACACCTGAGCCCCACAAAGCTCCAGCGGCTGTCATTAGACTAGCAGCTGAAGTAGCAGCAGCTGTTGCTGCATCAGCTTGACCTGCAGCTGCTGCAGCTGCTGCTGCGGCTCCTGCTTGACCAGCTCCTTCTGCGGCAGCACCTGCTGCGCCATAAAATGCAACTTCTGCTAATGCNCCTGCAAGACCAACTANTAGGTGTAAAGAACCAACAACAGCAAGNACGCCTAATTTACCNCNNTTNAGNTCNTTTGCCCAATNTAAAAATGCTGCNACATAAAACANAGANAANACCATNGCNAGCAANCCAAANANCTTCATNCCATCNNCATCTGTAGCNNCAGCNNNNANTGCAGCNNNTCTATCNNNAGCAATNTCAGNNCCTTCTTGNCCTANCGGNGTTAAAAACCACATTAGNAAAGTAGCTATTGGAGCNACTGTTAAAACTAANCCCGTTATTTTCGTATTCANACAANCCTCCAAATCAAACTAATCCCCCCAATCAGATGATAATAAACTAATTTTCACTTATATGTATAGCNTTTTATAAGAAAATGGCTACNTGAATTTGCATCCAGTGTAGCCATTTCAACTCTCAAGATAATGAAGTTAATCTCGAAGTAATGTNGCACCATGAGCTGCTAAGAGCAGTGCGCTGCCAAGGTATGGAACAATCATNATGTCACCTGAGTAATCAAANGCACAACCNTATACTCCAACNAAGCAAACAANTGCTAAGCCACCCAAAATAATTNTATTACCAACNTTTTGTATNAGNGCAATNANNCTGATCACAGCAGTACCAAGGAANANAATNCCAAATCCTGCTGAACCAAAACCAATTGATGCNCCCCAATATTCCGCTGCTGTGGCCATCATTGGTGCGCCGGCTGCAGCAGCTTTCGCTGATACACCCATCAATACNGCTTCACCAGCAGCAATTGCAACNCCCACCTTCATATGTAAACGGCCAACTGAAGCTAAAGGACCTAGAAACTCTGATTCTAAATGCTTTGCCCATCGTGTGAACCCTGTAACATAAAAAAGAGTNAGGACCATTGCAAGTAGTGCCCATATCTTCATACCGTCTGGATCTGTTGCAGCAGCCATTACCATTGCCATTGTGTCTGCCTGATCTGCACTAGAGACCGGAGTCATAAACCAGCATATTACNGATAAAGGAGCTGTAACCAAAAGAATCCATCCTATTAATTTTCTGTTTGTCATAAAACCTCCAAAGAAAACAATTAAATGTTTGACAATAATATAACATCAGATCAATTTTGTGTAGNNAATAAATGATTAATGCACTTCATTGCATTTCGAACATTTTTTTGGAGTTCNAATACGACGTATATAAAATACAGCGATGCTCATAATAATAACTGTGCTAATTANTANNTCTTCAAGAAGAGTGCCNATAACAAANCTAAGCCCTAGAGCCGTTAAATAATAAAATAATGGNTTGCTCGTCAAGATATGCATCATATNCTAATTCGATCTCGATNCAATNCTAAAAAAATCTGCATAATCTGCAAATGGGCCTGGTTGTGGCTGCCAACCAGCAGGCGGTTCATCTTCCGGATCACCCGCACGTAAAAATGCATTAAAATTATCATAAAACGTTTGAGTATCCATACCAGTGTACTTTTCAATTGCACCCCAGAACCCTAATTCAAGATCATAAAAATCTCTGGGAATNTCAATCCAAACAGTTTGCCAGGATGTCAACGTTGCTAAATAAGGAGCAGCCATCATAAACGCTGGACATTTGTCTGCATCAGGGGCACGTTCAGTGTCATATCGTTCTGTCCATGGNCCCATAGTGAAATCGGGNGTACAATCTCTGCCCCTACCCTCTGAAGGGCCTCCCATGATAGCTTGCCGTATTTCTTTATAAGCCCAGGGGTTAGTTACACTGGCAATAGAAATATTACCAAGGCCATCTTCCCAGGTTTGTCCATCAAAAAAAGAAATATCTTGCCAGTGTTGTCGCAACCAGGCATTTTGAAATGCAACAGCAGCGCCTTCTGTCCACCATGGNGGTGCATAGACAGTAGTACGAGGATTATCTCGATCTCCTTGATAGTCGAGTCCTCTGTCCAATGAATGTGCTCGTTGATAATGATGAAAGTACTCATGTGCATAATGTAGTGCTAATCTTGTTAGATTCTTCCATGGCTCATTTTGTAATTCTTCGAGGCTAGAATCACCATATTGATGCCCATACCAAGTCAGTTCTTTTAGATCTTCCAAGCAGATGCTTATTGGGTTTGTTGAAGCAGTGCGACTTTGACCAGTATTGCTACCTGTCAAACAATTACGTTCTTCGTGTACATCTGCTACTGTTCTCAATCTACCACCTTTAAAATTCAAATCTTTCAATTTTTGAATTATCGGTTCATTCTCTTCGTTAGAACGCTCCTTATCGTAAACAATATAAAAATAATTTGGATAACTGCCAACTACTTGATTAATGCTTGCATGAACCTCATTAAAAAATTGACGGTGTTCTTCAGGAAATCCTNTATGCGTAATTAGCTGTTGTTTAAATTCTTTACTTGGCGCATTAAAATCAATACTGATTAATTTATCTANTGCAGATCCTCCCCATTGATAAGGGCCACCGTCTTGCTTCTGATTACGANCTGAANTACTTTGTCGCTTATCGGAAGATTGCTTCTGTTCNGAAGNTTGCCTTTGATCGGAAGGTTGTTTTTGATCGGAAGATTGCTTCTGTTCAGAAGNTTGCCTTTGATCGGAAGGTTGTTTTTGATCGGAAGATTGCTTCTGTTCAGAAGTTTGCCTTTGATCGGAAGAAGATTGATTATTTGTTAAATNACCACCACATGCAATGATTACTGNACACAACATAATGACAAAGAGTTTTTTCAATGNTATTCCCACAGTTANTTCTTTTAATTACATTATAATCACAAATACAACAACATATAACACAATAAAGANGTCAATGAGTAGAATCGTTCCAAAAAAAGCCCATTCTTTCGATGAGTNNGGTANATTNACAGGNATNCCGTGCCATTTAAACTGTTTCAATAATTAACCAATCACATACGTTAACAACGCTAATATTGTTAAAAGAAAATAGTTTACAAGAATCGCAGCACCTGTATAGTCCTTAGCAAGACGTTGCCCTGCAAATAAACAAATAAAAACACAAGCNTGTAAGACAAAAGCATATCGCAATATATCTGTTGTANNAGANAAAATAAATTGCATAATTCCTATAATTGCTAAGAGTCCTCCAGATAATTCCAAAATTGTTAATGANACNAATAACAANGAGTCAAATTTATGAAGTGGTGAATTTGCNAAGTGTTCCNAAAAATATTCTTTATTGCCTTGGAAATCAATNATTTTATCAGCACCTGATTGCAGCANNCAGATCGCTANAAAAATAGCAATNAACAACTGAATNATNTGCATAATTTCAATATTNAATATTGTATCCATGACAACTATCATACACAAAATTTGTTAGCTTGTTAAAATAATTGATATACTAATTGATACAATGATNGATACAAAAAATAAAATAGCATGTATAACAGGTGCGGCCAGTGGCATTGGTCAGGCTATGGTACATCGATTTCTCTCTCAAGGCATGCAAGTAATAGGTGTAGATATCAATAAAGATGCCNTGCAGGCNACTAAAANAACATCTGAACATCCAGATAATTTTCATCCATTTGAAGTTGATATAGCTGATGAGGATGCAGTTAATCAATTTGCTGATGAAGTACGAGCATCGTTTGGTAACATCGANATNNTGTGTAATAATGCTGGNATAGGNGCNCACAAAGGNNGAATTTGGGATATCTCAAGTGAGAATTGGCAGAAAGTGTTTAATGTCAATTTTTGGGGAATTGCGAATATGATTCGNGCATTTGTACCNATGATGCTTAATGAAAATAAAAAACGCTANATCATTAATACTTGCTCTGGTGTTGCCTTTGGCACTCAATGGGGACAAAGTCCATACGTATCATCAAAGTCTGCGGTNTTGAGTTTGTCAGAATTATTATTTCATGAATTAAAAAAAGATGAGTCAGCTATACAGGTATCAGTCCTCGTACCCACCTTTGTNCAAACAAGAGATTATNTAACNGTTAAAGGAGATGCCCCAAANAAAGANGATGTTCTGCAAGCAGATGATGTAGTGGATATTATGCTTGAAGGAATTGAGAACCAACAATTTTATATTTTCANACATCCAAAAGGCCTTGCAAAACGAGTACAGGTAAAAATGGAAAGTATGATCAATATGACTGACCCTATCTTTTCAGAGCATCTCTACTATAAAGAAAAATAATATATATTGTGTGTAACTGACTTTGTGATAATTTTAATCATCAAGGAGTCAGTTATTAAAAAATTTCTCTTCGCGTTCATAGTCCTATATATAGCTACAATGCCGAAAATTGTATCTGCACATCAGCCATTTACCTTATGCATTGAAGATAATTCTTCTGCAGCAACAGTAAATATTAGAGACGGTTCTGTATCGCATGCTTTATACTTTTCTTTCACGGATTCTAATCAAGTTTTTGCAATAGAAATGGGATTGCCTGCAAATGAAAGGCTAACTATTGGTTTGTTAGTATTGAATAAAGCTCCAGAAAATACAATGCCTCAGGAAGAGTTGCCTTATATTACAATTCCATCACTGCAAGAAACGCTGCAACCAACAATTAGATCAAGTTTTTATGAGCCCTATTCGCAAACAGATTATATTCGTTTACTGAGATATAACTCAAATCAATTTCAAGAAGCACAAACAATTAATATACAAGTTCATGCGCGTGCATCAGGTTACTTTGTTTTATCTCTCGGTTATAAAGAAGAAAACAGGAATATAGTGATTAGCGGAGACGTCCAGCAAAAAAATGGAGGAAGTTGTCTTATTGCCCCAAATATCAACACATTACCATCTAAGGCTCAGCAATCGAAAAATGACACAGAGCCAGTAAAAGAAAAAGAGGCTAGTACTCCTGTAGAAATACTTGATAAATCAGAGCAAAATAAAACAATTGTTGAAAAAAACGAGACTACAAACAATATCGTTTTTCTAATACCATTATTAACAACACTTCTCATAGCTGTTAGCATCTTTATTTTCTATAGAATTAATAGAAAAACATAAAAAATGTATATCATACTATTGCAAAATGATAAAAAAATGTGCTAGTATAGATTATCGCATTTTTCCACGAATGCGATTTTTTTTTGCTTTTTTCAATATTTCTTAATGGCAATAAATTTAACTGCTAGCTTCGAGTATAGTAACTTTGCCAGTTTCAACATCATACATTGCATTCGCAATCATCAATTGATTTTCATTGATCAGATTACTGATTAGCGGGCTTGATTCTTCTAATTGTTGCGCCGATAAAACAACTTGCATTTCTTCTGCTTTACGAAGATAGGGTATATTTGACAATGAAGGCTCACCTAATGATGCCGGTACAGCATCAAGAGCAGGTAAAACTTTTGCGATTAGTTGTGAGACTTCTTTGTCTTTGTTTTTTGTCGCATTTACAATAGCCCCACATTTTGTATGACCAAGCATGATCACTAATTTTACTTGTGTCATGTTGATAGCTATTTCAATACTATCAACAATGTCTTGATTGATCACGCCACCACCAACTCGCAGAACAAAGATATCTCCTATCTTAGTATCAAAAATTTGTTCAGCATTAACTCGTGCATCCATACAACTAATCACTGCTGCATATCCATCCACGCCATCGACAGTCGATGCAATTTCTTCAGCAATATTTCTATTCTGAGTAATTTGAGAAGCAAATCGCTTATTACCATCTAATAATTTTTGCAATGCGTTATCTGGTGTCATAACTTACTCTTTTCTTATTAACTTGCCACTATTATAAGTATAGTTTAACCATTTTTCATATTCTGCTACATCTTGACGTAAATCATCAATAAAATTAGTTCTTATTTTGCCAGTACCTTGCGTTACATGTTGCCATGTATAATTATTTATTACCTCTGTTTTACTCACATCATCTGTTCGCGCCCAATCACGAATTGCAAAACTACGAAAAATAATTTCTGCTTCATTGAACGGTCGCGGAGATACATGAACAAATCCAATACTAAAAGTATCTGTTATTGCTGTTCCATTATTGATTCTATTACCAAATTTTTCAATAAAAGAATCGATGTCAAAAGCAATGGCCTCATCAACTAAGACAGGGATTTGCGGTCCATCGCAAATTTCTTGAAAAAACTTTCGATTATCAAAGCTACATTTAGTTTCCTCACTTAATTGTATATTTTTGACTTGCCAATATGTTTTATTAACTTCATTTGCTGGCAAAAGGCCCATCATATACAAGAATATATCGTCATAAACAACATTTTGTGGGTCACGAGGTTCTAGGTAAAAGCCTTCTTCTGGATTACCGCCTAATCGAGCAAACGAAATATTCTCCTTCATATCGTTGATTAACACTGGCTCTTCTTTTCCTGTGCCAGTTACATAAGAATATTTATTTGTATTCCATACAGGCTCAGACAATAATGATTCTGCAGTAGAATTACTATGTAAATGACTACCATCAGGGAAATTCCATGCGATTTCTGATGAAGGATAATCTAAAGTTTGAGGCCCTAGGCCAACCCAATGACCTAATTCATGATTCAAGGGATCCCAATTCATTGAATCATTGATATATATCATTCCTTGAAGACGTTGATGCTTTGCTCTATCAGGGAAGATATAATCATGGCTTGTCCATTCTTCTGGGATACCAATACCGCCTACCCCATCATGAACGCGTATATAATATGCATAATCAGGAGCGCCAGTTCTTGGAGTAATAACAAAGAAATCAAACTGATCGCCAACCAATTCAAAGGCAGTATGACAGCCAATACAATTCTCTGGGCCACTGATCAACCATGAGTCTTTATAAATATCCATATAATCAGGACCCAAAGCAACGAAGATGCCATATTCAGTCATTGCTATTGATTCTGATATAAATTGAATGGGTAGCTGACCACGTAAATTTGGATTTAATACTCGTAGGGACAAATCATCATAAATTGTCAGGCTGTTATCATAACTATCAAAATCATAAATTGACTTGATGCATGTTTTTGTATAAACCCCATCTCCACGCTCAACATCACCATTCTTTCCTGTGTCGTAGAACTTCGCACGATTTGTATAAAATGCTGGATTTTCAGGCGAATTTGTAACTAGGCCAGGCTCTAAGTGTGTTTCTATAACTAGATTACTATGTCCAAAAATGATTAAAATAACACCACTAATTGATGCAGCTGTAGTAACAAAAAGCAACGTAGCAAGTGCACTAAAACCTACAAATGCATGCACAGTCACAAAAACAAATATAACAGTGATCAATGATATAATGACAATGTTATTGAATTTAGCAGGATCCATTACCGCGATAGATTTTGTTATATCTTGACTGCCTTGTGAGAATGTACGATACATCGTAGTAGTTTCATCAGCAAAGATAACTTCCGGATCAAATACAGTCAGGCTTTCATCAACAATATGCTGTGCGCCATTACGCGACCACAAGCCAATCTGCGGATCAACATGCGTTGGATCACATATGCCGGAAATCTGTTCATAATGCGTTGGCAAATAGACAACATCCATAAGATGAGACAGATCTTCTGAAGGGCTACATCCAACAAGCAATATATTGCACATGAGTAGTACAGGAATAATTAACTTCATTTAATAATTAATTCTATAAAATATAATTTATAACCGCGCTTTGGATCATAACTCAATCTTACCTTATTAACGTTATCAAAAAAGTCTAGTTGCAAAAAAACTTATCTATTGCTATTGTTAATTTATCAGACAATTCAACGAGGGGAGGTGGTCTATGTTATCTAGTGTAATGTGCCGCCTCTATCATCGATAAATATTCTTTGATAGAGGCAATTACATATTTAATGCTTAGTTCATCCATTGGATGAACTAAGCATATTTTTTGAAAGGAATCAGCATGACGAAACCATTAGAAGGAGTACGGGTACTTGATTTTACATGGGCTCAACAAGGACCATATGGTACAACCTTAATGGCAGATATGGGAGCTGAAATTATAAAGATAGAAGCACCAGGTGGTGAACGAGGCAGACATATCTTCCCCCCAGGTGAACCAGGCGCATTTCCATTAGGGTATTTTGTTGCACACAACAGAGGCAAGCGCAGTGTTGTTGTTGACTTAAAAAAACCTGGTGGCAAAGAAATTATTCACCGATTAGTCAAGACAGTTGATGTAGTCGTTAATAATTTTCGTTCAGGAGTTATGGATAAGTTTGATCTTGATTATGAATCACTAAAAAAGATAAACCCGGGAATCGTTTATGCAAATGCTACGGGCTTTGGCCCTCTAGGTAAATATGCAGGTAAGCCAGGTGTCGATATTATGGGCCAGGCAATGGGAGGCATCATGGGTAAAACTGGATTTGAAGGACACCCACCTACTCCAGCTGCGGCATCTATTGCAGATCAAACAGGAGCAATTTTACTATGCTCCGGCATATTAGCAGCATTAGTAAAAAAAGAAAAAACAGGTGAAGGTGAACAAGTCGACGTATCTTTATATGCAGGACAGCTTGCTTTGCAAACCTGGGAATTAACAACTTATGCTATGACCGGTATTAAAAGTGGACGAGGAGAAACTGGGCATCCTGTTGCAAGTAAAAATGGTATCTGGAGAGTCTTTGAATGCAAAGATGACTATTTTGTAATAGGTTCAGTCGATATGTTTAGATTCAAGCGATTATGTCATGCTTTAGATATCCCAGAAGTCTCAGATAAATTCCCTGATGATGAAACAAGACGAGCAGGTCTTGATGAAATTAACGCACAACTAGAAATTGAATTTGCAAAATATTCATATGCAGATATCAGTAAAATCTTTGATGAACAAGATGTGATCTATGCACGTGTACAAGATTACGATGACATATTAAATGATGACCATGCAAAAGATAATGGATATATTACTACACTAGACCATCCATTTTATGGTTCAGTAACTACCGTGGGTTGTCCTATACAATTCGGAGGTCAACCAACCGAACTTGCTGGTCCTCCCCCAGAATTAGGAGATTTTACAGAAATATATCTTGAGCAGGCTGGCTACACATGGGAAGAAATTGATCAGTTAAAAAAAGATCAAGTGATCGAATAATTACCTGCTAAGCAATAAATGAATAAGAGTATCAATATTGTCAAGGGACTCCAAGTTCTCTACTTGAGCAATGATGTCCTCTGCAGTACTCTTATCAAAAGGTAATGCAGGATACACTGCTTGAATGCGATCTTTTTCCATAGTAAAATTCCACTTAAATTCATCACCAGTCATTGAAATAGTATGCTTATTACCATCATTCAATGAAATTGAAATTTTAGGACCATACTGAGGTCTATCACTTTTTTCTACAGTAACTAGCTTGGTCAATCGTTGCACTTCAGGTAACTCTTCAAATGATGATCTGTCTCCATATGACAATCGTCTCCCAGTTGATTCATAGCCTCTATTAACAATTGCTGATGCAGCAAAATGTGCATTTTTCCATTCATCTGTACCACCCCATCCTGGCCTAGGATACCTAGGTGATGGATAAACCGTTTCCCATTCATTCATTTCAATATGTATATTTTCAATTGATGCAGGATCTATATCATGCTCAATGGCAAGTGCCGCACAACCATCAATCACTGGTTGGACAAATCCAGCCCCAGAATAAATTTTCATTGTGACATCATGTAATCGCCATTCTACACCCAATTTTTCAGTAATAGTAATCAAATCAAATTCAGTTTGATTATCAAAGCTACCATTCAATCTGCCGTTTTCAATGCCTGTAAAAATTCGTAGAAATCCAGCTGGTCCTTCAAAGCACTCCACTGCTCCATTGACATCAAGACCTGCAATACGAGATGCCATCATCCCGTTCTGAGTTGCAATTCCTTCTTGAAAAGTCATCTCTTTAGTGCCTTCATGACTAGTTTGAAGATTGCCTGAAGCAAAGCTTACTGCAAGAGCTAATGTATTAGCAATTTGTTCTGATGATAAGGATTGTATTTTTGCACTTGCAATTGCTGGGCCAAAAATACCAAAAAGAGCTGAGGAGCGAAACCCTTGATTTTGAGCAGAAGGAACGGTATCACGGCTGAGACGACAATGCACCTCATATGCAGCAGCAACAGCAGTCAAGAATTCTTTTCCATTTATAGAACGTCCTTCTGATTCTGCGAATGCAGCAGGAATGATAGTGCAGCCTGGATGCGTCAACATACGGAAGGAATCATCCTGTCCACGTAAATGTATTAAAATAGAATTTGCGTAGGCTGCATTTAAACGACCTGCCTGCATGCCAGTTGCAAGGATATGTGCACTGCCTATTTGATCGTCACTTAAAGAAGTAGCAAGTTTTGCAGCTAATTGTGCATCATCTTCATGTACACTAGACAAACCAATAAATAACCCATGCAAGATAATTGCTTTTACTTTATCGACAACATCAACTTGTAGGTCATGATATTCAAGGCCATGTGTAAATTGAGCCAATTCTTGACTAACAGACATATTTAATCCTGTTCAACGCGTTCAAATACAGCAGCAATACCTTGCCCTCCTCCAATACAAAGGGAGACGAGACCATACTTGCCTTTTATGCGATCTAATTCATGCATCATTTTTGTAGTTAATATTACACCAGTCGCACCAATGGGATGACCAAGAGCTATTGCACCGCCATTTGGATTCATGCGCTTGAGATCAATTTTCAAATCTGATGCACAAGCAAGCGCAATAGCGGCAAAGGCTTCGTTCAATTCTATCACATCCATTTCATCGACTGACATGTTAATTTGTTCTAGAGCCTGACTTATTGCAGGAATTGGACCAGTGCCCATAATTGAATGTTCAACTCCGCAAACGGCTCTACTGATTAGACGAAAATATCTTGGAGCTTTCATCTTTTGTGCATTACTTTCAGTTGTTAAAACGACAGCTGCAGCTCCATCATTAATTCCTGATGCATTGCCAGCAGTTACAGAACCATTTTCTTTAAAAGCTGGTCTCAACGAGCTAAGCTTTTCAACGCTTGTTTGACGTACATGCTCATCAGTTGCAAAAATGACTTTTTGTTTTCCTGGTATTTTAACTGGAATAATTTCCTTATCAAAATATTTATTTTTTTGTGCACTAATTGCTCGTTCATGGGAATAAAAAGCAAATTCATCCTGCTGCTCTCTTGTGATACCATATTTTTCCACAACGTTTTCCGCGGTCATACCCATTGGATAGCCTTCAAAAGGATCAGTTAATAAATCTAATGTACCGTCTTCAAGTGCGCCATCGCCATATTTATATCCATATCTTCCCTTACGTATGTAATATGGCATCAAACTCATATTTTCAACGCCGCCAGCAAGAATATATTGGGCTTCACCTAGCTCTATCCATCGCGCAGCAGAATTAATTGCTTCAAGGCCTGAACCACAAATTCTATTCACTGCATAAGCTGTTGAACCAATTGCAAGTCCCGCTTTAATGGCAGCGTGACGAGCAATATACCCATCCTCAGCAACTTGACCTACGCAACCCAATATCACTTGTTCAATATCTGCAATATCAACGGAGGAACGCTTTGCTGCTTCTTTTAACACTAATGCTGCTAAATCAGATGCTGGTATTGTGCTAAGCGAACCACCAAATGAACCGATTGGCGTTCGCACGCTTTCTAATAAAACAGGCTGTTCAAGTTTTGTATCCATAATTAAAGACTCATTTCTTTGATGTTTGTATCAATGGTTAAATTTGCTTCAGTTAAAGAGATCACCTCTTCAACAGTTACACCTGGTGCAGTTTCTAATAAGTTTAATTTACCTTCTTCGCATTTAATAACAGCAAGGTCTGTAACAATAAGATCTACGCATTTTTGAGCTGTAAGCGGATAGCTGCATTCTTGTAAAATTCTTGATTCACCATTTTTTGTTGTATGTGCCATCGTAATGATTAATTTTTTTGCACCTACGGCTAAATCCATTGCTCCACCAATACTACCTCCGCCACGTTCAGGAACAAACCAATTTGCTAAATCTCCATTTTGCGCAACCTGTAATCCTCCTAAAATAGCTACATCAATATGTCCTCCCCGTATCATACCAAACGATTGTGCGCTATTAAAAAAAGCAGCTCCTGGCAAAATATCAACTGGCTGACCACCAGCATTAATAAAATCTGGATCAAAATCTTCTTCAAGGATATTACCATAACCCAATATGCCATTTTCAGCTTGTAGAGTGATGTCAAGATCCTCGATGAAATTAGATACTAAAGTTGGCAATCCAATGCCTAAATTGACGAACATGCCATCCTTAAGTTCTTTCGCTGCCCGCATTGCAATAAGTTCTCTTGATAATCCATCAGGCATCATGACCACCGTATTTCTATAGGATCACATTGCACGATACGATCTACAAATATTCCTGGTGTATCAACATTGGAAGGCTCAAACGCACCTACTTCAACAATTTCTTCGACTTCTACTATGACACATTTAGCTGCCGTAGCCATGACTTCATTAAAATTCTTACTAGCACCTCTATAGATTAAATTACCATTTTTATCTGCCTTGTATGCTTTTATCAAAGCATAGTCAGCTTGCAGTGGTCTTTCCAGAAGAAAATCATTACCGTCAACATTAATAATCTCTTTATTTTGACTAACCATTGTACCGATACCAGTAGGAGTTAAAAATCCACCAATACCAGAACCACCTGCTCTAATTCGTTCAGCAAAAGAGCCTTGTGGGACAAGCTCTAGCTCAACTTCTCCTTTATGGTACTGTTCTTCAAAATGGCTTTTGCGACCACCAGATGCACGAATTGCGAATGTAGCAATAACTTTTGCAACTTGTTTATTAGCACAAAGCATATCTAATTTATCACCTAGACCAACATTATTAGCCATAACAGTCAATTTGGATGGTCCTGCGTTATGTAAAGCCATAATAAGATTGCTTGGTGAACCAGCAGATACAAATCCCCCTACCATAATTGATGCATTGTCACTTATTATTGATACAGCTTGTTCGCAATCAGAAAAAAATTCTACAGTCATTTGTTTCTTCAATCATACTTGATGATCAAAATGATCATCTGCAACATTAATATACCATTCAGCGAGTTCTTCTCTNGTTGTCCACCANACTCCNTCAGCNGCTTGTGCATATTTTACAAATTCTCGTAAAGCTCGAATCCNATANGGATGACCNGAAATATGTGGATGCAACCCAAGATTCATCATGCGNCCTGATGTTTGCCCTTCNGCAAGTAAAACATCAAATTGCTCTTTATAAGATTCTAAAACTTGAGAAGTTGTCATTCCNCGTCTATGAAATAANGTAAAATCATTCATTTCCACTGAATAAGGAATACTGACTAGTGGATTGGTTGCNGTTTTCATTAAATAGGGCTGGTCATCATTCATATAATCAGTAAGAAATAATAATCCTTCTTCNGCAAGGATATCAGGTGTATTTTCTGTGCTNCGTAAAGATGATGAGAGCCANCCTTTAGCAGGACGTCCAACAACTTCCTTATATACTTTAAGTGTTTCTCGTATAAGTTGCTGTTCAGCCTTCTTGTCATCGAAATAATTNGGTAGCAANTCTCCTTGNTCATAATTATGNGCNACCAANTCCCAGCCTCTNCTGTTTGCNGCATCAATCATCTGCTTNCGTTCAATCCCAGTCTTAGCATTCATAGTGCAACTAGCATGAGCGTTTAACTCATCCATAACATCAATCATTCGCCATATGCCAACTCGTTGACCNTATTCTCGCCAGCTAAAATTTGGAACATCCAACACNCGACCNGGTAAAGAATCAGGNATAACGGGNGGTCCACCTGCATAATATGGTTCATCNGTATCTTTTGTCATATCCCAGTGCTCAAGATTGAACGTAATAATAAGNGCTAAAGACTTANNNTTAGGAAATTTTAAAGGACNACGATCCGNAATTGGTGAATAAACATAACTCATTATTACCCCTTTATTTTTATTTATTATACATGCTTGTAGTAATAAACTGCGTGTAATTAAGCTAATATAGTAAGACAAAAAAATAAATACTNTAGAATGAGATACATATGAAAAACGATAACATTATAATTGCAGGNGCAGGACCTGTTGGCATGGTNGCTGCACTNAAGNTAGCAAAAAATGGTNTNAANGTAACAGTATTAGAGGCNGGGAAAGTTTTTCCCAAAGATTTACGCGCATCAACATTTCATCCNCCGACTTTAGAAATGTTAGATGAACTAGNTCTTACAGATGAATTAATNNCTGATGGATTGGTTGCNCCNTATTGGCAATTTCGAGANAGAAATAAGGGTCCNATAGCNATTTTTGACCTNTCGGTACTTGATGATGTTACCCCTTTCCCTTTTCGAGTACAAATAGAGCAATGGCAACTGGTTGAAAAAATTTATGCAAAATTACAAAATATGCCCAATGCAGAAGTTTTCTTTGAGCNCCAAGTTATTGGAGCTCGAGAAGATGCTGATGGCATTAAAGTNCTCACATGGGGACCAGATGGCGAACAGACNCTTCATGGTAATATTTTGATAGCAGCAGATGGCGCAGATAGTGCTGTTCGAAAATCACTTGCAATTGAATTTGAAGGATTTACAATTCCAGAAAAATTTTGGGTTATTACAACGCCATTCCTCTTTGAAGACCATATGGAAAATTTAAGTGAAATTAATTATGTGAGNGATCCATCAGAATGGTTAGTATTACTGCGNAATAAAAATTATTGGCGNGTATTATTCCCTATGTATCAAGATAGATCTGATGAAGAATTAATGTCCGATGTTGCTGCTAACACGCAATTGCAACAACTTCTATCAAGAGAACAAGAGTATGAAATAATGCATAAGTCAATATATCGAGTACATCAAAGAGTTGCAGCAAGTTATCGAGTAGGTAATATTTTTCTNGCNGGAGATTCCGCTCATATTAACAACCCNTTAGGTGGTATGGGAATGAATGGTGGTATTCATGATGCCTGGAACTTAGTTGATAAAATTTTACATCGTACAGCANAGAATNAAGATGATCTTTTTAATCTTTATGAAAAACAAAGAAAAACCATTGCAATAGAGTACGTCCANAAAAGCACAGAGCGTAATAGGAAGATGTTGATGGCTAATAAACAATCGGATCAAGAGCAGCGAAATGCTGAGTGGCTCAGCATTATTAATGATAAAGATAAAACAAAAGAATACTTACTTGAATCGTCAATGTTTAATGCATTAAAACGAGCAACAGAAATAACATTATGAACCGTGAAATTTATCANNANCAAAATTTTGGCAATCAAATAGGNTACGGACTTAATCCNGCNTTACTTATTGTCGACTTTACAAANAGTTTTGCTGACCCAGCNATTCTTGGAGGAGGNAATATCNCTGATGCAATTCAAAATACNAAAGNNGTNCTAGATTTNTTTCGAAATAANCANNTGCCTGTTTTCTATACCAAAGTAATTTTAGATCGTGAAANAGATGCANNTCTATTATTCGCACAAAAAGCTCCAGCATTGCTTGANCAAACCCTAGATTCAAAACAAAGTGAAATTGTTNAAGAATTAANNCCACTANGCAATGAAATAGTTATTCAAAAAAAACAAGCTTCTGCATTTTTTAATACTAATTTACAACAACTACTCAATGAACTAAATATTGATACATTGATTATTACGGGATGCACTACATCAGGATGCGTTCGTGCNAGTGTAGTAGATTGTATTAGTTATAATATCAGGCCTATGNTAGTTGAAGATTGTGTTGGAGATCGAAGTGCTGAATCACATGAATTAAGTCTCTTCGAAATAAACAGCAAGTATGGAGACATAGTCAATAGTAATGACGTTATACAATACATCACTAAGATAAACAAATAAAAGACAACTATGTTATAATAAATTTCCGGCTAGGAGGTCATTATGGTTAGTCCCTTTACTGGTTTAGCAATGGAAAATTANATAGGTAGCAGAGCTAGAATTGGTGTCATTATTCCATCAACAAATACNGCTGTAGAATATGACCTTCAAAAAATTAATCTACCAGGAGTCACATGGCATCCNGGAAGATTTTTTGTTGAAGCNCCAAACTTACAATCAGACGATGCATTTATACATTTCTTAGAATTAATTAGACAAGAAATTCCTGTCTCCGTNAGAGANATTTTAACCTGNGAGCCAACTGCAATCATGATGGGTATGAGCGCAGAAACATTTTGGGGTGGCATAGAGGGAAATGAAGAATTTATTAAAAATACTAAAGATCAAATTGGAGATTTGCCATTATTTACAGGNGCAGAAGCATGTGACGCTGCATTAAAAAAATTGGGGGCNCAAAATATTACAGTTATTACACCATATCAACCAGTAGGNGATGAAAACGTTGATATGTTCTTTAAGGATGTAGGATATAACATTGTAGATATCATTGGTTTAAGATGCGATACAGCAACATCAATTGCTCATACGCCACGCGGTGATGTATTTGAAGCATTATCATCAATTGATCCTTCAAAAACTGANGCTGTTGTACAAGTNGGCACAAATTTATCAACTGTAGATATATTCCCGACGTTTGAAAAACAGCTTGGTATACCAGTCATACCTATTAATGTTGCAAATGCTTGGTATACATTACGNGGTCTTGGCATTNNAGATCAAATTNATGGACTTGGTGTCCTGTTTGAAGAACACTAAANATCTGCCCATTTTTTTTCAAATGCAGCAACATGATCAAAGCCCATTAAATCACTAAATGACTTAAAATCATGCATTGGTACATGTAAATCCTTGCTNCTTTTATTNTTATACAGATATTCATATGATTGACGTAACGCCTCACCTGCAGCAAGAAATCCAGTNGCNGGGAAAATTGCTGCTGCAAANCCTATATCTTGNAATTCATTTGCAGAAAGGATAGGTGTTCTACCCCCATCAGCCATATTGACTAAAATNGGNTTATCAAAACTCCTTGTTATTTCTTTCATTTCTTCTATGGACTCAGGNCCCTCAACAAATAATATNTCAGCNCCAGCCTTATCATATGCTTCAGCTCGTTTTAANGCTTCTGCAAAACCATAATCTGAATAAGCATCNGTTCTAGCCACAATTAAAAAATCTGNAGAAGAACGACTTGCGTCTGCTACTTTTATTTTATTAACTGCATCCTCTAGAGTAATGATTGGTCTTTTTGCATCAACATGNCCACATTTTTTAGGAAATTCTTGATCNTCTAATTGCAATCCCATGGCTCCTGCATCNTCATACCCTCGAACAGTATGCTCAACATTTAATAATCCNCCNTATCCTGTGTCAGCATCTGCAATTAAAGGGGTTGAAGTGACCATTGTAATTTGCTTAACTCTACCAACCATATCAGTGTAAGTTGCTAATCCNGCATCAGGTAAACCTAACAAGGAAGATACTGCTCCATAGCCAGTCATATATAANCATTCAAAATCAAATTGATCNGCAATTTTTGCAGAAATCATGTCAAAAATACCTGGCATAGCAATNAATTCTTTTTTTGCTAATTTTTCTCTTACAATATCTGCATTTTTATTTGTCATCTCNAAGCTCCTTCTNCGATAACATTAGTCCATTTTNTCTCTTCTGTTCCAGGCAAATTCCTGNTTCTTTCTATCAGCCATAGGATCAATAGCCACATTGATCACNGTTGTATTATTTTTGGATAAAGCTTCCGCAAGTGCCTCTCTAAACTGATCAGCATTTTCAACAAAATATCCNTCTCCACCAAAAGCTTCTGCCATAGTTTCGTAATGAGCAGTATGGGAAAGTGCACTAACATTTTCTTCACCTTTTTTATCTCTTTTATTATCAAACCCACTGCCAATNCCGCCATTATTAAAAATAATAAAAATNATAGGNAAATCATATCTGCAGGCAGTATCAACTTCCATACCAGAAAATCCAAATGCCGAATCACCTTCAACAGCAATAACTCGTTTGTTTGGTTCAGCTAATGCNGCAGCAATTGCAAAACCAAGTCCTACGCCCATTGTTCCNTGTGTNCCAGCATCCAATCTTTTTCGTGGCTCAGAGTGATGCATNTGNGTTCTGCCGATATCCATTGTATTAGCNCCCTCACTCACTACAATTGCATCGTCAGGTATTAAATCTTTGATAACTTTAAATGCATGATAGTAATTCATTTTTTCAGATGAATCTGNAAGCATATCCTCAATCTGAGATTTGTTAGATGCAATTTTNTCATCTAANGCTTTGAACCAANCATCTTGTTTCTTGAATACTACTTTTTCTTCATTTATATGATCTANAAGCTGCGTNATGANATTAACGCCATCTCCAAGNAAGGCAACTTCNGTTGGGATGTTATCACCTATATCTTCAGCTGATATNTCAAGTTGAATAATTTTNACGTCATCTTTAAATCTTGGTGGCTTCCCAAAATGCAACATCCAATTTAATCGTGCGCCCATGAGNAATATNACATCTGCTTCTCGTAAAGCAAGAGTTCTCGCTGGNCTAACATTCAATTCATGCATATCATCAACAACACCCTTGCCCATAGGTGTTGGTAAAAATGGCATCTGCAATATATCAATTAATTTACGCAAGCTTTTTTCTGCTCGCGCCCATGCCATCCCTTTACCAACAATTACTAGAGGTTTTTTTGCATCTTGTAAAACTTTAACAGCATGCTCAATACTTTGAANNGAAGCTTGAGATTTTGGTANAGGAGCTAATGCAGGCATGTTTTTTATAATTTCCTCATCAACTTCTCCGTCAATAATGTCTGATGCAATATCTAAATATGTTGGCCCAGGTTCTCCATACAAAGAAGTGCGAATAGCTTTTTCAACAAAAAAGGGAATCCTATCCACGCTGTCAATNTTTGCATAAAATTTAACAAACGGTGCAACAGATTCAAGCTGCTTCTCTTCTTGAAACGCGCCCATTTTACTTTGAAACGATGGCGATGCACCACCAATAAGAAACATAGGCCACTTATTTATTTGTGCATTTGCAAGNCCTGAAATAGCATTCGTTACACCGGGTCCAGATACCACTAANCATCCTTGAGGAGAGCCNAGTAAATAAGAGGCTGCTTGCGCAGCATATGATGCTGCTTGTTCATTGCGCATCGCTATAAAACGNACACCTTCATTTTGTAATTCTTCNGCAATAGCTGTGACAGGCACTCCNACAATTCCAAAAACATATTTCACATTTTGTTTTTTTAAACATATGGCAATTGCCTTTGCTCCAGAAATCATAGCCATCATTTTCTCCNATCAAATTTTATTCTATTGCCTTTGATTCATATAAATCATTTATTTTGGATTCTTCAAAATTTAGTATATCACGTAGAACTTCTTTCGTTTGCTCTCCAAGCGATGATGCNAGCTCAATTTCTACNCTAGATTGTGACATTTTAAANGGTTGNCCTAGAATTGGATATTCTTTGCCGTNGCGTTCTAATTTTTGAATAAAATTACGTTGATNCAAATGTTCATCATTAAANACATCAAGAGTGTCATAAATAGCACAACATGGAATNCCTGCGTTGCCAAGNGTATTCATAGCATCAAATTTTGATCTTTGCATAGTCCATTTTTCAATCTCAAGATGCAATTCAGCAGTATGTTCNTTTCGTAAATCGTTNGTAAGAAAACGTTGATCGTTTAACAAATCTAATCTATCCATAGTTGTACAAAGTAAATCCCACATCCTTGAGGTACCAATAAGCATATAGATATAATCATTTGNTCCACCAGGATCACACTGNAACATATCGNTGGGNGCACCAGCACCGTATCCACGTCTACCAGTTACNCCTGTTCCCCATTGCCCATCTAATACTCCTACAGTTTTTATAAACTGCAAAGCTGCTTCTTGCATAGATATTTCGACATGTTGNCCAATTTTATTTTTAACTTTTTGNACATANGCNGCTGTTACAGCTAAAGCAGTAATCATGCCAGCTGATGTATCNGCAAAAGTGCCTCCAGTCCTCATTGGCNTGCCATCNANTTCTCCAGTCAAAGAAAACAAAGCNGCGGCAGATTGAGCTAGTGGATCAAATGACTTGAAATTAGCAAGTGGNCCAGACAAACCAAANCCTTTAATGCTTGCATAAATTATTGATTCGTTATGCTTTAAAGCGTTATCATATCCAAGNCCNTAANTNTCCATNACTCCNGGTCCTANNTTTTCAACTAANATATCTGANTNNGNTATNAATTNATTNATAACTTCTNTNCCNTGTGNNTTTTTATAATCNATAACAATNTTNTTTTTATTNCTNTTATAATTNNAAAAATACTGNTCATTATANGANCCATCACCNAGNACATGTCTGCCTGGCTCACCACCAGGNTGTTCAATTTTNATAACTTCNGCNCCAAGCCATGCTAANANCTGACANCAAGTAGGNCCTGCTTCATATTGNGAAATTTCTANNACTCTCATGCCTGATAATGCTTGCATAAGATCCTTTCATAATATTTATAAAATATAGTTTCGAAACTTATTGAATCCNCCATTGCGGGCATACAACNTGAATTATATTATTCTGCTGGAGAATAAATTAATAGCATGTTGCANAAAAAAATCATTATTAAAGGNGCNAAAGANCANAATTTAAAAAATATTGATGTAANNATTCCTCATAANGCNCTATCTGTNATNACNGGNCTNTCNGGTTCAGGTAAGTCNTCNCTTGCATTTGATACNATCTATGCAGAAGGACAAAGAAGGTATGTNGAATCANTGTCTGCTTANGCNCGTCAATTTTTAGGNTTAATGGAAAAACCNAANGTTGAAAGCATAGAAGGCTTATCTCCTGCAATATCNATTGANCAAAAAGGNGTNTCNAAAAANCCNNGATCNACNGTNGCAACTGTNACNGAAATATATGANTANTTNAGATTNCTNTTNGCAAGAATNGGNACTGCNTTTTGNCCNAATTGNAACGTNCCNATAGAAAAACTTAGNAANCAAGAAATTTTAGANCAGTTNATNCAAATGCAAGCTGGCACAAAGGGNAGNATTCTTGCCCCGCTNATCACGCATAAACGAGGAGANCANAAACAACTNCTNTTNGATATTAAAAAATCTGGNTTTATTCGTGTNCGNNTTAATAANGAAATCAGAGANATTGANGAAGANATNATTTTNGATCGTTATAAATGGCANGACATTGANATTGTAGTAGANAGAATCCANCTNCCNACTAAAAANNCNAGNGANAAAGAANCGANCGATTAGAATATCTGANTCNNTAGANCAAGCATTNAAGCTTGGNCAAGGNACAATGATTTATCTNCNNTCNNATGNTNCAGAAACNTTTTATAGTGAAAATTANGCNTGCAGTNAATGNCTAGAGTCNCTNTANTCTGTNCCACAAATNGAACCNNGAAATTTCTCATTTAATAGTCCGCANGGNGCATGTANNACNTGTTCAGGATTAGGNAAGCAAATGATTNTAGANCCAGACTTATTNATNCCNGANGATANNCTNTCTATNGCNGAAGGNGGTATNAANGGNATTAGNGGCATNAAAAGAACNCGTGGATATATGCANCANCGNATCTCAGCTGNAGGNAATNCATTTGGTTTTTCAGTNAATGANCCNATAAAAAAANTNTCAAAAAAGAATTTTGAAATATTNNTATNNGGAGAATCAAATACNCGNGTTGANATNANCTANAGAAGACGNNGNGGNAGTACNNGAAGNTANTCNTTTATTTGGGAAGGNATNATATCNCATTTAGAAAGAAGNTATANAGAAGCNGAAGGTGANAGNGTTNTNTTAGAAAAATTTATGATTGGTAAAGACATGCANNAGNTGTAANGGCGATAGGCTTAAGCAAGAAGCATTAAGTGTTAAAATTAGCGATCAAAATATAGGTGCCATCAGTAAAATGTCTGTCACTGATGCAATTACATGGATTAAATATTTACAAACTGAAGGAGTATTAACAAAGACACAGAAAGAAATTTCAAAGCAAATAATAATCGAACTAGAGCATAGATTATCTTTTTTGAATAATGTTGGACTAGATTACTTAACATTAAATCGAGAGTCTGCTTCCCTTGCAGGTGGTGAAAGTCAAAGAATTCGATTAGCGACTCAAATAGGCTCTGCGCTAACTGGTGTTTTGTATGTTTGCGATGAACCATCTATTGGATTACATTCCGCCGATAGCGAAAAATTAATCAAAACCTTAAAACAATTAAGAGATCTAGGCAACACTATTGTAGTCGTAGAGCACGATGAAGCAATGATTAGGACTGCTGATTACGTTGTCGATTTAGGTCCAAAAGCAGGCGAGCATGGTGGAGAAATTGTAGCATATGGCAAACCCGAACAAATTGCAAAAAAACAAAGATCCATTACAGGACAATATCTTTCTGGAAAGCGCACTATTCCCATTCCAGAGCAACGAAGAGTGGGGAACGGAAAGACTGTTACAGTCCAAGGCGCCCAAGAAAATAATTTAAAAAATATTACTGTAGAAATCCCTCTTGGAAGTTTCGTTTGCGTAACGGGAGTCTCAGGTTCAGGCAAATCAACGTTAATTAATGAAATTTTAGCTAAAGCACTTTGGCAAAAATTTTATAAAACCAATGATACTATTGGAAAACATTCTAAAATTTTAGGTGCTGAAAATATTAATAAAGTCATTAGAATTGATCAAAGTCCCATTGGTAGAACACCTCGTTCAAATCCTGCTACATATACAGGAATGTTTACGCCAATTAGAGAGATGTTTGCATCCTTGCCTGAAGCAAATTTACGAGGTTATAAGCCTGGACGATTTTCATTCAATGTCAAAGGAGGTAGATGCGAATCATGCTCTGGAGATGGTTATGTGCTTATTGAAATGCAATTTTTACCTGATATCTCAATTCCATGTGAAATTTGTAAAGGTAAAAGATACAACGAGGAAGCACTTGAAATAGAACTCAACGGTAGCAACATTGCTGATGTTCTTGCAATGACAGTTACTGAAGCATTAGAGTTTTTTGAAGCATTTCCTCGAGTGAAAAAAAAATTGCAAACATTAAATGATGTTGGTCTTGGTTATATGCGTCTTGGACAGCCAGCTACAACTGTCTCCGGAGGAGAAGCACAAAGGATAAAGCTTGCTACAGAATTATCAAAAAACGCTAAAGGGCACACGCTCTATCTTTTAGATGAGCCAACCACTGGATTAGCACTGGAAGACATCAATTCGTTACTAAAAGTGTTACAAGAATTAGTAAATCAAGGAAACACAGTTCTAATTATTGAACATCACTTGGATGTCATTAAAAATGCAGACTGGGTTATCGATCTTGGGCCAGTTGGTGGAGATAAAGGCGGACACCTGATTGCTGAAGGGCAACCTGAAAAAATTGCCAAATCTAAAAAATCTATAACAGGGCATTATTTAAAGGAATTAATTTAGTAGAATTGACATTACCATGAAAAAAGATACAACTATCAATTTGCCAGCCAATACTGATGAGCGCATTATGATCTCTTTAGTAATTACGTATGCACGTTCATTTCCTGACATAAACCGAACAAGCAGTATTAACAAAAAACTTAATAACTTATCAGAATTAAAAGATAGAATTGATAGCATGCAAGGCAATCAACTCAACAGCATTGAGCTATCTATTCAGAATCTTGCAGACCTATTGCATTATAGCAAGGGCATAACAAATGAATTCAAATCATATGCCTTGAGCGGTCAATCTATGATAAAAGAATTCCAATTTATGCTTGAAAATAATTATCCACAAGTCAAAAATCAAAATTCTTTAGCATTGGATATTTTGCCAGATTTAAGAGTCCTATTAGATAAATTAACTCTAATCTACGAAAGTAATAATGAAGATGATCATGAGGAGCAACCAATTAAAAAAATGAATGTTTTTAAAAAAATTATCAGTCTAATAAAAAATAAGTAATTGCTAATATTTAATCTAAGGATTTACTAATAAAAAGATTAGCAAATCCTACAAAAAAAGGTTGTTTTTCCTAATTATAGCGTTTATAAAAAATAATCACTAAACTAATGTTAATTGATTTAAGGAATATTATGACTTATGTAATTACTTCACCATGTTTAACTGTAATGGACAAAGCATGCGTAGATGTTTGCCCTGTTGACTGTATTCACTTTGAAGAAGATATTGATACTAAGCTCTTCATAGACCCAGAAGAATGCATTGATTGTGGTGCATGTGAGCCTGCATGTCCTGTAGATGCAATATTTGCTGAAGAAGATGTCCCGGAAGACCAATCAATCTTTACTGAAATTGATGCTTTATGGTTTCAAGATAAAGATGCAGCAAGATCCAAAATGCCAAGTAATTAATTAACTACTTGGAGCTACATAACTTGGATCTGCTTTTAAAAAAGGAATCTCTTCTTGATTTAAAGCAGTAGAGTCACTGATAGATATTGCTGAAATCTTTTTTTCATTTTCTGGAATCAATTCTACAATTAAGACTTTCCCGCCAATTCCAGATTCATGCGCAAGACTTTCTGGAGCACCAGAATATGCAGCAAGAGTAGTATTGCCAGACTCAACAATCGTATATTGCTCCCAATGACCTAATGCAACATAATCACAATTCAAATCAATCAATTCTTGTCCCGAAATATGAAAGGAATGACGTTGTACTGCATTTGGGTGAATATAATGTCCATGCCCCATACAAATATACCAACCATCATAATCTCGTTTTGGAGGATTCGAAAATGGCCTAAAGTCTGGGACCTGCTCAGTATGAGCCTTACCCCATATTTTTAATCCGAGATCATCAAATATGAATGAGCTTCCTTCAACATCACGAAAAATAAATAAATTTTTTGCAATATCAGTTAAATCAATACGATCAAAAACAGAATCAGGGCCAACATGATCATGATTGCCTGGAGAAACAATAGTTGGAATAGCTATTCTCTTAATTTGTTCAGCAAATAGTTCTAAAGTTTCTTGGTCAACTCGAGCGTTATCAAATAAATCTCCAGGAATCAAAAAAACATCAGCATTACTTGCGATTCCAATATCAATAAGACGAATGAAATTTTTTTCTTGTTTGATTTTATTGGCTTCAGAAAATCTACCGCTTTTTTTGTCATATGCACCTAAATGAATATCTGAAGTGTGAAAAACTTTTAAAGGTTTTTTAATTGATGTCATAAATTAAACATTCATTTTCATACTAAAGTAATTATTCAAATCGCCAATTTTTACACGTTCTTGTTTCATTGAATCTCGAAATCGTACAGTTACAGCTTGATCATCGAGTGAATCAAAGTCACATGTAACACAATAAGGAGTGCCGATCTCATCTTGTCTACGATATCTTTTTCCGATTGATTGAGTTTCATCATATTCAACTCTAAATTTTTCACGCAAAACTTCTACAATATTCTTTGCAATTGGAGCGAGTTCATCCTTTTTTGATAAAGGCAAAACAGCAATCTGGATTGGAGCAATAGATTCTGGCAGTCTCAGAAGAATCCTGCTGTCTCCGTTCTCCAGTTGCTCTTCATCATACGAAGCACATAATATTGCAAAAAGTATTCTATCAACACCTACAGCGGGTTCAATAACATGAGGTATAAAATGTTCATTATTTTCAATATTTAATGCAGTAATTTTTTTGCCAGACCCTGTTGCATGCGCAGACAGATCAAAATCACCCCGATGAGCAATGCCTTCCAATTCTCCCCAACCCCAGGGAAAATTAAACTCAATATCAGCAGTTGCATCAGAATAATGAGCTAGTTCATCTTTTTCGTGATCACGCAATCGAAGCTTTGATTCAGGAATTTGTAATTCATTAATGTACCAATCCATTCTTTCTTTTTTCCAATACTCATGAAATTTTTTCGATTCTTCAGGAGCACAAAAAAACTCCATTTCCATTTGTTCAAATTCTCTTGTACGAAAAATAAATTGTCCAGGAGTAATCTCGTTTCTAAATGATTTACCAATTTGCGCAATCCCAAATGGTATTTTCCTGCGAATTGTATTTTGATAATTAGTAAAATTTACAAACATGCCTTGAGCTGTTTCAGGACGAAGATATGCAATATTTGCATCATCTTCTACTGGCCCAACATATGTTTTAAATAATAAATTAAAATTTCTTTCATCAGTAAATTTTGTCTTCACTCTACATTCAGGGCATACATCATCAACAATATGGTCTGCTCTAAATCTACCGTTGCATTCTAGGCAATCAACTAATGGATCAGTAAAATTGGAGACATGGCCTGATGCTTCCCAAACACTTGGGTTAGTAATGATTGCTGCTTCGATACCAAAAACATTATCTCTTTTCTGAACAACATTCTTCCACCATAGTTCCCTAATGTTTCTTTTCATCTCTGTGCCAAGATACCCATAATCCCATGTTGATTGAATGCCACCATATATATCAGAAGAGGGAAAAGCTATCCCTCTTCTTTTTGATAATGATACTAAATCATCGAAAGTTACTTGTTTGTCATTCAAGGTTATAACCCTTATTTATGAATTATTTAGCTGAGAAACAAAGGACCAAAGACAACTGCAACAATTGCCATCAGCTTAAGCAATATATTGATTGAAGGTCCAGAAGTATCTTTAAANGGATCNCCNACTGTATCTCCTACNACTGCTGCTTTNTGNGCNTCNGAGCCTTTNCCNCCACTGTTNCCAAGTTCNATAAATTTCTTAGCNTTNTCCCATGCACCNCCNGCATTNGCCATCATCAANGCTAGNAAAGCTCCNGANCCAATAGANCCNATAAGNAANCCTCCTANTGCNTCTGCTTCTANAANAANNCCNANNATNATNGGNGTNGCNATAGCAATNANNCCNGGNATCATCATNTCNTTNATTGCTCCAGTTGTNGCAATATCAACAGCNNNATTNGAATCNGGNTTTTNAGTNCCNTNCATNATNCCNGGCATTTCTCTAAATTGTCTTCTNACTTCNTCAACCATTNCCATTGCAGCTTTGCCNACTGCACCCATNGTTAATGCNCTNAATACAAAAGGCATNANNGANCCAANNAANAGNCCNATTAAAACNTTATAATTTAGNAGATCNACTGAAGTAATACCAGTNGTTTGAGTNTATGTTGCCATTAANGCNAGTGCNGTNAANACTGCAGAGCCNATNGCAAANCCTTTNCCAGTNGCNGCTGTTGTATTACCCANTGAATCNAGNGCATCNGTACGNTCTCTNACTTCTGCTGGNANNCCTGCTTGTTCAGCAATNCCACCNGCATTNTCNGCNACNGGACCATATGCATCAGANGCTAAGGTTATNCCTAANGTAGAAAGCATGCCNACTGCAGCAAGNGCAATACCATATAAGCCTGCTAAGTTATAAGTTANTGCAATAGCAGCACATAAGGTCAAAACNGGCACAACTGTTGAAAGCATACCAACTGACAATCCACCAATAATTATTGGGCCAGCTCCTGCTTCAGCTTGAGCTGAAAGATTCTGAGTAGGCTTATACTCATACGCTGTATAATATTCAGTCGCTAGACCAATAATATTACCTGCGATCAAACCTACAACGACAACCCATAATAGATTCATATCCAAATTTAGTTGATTAGTCAGAATCCAGGCACCAATTACAACAATAAGGCCTGAGCCAAAAATACCTTTTCTAAGCGCCCAAAGTAATGTTCCCATATCAGCATCTTCTTTTGTTCTCACTAAAAAAGTTCCAATAATAGAAGAAATGACTCCAATAGCCATTATTAATAAAGGATAATAGCCTAAGATTCTATAATCAGGCCTACCTTCCCAAGCCAATGTAGCAACGATCACTAAAGACATTGCTGCAATAATTGAGCCGGAATATGATTCAAATAAATCTGCCCCCATGCCTGCTACGTCTCCAACATTGTCTCCAACATTGTCAGCAATTGTTGCAGGATTTCTTGGATCATCTTCTGGAATACCTGCTTCAACTTTTCCAACGAGGTCAGCACCGACATCAGCGGCCTTTGTAAAAATACCACCACCGACTCTTGCAAATAATGCTATTGAGGAGGCACCAAAAGCAAATGCAGCTAAAACTTCAACCGAACGAAATGTTCCATAAATTAAAATAATTCCGAGCAGAGATATGCCTACAACAGACATACCCATAACTGTTCCTGAAGAGAATGCTAAATTTAATGCTTTATTCAATCCCTCTTTAGCTTGTGCAGCTGTTCTAACATTAGCTCGCACAGCTACATTCATGCCAATATATCCTGTAAGAGCAGAACAGAAAGCACCTAAGATATAACTCAATGTAAACGCAGGTAATGAATCAAGTCTTGCAAGTGTATAACTGCCAGCATATTTATCTGCAACATCTAAATCTATGAATACGAATAATATAACAGCTACAATTAATACAAAAATAGACAGTATTTTGTACTCTCTNCGCAAAAAGGATGCCGCACCATCTTGAATTGCTNNAGCAATATCTTGCATCTCNTNATTACCTGTGTCCGCAGAAGAGATTCTTCTGGAAAGAATACCAGCAAAAATTACAGCCACTGCNGCAGTTACTGCAGTAAAATATAATTCCCAGCCCATAATTAACTCCTTAAATTAAATAAATTATTCCAAACCCCAGTTAAACTTAGTATTGATTAAAATACATTATAATCAATAGTGATCTTGATATTTTTTAGGATCCCACGTTTTATCAACTTCTCTACCAATTCCTTGTGCTTCACCAGCTTTTTTTAAATACGTTCGTCTTTGCTTTTCATCTAAAGGGATATAAGTATCAGGAAGTAATTGTTTTAGCTTAGATTTATTACAATCTGGACAAATGATTTTTTGTTTACTATCTCTAATTAATTTTTCAAAAATAATTTTGCATGATACACATTCAAATTTTTGCAGNGGCATAACATTTTCCTATTTAAATTATCCTATATACAACAATTCAATTATACAAGGTCTTTTACTGGCTTAAAGCTATTTCTATGAATTGTTGCNGGNCCAATTGNTTTTANNGNATNAATATGNTTCTTGGTTCCATANCCAGCATTTGAAGCAAAGCCATANAGAGGGAATATNCTATCTAGCTGAAATAAGCATGCNTCTCGATGCACCTTAGCAATTATGCTTGCTGCGGCAATAGAAANTGATTTCTGATCACCTTTAATTATNTTTTCATATTTAATTTTTATATTTGGTAGTTTAATATTNCCNTCTACTAATAAAATTGATGGCTGATTTTCTAATTGTTCAACTGCAAGTTGNATAGCAAAAGATATAGATGNNTCTATGCCAATTTGATCTATAACATGATTNGATACAGANCCAATAGACCAAATAGTATTTTCCCTAATAAGTTTCGATAGTTCTTCTCTAAGGGACTTAGATAATAGCTTAGAATCATTAATTTGATCTATCCAAGGAAAATTTCTCTCTTGAAAAATAACTACTCCGGCAACAACTGGACCAGCAAGCGCGCCTCTTCCAACCTCATCGATGCCTGCAATCAATTGAGTGTTATAAGCTACAGAATTCTCTAATTCAAATTTTTTAATATTTCTCTTTCTACTACAAAATAATTTTAAGTTTAGTACTTAAGTAAAACTATACATTAACCTAGTTAACTGTTAGACTAATTATCAGAAAATTCTAATTGATAATTGTGGGGTTTGAAATGCGTAATTTTTTAATTTATGGAATCATTTTAATTGCAATCATTCTTTCCATTGGAGCAATATTTAGACCTGAAGCTGGCTCACGAGAGGTATCACTTTCTGCTGTCATAGAACAAGCAAAAGCAGGCAATGTGCAAAGCATCCAAGTTGAAGAAGATATTCTATTAATTAAACTGAATGGCAGCAATGAAGTTGTTAGATCTAGAAAAGAATCTGCATCCTCAGTTGAAGAAATTCTTCGTGATAACGCCATTCCGGTTGGCACCGCTACAAATGCCGTTGAAGTAATTGTTAAAGGTCCAAGTGGTTTTGGTAGTTTTTTTGGATTAATTATTAATTTTCTTCCATTATTAATTTTTGGGGGAATCTTACTGTTTATGATGAAGCAAGCGCAAGGTACTAATTCACAAGCAATGTCCTTTGGGAAAAGCAAAGCAAGAATGCAAAGTGGAGAAAAGCCTACAGTTAAATTTGATGATGTAGCAGGCCAAGATGAGGCAAAGATAGAATTAGAAGAAGTTGTTGATTTCCTAAAACATCCACAAAAATTTATTGCTATCGGCGCAAAAATTCCTCGTGGCGTATTGTTAATTGGTTCTCCAGGAACAGGAAAAACTCTATTGGCAAAAGCTGTATCAGGCGAAGCAGAAGTACCATTTTTTTCAATATCTGGTTCAGAATTTGTAGAGATGTTTGTAGGAGTTGGTGCGAGCAGAGTACGTGATCTATTCGATCAAGCAAAACGAAATGCGCCTGCAATTGTATTTGTAGATGAAATAGATGCTGTGGGGCGCCAGCGTGGTGCTGGATTAGGCGGTTCACATGATGAAAGAGAGCAAACCCTTAATCAAATCTTAGTAGAAATGGATGGCTTTGATTCTAATTCCAATCTAATTGTAATTGCAGCAACTAATCGGCCTGATGTTTTAGATCCCGCACTTTTAAGACCAGGAAGATTTGATAGGCAGGTAACTCTTGATCTACCAGATTTAACTGGTAGAAAAGCTGTATTGGACGTTCATGCAAAAGGTAAACCTTTCAATAAGGAAGTTTCATTAGAAACTGTTGCAAAGCAAACGCCAGGTTTTTCTGGGGCAGATTTAGCAAATTTACTAAATGAAGCAGCAATTTTAACTGCAAGAAAAGCAAAAAAGAAAATTTCAATGGATGAATTAAATGAGTCAGTTGATAGGTTAATTGCAGGACCTGAGAAAAAATCTCGAGTAATGACTCAGGAAGAAAAGAAAGTTGTAGCTTATCATGAAGCCGGGCATGCCATAGTTGGACATTTTCAAGAAGAAGCCGATCCAGTTTTTAAAGTAACGATTGTTCCAAGAGGCATGGCTGGAGGATATACCCGCTCACTTCCAAAAGACGACAGAAGATTGCATGACAAAGCTTACTATAAAGCAATGATGGCACAGGCTCTAGGCGGATATGTTTCTGAAGAAGTGTTTTTTGGCATTCCAACAACTGGTGCACATGATGATATTAGCAAAGTAACACAAATAGCAAAAGAAATGGTAACAAAATGGGGCATGAGTGACAAATTGGGAACAAGGACATTTGGTCGTAGAGAATCTATGGTTTTTCTTGGAAGAGATATTGCTGAACAAAGAGATTATTCAGAAAAAACAGCTGAAGAAATAGATGAAGAAATAAGAATCTTAGTTGATGAAGCAAAGTTACAATGTGAATCAGTTATTGCCGAACATAAAGATAAGTTAGAATTATTAGCTGAAACTTTAATTGAAGTTGAAACAATTGAAGCTGAAGCTTTAGAAAATTTACTGAATTCAGCACCTGATGAAATTAAAGCTAAAAACAATCATGTTCAAGAGGAAAATGAAGATGATGATATCAAAGAATTGGATGCAGCTAATAATCAAGAAGAAGGTCCAGGCAACATCAAGTTAAATCCGTCTGGTCCTACAATAGAATAAATGAAATATTTGTTGTGATCATATAGAAAGAAGCTTGTCACAAGAAATGAAATATTAGAAGATATATATTCAATTATTTAATTGTAATAGAGGAAAAAATGTACGCAATAATGCAAATCGGTACTAGGCAATACTTTGCAACAGAAGGTCAAAAAATTAACATTGATCATCTTAATAAGGAACCTGGGGATTCGGTAGTTTTTGATAATGTTTTATTAATTAAAAAAGATGATAAAACTACTATTGGTAACCCCAATATTGCAGGCGCACAAATTAAAGCCACTATTGAAGAGCACACAAGAGACAAAAAAGTTTTAGCATACAGATATAAAAATAAAACTAGAAGTGGAACTAAAAGAGGGCACAGGCAACATAAAACAGTAATTACAATTAATAAAATTATTACTACGCCAAGTAAAAAATAAAAAAAGTAGTTAGGCAATTACATGGCTCATAAAAAATCTGGTGGATCAAGTAGAAATGGAAGAGACTCAAATTCTAAGCGTTTGGGTGTTAAAAAGTTTGATGGTGAAATTGTCTCTGCAGGTTCAATTATTGTTAGGCAGCGAGGTCAAAGAGTTCATGCAGGAGATAATGTAGGAATGGGCAGAGATCATACTCTTTGGGCTAAAATAGATGGACAAGTAAAATTTTCTATCTTTTCAAAAAATAGAAAGAAAAAAGTTTCAGTTATTGCTGAATAAATTGAAAGAATATTATGAAAAATGACATACATCCCTCATATCATATTACAAAAGTAAGCTGCAGTGGGTGCGGAAATGAATGGGAAACAGGTTCTACTATTGAAGAATTAAAATTAGAAATTTGTTCTAAATGTCATCCATTTTACACCGGTGAACAAAAACTAGTTGATACCGCTGGTCGTGTTGAAAGATTTAGAAAGCGATATGATAAAAAAATTGCTGATGAAGCTCCTGCTGATGAAGCTCCTGCTGATGAAGCTCCTGCTGATGAAGCTCCTGCTGAAGAAGCTCCTGCTGAAGAAGCT
>PAJB01000018.1 GCA_002710905.1 Chloroflexota bacterium | reverse complement strand
ATTTTCTGATGTTCCTTCTGCTACAATTGCGCAAGATGCTGAAGGACCAAATTGATGTATTTCATGTATTGGAAATCCTAATATAGCTCTAACGTGTAAGGCGAATTCTGAAAGGTCTTGTGATATAAGAGTAACTAATCCTGTATCATGTGGTCTGGGGGAAATTTCACTAAAGATTACCGATTCGTTTTTAATAAAAAACTCAACCCCAAATAATCCTTTTCCCCCAAGGGCATCAGTAATTTGCTTAGCTATTATTTGTGCTTGATTCAGTGCTTTTTCAGACATGGGATGCGGTTGCCATGATTCTCTGTAGTCTCCATCTATTTGTATATGGCCAATAGGGGGACAATATGTTATTCCTTTGCTGTGTCGTATAGTTAAAAGGGTTATTTCATAATCAAATTCTATGAATTCTTCTACGATGATTTTTTGAGCATCACCGCGAGCATTAGTTATAGCATAATTCCAAGATTCATCGATTTCTTCTAACGAATGTATAACTTTTTGACCCTTACCCGAAGAGCTCATTATAGGTTTAATTACACAAGGAAATCCTAAATGATTTGCAGCTTTTGTAAGTTCTTCTGGAGATGATGCAAAGAAATATCTGCTTGTAGGTATCCCTAATTCTTTCGATGCAAGTTCTCTAATACCTTCACGATTCATAGTGAGGAAAGTGGATTTTGCAGTGGGGATAATATTATATCCTTCCGTTTCAAGTTTAAGTAAAACTTCAGTAGCAATCGCCTCAACTTCTGGGACGATAAAATTCGGATTTTCTTTCCGAATTATTGATTCGAGTGCTATGGGGTCCGTCATTGTAATGACGTGGCTTCTTTGAGCTATTTGCATTGCAGGAGCATTTGGATACCGATCAACAGCAATAACTTCTAATCCAAACCTTTGTGCTTCTATTGCGACTTCTTTTCCAAGTTCTCCAGACCCTAATAACATTAGTTTTGTTGTTGCATTTTTATGAGGAGTTCCTAGAGAAATCATTTCGTTTCCTAACTTATACAATTTATTTTTCTAATGGATTTTCAGGATCATATTTGTATTTTGATATATTGGGAATAAAATACCATATACCTGCAACTACAAAAATAGATATAAACCCACCCATGATCATAGTATAACTTGCTCCGATTATTGAAGATACTACAGTGACTTGTACTGTACCTAAATGGTTTGCTCCCATTGCAGCAAAAGAATGAACACTACTGGCTCGTCCTAATAGTTGATCTGGGGGAGTTAGTTGAACAAGNGTTTGTCTCATAACCATACTGATNGAGTCTAATANTCCTANTANAGCAATAATAATTAAACCAANTATAAATATAGGATTGATTCCAAANAGGATGAGAAGAATTGCATACATTNNNGTTCCAACAAGGACAATAAATCCTTTNCGAGGCCATTTATTCATATAAAACACTATCAAGGTGCCTATTATTCCTCCTATTGAATCCGCAGATGCAAGCATGGCAGTTCCNTGAGCACCCATTCCATATAGTTTATCGGCAAATACTGGAAATAATTCTCTGTAAAATGAAAAGATCACAACTCCTATATCCAAAAGATACAAACCAGGTAGTAATCTATGTCGTTTTACAAATCCTAATCCCTCAACAAGAGAGGAAATAGTTCCTTTACGGTTTTCTTCCACATTAGGTTCGCCAGAAGCTTTNATTAANGCAGGGGATAAAATGCTACANAAGGCAGTNGNTGATGCAATNAAAAAAGCACCAGAAGCACCNTATGTTTCGTAAACTATTCCAAATAATAGNGGAGCAATAACCATAGCAATTTGTCTTGTTGAAACTTGGACAGTGACTCCNTGAGGNAATAATTCTCTAGGAATNACTCTNGGTANCATTGCAGGTCTAGCAGCATTTCCTAGCATTTGAACTATAGTACAAGCAAAGGTAACTGCCCATATATGCCATACTTCTAATTTTTCNGTANAAGCTAGATANGCTAAAATAGCAAGAGAAATAAACACGACACTTTGTGTCATTATCATAAGNTTTTTTCTATTAACTCTNTCNGCAAGAGTNCCNCCNTANAGAGCTAATGGAAGTTGAATTAACTGTATAGCACCNAGCGCTCCAACCTTTGCAATTGAACCGGTTTGATCATATATCCANTGNCCACTAATCAGAAGGCGTAAAACCATAGTTATAGATTGGAATGCTAAACCAGACCAGAGAAATGTGTAGTCACGGTGTTTAAAAACAGCCCAGGGTTTTAAATCATTCGAATTATTTTTATTCATAGAGGCTCATAACTTGTATATTACAACCTTATNATTCTAGCTAATAAAGTTTTAAGAGTTAATACGTTAATTCGTGTAATTATCAGTTTAATAGAAAAAAAGTTTNCAGATATGGTTTATTGAATTTTTAAAGTANAAANTTTTTGTATACTNTAATGNATACTTGTTAANAGTAGGGAGGGTANTATGGCAAATACATATAAACAAATGGTGGATGAACATAAACATATTAATAGNACGAAAGCCATGAGAGAGGCAGNNGTAGCTTATTTAAANACGTTGTCTTCAGAGCAAAAAAATAAGTCTACTTTTGAGTATATGGATGGTGAAAGACAATTTTGGTANTATCCACCGATGAATAGGCATGGTTTAGCTTTAAGAGATATGGATAAAGACCAACGAAAAGCAGCCATGAATTTGGCAGAAGCATCACTTTCCCCGATAGCATATGAATACATGCAACAAATAATTGATCATGAAGCAATTCTAGGGCCTATTGAAAAATCGAAAGGAATTATTTCTTTCGTTAGAGATTCTGAATTGTATTATTTTTCAATTTTTGGGAATCCACTCAGTAATGAAGAACCATGGGGATGGCGAGTGGAAGGCCATCACATTTCATTCCATTTCAGCATATGGGGAGACACAGTAATATCTACGACTCCATTTTTCCTAGGAGCTAATCCTGCAGAAGTTAAAGAAGGGGATTCAAAAGGTTTAAGAATTCTTAAAAAGAGAGAAGATCTTGGTTTAGAATTATTTAATAGCCTAGACAGTAACCAACAAGCTATTGCAAAAATTGCAGATGAACCACCATTTGATATTTTGACGTACAACTCGACAAAAGCTGTACTTATGCAGGAAGAGGGTTTATCTGGAAAAGAAATGACAGGAGTACAGAAAGAAATATTATTATCATTACTTGATGAGTATCATTCTGTTTTCCCCCAAGATCTATATAAAGAAAAAATAGATAATATACAATCCAATGGGTTAGATGAAATGTATTTTGTATGGGCTGGAGGTACTAAATTAGGCCAGCAACACTATTATAGAATTCATTGTGGTAATTTATTTATTGAATATGATAATCGTCAAAATGATGCAAATCATACCCATTCAGTTTTGAGAGATGTAGAAAATGATTTTGCTGAAAATGTTTTACGTCAGCATCAACTACTATTTAAAGTTTTATAAGGAGTCTTCATGGGATTGCAATTCGGTGTTTTTGATCATATAGAACCAGTTAAAGACGCGCCTTTACAAAATGTGTATCAATCAAGACTAGATCAAATACAAAAATTGGATAAAGCTGGATTTTATTGTTATCATCTGGCAGAACATCATACTCCTGCAGTACATAGTTTAGCCCCATCTCAAAACGTGTTTTTATCTGCAGCTTCTCAGGTTACTAGTAACATAAAGCTTGCACCTTGTGTGTATGTATTACCGCTTCATCATCCGCTAAGACTAATAGAAGAAATTAGCATGTTAGATACACTTTCAAAAGGCAGAATGGAAATTGGTGTCGGACGTGGTGGTGTTATGGAAGCTTTTTTCTGGGGACAGGAAGCTGATTCTGAAAGTAATTATCAAAGATATGTTGAAACGTTAGAAATTATGAGACGTGGATTAACAAATGAATATCTTAATTTCCAGGGTGATTTTTATGATTTTGATGAATTACCGATGCGAATGCATTCATTACAAAAACCGTATCCTCCATTGTGGTATATGCGTAATGCAGAAACTGCAGCAATGGAAGGAATGAATACTATGGTTGTTGGTTCATTAGATAGTATTCATAAAGAAGCTGAAAAATATAAAGAGAAATGGGAAGAGTATCAAGGTAAAGGAACAAAAACTTTGCAAGGCGAAGATCCAAAAATAGGTTTAGTTGTTCATATGACTCTTGCTGAAACTGATGAAGAAGCGATAAAAATTGCACAACCTGCTTGGGAGCAATATCGTTGGAATTTAGAAGCGCCAAGAAGAATGGAAGCTGAAAAACGAAATCTAGACCAATTTAAATCAAGTAATCCCAATCAATTTGGTTTCGTTGGAGAAAGACCACAAAATGCTCCTGATCGTGAGTTAAGAAAAGATATTTCAGCAGAACTTGAAAAATTTGATGATGGTAAAAAAGTACAAAATCCTGGACGTTTAGGAGGAGTTGCTATGGCAGGATCTCCTGCCTCCATGATGGAATATATGGATGAATATATTGAAAGTGGAGCTAATTATTTCGTTTGTTCTTTTCAATGGGGGTCTATTTCTAATGAGGAAGCAGAACAAAGTATCGAATTGTTTACTAACGAAGTGATGCCTAAATACCTTTAATATGTAAATCTGAAACTATATTAATCTGGTCAGCAACTATTTGAGANTCTTCCTGTGGAAGAAAATGACTGCAATGATCATATTGAAAATCTGTTGCNTTTGGAAANTCNTTCCANATTNCTGGCCATGTTACCGAGTCTCTGAAAGGTTCNCCTGTAGGNTTAGGTGTTGTGCCTTTTTCTCTTGAACGTAATATTTTNACNGGGCANTCGATTTTTGNAATATTATCTANTACTGAAGGGCTAATATAAGCACCATACATACTAGCTTCTATTTGAGGAGGGCAAGTTAGATGATANGTGTCTTCTCCTTCATTTTTTACAAGTCCGTGGTTACAATAATCTTGNAATGCTTCTTCTTCCCAATTNGCAAAATTAAAATGCGTTCTTAAACGGTCAACCATTTGTTGAGGTGAATCCCAGCTATTTCTCCTTTTTGCNGAAGGGTGGCCTTCAGTCATTTTNGGTCTTTCAGAGGTTTCTTCATATCTTTGACGATTAAATAAGCTTGGGTCGCACAAAACTAATCCNCCAAAACGATCTGGGATTAATCCNGCTACTGTTGTGATAATATACCCACCCATTGAGTGACCAACACCAATAACATCTTTTAGATCCATTTTTTCAATTAATGAAATAATATCAGGAGCAAAAGATTCCCAAGGGTAGGGGGGTGGAGATTTTGTACTATAGCCATGGCCNCTAAGATCTAATGATATAACATGTTTGTTATTCAGTTTTCTAATAACATTATCCCAGATTCTGCCGTGGAATCCTGTTGCATGGCAAAATAAGATAGGAGGTCCTTCACCTTCCCATTCGTATGCGCAATAAGTAAGGTTTTCATTTATATCGACGAAAATAGATTTTGGGTTATCTTGCATAGTTGTTTTCCAATGATGTTTTAGGTAGTAAGGTCGCGGTTTTTAAATATTGCTATTGAAATAGATACTACAATTAATGATAACCCGCTAACAACTAGAAGTTCTNTTATATCAATACTTGTATTACTAGTATCGATAGAAGAATAGTATTTAAATAAAGATAGATTATTAGTTGGTTCTAATACATCAGGTAAAAATTTATAAAATCCGTTCCATAGATACGATACTATTGTTATAAGAAAACTTAAGCCTAAAGTCAGACTTTTATTNCCNGTAATTGCACCTATAGCAAAACTAATTGNCGTNTATCCGATAGCTAATGTNAAAACTTCAAATCCTGCACTGATNATTACAGATGATTGTAGACTATTCATCTCAAATGAATTTTTAAATAAAATAACGGTAAGNGTATAGAGTAATGAAATCACTANCATNCCTAAAAGGATTGCAAGGAATTTCTCAATAGCTATTTGCACTCGAGAAATTGGTGTNGTTACTAGTAATTCTAAAGTTCCATTACTTTCTTCACCAGCAATTGAATTAACTGCATTTATAATTCCATAAATAATTAGTATGAATGGNAGCANTAATCCATATACTTCGATATTTAACCATCCAGCTGGGGTGGAAATACCAACGTCAGAGGAACCACCATAGAAAAGAGCCTTCATTTCNTCNGGAAGNGCATCCATNAGGTCATTAAAACCTTCACCAGCTTCTTGCACAGCTGGATACATTGNCATNACAAGAAAAACCANAAGTACAGTACCTAGATTCCAATAAATTAAGGAACGTTTTTGATCATATATTACTTTAGTTAATATTCTAGATAACATTCTTACTTACTCTCGTAGTAGTTCATAAATAGATCTTCTAATGACGGTTCTTCACTAATTATGTTAAGAACTTCAAATTTACTTATTTTTTTGATTACTGAATCAAGTGATCCAGTAACATTTAATTTTATTGAGTTTGTTTCTGATGCAATTTTTTGTACATTTTCTATAGTATCGAATAGGNCAGTTGGAGGNGCTTCTTTAAANTCAATTTCAATAGTTTTAACAGCATTTGATTTTAATANTTCTANTTCTTCTTCAACAATTAACTCGCCCTCTTTTATAAATCCNACAGTTTCAGCAATTTTATCAATTTCTGAAAAAATATGAGATGAAAGGAAAACTGTTGCTCCGTTATTTTTTGATTCTTGGACCAACTCTATTGTAGTTTGCTGCAAAAATGGATCCAAACCACTCGTTGGTTCATCTAGTATTAATAATTCAGGTTTATGCATAAAAGCTAGNACTAATCCNAATTTNTGCTTATTGCCNTTAGATANAGTTTTTATTTTTTTTGTCGGTTCACAATTTAANCTTTCGANTAANTCNTTNACATAGTTCCAATCAGTTATCTTTTTTAAATTACCAAAAAANTTTAGTAATTCATTNCCAGTTAATTTATCATACATNGATAATTCACCAGGTAGATATCCTATNTTGTTNAACATACNNATATTTTTTTGTNTGGGNTGCTNNCCCAANACGCTTACTGTNCCTTCNNTNGGNTTNAGCATGCCAAGNAGTGTGCGAATAGTNGTNGTTTTNCCNGCTCCATTTGGNCCAATAAATGCATATATTGTATTTGTNTCNACTTCAAGATTTAATGAAGATAAGGCTTTGAATTTACCATAATATTTAGTNAGATTTTCAATTTTAATTGCGCTTGTCATATTGNCATTTCCTATTNNNGATANAGTCTATAAGATTTTNAATCANTACGCAATANNGACATGAGTTATGATAATGACCTTTGTAGTACAATAGAGAAAATATATAAAAGGATGGTTATGTGNTAGTTTTATTTCAAGTNGGTTTAGGTGGAGCTTTAGGTGCAATTTCTCGATATCTATTAGCNACATATATAGANTCCNTAGGATATAANAATCAAGTATCAATNTTTGTTGTNAATATNTTAGGAGCTTTGGTTGCNGGGTTTTGTATAACAACATTNGAATTAANNGTTGAATCNAANNTNTTNCAAACATTTTTTNTNNTNGGNTTNNTAGCNTCATTTACNACNTTTTCAACAATAGCAGTAGCNACTGANCAACTNTTTATNNGNGGNCAATANTTNATAGGNNTNATNAATATCACNGGNAATATATTTTTTGGNNTACTAGCTGGTTTANTNGGNATAATGGCNNNTAGNGCTATAAATTANTACTTNNNTTAATATCTTATCGGTAANGTNTGTATNTTANTNTTTTGGTTGGTCTTAATACTTTCAGAATAAGATAATGAAGAGTGAGATAAATTAATNCCACAGCTACTACAATATCTTTTTAATGNAAGAGGNAATCTAATAANATTGTCGCAATTAATGCATAAAGTAGGAATTTCCCAATCTCTACCTTCNCTGATCCATTCTTCATGACTTNGTTTTTGTTTGCCACGGCCATGAACAACATTGCAACTTAGACCATTATGTTGTTCTTCAAGGGATCTTTTATCGTAGGGTTGTTTATCATCGATGTCTAAAGAAGCTCCACACCAGTAACAGAAACGTTTACCTCGTGGAGGGTGTCCACATATCCTGCAATTTTCAAATGAGAATTGAAATGGCTCTATCTTGTTCATAGACTATCCAATTAGGTTGTAAATTTANGTTATTATATAGCTATTATACTAATATGCCAAATCGGGATGNTTAATATTTATNTATTTCTTTTGAATAAATTGGGAAATAGGCTTGGAGTTTTTGACATATATTCGTAGTATTTAGGTTTAGTATTGATAAGTTCAGATTCTAACATAGANACGCCTGAAATTTTTATCATCAGAAATGTTAGTAAAAATGGGCTAATCAAACTAAGATATCCATATTCTGAAGAATACCCTATAATTCCTATGCCAAACCATAATACTATTTCTCCAAGATAGTTAGGGTGTCTAGAATATTTCCATAACCCGGTATTACAAACACTTTCTTTTGTATTTGATGTTGCGTGTTTTTTCTTGAAAATAAACATCTGGATATCAGCAATGCTTTCTGTTAGTAATCCTATGAAGAAAACGGATACTCCAAGATAGTCAATTATGGATAATGAAGAGGGATTATTGTCACCAAATATAACTATTATAGGTAATGAGATTATACACATTAAGCTTCCTTGTAAGAGAAATACTTTAAAGTAGCTTGTAAGCCAATATATATCCCCTGCATTTTCTCTGAACTTTTGATATCTCCAGTCCTCAGGTTTGTTAGCATTTCTTATTGCTAGATACCCTGAGAGTCTTGCACCCCATATAGTCACAATTACAAGAATTAGTAATTGCCGAATAGAAATAATTTCAAAGTAGAAGGAATTCGTTATTGCTATTATGATAAAACCTAGTCCCCAAACGATATCAACAATAGATGAATCTCTTAGATATATACTGATTAACCATGTTACAGTTACAACAGCTAATCCAGTAATTCCTGTAAGTATTATACTTTCTGTCATAATAATTCCAATTTATAATTGTTTTGATATTAGTAATTCATAATAATTTTATCTACAATGACATTGTAGCAATTTTTTATACATTTGATAAAGAGAAAGAGGGAACTCATGTCAACTTATTTGGTAGGGGATGTTCGCGTAGTAGAGCCAGATAAATATAAGGAATACCTAGTTGAGGTACCAAAAATTGCTGCAAAACATGGAGGCAAATATTTAGTTCGAGGTGGAGAACTTACAAGACATGAAGGCGATTGGGAACCAGCAAGAATGGTAATAATTGAGTTTCCAACGAGAGAAGATGCTATGAATTTTTACGAAGGTGAAGAATATGCTCCTTGGAAAAAGATTCGACAAATGTATACCGATTCAAAAATTATTTTTGTTGATGGTTCCTAAACCTATAAATAAATTTTGAGAGTTGTAATTCCCATTTTTTTAATGATTAAGATAATTTGTTCAAAAAATGCTTAAACCGTCTAGCTAGTTTTTTCACAAAATGGTATTTTATTTGTGCAATAATATTAAAAATATAACTAAAACTATTATTAGAATTTGAAATATATACAGGAAGGTTAATATGGACGCGGGAAATTTGTTAGGTTTCATGTTTGTTCCAGGTGCAATTGGTGTTGTAGGTGCTTTAGCTGCAGCTGCTTGGAGAGTCCAAAGCGCCACTTCACAAAGAAAAGATGTTGAAATCAATCGTTTGAAACAGCAACTTGAAGACTTACGTGCAATAAGTGAGGAACGAGTTAAGTTAGCTTCAGAACAATCAAAAGCTGCTGAGAAAAAGTTGCAAGATCAATTAAGTGAAGAGACGGTTAGAGAAGAACAAGTTGTTGAAGAACGGAAACGGTCAGCAATATCTGAAGGATGGAGATTAGGAATTTCTATTTTTGCAGGAGCGTTATTAATTGGGAATATAATGTTTTTCGGAAGCTTGATATTTGGTTCAGCACTATCATTTGAAGCTACTTCTACTGAAATTAGTGATTCTGGAGAGGAAATTGGAAAAGGTATATCCATTGTTTCTCCTGCTGAAGGTACTGAAGGTTTAGGTAGAGTTGCAGTTATTGTAGCGAGTTTTAATATATATGTAATGAGTAATTTAGTAGTACTCATAGGTATTGTATTAGCGGGTGTTATGATATTTTTAGCATATAAAAAGACCCCTGAAATAGAAGCAGAAACTCTTGATTTACTTGCTGCTAGTGCTAGGCCAAAGAAATCACGTTTCTCTTTACCTTTCGGAGGTAAAAAAGATGAGGAGAAACCTGTTGCACAACAGGCTCCTATTTCGGATCCCACACCAGCTACTCCAGATCCCACACCAGCTACTCCTGAGCAGGATAAATCTGAAAATTAATCTTTCCATATTGAGGTAAATATCGTTAATATATAACTATGTATGACCACGATATTATTATTATAGGTGCAGGCATTTCAGGATTGACTTGTGCCAAAATCTTATCCGATAACAATAAGAAATATCTTCTTTTAGAATCACAACCTGATGTTGGTGGACGTATGTCCACAGATCTAGTGGGTGACCATCAATTAGATAGAGGGTTTCAAGTATTTATTAAAGGGTATCCATTATATGACGCTGTAACTAATGTAAAGCAACTTCCATTACATTCTTTTTCACCAGGTGCATCAATTCGTATAAATAATCGTTTTTATAAAGTGGTAGATCCCTTTAGGAATATTATTGGAGGTTTTAAATCTATTTTTACCCCTATTGGTTCGTTTATCGATAAATTGAAAATACTTAAGCTTCGCATAAGTTTGTTATTAAAAAAAACTGATAATATAAAAAATAATATTTCAACATATAACTATTTAAAACAAAATGGTTTTAGTGATGAAATGATCAATAATTTTTTTATACCATTTTTTGGTTCAGTACTTCTCGATCAAGATCTATCTACTGTTAAAAGTACCTTTGAAACCATATATAAAGCAATGTCTTCAGATGATATATGTTTGCTGGAAAATGGTATTGCAGATTTCCCGAAAAGTATTTACAACCAATTACCCAAAGATCAATTTTCTTTTAATACTGAAGTAATTTCGATAGAAGACCATAGAGTTAGTTTTGCTGATGGTTCATCAACAACATCCAAATCAATTGTTTTGGCAACCGATGCAAGTACAGCTTCAAATCTCACTCAACTATTTGAAGCGCCACAATATTGTGGAACAACTTGTTTATATTTTGCAACTTCAAAAAAGCTTATAAAAGAACCTATGATAATTACTAATGCTGGTGGGGGATTAATTAATACTATATGTTGTTTAACAAACATAAACCCCTCTTATTCTTCTCAAAATCTCATTTCGGTAAATGTTAATCAGATTTTATATAATACTTCCCAAGAAGAAATTGTAGATGCGATAAATTTAGAACTAATATCTTGGTTTCCTGGGATTAGTTTTGATTTTATAAGACTATATGAAATCCCAAATGCATTACCAAAGCATACACCTTCTGTATTTGATAGAATGAAACAAATACCACAAGGTGAAAATGGAGTTTATTTTTGTGGTGATTATTTATACGGGGCTTCTGTTAATGATGCAATAAAATCTGGGTTGGTAATAGCCGAAACCCTATTATCTAGAAACTAAGGTTTGCAGGTATCTATAACAAGTTTTGTAGAATTTATTTCCGGTTTTGCTGCAACTACTCTAACAATGGCAGTATCTAATCCTTCAGAAAGCTTAATAAAATGACTTTTTGCTCCTTCAGGTTTGCCAAAATACCCAACTTTGAGAGCTAATTCATCAGGGAAGCTATCTATTAGTTTTTCTTGGCTTGCTCCTTCTGATCGCATTGCATCTAATTTATTCAATTCTTCTGAAAATCCCATTCTTTCAAAATGCCCCCTGTAACCCATTCTTTTTTCTGAAGGACTGGCATTAGGACTGCCAAGGGCATATCCTAGCATCGATTGAATAAAAGCTTTTCTTGCAAGATCAACATCATTATCAATACACATGCGTATATATTGAACAACTTTTATTTCATCGGGATTTCTTCCACTTAGTTCTGCTTCTGTTTTAATTATTTCTCTGCTCCATGCAATTTGTTCTGTAGAACACCAATTTAGTGCAATTCCATCTGCTAATCTGGCACCGACACCAAGCATTTTAGGGCCTAAAGCAGCAAGATATATTGGTGTAGGATATTTATTTTCTGTACCTAAATTTGTATTGTGTAGGCTTACAGTATCACCTGTATAGTTAACTGTTTGATTATGTACTAATGGTTTAATTATAGAAAGATAATCTGTCATTAGACTCAATACAGAAACTTTATTAAATCCTAAAGAATTTCTTGTTGCTTCTCTATAAACGCCCCCAGATCCTATTCCAAGAATAAATTTACCATTTGTTCGTTTAGAAATAGTAGAAGCAGTCATTGCCAAGGCAAATGGACTTCGCAAATTTACTGGTGAAACACCGATTCCTGTACTTAAACCAGCAGCTTTATGTTCTCTTGTGGCATTCCATCTTTCCAAACATAAAACAAAACTATCGTATACTCGATGTTCGGGTGTCCAAATGCTAGTATATCCATATTTTGAAGCATATGTGCTCATTTCTAGGTCTTGGTCATAAGTAATACCTAAACTAGTATCTAGTCCAATTCCATATTCCATTATTGCCTCTTTTCTGTAAATTGTTGAATATCTACATGGTTTTATAGTATGGTAGATATTCCTTATTGCCTGATAGTGTAGCGGTAGCACGTCAACCTTTGGAGTTGAAATCCCTGGTTCGAATCCAGGTCGGGCAGCATTTTCTTAGCTGTTTGCAATGTTTAAACGATCCAGTAGTTCTTCAGCCCACATTTCAAGTAATTGCCACATATCGTTCCCACAATGTGGGCATTCAGTATCCCCAAATCTTAAACGTGTAGCACAATTATTACAACTAAGAGTTTCAGAAATTTTATTTACAATTATTATTGAATGATTTATGGATTTTTCCATGGCATTTTTATCTTGATTTGTATGTTTTAGGATATCTATAAGTTCATATAGTCACTTGCTGGGAGAGTATTGAGTTCTTCTTCTTTTGACTCATTTCTTCCAGTAATCTCACGATATTCAGTTACTTCCTCATTACATGTTGGACAAAATATTTTTTCTGATGATGTTAGCATCATATTTTCTTTTTTTACTGAAACTGTTTCTATTTTTGAGCGACATTCTGTTTTAGCACAAAATATGTTAATTTCTATTTCATCTCCAGCCATTTTGCCACCTAAGGTTAAGTTAATTAATATAATTACTTCATTAATATACCAAAATATAAAAAACTTAACATCTACAAAGAACATTGTTTTGACAGGTTAATATCTTTTCTGTATAGTTCGATCAAGACAAATTTTAAGGTTACATCGTGGAAACAATTAATATAAACAATTTAATAAGCTGCTTGTGTTGCACCCTAATTACATATGGGCGCACTGTTTCCTTTTAATTTTTTAATAGCATATAACGGAAAGAAAAAAGCTAAGGCGCCCTAGAAATAGGGTGTTTTTTTTTGGGAAATTTTTCAATGCCAACATCAAATAACGAACTGAACTTTAATAATTGTACCAATAACATGGTTATTAGTTTTTAGTGATTATGATTTCGGTTTTTTGCTTGTGAGAATCAAAATATGTGAGGGGGGATAGATATGTTTTTTAAATCGTTACCAGGATTTGTATTAGTCC
>PAJB01000017.1 GCA_002710905.1 Chloroflexota bacterium | reverse complement strand
CTTCTTGATTTGATACATCTACGTGCTGTCCGATGCCAGTCCGTTGACTATAGATATGTGCAAAAAGTGCTGCAGTTGCCACATGCATGCCTCCGTGCCATGAGCTTTGATAGCCATGTACTGCAAGTGGTTCTCTATCTGGGTCCCCACCATAATATAGAAAGCCACCAGTTGCATAGTCAACGATTTCTGAGCTGACTCGATCTTGGTTTGGGCCAGAATTACCATACGGTGATTGTGATGCATAGACTAGTGATGGTAGTGTGTCTTTGATCTGCTCATATGCAAGTCCGTATTCAGCTAACTTCTTTTGTCCAAGTGGTTCAATAAGAATATCTGCAGTTTGTAAGATATCAATAATTGTCTCAGTGTCAGCAAGGTCTACGACGATACTCTGTTTGTTCTGATTTAGATAGCTATGATAGACACTCTCATCATCAGCATCAAACTTTGGTTCCATATGTCGAACATCACTGCCACTTGCTGGTTCTAGCATAATAACTGTTGCGCCGAGATCACTAAACAGCCTCGATGCATATGAGGAGGCTAAGTTTGGATACAAATCAACAACCGTGATATCTTCAAGAAGCATGCTGTCTCCTAAGTAAAACGTATAATTATTATAGACAAAAAATTCAAAATGAGGCTTGAAGAATTATAAAAAACATTGCTAAACTACTACAACTTACGTAATTTTTTAAGTTGTTATGTACACGCAAAAATCAAATCAGTATTTGAATTGCGTTCTCTAGAGAGGAGACTGCGAAATGAGTAAGATTATAAAACACGTCGTTTCTAGGCGTGGTTTTCTTCGAGGAACAGCGGTGGGTAGCCTTGGGCTTGCAGCTGCAGCGGTAATAGGCTGTGGTGAAGATGAGGCTGCAGCTCCTGCGAGTTCTGGTGGTGCGAAGCCATCTGTAACTCCAGCAAAACCGGTGACTCCACCTTCTAANCCAGAAGAGAAGAAAGCTGCNCCAGCAGCGGCACCAAAGCCTGAAGTGAAAAAGGAAATAACTTTGAACTTCGGTAGTAACACTGTTATGCCTACAATGAGTCCAAACTCAACTGCGGCTAGTAACAGTGAGTTTCATGCTGTTTATGACTGTATGACTCGTCAGCGACCTGTAGCAGGTGGCGGAAGCTCTATCGATCCAGGTCTTGCAACATCTTGGGAAACCCCAGATGGTAAAGGTAAGAAATGGGTATTTAAGCTACGTGATGCTGAGTGGTCAGATGGTACAAAATTTACAGCTGCGGANGTTCAGTTCGTNCATGANTACTANAAAAACCCGGAAAATAAGTCTCGACTTATTTCTCGTGTTGGTACTTATGAAAGTAGTAAAATCATTGATGATAATACTATTGAAATCACCTGTAAGGACTCTGGTGACCCAATTTTTCCAAAGAGGGAAGCTATTGTTCTACAAATTCCTAAGCACATCTATGAAGATGCTTCAATTAATGCTGAAGAATTTATGGGTAAGAGCCCAGTTGGTACTGGTGCTTATGTTGCAAGTGATTATGTCCAAGGACAAAAAGTTGTTCTTGACAAGGCACCAAACACTTGGCACGATAACGCTGGTATTGTAAAGGTTAACTATAACTGGATTACAGAAGCTGCGACTCGTTTGTCAGCTTTTGAAACTGGTGAACTTGACTTTATTCTTGGTTTACCATTGAATGAATACTCACGTATTGATGCNATGGCAAATAATGTCGGTGTTCAAGCACCTGCAAACACTAACGTTGCATGGGATATGGCTAATATGCCTGACAAGGATCCTGGTATTACCAACGATCCTCGTGTTAGACAAGCTGTAAACTACGCATTGGATAGAGATGGTCTTGTTAAAGTTGGTTGGGATGGTGTATCTAGGGCTGCTAAAGACCAATTGATTACACCTAACGTGTTTGGTCACCAATCAGACTTCACAACTCCAGCTTATGATCCTGATAAAGCTCGTCAGCTATTGAAGGATGCTGGTCTAGGTAATGGCGCTCAAATGTCTTGTGATGCTCAAATCATTACACGAACATACGGTAAGCCAGTTCTAGAAGCTTCTCTAGGTTTGTGGAAAGAAGTTGGTATCGAGACTGATGCTCGAACCATTGAAGTAAACGTATGGCGTGACCGCCTATATGGTCGTGAGACTAAAGGTCGTCCAGGCGTATTCTTAATGGGTTGGTCATCCTTCTTGTACGAAGCTGGTCTTGCATGGCAATGGCATGCAAGTACTAACCCATATGCTCTATGGAAAAATGATGCTTTCGATGCTGCTCGTGATGAAGCAAATGCGGCTGTAGATCCAAAAGATCGTATGNCTGCATATCGAAAGATGGCTGTATTGGAGCAAGTTGAAAACGGTGGTCCTTCTGCATTTATGTGTGAAGCAACTACTGCTTTCGGTTACAAGGACAATGTTATTGATGGAGATTCATACATTCCTTGGGTTATCTCTGACGCTTTCTTTAACGAAATTAAGCCTGCTTAATCTCGTTATAAAGAGTATTAAAAAGGAGGGCTTTAAAGCCCTCCTTTTTTTATGTAAATAATATACTATTTTATACATATATTTTTATATTATTATGTAAAGTTTCAAAAAAAATGAACATTATTCACATACTTGTTGTAATTTTTCAATTAAGCCTGCTAGACTACTACAACTTACGTAATGATTTTGTATTTCATATACAATATNCGCAAAAATCAGATATGTTTTTGAATTGCGTTCTCTAGAGAGGAGACTGCGAATGAGTAAGATTATAAAACACGTCGTTTCTAGGCGTGGCTTTCTAAAAGGAACAGCGGTGGGTAGCCTTGGGCTTGCAGCTGCAGCGGTAATAGGCTGCGGTGAAGATGAGGCTGCAGCTCCTGCGAGTTCTGGTGGCGCTAAGCCAGCAGTAACACCAGCAAAACCGGTGACTCCACCTTCTAAACCAGAAGAGAAGAAAGCTGCACCAGCAGCAGCGGCACCAAAGCCAGAAGTGAAGAAAGTGGCGCATATGAATTTTGGTAGCTCAACAGTGATGCCAACATTAAGCCCTAACTCCACTGCGGCTAGTAATAGTGAATTTCATGCTATTTATGACTGTCTAACAAGACAGCGACCAACTGCAACAAGTAACGTTGTTGAACCAGGTCTTGCTACTGGCTGGGAAACCCCAGACGGTAAAGGGAAGACATGGGTATTCAAGTTACGTGAAGCTGAATGGTCAGATGGCCAGAAATTTACTGCGGAAGATGTAAAATTTGTTCACGACTATTATGGCGATGCAGCAAATAAGTCTCGACTTATTTCTCGTGTTGGTACAGTAGAATCAACTAAAGTTATTGATGCCCAAACAGTTGAAATAACTTGTAAGGCTTCTGGTGACCCAATTCTTCCAAAACGTGAAGGTCTAGTACTACAGCTACCTAAGCATGTATANGANGATGCTTCAATTAATGCTGAAGAAGTTCAAGGTAAAACTCCGGTTGGAACTGGTGCATACGTGACTTCAGATTATGTACAAGGACAAGGNGTTGAATTAACAAAAGCTCCAAANACTTGGCACGATAATCTTGGTTTCGAATCAATTAGTTACAAGTGGATTACAGAACAAGCAACACGAGTTGCTGGATTTGAAACTGGTGAACTTGACTTTATTTTACGAGCACCACTAAATGAGTATACTCGTTTAGATGCTCTTCCAAACGTAACAATGGTACAGCCACCAGCAAACACTAACGTTGCATGGGATATGGCGAATATGCCTGACAAGGATCCTTCAATTACGAATGATCCTCGTGTTAGACAAGCTGTCAACCACGCATTGGATAGAGATGGTCTTGTTAAAGTTGGTTGGGATGGCGTATCAAGGCCTGCAAAAGACCAATTGATTACACCTAACGTGTTTGGTCACCAAGCAGACTTTGCAGTACCAGCATACGATCCTGATAAGGCTCGTCAGCTACTAAAAGATGCTGGACTAGCTAATGGAGCAAAGATGACTTGTGATGCACAAGTTCTAACTGGTTCATATGGTAAGCCAGTTCTAGAAGCTTCTTTAGGTTTGTGGAACGACGTTGGTATTGAGGTTGATGCTCGAACTATTGAAGTGAATGTATGGCGTGACCGTCTATATGGTCGTGAGACTAAAGGTCGTCCAGGTACATTCTTAATGGGTTGGTCATCTTTCTTGTATGAAGCTGCTCTTGCTTGGCAATGGCATGCAAGTACAAACCCATACGCACTTTGGAATAATGCAGATTTTGACGCTGCAAGAGATGCAGCTAATGGAGCTGTAGATCCTGACGTTCGAATGAAGCACTATCGAGAGATGGCTGTTTTGGAACAAGTTGAAAACGGTGGTCCATCTGCGTTTCTATGTGAATCAACTGTCGCATACGGAATTAGGGACAACGTTCTTGATGTTAGTTCTTATATTCCATTCAGTGTTTCAGATATATTCTTTAATGAAGTTAAGCCTGCTTAATCTCATTATTGATGATCTCAAATTATTNAAAGAGGGAGGGAAGCCTCCCTCTTTNAATATTCAATATTAAAAACATTATGTAAAATGAATTGAGATCTGCATTCAATAAATTGTATAGTATAGAGGCTTTACTTCGTTATTTTCATTTCATGACTGCAACTTTATAAAGCAAACATTCTTGCCACTCGTGTGTGGCAAGAATAGTACTATATACGATTATTATCGTAGAAAGGAATAGTAAATTGAGTAAAATTATTAAACATGTCGTTTCTAGGCGTGGTTTTCTTCGAGGAACAGCGGTGGGTAGCCTTGGGCTTGCAGCTGCAGCGGTAATAGGCTGTGGCGAAGATGAGGCTGCAGCTCCTGCGAGTTCTGGTGGTGCAAAAGCAACGGTAACNCCAGCAAAACCGGTGACTCCANCTTCTAAACCAGAAGAGAAGAAAGCNGCACCNGCNGCGGCAGCACCAAAGCCAGCTGTNANAAAAGTTGCACATCTTAGATATGCATATCATGGTAGCTTGCCAACTTTAAGTCCTAATACAACTGCNGCNAGTGCTGCAGACTTTCATAATATNTATGACTGTNTAACTAGGCAACGACCTATAAAGGGCGGTGGTAANACTGTTGAAGCTGGACTTGCGACATCTTGGGAAACTCCAGATGGCAAAGGTAAAAAATGGGTATTTAGACTACGTCCTGCAGAATGGTCAGATGGCAAAAAATTTACAGCTGCTGATGTAAAGTTTGTTCANGACTANTATGGCAATCCAGAGAATAAGTCACGACTTATTTCTCGTGTGGGTACAGTAGAAGAAACTAAAGTTATTGATGANAACACTGTTGAAATAACTTGTAAGGGAGCTGGTGACCCAATTCTTCCAAAACGTGANGGTATTGTTCTNCAGTTACCTAAGCANATTTATGAAGATTCTTCTATTAATGCTGAAGAGTTTATGGGNAAAACACCAGTAGCTACTGGTGCATATGTGCCATCAAANTATAAGCAAAAAGATAGCATGGATCTNGACTATGTCACCAAATACATGGCATGANAANAATGGNTTTGANACTGTNAANTTTAATTGGATTTCTGAAGCTTCTACNAGAGTAGCNGCATTAGANACTGGNGATGTTGATATGATCACNAGNCTTCCNTTAAATGAATATTCTCGAGTAGGTTCATTGCCAAACATGGTNCCATTACANGCACCAGCTAACACAAATCAAGCTTGGGATATGGCGAATATGCCTGACAAAGATCCTTCAATNACNAATGATCCACGTGTTAGACAAGCNATTAACTATGCNCTTGATAGAGAAGGTATTGTNAANGCTGCTTANGATGGNGTTTCNAGGCCTGCNAANGACCAATTGATTACNCCNAACGTGTTTGGTCANCAAAAAGACTTTACAGCNCCAGCTTATGATCCTGANAANGCTCGTGCNCTNCTAAAAGATGCTGGATTAGGTGGAGGNACAAGCATGCGAGTGGATGCGCAGGTTATTACNTTCCCNCCNGCNAANCCAATTCTTGAAGCNTCNATTGGNTTATGGNNNGCTGTTGGTATNNAAAGCGATGTTCGTACAATTGAAATTAANGTCTGGCGTGANCGACTTTATGGTCGNGAGACTCANTGGTCGNCCAGGNGCGTTCTTTATGGGATGGTCATCATTCTTGTANGAAGCTGCACTTGCNTGGCAATGGCATGCTAGTACAAATCCATANGCNCTTTGGANNAATCCAAAATTCGATGCTGCTCGTGATGAGGCAAATGAAGCCGTTGATCCNAAAGCACGAATGGCTGCATATCGAAAGATGGCTATTGAAGAGCAAGTNGAAAACGGTGGTCCTTCNGCNTTTATTGCAGAAAATACCAGCGCATATTGTTTNAATAAAACGGTAATTGATCCAGACTCCTATATACCNTGGAGTGTGCCNGAAATTATCTTTAACGATATCAAGCCTGCTTAANTNTTCTCTCTAGNGAATTTTATGAAAGAATAGGGGCATTAGCCCCTATTCTTTTTTTATAATTAATTACTTATGATTTTTTGAATTGCTTCATCTGATGGAGGAGACATAATTTGNGGTATNGTNTCCATATATANCTCATATCCTAAAGGGTTTTTTGCCTGCAAATCAAAAATATTAATTACCCCCCATTCTTCGTTAGGTACTTCCCCGTAAGTGGCCTGCTGATTCCAAGCCGTTGAAATTAACCAATATGCATATTCTTGTATTTCAATTCTGCTGCGTGTAGGATCAATAATTTGAGCAGTATCTTTAACATTATATATGCCTTTTTCAATTGCCTCTATCATCGCGAGAGTAACACGTGAATTTCTTGTTATACTCCAATCATCCGGCATTGCTGAGTGCAAGCCAATATCAGTAATAAAATGCAACACGTGTTCCAGGACTTCCATGATTTGAGTTGCAGCACTCTCATCAGGTATGTACCAAATCGCGTCACATATACTATTGTACTCATTTGCCGCATCATTCAGTTTTTCCATTGCAGGTGTTGGATTTTTCAAAAATTCCTGATCGCCAACAGTAGGTATCAATACTCTATATCTATACATGTCACGCATGACTTGCTGTTGCAATACAGGATTACTTACGTCTTTTGGAAAAATTTCCTGGATAATATCAGCTACAGCATACAAAAACCAATCTGGAGCATCACGACTACCTAGCGTAATACCATTTGCAACAATTTTTTTTGTATACGGGCCAAATGTTGGATCTCCTGCTGTAGAAGTAACATCCGTTTTTTGATATAAGTCATTTGGAACTACGCCTATCGGATCAGGTATGATACATAATCCTTCCAAGCCCTGCCCGCGTGGTAACGGATTAGACCATGTAAAACCATACTTACCAGATGCATCAGGAAAATTTTCGAGTGAATATTTTTCGTTGCTTACTGGTTCAGTTTGTTGCTTAGAATCAGATTCCTGTGGTGCTTCTGCTTTAATACCAACAGGAATACTAGCGGGATCTGGTGTTTTGTTTGACATCGCAGCAATTTGCGCACTAATGACACTCCAGTTATAAACAATGGAGCGAATCATTTGCTTCGAAATGTCATCCATTGCTAATGTTTGACTTGGCTCATACGAAAATTCAAGATGTAAAATTCCTTTATTTGGCACCGCTCGAATATAATGGTCAAGCATTCTTTTGCCTCCTCCGCGTTCTTGTCCTTTAATGTAGTAGCCATCGGGACGAGCTAACAATTTTCGTGATTCTTCTTTATATTCTGGGCTAGAAGTAATTTCTCGCACATAATTTTCAAGCTCAAAATCAGGTATAGGATCTTTTAAAAAAACTACGTCTAATCCTTCTCTGTTTGTGAATATAGTTATATTCTGTTCTTCAATTTGCTCCCATGTTCTTGGATATAAAAATGTAATATCCAGTGGTTCAAAAACAAAATGTAGGTGATTAACCTCCTCAACTAATAACATACGATCACTTATTGCTCCTTGTTTACTAGAAGAAGATTGTTTATTTTGTTTAGAAGCTGTTGCAGTTGATTGTGGTTCCTGTATTTGTTGTTGCGTTATAGCTTGTCTATTTACTTTTGATGATGAAATTTTATTCCCACTATCAGACTGACTACACGCAGTAATCAATATAAATGCAGTGAAAAATAATATAATTTTATTCATTCTTATAAATATCCTATTATTTCTAAGATGATAGCTTAGATTGTAATAGCGACAAGACAAATATTGCAACCAATAGTAATGCAATAGTAGGGCCAGGTGGTAAATCTAATGAATAGGATAATACAATCCCTATACAAGATGCAAAAAGACCAATGAGCTGCGTAGCAATGAAAGTACCTTTAAAAGATGTAGCAATCTGATTTGCTGTCATAACGGGAGTAATCAATAAAGCAGATATCAGAATGACGCCTAATAATTTAACTCCTAATATCAAGCCTAAAGACATGCCAATAAATAAAAAATATTTTGATTGTGTAGTTGGTAAATTAATAACTTTTGATAAATCTAAATGAATTGTTGAAATCACTAATGCCCTCCATTGTAGAATAAAACCAATTATAGAGAAAATCGTGAACGCAACGAGAGCATAAATATCAACATTTTGAATAGAGAGTAAATTACCAAACAAGTAGCTAAAAAGATCTGGTTTGTAGCCAGGCATGAAAGCCATAATAATGATAGCCCCGCTCATTCCACCACTAAGAAAAATGCCTATTAACCCATCAGATGTAACACTTTGGCTATCTGCAGAATATGCTAAAAGAAAACCTAAAAATGCAGCAAGGACAAGAGCCGGCAATAGAGGATTAATACCTATGGACAACCCAACTGCAATCCCTAACAATGATGCATGGGAAATGCCATCAGCCATAAAACCAATTTTTCTTGGAATAATAAACATGCCGTATAGGCCATAAGTAATGGATAATAATAAACAGCCAATAAATGCACGTTGCATAAATGAAATGGAGAACATGTCAATTATATCCATGATGACTACTTAGATATTCTCTATATAACAAAAACCATCATGCATGTGTTCAGGATCAGGTGTAACCTTTTGTATGTTTTTAATATTTACTTTAGATAAAGAATTTTTACAAAAACAAGCAGATGTACTAGTACAAGCAAAATTTTTGTTCAAGCAAATGACATGATCGGCATAGTTAGAAACCATATTCCAATCATGAGTAATGATTGCTATAGTAACTCCTTGATTTCTGATTTCTAAAATAACATCAATAATGTGCTTCTCACTTGAATCATCTACATTTGCAAGAGGTTCATCTAAAAATAAAACATCAGGTTTTCTGTATAATTCAGCTGCAAGTAATAATTTTTGAACTTGCCCACCAGAAAGTTGTGTAATTTGGCTCGTAATGTGGTTAAGGGGAAAATCAACCCTTGCTAAAGTAGCTTCTATCTCAGAAGATTTAACTTCAGCACTATACTGTAAATATTCACCAACCGTTAATTTAAATTGTTTAGGAAAATCAATACTTTGAGGCACATAGCCTAACACAGGCTCACGACTTGATTGAGAATGTAAACAGATTAAGCCATCACTGCCAGGCAAAAGACCTAATATTGTGAGTGCAAGTGAACTTTTCCCTGTCCCATTTTCACCGACAATAAATGTCAAAGAGTTCCTAGGAATGCAGCATGATGCCTCACATAATACTTCAGTAGTATTTCGAGTCAAAGTTATGTCATGGCACTCAACAATATTTACATGATCGCTATTGAGTTTTAAATCTGTTGTAAGCATTAATCAATCCGATTTCATTTAAAGTTAGGTACACTGCCCTCTACAGTATACCTAACTGTATCATGACTATCTAAGCGTTTTCACTAACTCAGAAATGTTATATTCGAGTAACTCCTGATAAGTCATTCGACCATCTACTCCACCGAGCGGATCCAAAATCCCTGTACGTAGATCATTATCCGCAATAAATTGTTGGATTGAATTTAAAGATAGCTGTGGTTCAGAAAAAATTGCAACAGCATTTTTCTCATCAACGGTTTCTTGTAATTTAGCTAGATATTTTGGTGAAGGACTTTCTGCACCAGCAGGCTCAAATGAACCAACTAAATTCGTTTCAAACGCCTCATTAAAATAAGTCCATGCATCATGCATTGCAATCCACGCAATACCAGCAACTGGAGCAACATCAGCTTTTAGCTTCGCATTAAGTTCAACGATTGATGTTTTAAATGCTTGGTAGTTATCTTCATAGTCTGATGCATTATCTGGGTCCAATGCTTTCATATCGTCTGCAATATTTCTACCAATTTGTATTGCAGCATTTGGAGCTAACCAGTAATGAGGATCATACTCTCCGTGTGCGTGACCGTCATGGTCATCACCATGGTCATCATGATCGTCGTGGCCATCATGTTCACAATCTTCATCCTCGTGCTCATCATCATGATCGTCATCATCTTTGTGCTTGTCATCATCATGATCGTCATCATCTTTGTGCTTGTCATCATCATG
>PAJB01000016.1 GCA_002710905.1 Chloroflexota bacterium | reverse complement strand
AGCAATTTTTGGCGCACTCTTTGGTCCAGTTGATGGCCCAGGAGGAGCACCAGGCGGACCTCCAGCAGGAGCAGCAGGACCAGATGATGGTCCACGAGGATTCTTTAACTTCGCAGGCCCAGCAGGTGAGGGAGGACCACCACCTCCAGGTGGCGCACCACCTCCAGGTGGAGCACCAGCACCAGCCGGTGGTGAAGGTGGACCAGCAGGTGGTTTATTTGGACTCTTTGGTCCAGCACCAACAGCTGGCCCAGATGGAGCACCGGGAGCACCGGGAGCACCGGGAGCACCGGGAGCGGGTCCATTAGGTGGCCCAGCAGGAGCGCCAGTATCAGCAGCTGACTTCTTCTTTAAAGGAGCAGGTGAAACTGGCCCAGGTCCATTAGGTGGACCAGCAGGAGCTCCGTTTACAGCAGCACCTCCAGTAGAAGGTGAATCTGCAGAAGCAGCAGCAGCCCGAGAAGCAGCAAATGCAGTAGCAGCAGCAGCTCAATATGATTTGACATCTGCTACGGCACCTCCACCAGCACCAGTGAAAGTTGGTTTCTTTGGTGGAACCGCAGCAGCAACTGAGTCATCAGTGGCAGAAAAAGCTGCTAGATTAGCAGCAGGTGGAGCTCTTACAACTGCACCAGCAGCACCAATTACTGCAGCAGCAGCAGATATTACAGCAGCTGCTAAAGCTGATTTAGTATATAAAGCTACTAAGGAAGCAGCAGAAGTTGCGAAAGCAGCAGTGAATCTTGCAGCAGCAGACATTACAAAGGCTGATGTAGCTGCAGACAAGGCAGCAGCAGATGAAGTAGCTGCTGTAGCAGCATTAGCTGCAGCTGGAGCAGCTGCACAAGGAGCAGCTCCAGGATCTGCAGCAGCATTAGAATTTGCAACAGCTAAGGGAGAAGCCGATAAAGCGATCGCTCTTGTAACTGCAGCAAAAGCTGAACAGGTAGCAGCAAAAGCTGCTAAGGAACGCTTAGAAGTTACTGAGAAATTAGCAACAGCTGAAGCTACTGCTAAATCCGGTTTCTTTGGAGGCAGTACTATAAAGGAAGCTGAATCAGCAGCAGCTATTACTGCAGCGAAGACAGCAGCAGATGCTGCCGCTCGAGATGCAGCTGTAGCAAAAACTGATGCAGCAGCAGCACAAGCGTTAGCTGATGTTCAAGCAAAAGAAGCTGATATTCTAAAAGCGCAAGGTGAATTAGCAGCAGCAGCTCCAGGCTCAGCTGAACTTGCAGCAGTACAAGCTAAGCTAGTCGCTGCACAAACTGCTAAGAAGACAGCTGAGAAGAAGGCTGTACTTGAAGAAGCAAAAGCTGACGTTGCAAAAGCTGAGAAACAAGCTAAGTCTGGTTTCTTTGCAGGAACAGCAGCTAAGGAAGATGCTAAAAAAGCAATTCTAGAAGCTGCTAAGAAAAAAGCACAATCTAAGTCTGGTTTCTTTGCAGGGACATCTGCAGAATCCAACTAAGATAGTACATATTAAAAATAGAGTGCGTTCATTTGACGCACTCTATTTTTATTTTAAGATATAAAGAATTTTTAATTTTTTTAATGACCTGAAGAAATTTCACTGTTAAAATTTTCTTCATGGCCCCATCGTCTAACGGTTAGGACGGCAGGTTTTCAACCTGCAAATCGGAGTTCGATTCTCCGTGGGGTCACCAAATCAATCTAGCCTGCCCCCATCGTCTAGCGGCTAGGACATCGCCCTCTCAAGGCGGAAACAGGGGTTCGATTCCCCTTGGGGGCACCATTTTTATTTGGTTAGCTCATTAATAGTTACTAAATCTTCTTCACTAAGTTTAATATCAACTGCTTTGATATTATCTTGTAGTTGCTCTACAGATGTGACTCCAGCAATTACTGTTGATACTTGTTTTTGCATTAACAGCCATTGAATTGCAAGATGAGATAATTTTATATTTTTTTCTTGTGCAAATTTTTCAAGCTTGCTCAGGACTTCGAAATTCCTGTCATTGAGAAATCTTGTTGCATATCCAGATGTTGTTGATTCTTCAAACCGAGAGCCTTTTGGTGCTGGTTTACCTTTTTGATATTTGCCTGTTAGTAGTCCACTAGCTAGCGGGCTATAAGGAATGATTCCTATTCCATATCTTTCACATGCAGGCAAATGTTCTTTCTCAATTCTTCTGTCAATCAAACTATACGGTGGTTGTGATGATATAAACTGAGCATTTCCTCTTGAAGTTGCAATATTTTGAGATTCAACCATATGCCAAACTTTATAATTTGAACAACCAATATATCGAACCTTCCCAGCAACGATTAATTCATTAAGGGCAGACATGGTTTCTTCACTTGGTACTTCTTCATGAGGAAAATGTACTTGGTAAACATCAATGTAATTTGTTTGCAATCTTTTTAAGGAAGCTTCTATAGCAAAATTAATATATTCTTTTGTAGCAGATGGTTCCATTGATGAATGTGGATCGGTGCCTGGAATCGTTGGAGCGCCAAATTTAGTCATTATGATCCATTTATCACGTTTATTTTTAGTCGCAGCACCTACGTATTCTTCAGATACGCCGCCACCTCCATAAATGTCTGCTGTATCAATTGTATTGATATCAAGTTCAAGTGCTGCATTAAGAATTTCTTGCGTCTGCTTAATATCACATTTACGACCAAAATTATTACTGCCTATGCCTATTTCAGAAACTTGTAAGTCTGAACTCCCTAATGATCGCTTATTCATAATACACCTAACTTTTTACGATTAATTATAAGCATATTTTAGCATTACAATAGAGCTTTAATGTAAATATTGTTATCATTTTCTCCATGATGAATAAAAATGCAAAAGATATTGATAGCTATTTAGAGGCTTATGCTTATTGGCAGGATGCTGTTGAAAAGCTACATAATATATTATTTGAAGAAGATTCAATTAATGACCCTGCCAAAATTAAGGGTGCTTTAAATAGAGAAATTAGAGCTAAAGACAAATACGAAATAGCAAGAAAAAAAATTTTAGGAATTGGTTAGAGATTGTGAATAAAAAATACAGTTATATGAGATCAGCATCAGTAGGAGTTACATTTGCTGCAGCATGGACTCCATGCATAGGACCCATTTTAGGAGTATTACTAACTATGGCTGCTACTTCTGGTTCAGCCTTACAAGGCTCATTCTTGCTTGGATGCTATTCTTTGGGACTAGGAGTATGGTTTTTGTTGTTTGCAATATTTACTAGCTCTTTTAAAGATCTTTTTAAAAAAATCATGCCTTATTCTGAAAAAATAATGGTTATATTTGGAATAATTTTTTGCTTATTAGGCCTGTTATTGTTCACTGGGAATTTTAGTTCTTTGAACACATTTTTTATAAAATTTGGTATTTTAGATTCAGTCCTTGATCTTGAATCAAATTTTTCTAATGGCGTTGATACAATTTATGGTCCAATAGTGGCTGCAACTGCAGGCGTTTTATCTTTTTTCTCACCATGCGTATTGCCTCTTGTGCCTGTTTATTTTATAAATTTGAGCGGAGAAGTACTCAGCAATCAGTCTCAAAAAAATAATTCATCATCATTTTCTCCTATCCTCCATGCATCTTTTTTCATAATGGGCTTTACATTAATTTTTGTTCTATTGGGAACCTCAGCTGGGATTATGGGCAGATTCCTTTTAGATAATCTGCAAGTAATTAATCAAATTAGTGGTATTATTATCTTTATCTTTGGAGTACAGATGACTGGTCTTATTTCAATACCTATCTTAAATAGAACTTTCAAAATATCTTAAGTATTCAGCTGATCATAAATTTATTTTGTTCCTAGTTTTAAATTATTTCCTTTGATATAATTTATGTATTGCTTAATGCAGTTCTAAATAGGGGGGGCTTCATCATGGACCATGATCTTGGTATTGACTTAGACGCAATTTATTCCGTAATAGAAAATTCAGATGTATTCATCATAAGATTTAATCTGATTGATAAACGACTACTAGTAGATGCCCGAACTTCAGAAAATGAATTACCAATAATTAAACTTGTTCCAAAAGTTAAAAGCGCTGAAGAACGATATTTATATTTACAGCGAGAGCGACCAAATATGAAGCTACCTGAACAGATAACAGTTTTTGAATGGCCAAGAAAAGTAGAGCTAATGCAGGAACTTGGAGTATGGAACAGGATTAATGATCGTATGATTTCTCTAGGTGGCGATATACTGCAAGATACATGTGACCAAGTGATTGCTGAAGCTATCAGATTAGAAAAAGCTGATCTTTTACTTGCCATTATAGGCGGCGACGGATATGAAACTCTTTGGGAGAAAAACTCTCAAGAGATCGTATAAATTTGAAATTCTGGTTCATTAATTAATTGGACACCGTGATGATTGATTTGCGCTCAGATACTGTTTCAAGACCAAATGATTCTATGAGAAAAGTTATTGAGTCATCCGTAGTTGGCGATGATGTTATAGGTGACGATCCTACTGTCAAAAGATTAGAAAAATTAGCAGCACACACTGTAGGTAAGGAGGCATCTTTGTATGTTCCAAGTGGAACCATGGGTAACCTCATTGCATTGTTAGTTCACTGCCAAGCAAACAAGGCTGCAATTGTTGGTTCTGAGTCACATATATTATGGCATGAGGGATTAGGGGCAACACAGCTGGGAGGCATACATTTGATTTCTATTGAAAATGAAGCAGATGGCAAATTATCGAACACTGATTTAGAAAAATTTGAAAAAGATAAAGTTGCGCATCCAGCAGTAATATGTCTTGAAAACACACATAATCGATGCGGAGGCAGAGTATTGGATGGCAAGTATTTGTCAGAAATGGCCATTCGTGCCAAAGAGCTTAACTCTAAAGTACATATGGATGGGGCTCGCATTTTTAATGCAGCTCTAGCTCTTAACTGCGATGTAGCTGAGTTGACTCAAGAGGTTGATTCCATTAGTTTTTGTTTTTCAAAAGGCCTTGGTGCTCCAATAGGTTCAGTATTGTGTGGGGATACTGAATTTATACAACAAGCACGTATGATGCGTAGAAATTTGGGCGGAGGCATGCGTCAGGTAGGCATTATCGCCAGTGCTGCAGAATTTGCTTTACAAAATAATGTTGAACGTCTCACAGACGATCATTCAAATGCAAAATTGATTGCCCATGCATTATCTCAATTTACTGAAGTAGAAATTAATGTTGATGATGTAGAAACAAATATTGTTTATTTTACGCTAACTAATATAGATGGAGATCAATTTGAACAAACTCTTCTTGAGAAAGGACTCAGTGTTTCTAGGCCAAAATCAAAACAAGAAATAAGAATTGTTACACATATTGATATTAGCGAACAGGACACAAAACAAGCAATAGAAATCATGCAATCTACTATTGCAGACATGTCTAATTGAATGTGGTGCATGCTTATTAAATTACATATATCAGATTCCTGCAAAGCATAGTAGAATAAAGATATGCCTGAAAAAAAAAATAAACCTTCTCTCATAATTGTAGATTCATACGCATTAATTTTTCGCTCTTATTTTGCGTTAGAAAAAATGCAAATGCGCACAAGTAAGACTGATGAACCAACTTGGGCAGTTTACGGATATTTCAAAACACTTTTTTCTGTTATCGATGATAATCAACCGAATTTTTTAATTGCTGCTTGGGATGCTAGAGGAAAAACATTTCGTGATTCTATAGATGCTGAATATAAACAAAATAGACCTCCAGCACCTGATGATTTACCTGTGCAAATAAAAAGAGTAGAAGAAATTTTATCAGTTCTAAAAATACCTAAAGTGGAAATGACCGGGTATGAAGCTGACGATGTTATTGGTACATTGGCAAAGCAAGCAATAGAATCAAATATTGATGTAAAGGTTATTACTTTAGATAAAGATTTATTACAGCTCATAGAACCTGGTATAACCGTCCAGCTATTGAGACCCTATCAGGGTGATTATGTGCTTTATGACAATGATCAATTTTTTGCAAATTATGGCTTTGAACCATTAACGCTAATTGATTACAAGGCTCTTGTTGGAGATAAGTCAGATAATATAAAAGGCGTAAAAGGTATTGGAGACAAAGGAGCAAAAAAATTAATTGCTTCATGGAATAATATAGAAAATATTTATGCTAATATTGACGATGTGCAACCAGAAAGAATGAAAAACCTATTGATTGCATCTAAAGAAGATGCTTTTATAGCAAAAAAACTGGCAACAATAGAAATTGATGTTCCAGACTTACAAATCGATTTAGAAGCAGCAAAGTACGGTAACTATATTTTTCAAGAAGTTAAGGAAAAGTTTGATGAAGTCGAATTTCATTCGTTAATTGAAAAACTTCCTGGTTCTGAACACACTTTCGCAAGCAATAACAAGCAAGCTCTGAAAGCAACCGCAGAACATGTTAAATTGAATGATTTTTCAAAAATCATTACTAGCTTGGATAAAAAACAAAGTATTTCAATCCTTTATATTGAACAGCAAATGAAAAATGCTGAACCTGAGCGTGTTGGCTTAGGGATAAGCATTGAAGGGAATCGTGAATTTTATATACAGTTCAATAATGATGATTTGCAAAGAAAAAATGAAGATGACTTAGCATTACGTAATTTTTTTGAAGCTTTATGTAATGCAGAAATTAAAATTATTACACATGATGCTAAAAAATTTCTACAAATATTACAGGCTCAGTTACCAGGAATCAAAATACCTGAAATTCAATTTGATACTCTTTTAGCAGATTATTTATTAGGCTTTACAAATAGTTCTCTTGAAAATATTATTATCCGAGAGCTATCTGCAGATATCCAAACTGAGGAAGAGTTATTTGGATCAGGTAAAAATCAAGTTAATGCATTTGATGTCCCCATAGATACATTGAGTCAATTTATTTGCAGTAGGGCAAAATTACTATTTTTGTTAAAGCAAAAATTTAGTAAATCTTTAGAAAAAATTGAATTACTTGATATATTTTATGAAGTTGATATGCCGCACTTAGAAGTTTTATCAAAGATGGAAATGCAAGGCATCAGTGTAGACAAACAATTATTAATAAACCTTTCTACTAAATTAGAAAAATCTCTTAAAAGTATTGAAAAAGCGATTTATAAACTAGCTGGACATGAATTTTTAATTAGCTCTCCAAAACAGCTTGCCTCAGTTTTATTTGAAGAGCTATCTCTTCCAAAAACTAAAAAAAATAAAACTAGTTGGAGCACAGATGCTCAAGCATTAGATTCCATTTCTTCAAGCCACCCTATTATTAAGGAAATTTTACAATGGCGAGAGTTAATGAAGATTAAAACAACATACGCTGATGCATTACCTAATCAAATTTCAAAACAAACAGGAAATATTCATACAATGTTTTCTCAAACTTCGACAACAACTGGTCGACTAACATCAAATGATCCAAATTTACAAAATATTCCTGTTCGTTCAGAAATTGGCAGGGAAATCCGCAAAGCATTTATTACATCAAACAAAAAAGAAAATGTTCTTGTATCTTTTGATTACTCTCAAATTGAACTGCGAGTTCTTGCTCATCTAAGTAAAGACGAGACGCTGATCCAATCATTTATTGATGGCAGGGACATACATACAGAAACAGCATCAAAATTATTTGATATAACAGCTGATCAAGTTGAGGATNAACATAGACGTGCGGCAAAGGTATTTAATTTTGGTATTATTTATGGACTTAGTGCTCACGGTTTAATGCAACGCCAAAANATAACAAGAGACGATGCNGAGCAACTAATCAAAAATTATTTTGAAGCTTATCCTAAAGTAAATANATGGAAAAAGAAAATCNTTAAAAANGCAAGCACTAATGGTTTTGTAGAAACACTATTGGGNCGNAGAAGATATATNCCNAACATAAATTCACAAAATAAAAATTTACAACTTGCTGCTGAAAGANTNGCAATTAATATGCCAGTTCAAGGAACNGCCGCAGATATAATTAAGCAGGCCATGAATGATATTGATAGNGAGTTAANAGANTTACAANTNGAGGGCTNCNGTTCTACAATGTTNTTACAAATTCATGANGAACTTATATTTGATGTACCTGAAAAAGAAATAGATATGATTACTGATCTAGCNAAACGATTNATGCCATCGATGATTCTTGATGTACCTCTTATTATTGAAAGAAAATATGGTAAATCNTGGGGNGAGATGAAGGCTGATGCCTGAGTTGCCAGAAGTAGAAACTATAGTTAAGGATCTCTTTCCAAATGTAATAAATAAAAANATTGCANCNNTCAAGGTTTTCTCTGGCTCAGANCGTCTTTTTATTAANCACNCATCATCATATTTTAAAAANCAGTTAATTCATCATTCAATTAATAATTTATCTCGTCATGGAAANTATATTATTTTTCATTTGTCAGAAAANAAANTNTTAATTATGCACCTACGTATGACTGGCTCAATGAAAATGGTTACTAAAATAGANAANCAGCTCCAATACGAAAAAATACGTATTNTTTTTACAGATGANACAGCTATTGCTTTTATGGATATCAGAAAATTNGGCACTATAGACATNGTGAGNAACNTAGATGTTCTTAAAACAAAATTNGGCCCAGANNCTATTTCTGAAGGCTTTAATGNTGAATTTCTTANAAGTCAATTAAAACGNAAGCAATCNTCTGTGAAAGCAGCTTTACTTGATCAAAAAATTGCAGCTGGAGTTGGTAATATCTATGCAGATGAAGCATGNTGGGATGCAAAAATTAATCCCTGCAAAAGTGCATCATCTTTGCAGAAAAAACAAATACAACAATTATGNAATTCAATAAAAAANGTTTTACAAAANTCAATATCTAACAGAGGAACGTCTATAAATAATTANATGGATCTTGCTGGNAACCAAGGATANCACCAAACAAAAGTTGCTGTTTATGGTAGAAATGGTGAGCCATGTATTAGGTGCAAAGCAACAATAAAAAAAATACGCATTGTAGGAAGNGGAACATTTTATTGTCCTCGTTGTCAGAAGAAGTAATTTTCAGNGTNATTTTTCATTTTTGATATCTTGACATACTAATATGTTCCTTTACTATTATAAATGTTANCATTTAGAAAAAGCATGGTAATCTGCTTAGATTTAATTACTGAGACAGATGGAGTGTGCAGCATTGCCCCCATTTGTTTTNTGAACAACGGAGGTTGCAGTGAAACGAATTACCACTTTACAAATACAAGAACGCAAAGAACGAGATGAGCAGATAGTNATGTTGACTGCTTATGATGCCTTNTCGGCNTCTCTTGCTGAACAANCAGGNATAGATTTCTTATTAGTAGGTGATAGCCTAGGAATGGTTGTATTAGGTTATGATTCTACTGTCCCTGTCACNATTGAAGATATCATNCATCACACNAAACCAGTCATTGCTTCNACAANCACGAGCTCATGTTGTNGCTGATATGCCTTTTGGCACTTATCAAAGTGGNTGGCANGATGCAATGAAAAANGCAACAAGGATTATGAAAGAAACTGGNGCNTCATCAGTTAAACTTGAAGGAGGAGTCAGNATTGCTGAAACTGTTNAGAAGTTAGTANANTNTGGAATACCTGTTATGGGTCATATTGGACTNACNCCGCAATCNGTTAATACNTTAGGNGGNCACAAAATTCAAGGNANAACACCTCGNAGTGCAGTGAAANTAATATCTGATGCAAAAAGTTTAGAAGAGGCAGGAGCTTTTTCNATTGTGCTGGAGACCATNCCTGCTGCTTTATCACATATGATTACGACTCGCTTATCTATTCCAACTATTGGAATTGGNGCAGGNCCNTATTGCTCAGGNCAAGTTCAAGTNTTTCATGANATCTTAGGNCTTTATAAAGATTTTAATCCAAAGCATGCACGAAAATTTNTTGATGCNGGNCAATTGCTTAGTAATGCAATNAANGAATATAAGNCAGCAGTTGAAGANAAGAGTTTNCCTAGNTCTGATGAGTCATTTTTTATGGAAGANAGAAATATTGAACTTATTCAAAAAATGATTAATAATGAAACNCCTTCTGATGTCATTGAAAATTCATCNACTGTGAATCANCCCCAAGAACATTAGCAACAATAATTTTATGAAAATAGCAAAAAATAATACTGAATTGGCTGCTCTTTTACAAAATNTANATGGNAATCTTGGCTTTGTTCCCACAATGGGNTCNCTACANGAAGGTCATATTTCATTAATACAATCATCTAAAAAAATATTTGATAATACGATAGTTTCTATTTTTGTTAATCCGACACAATTTGGGCCCAATGAAGATTTTGAGCAATACCCAAGAAATGAAAATAATGATATTGCAATTCTCAAAAAACATAAAGTCGATTTATTGTATTTACCTTCGATTTCAGAAATCTACCCAGATAATTATCAGGAAATTAGCTTTGAATCGTCTCTAGCAACCATATTAGAAGGAGCTTTGCGGCCTGGACATTTTAATGGTGTAATTCAAGTTGTTTATCGGTTATTGTCATTAGTAAATCCAGATGGAATTTTTTTAGGCAAAAAAGATGCACAACAGCTAAAAATTATATCATTGATGATTGATCAATTAAAATTATCAGCCAAGATACATGCTTGTGAAATTGTTAGAGAAAGCAACGGATTGGCTCTTTCTTCACGAAATGCTTATCTGAGTGATGCTGATAAAGAATCCGCTTCATCTATATATAAAGGTCTTTTAAATGCAAGAACTTTTTTTCAAAATCAATCGTCTGATACAGAAGATATTATTAATACTTTTATTCAAAGCATTGAACCATCAATTATAAAAAATATTGATTATGTTTCAATAGTTGATCAAGCAACTTTTACTCCTACTAATGGTAGTATAAATACAGATGCGTTAATGTTAGTTGCAGTGCGATTTGGGAGTACGCGTTTAATTGACAATATCGAATTGACACTATGACACTGGAGTATTTATGTCAGGACATTCAAAATGGTCATCCATTAAACATAAAAAGGGTGCACTTGATGCAAAAAGAGGCAAATTATTTACCAAGCTTAGTCGTGATATCACTTTAGCAGCTAAAACTGGAGATCAACCAGAAAGCAATGCATCATTAAGATTGGCTATTCAAAAAGCAAAAGATGCCAACATGCCGAATGCTAATATAGATCGAGCAATTAAAAAGGCATCCGGAACAGACAAAGCAAATATTCTTGAGGAAATAACCTATGAAGGATATGGTCCAGGAGGCAGTGCAATTATTGTTGATGCGATAACAGACAACAAGAACAGAACTGCTTCTGAAGTGAGATTAGCATTTAATCGTAACGACGGTAGTCTCGGTGAATCAGGTGTAGTTGCATGGCAGTTTAAAATTAAAGGATTATTAAGAATAGAGAATTTTGAAGGAGATTTGGATGCTGTTCAACTTGCGGCTATAGATAGCGGAGCAGAAGACATTAATATTGAAAGTAACAATATTGAAATTATTACTGATGCGTCAATTTTAGAAACTGTTCGCTTGCAATTATTTGAACAAAATATAAATGTTGACTCAATGGAGATTACAAGAATTGCTGATAATTTGCTTGAACTTGCAGAAAATGATGTGCGTAAAACAATTAGATTACTGGAAGCACTTGATGATCTGGATGATGTTTCTAGAGTGCAATCTAATATTGCAATTCCGGATCAAATATTAGCATAATAATTTATACTTTATGGAATTATAGCATGATTAAAAATCATCAGGAAAATTTTATTACTGTGATGGGCATAGATCCTGGACTTGCTACAACTGGCTATGGAATTATTCGTTCAAATGGCCGCGAGCACGAAATCTTAAAGGCACACTATTTAAAAACTAGTCCAAAAGTTGATCACTTTGAAAGACTCCATTATATTTTTACTGAAATTAATAATTTAATGATAGAGTATCATCCAAAAGAAATTGCAATTGAAAGCCAATTTGTAAGCAAAAATGTTCGATCAGCTATTTCTGTTGCGGAAGCTCGAACAGTTGCAATTTTAGCTGCATCAATGCATGAGATAGATATTTTCTCATATGCACCAACAGAAATTAAAGAATCGATAACTGGCTATGGTAAAGCTGACAAACAACAAGTATTGGAAATGGTGCAAGCATTAGTGCCTATAAATGAAAAAAAATTAATGTATGATACTAGTGATGCAATAGCAATTGCTTTAACAAGAATCCATGAATGGTAATTTGAAATGAGGTCTTTATGTTAGCTGGATTAAAAGGCACATTGGAAAAGGTTGATGTAACAGAGAACATCATTTGGCTGAATGTTAATGATGCAATTTATGAAATCATTGTCCCGCAGTATTCTTTGCATTCTTTTGAAGCATTAGAAAGCTCAGACCAATGTTTTATTTATACATATTATCATGTGGCAGAAAGAAATCCTTTGCCAATTATAGTAGGCTTTTTAACAGAAAAAGAAAGAAATTTTTTCAAGAAATTTTTAGCAGTGCCTGGTTTTGGTCCTGTAAAAGCGGTAAAGATGCTATCAATCCCGATAGAAGATATAATTTTATTGATTGAAAATCAGGATGTTGATGGCTTAACTAAATTGCAAGGTGTTGGCCAACAAATTGCAAAAACTATTGTTGCAAAGCTGAATGGAAAACTGACAGATTTAATTCCTGCAGGATACTCAATTTCTATAGATGAAAGAGACGTTATATCACCAGTTTGGAATGACGCAATTGATGCTTTAATTGCATTAGATTTTAATAAGCGTGAATCTGAAAAAATGATTATAAACATACGTCAAATGTATCCGGAGGTAGCTACTTTAGAGGAGATTTTAAGATTGGCTTTAGAAAAATAAGAAGTTAACAAAGGGTCTTATGTCTAAAAATAAATTAACAAACAGTGATATAAAGCCAGTGATTCCCTTTGATCTTGTTTCTCCATTTGCACCTACAGGAGATCAACCAAATGCTATTGCGGAATTGACTAAAGGCATATTAGCTAATCAGCAAGAGCAGGTTTTATTAGGTACAACGGGCTCAGGTAAAACTTATACTATGGCTAATATCATTAATAATGTTCAAAAGCCAACTTTGGTTATTGCGCATAATAGAACCTTAGCTGCACAGCTTGTAACTGAGTTTCGTGATTTTTTTCCTGAGAATGCTGTAGAATATTTTGTTTCATATTACGACTACTACCAACCAGAAGCATATGTTCCAAGAACTGATACGTATATAGATAAAGATGCTAGCATTAATGATGAAATTGATAAAATGAGACATGCAGCAACAAGAGCATTATTTGAAAGGCGTGATGTCATTATTGTTGCATCAGTTTCATGTATTTATGGCTTAGCAGCACCAGGAGAATATGAAGAATTTATTGCTAAGTTTTATATTGGTAGAAAAATTAATCGCAACTCTTTAATTCGACAATTTATTAGTATGCAATATACCAGAAATGATATTAGTAATGAGAGAGGGACTTTTCGTGTTAGAGGAGATTCTATAACAGTTTTTCCCGTACATGAAACACATGCAATAAGAATTGATTTTTGGGGTGATGAAATAGAAAAAATCTCTGTTTTGAATCCTTTAACGGGTGAAATTACTCATGAAATGGATTCTTATGCCTTGTATCCTGCTAAACACTTTGTTACATCTCGTGATCAGCTTGACTTAGCACTGCGTGATATAGAGCATGAACTTGATGAGCAAGTTAACAACTTCAAAAAAAATAGCAAAGTTTTAGAAGCACAACGGCTTTATGAAAGAACTAAATTTGATTTAGAAACTTTAAAAACCATGGGGTATTGTAGTGGTGTTGAAAATTATTCAAGGCATCTATCTAGAAGAGAGCCAGGCTCCACTCCTTGGACTCTTTTAGACTACTTCCCTGATGACTGGTTAATATTTATTGATGAGTCACATATCACTGTTCCGCAAATTCGAGGCATGTATAATGGTGACACGTCAAGAAAAAAAACACTTGTGGAATATGGTTTTAGGCTGCCTTCAGCATTAGATAATAGACCGCTAAATTTTGAAGAATTTAATCAAAGAGCTAATCAGATAGTTTATGTCTCTGCCACACCAGGTGAATATGAACTAAATCGAACTAATCAAGTCATTGAACAGATTATAAGGCCTACTGGCCTAGTTGATCCAGTTACAGAAATACATTCTACAGAAGGGCAGATAGATCATTTGATTGACGAAATTAAACTATGTTCTAAAAATAATGAACGAGTTCTTATTACTACTTTAACAAAAAAAATGTCTGAAGAACTAACAGAATATTTAGTAGATTCTGGAATTAAAGCTGCTTATTTACACTCTGAACTCGATACTTTAGAGCGTCTAGAAGTTATCCGAAAGTTAAGGCTTGGTGATTTTGATGTTATTGTAGGGATTAATTTATTGCGAGAAGGGCTTGATATTCCAGAAGTTGCATTAATTGCTATACTTGATGCTGACAAAGAAGGATTTTTACGCTCNAAAGATTCTTTNATTCAAACAATGGGACGGGCAGCACGAAATCCNAGAGGTCGTGTCATACTTTATGCTGATGTTGTGACAAAATCAATACAAAATGCCATTNATGAAACTGATAGNNGAAGACAGATNCAAAATCAATATAATATAGACAATAAGATAACTCCTACAAAAATAGAAAAAAANGTNAAAGANATTAATGATGCATTTAGATCNTTAGGCAAAGANAATAAGTTTTTTGATGTNAGNAAATTATCNAAAGAAAANGCTGATTTAATGATTAAAGATCTATCNAAAGAAATGAANGAATATGCANAANNATTAGATTTTGAAAANGCTGCNNTANTTCGAGATCAAATTATTGATATTCGCAACACTGTTTTGGATGATTCAGCATCTGGNTTAAAAGACTTTTTAGATAAGAGGTAATTGATTTATATTTTTTGTATTATATATAAATAATACGTTGGCTGCCAGGCGTGGATTCGAACCACGACCAAGGGATTCAAAGTCCCTTGTGCTACCATTACACTACCCGGCATTTGTCTAGTAATGGTAATATGTATAAGAGTTGCTTCCTAGTAGGTTATACAAAAAATTTATGGAGAAATTTGATGCAAGAAATATTTCGTGATTATAAAATTGCTGAAATTGGTGGTGGAGTTGCCTTGGCAGCAGCTGGCAAACAATTCTCTGATTTTGGTTCAAATGTATTAAAAATTGAAAACATAGATGGCGGTGAAATACGACGAGCCCCTCCCTTTTTTGAAGATACCCCTTCTCTAAATTCTGGTGGTATCCATATATTCTTAAACACAGGCAAGCAGTCAGTTGTTATTGATTACTCAAATCCATCAGGCATGGAAATTGTTAGCAAAATAGTCAATGATGTTGATTTAGTAATTATTGAAGAAAAACCAGATGCTGCATTACAAATTATTGAACAACTCAAAACTACTAATCCCAGTACGAGTACGCTGGCTATATCTCCTCATGGTTTGAAAGGCCCATATGCCAATCGACAAGAGTCAGATTTGTCAATTTTTGCACAAAGCACTCGCCTTGCACGACAACGCCCTTCAATGGATAAAAATAGCTTAGCGCCAGTTGGATATGCGCCATATACTACTGCAATGCAGGTTGGTTTAACTGCAGGTGCAATTGCATCAGCAATTTTGTGGAAAAACAACAGTAACCCTTTTGCTTATCATGCAGAAGTTTCAGGCGTTGAAGCACTTGCAAGTAATGTTGACACGCCATTTGTTGCATGGGCATTAACAGATGGGGTAATGAACTATGCTCCGGCATCAGGCAGAGCAGCCTATCCTACTGGTGTATATGAGTGCAGTGATGGACATGTACAATTTACAGGTGCTGATTCTCCATTTTTCGAAAGATGTTGCATAGCTATTGGTCGTCCTGAGTGGGCAGAGGATGAAAGATTTTTAGATCTTGATCAAAAGCCTGATCATCGTGAGGAATTTCTTGCACATATTATTCCTTGGCTAAAAGCAAGAACTAAACTAGAAGTTTTTAAAATAATGCAAGAGGCAAAAGTGCTTTGCACTCCAGTGTTTACAGTTGAAGAAGCAATAAATGATCCACAAGCTACTGCTAGAAAATCATTTACAACATTTCATCAAGATGGCATTGGTGAGGTCATATCACCTGCATATCCATTTAAAGAATATATGAGTGATGAAGAATGGAATTTAACATCTGCTCCAAAATTTGGTGAGCACACTCAAAAAGTTTTAGAACAATTAGGATATTCAACTATAGAACAACAAGCATTATTTAGAATTGGGACAATTAAATAAATAGGAGATCGCAATGTCTTATGATTTATTAAATGGCATACGAATAATAGAACTTGCAGAAGTGTGGGCTGGTCCTACTGCATGCAGTTTTATGGGTGATTTAGGAGCTGATGTTATTAAAATAGAATCCTTCCCACGTAATTCTCCTACAAGACCTTTATTTTCTAGTGATTGGCGAGTTTCTCCAGCTGGCACTGGTCCTCCCTATGAACGTGCATGGGCACATTTACAAGCAAATAGAAATAAAAGGAACATTGCTTTGGATTTGAAAACAACAGAAGGAGTTGATATTTTTAATCGATTGACTCAAACAGCAGATATTGTCATAGAGAGTTTTTCAGCAGGGACTATTGATAAATTGGGCATAGGTTGGGAAGAGATAAAAAAAATTAACGATCAAGCTTCCTTGATTTCTATACCCGGTTGGGGTGTAGAGGGAATTTATAAGGGTTATGTTTCATTTGGAACTGGCTTTGATTGTGTAACAGGTCACGCTATAATGCGCGGTCATCCAGGCAGAAAAGAAGAAGAAATATTAGGTTCTACTCACTCTGATGCTACAGTAGCACAGGCCCTTGTTTTTGCTGTAGTTTCTGCTATGCAGGCAAGGAATAAGAATAAACAAGGTATTTATATTGATTTTTCTCAAGTTCAACAACTAACAACGCAATTAGTTTCTTTATATTCTGAATGGGCGCTTAATAAAAGAGAGCTTCCTAGAATGGGTAATGACAATGAATTTGTTGTTCCTCATTCAAGCTTCCCGGTAGCTGGAGAATATCAGTGGGTTGTTATCGTTGCTCAAAATGACAATCAATGGAATGGCTTGTGTAGAGCATTGAAAAAGGAAGAATGGGCTCAGTTTGGTCATAAATGGGCAACAATTTCAGGTCGGTTAGCTGATAGGGAAAAAGTTCATGAAGCAATTGCAAACATCACGAAATCAATGAATTCAAATGAATTATGCTCATTATTACAGTCTGAAGGTGTGATAGCATCATCAGTAGCAGAACCAGCTGAATTACTTGCTAGTGAACAGCTCGGATTTCGTCAGTGGTTTCAATCTCTTGATAATCAATTTCTTGGAACTAGAATTTATCCAGGATTATCTTGGTCAATTAACAATGTTGAAAACNTACCAAATAANCCTTATGGCACTCTNGGCGAGGANAATTATANTCTTTTANGTGAGCTTGGTTTTACNCNAAAAGAAATAAAGAATTTTGAAAAGAAGNTGGTNATTGGNAANAAGTANGAAGTAAAAGGNTAAAAAAAGTTAGGAAAANATATGAATGTTCAAATNAATAGTTCACATTATGCNGTAGCAGTACAGGATTTAGANNCTGCAATAGCATCTTATNCACAAATACTTGGNTTAGAAATNACNGAGCGNGGTGAAAATCCATGGGGAAATTTTTCCTGGGCNCAAATGGGCTATGCAGGNGAACAAGCTATTCAGNTGATTCAGCCAAANAGTGATGATACTCATGTGCGNAGAACGATGGATGGNAGGATCAATGCANANAATCAATATGGNGAAGGNTATTATATATCTGTATGGCAATCNGANGATCCAATNNTTGCTGCAAAAAATATTGAAGCACAAGGTGGTCGCGTTATTGATAGAGGAGATGGATCTGGAGTCCATTGGATTCATCACTCAGCTGCTCATGGATTGTTTATGGAAGTTGTTCCAACAAAAGATGATTTTCCTGGAAAAAAAATATTAGAGTTATCTCATTTATTTTTGTTGGTNAATGATCTTGATNNNGCNATANATGATTTTTCNNATCGATTTGATTGGNANGTAATAGAAAATTATAAAATGGACAAAATNANAGAAAATAATTCAGTTATGATTGGGAATGNTCANNCTCAATTAAATCTTATTGATACCAGTCAANNAAACTCAGAGATACAANATTTNNTAGAGCAAAATGCNTTNAAAAATAATCAAGGNTTTTTTGGNGCATGTTGGCGAGCAGNTAATATCAATGAATTTGAAGANCATCTTNNAAAAAATAANATAGAATATCATAAAATAGGNANCANNNTAAATATTTCATCTNAATTACTNCATGGGATCAATACATTNGTANTGGGATAAACTAAGGCNTTATNCCAGTNCGNCTTGTTANNGTTNTTATNATNTCAGGAATATTTTCGAATTCGTTNTCTATTGTGAAAAAAATTTCATCACTTTCGACTAATTTATACCTTNTTTGNCCGAGATATTCNATNGTTTCTATGCTTTGNAAATTCTCTAGAGTNATTTTCTTTAGAATNTTACCTAAATGCAATGCNATAANTTCTTTATCAGTAAAATAAATACTNGTAGCAGTTGATCTCCATGTNAACCACACAACAGGNAGCATAATNACCATAACAACTAAAAGAAAAATACCAAAGCCTTTTGCTCCACTGTTNTNAAATATCANACCNTATANNAAGGAAACTGNACCAAGTAATAATGGCAAAACAAAAGAGGCATTTTGCCACCAATAACTATCATTGATAAAGACATCNTTGATATTNTTTTGNTTGCTTATGTATTGCTCNTCTACATCACGTAAACTCATNAATNTAACCTTTTAATNATTGGNATTGTAATAATTTTAACTATCTTTTTTATTAAACTGTACTGAAATGGAGGAATAAATGGATTTTGNATTAAATCTTGAATATAAACCGACTGCTGCCACAGTTATAATTTTNTTATTACTNATTATTGCTTTGNTGCAAATTNTNTATATTCGCATTCTAANAAAGCGAATGNATAGNTTAAATTTTCAAAAAAGAAGCCAAAGTTCTAAATATGGGAAAATGACTGAGCAATTTTTACCTTTTNTTGAAATGTTTCCTTGGGANCCANCAAACTTTCGATTCTTAGGTTCNCCAATAGATGGTGTNCANTTTGAGGATGATAANGTACTTTTTCTTGAATTTAAATCAAGNAGTAGCANCCTATCAAGTAAACAAAAGAATATAAAAAAACTTGTGGATGAAAATNAANTTTTTTTTGAGGAAATAAGAATNGATCTTTAGCTNNTGTTGATTTGATCAATGAGATCAANGACTTGNGNTTCAATAAGCTGCGCTATTTTATCATATTCTTTATCATCCAATAATTTAGGATCAGGAATTTCCCACTCAATTCTATTGCTTGCTGCAATTTGNGGNCATTGNTCTCCNCATCCCATACTAATAATATAATCGAAANCTATTTCAGCAATTATGGAAGTAAATGTTTTAGGATAAAANTTTNNATNATNAANATNTAATTGATTAATAATTTTTTGNGCNCGTANATTTATTTTATCTATTGGCTTTGAGCCTGCACTGTATGATTTTATATTTGGNGCATGNTTTTTCATATANGCTTCTGCAAGTTGGCTTCGGTTTGCATTTTCTATACATACGAAAAGAATATTTGTCATATTNCTGACTTTACTTTAATTGACTTCGTTAGGCAATGANAGCAAAAGAACTTTTCCATGCTCATTACTGATCTGNAATTGANCATCAAAATCTATTTTTTTATCGTCAATTATTGTATTGANATGNAGGCNAGTATTNTCGCTATCTTTGATTTCTAAAAAAGTATCAGTTAAAAGAGATGTTAGATGTTCNTCTATTNNTTCGTTTGAGTCAGCATTAATGCANGTATCAAATAATCCAAAAGTTATAAATGNTGGCAACTGCATGCCTGCATTATAAATTAATTTGTAAGCAGNAGANTCAGCAAGATTTATATATANNCCATCTTGNAAACANTCATCGAAGGAGTAATCGTTATTATTTTTCATAAAAATATTATGTCATAAAAGAAAACAATAGNAATTANTGAGGTGATTTTTAATCTAAATGAAGTANGTTTATNCCNAATNCNGCAATTATTAANAACANCATATTAGCGAATAANACAGTTGNAATCACNTGCCATGCAGTTTGCTTAATNTCATTTAATTCAATCTTGAATCCTATAGCAGCTAGTGCCANAACAAACAGAAGCGAGCTGNTATTTTGAGTGTATTCCAGGAATACAATTGGTAGATCTATTGTATTAGCAAGCAATACCGCAGTAATAAACCCAATAATAAACCAAGGGACAAAAAAACTTGCATTGAATTGATTAGTTGGCATACATGCTGCTTGTCTACGTTTTATAAAACTGATTAATAATATTAAAGGTCCTAAAAAAAGTATTCTGATAAGTTTGACTTGGGTAGCTATAATCCCAGATAGATTACTGATTGCAAATGATGCAGCAATAACTTGTGGGACAGCATACACTGAGATGCCNACAATAAGGCCATANTGATAGAGTGATAAAGATGTNATTGGGAATACTAATGGCAATANGACAACTTGTACAGCTCCACAAATTGCACTAAAGCCAATTGCTATNCCAATTTCTGAAGGNGTAGCTTTAATTATAGGNGCNATGGCTACTATTGCTGAATTGCCGCAGATAGAANTTCCTGTTGCTAGNAATACTGCCAAATTTGAACTCAACTTAAGTATNTTGTTTGCAAAAATAATAATAAATATAAGNCTGCATAANGTCGCTACTAAAATTANCATGAATACAATNATGCTATTNCTAGTGAGATAAGNAAAATCCATATTGAAACCNAACAGTACAATTCCTAATTCCAGGATATATTTAGAGCAAAAATTAACACCACTTGCAAGNNTATGTAATGGAAAAAATTGCTTAATTAACAATCCTATAATCATGGCGATAATTAGTTGATCGAAAATGTTCTCTAAAAAAAAATCTTGNAACACGCTTTGNANAGTCATNGCNATGATTGCTATGACTGCNCACAGGATGANTCCTTTTAAAAAATTTATATCAAANANAATGTTCATTTTTNCTTACGCATATTCTTTAAATAAATCACCATGGCTCCAAATNCTTGTATAAATTTTTTATTTTGTTTTATCTATGATATATTTTTCTAAAGTAATGACTTGCAAAATAGTAAAAAGAAACGTCAAGATTAGAACGCCAAAAACTTTAAAGTTGACCCAGACATCGGTAGATTGTGTGCGCCAAATCAGTTCATTGAGGACTGCTAGAAAAAATGAAAAATATGCCCATCTTTGCGCACATATGTACCATCCTGTATCATTTAATGACATAGCATTACTTAAAAAATATTGCAGAATATTTTTCTTGATTCGTAAGCTGATTAGTAAAATAATACCTGTAACTATGTATAGAATAGTAGGTTTGATTTTAAAAAAAGCGTCATTATCAAAATAGATAGTTAATAGCCCAAAGAAGGTTATTAGGAACGCGCTAGCAAGCGGCAAAATAGGTATTTTCTTTTCAATCATAAAAGAGAACGGCAAAGCAATAATCGTTGCGACAATAAATGGCGGAATAGCACTTTGTAATCCGCTATTTAAATAAAAAATAAAAAAAATAGCCAATGGACCCATCTCTGTTGTTGATTTGATTAGCTGCTTCATTGACGCTAGCCACTTTCTCTAACATGCGTAGTTATGTATTATATGTAGAGAATTACTGTTTGCAAAGATTAAATGTATATATAAGGATGGTTTTATGACAAAAGCAATTATTAAAACAGACAAAGGTGATATTAATATTGATTTTTTTGATGATGATGCACCAAATACAGTCAAAAATTTTGTTGATTTAATAACAAAAAAATTTTATGACGGATTAACCTTTCATCGGGTTATTCCTAATTTTGTTATTCAAGGGGGATGCCCAACTGGAGATGGTACTGGCGGGCCAGGATATCAAATTGATTGTGAAATTAATGATAATCTTCATGTAGCTGGTACATTATCAATGGCACATGCTGGCAAAGATACAGGTGGTAGTCAATTCTTCATTTGTCATTCACCTCAACCACATTTGGACGGAGTTCATACTGTTTTTGGTATTACAGAGGATATGGACGTCGTGAATGCGATAGATGCGGGTGATAAAATGATTACTGTTGAGATAGTTGAATAAATCAATAGGAGGGTTCGCCAATGCCATCATTTGATGTAGTTTCTAGAGTTGACTTGCAGGAAGTCGACAATGCTGTGAATGGTGCGCGTCGTGAGCTGGCAACACGGTATGATTTTAAAGGAAGCAATTGCTCAATTGAACAACAAGATCAACAGATTACAATAGTTGCTGATGATGAATTTAAAATGAAACAAGTACAGGATTTACTATTTTCTTATTGTGCAAAACGTAAAGTTAATACTGGTTCATTGGATGCTGGCAGTATAGAAAAAGCATCAGGTGACTCAGTTCGGCAAATCTTTACGATCAAGCAAGGCATTGAGAAAGAACTTGCACAGAAAATTGTTAAAACTATCAAGGCATCAAAATTAAAAGTACAAGCATCTATTCAAGGTGAAGAAGTTCGTATAACTGGTAAAAAACGAGATGATCTGCAGCAAGTAATACAGCTCATCAAAAATGACAATATTCAATTGCCGTTACAGTATATTAATTTTAGAGATTAGCTAACTGTATTTGATAAGGTGCCTATTTCAGGNACTTCAACTTCTAATATGTCTCCAGCTTTAATAGCCTGTGTTGTTCCAGGCGTACCTGTAAAAATTAAATCACCGGGATGNAANGTAATGAATTGCGATATAAATGAAATCGATTTTTCTATTGAATGNATCAGATGGGACGTATTTGATTCTTGTATAATTTTGTTATTAATTCTACCAATAATATTAATATTATTTGGGTCTAATCCAGTAGTAATATATGGTCCAATTGGGGCAAAAGTATCTGCAGATTTTGCACGCCACCATTGGTTGTCATTTTTTTGCCAGTCACGTGCTGAAATATCATTNCCNCACGTATAGCCAAAAATATGATCTGTGACTTGCTCTGCTGTAATCTTGCTCGCTTGCTTGCCTATAACGACAACAACTTCTGCTTCAGCATCAANTCTACCAACATTTTGTGGCAATATCACATCATCTTTATGACCAATAATTGATGACGGGGTTTTAAAAAATGGTTCTGGAATGGGNAATGCTTCCATGTTATGACCCTTTGCATGGCTTTCATAATTGACTGCCAATGCAATGATCTTAGAAGGTATGACTGGAGGTAAAATTGTTGCTTGTTCGAGTGAACATGTTTCTTTTGTAGGAGTAATTGCTGTAAAAATATCATCTTGGATGAATGTAAAATGCTCATTGTCAACAATTGCATAGTGCGTTTGTTCTTCGAATGCAATGCGAGCAATTTTCATGTTGCAACTCCTAGTATGCATTAGTGTATCAAATCTTTACCATTCTATTCATTTTATGAAAAAAAAATTTATAAATCATAGCAATATTAATATTATTCATATTAGAATATATGTTCTAATATGAAAGTGTTGGTATTACTGTAAAATGTGCATGGTTATCAATCATAATAATTATCTTGCTGGGTATGTATTGTCAAAGATATCAGCTGGCTTTCCTTCACCAGCTGATGATTTCATACAGAGTCAAATTAATTTGAATGATCTTTTAGTGGAAAAGCCCGAGTCAACTTATTTAGTTCGTGTGACAGGGAACTCAATGATTGATGATCATATATGCGATGGAGATATCTTGGTTGTTGATCGATCTTTAAGTAGCACAAATAATCAAATTGTTGTTGCTATTGTTGATGGCGAATTTCTTGTGAAGCGACTTTTACACAAAAATAATAAGTATTTTTTAGCACCGTCGAATAAGCACTATCATTCTATTGAAATTACTACAGAAATGAATTGTATAATTTGGGGAGTNGTGACTTATGTTATCCATGCAACAAAATAATAGTCGTTTTGCACTTATTGATTGTAATAACTTTTATGTATCTTGCGAGCGAGCTTTTAATCCTAAGCTTAATCACAGGCCAGTTGTTGTATTGTCTAATAATGATGGTTGTATTATTTCTCGATCAAATGAAATCAAGAGACTGGGCGTACCAATGGGTGCNCCTGTTTTTAAATGGCAACGCCTGTTAGACATGCACCATACTGTAACGTTTTCTTCTAACTTTGCATTATANGGAGATATTTCTAATCGTATTATGAGTTTAATCAATCGTGAATGCAGCGACATGGAAGTATATTCTATTGATGAAGCATTTGTGCAGCTTGACAATAATGCAACTTTTAATGCAGGTAGACTGCAAGCGTCAATTTTGCAATCTACAAGCATCCCTGTTTCTATTGGTATTGGTCAGACAAAAACACTTGCTAAAATAGCTAATTACATTGCTAAAAAATACCCTAAACATTATGGCATTTTTGATATTAGTTCTGTNTCCAACATCGATGAAGTGCTTATGTCGATATCGATTAATGACGTGTGGGGTATTGGTAAGAGTACAAGTAAGTTATTAAATTGTTACGGTGTTACAAATAGCATGCAATTACGAGATTTATCTGATGTATGGGTGCGTAATAATTTGAATATTAATTGCTTGCGAACTATATATGAGCTTCGTGGTATCAGTTGTTTACAGCTAGAAGCTAGCACGCCACAAAAGAAAAGTATTGCTACCACTCGGTCTTTTGGTATNCCTATTAAAAAACTGTCTACACTAGAAGAATCGATTTCAACATATGCTGTTCGAGCTACTGAAAAATTACGCCAACAGCACTCTCTTGCTTCTGGTTTGATAGTATTTTTGCGCACAAATCAATTTGCTGATGGNAAACAATATCATAATACGAAAAGCTATATTTTTGATGAACCGACAGATTACACGCCTATTGTGATTCAAACTGCTGTGTCATGCATCCGTTATTTATATAAGCAAGAATACGAATATAAAAAAGCTGGTGTCATATTGTTTGGTATTACGAANAATGATCATAGGCAGGCTAATATGTTTTTAAAAACAGATCATCAACACCAACAACGTATTAGTNCTACTATCGATAAAATTAATCGTAAGCTCGGCAAGGATGCTATTTTCTTTGGTAAAATGGGAATGAAGCGCGATTGGCGCATTTTTAATAATCGAATGTCTAAATTTTATACTACAAGCACTTATGATTTATTGCGNGTGCAAGCATAAATGGCTTATTGCATCTTTTTTTTAGCAGATGACCGATTATAAAAATATAATGGCAAAAATACAATCATGAATAAAAACACTCCTAATGCCCATCCATAAGAGTTCATTTTATATTTACGTGCATCGCCTTCTACCCAAATTGCAACAGCGAGCGCAATCAATGAGCCAATTAGTAGTTCCATACCTGTATTCAATATAATTTTTATTCTGTATGCAACCAAGTAGCTATCTTTTTTGTTTATAATAACAACACGAGAGTTGGAAAGAATATGCTTCTTGAAGNTATCACNGTNGTTGATTTGTATCCAANCNTNGCCTCCTCATATGCATCGAGGCTGTTTAGTGATCTCGGGGCAACAGTCATTATGCTAGAACCAGCAAGCGGCGGCGATGTTCGACATATGGAGCCAAAGTTTGATGCTGATGACGAGAGTGTCTATCATAGTTATTTAAATCAGAATAAACAGAGTATTGTTGTTGATCTTGCTGATACCGAGACAATTATGGACATTTTGCAAACTGCAGATATCCTGATTGAACCACTTGGACAAAAGAAATTAGCTGAGTACGGGCTTGCATACGAG
>PAJB01000015.1:3617-221779 GCA_002710905.1 Chloroflexota bacterium | reverse complement strand
AAGCACCTGCCGATGAAGCACCTGCCGATGAAGCACCTGCCGATGAAGCACCTGCCGATGAAGCACCTGCCGATGAAGCACCTGCCGAAGAAGAAAATAAAGAATAGAGACAATTATGAATATTGCATACTATACAGAAAAAGGAAGTCTTTCAAAGGAAAAAGTTAGATTAGATGATGGAATTTTTGATTTTGAAGCTAACCCTTCTTTGGTGCATCAAGTTTTTGTTTCTCAACGTGCAAATCTTCGTTCAGGAACTGCTTCTACAAAAAATCGCTCACAAATAGTTGGTTCAACAAGAAAAATTAGACCACAAAAAGGAACTGGTGCTGCAAGAAAAGGCTCCATAAAATCGCCTATACAAGTTGGCGGTGGTATTACATTTGGTCCTTCACCTCGTTCATTTAGTAAACGTATCCCTAGAAAAATGAACAGAAATGCTATTAAGTCTATGCTGTCTGATAAGTTGTCAGATAAAAAATTACTTATTTTGGATTCTCAGGGTATCTATGAAGAGCCTTCCACTAAACAATTATCAGAAATGTTGAAAAAATTAAAGATTGATTCTTCATGCTTAATTTTAACAAAAAGTCAAGATAGATCTTTTTTTCTCTCAGCTAGGAATATTAAGAATGTTTCAGTGATGACTTTTGATAAAGTAAATGTCCTTTCTTTATTAAATCATAATTGGGTCATTGTATTAAAAGATGCAGTTGAGTCACTTGAAACAAATTTGAAATCAGACATAACTAGAAAAAAAATTATCAAGGATTAATTAAATGAAAAAGTATAATCAGCCAACAAATATTTTATTTCAACCATTGGTTACTGAAAAAACTACTAATCAAGCTGCGCATGGTAAATATTCTTTTAAGGTTGCTAAAAATGCAAATAAAATTGAAGTTAAAAAAGCAGTTGAAAAAGCATTTGATGTTGAGGTCGATTCTGTGAATATTGCTGTGATTAAAGGAAAATCTAAAAGGCGTGGTAATAAAGTTAGTAAAAATCCTGATTGGAAAAAAGCAATAGTTAGCTTAAAACCAGGTAATGAAATTAACATTTTTGAGGGAATATAATGTCAATAAAATTGTACAAACCAACTTCTCCAGGTCGTAGAAATTCATCAGGACATTCATTTTCTGAAATAACGAAGAAGAAACCTGAGAAAAATCTCTTAACATCAAAGAAAAAACANGCTGGTCGTTCAAGAGGTAANATNTCTGTACGNCATCGAGGAGGNGGNCATAAAAGACAATTAAGAATTTTAGATTTTAATCGAGACAAATTTGATATTCCAGGAAAAGTTGCNTCTATTGAATATGATCCNTCNNGAACTGCNCGTATTGCACTCATTAATTATATTGACGGTGAAAAAAGATATATATTAGCTTCTGATGGACTGAAAGTTGGAGATGAAGTGATTTCTTCATCAAAGGCTCCTATTGCTAACGGTAATTGCTTACCATTAATAAATATTCCTTTGGGTACCCTTTTACATGCTATTGAACTTGAACCAGGTAAAGGTGCTCAATTAGGTCGTTCTGCTGGAGCTGCAATTAGGCTTATTGCAAAAGAAGGTGGTTATGCATTATTAAGACTACCATCTGGAGAAATTCGAAAGGTACTTGAAAGATGTCAAGCAACTGTAGGTATTGTTGGAAATTTAGAATCTGCTCAGCTTAAATTAGGTAAAGCAGGTCGTAATCGTCATAGAGGTCGTCGACCTCAAGTCAGAGGTTCCGTAATGAATCCAAATGATCACCCTCATGGTGGGGGTGAAGGAAAATCTCCTGTTGGAATGGCTGGGCCTAAGACTCCTTGGGGCAAGCCAGCATTAGGATTAAAAACGAGAAAAAAGAATAAAAATAGTAATGTTTTTATTGTTCGCAGAAGAAATCAAGGCAGGAGGTAGTTCGATATATGTCACGTTCTACAAAAAAAGGTCCATTTGTTGATGAAAAATTATTAAAAAAAGTACTTAATGCTCAAAAAACAGGCAGTAAAGAGGTCATCAAAACTTGGTCAAGATCATCAACAATAATGCCAGAAATGGTAGGTTTGACAATTGGTGTTTATGACGGTCATAGACATATTCCAATCTACTTGTCTGAAAATATGGTTGGGCATAAACTAGGAGAGTTCGCTTTTACCAGAACTTTTAAAGGGCATAATACTAAAGCAGAATAGTGAATTAAGGGATTTATAATAATGGAAGTTAAAGCAAGAGCATTTGATCAACCAATTGCACCAAGAAAAGTAAGATTGGTNCTTGATGCTGTGCGAGGACAAAAAATTGAAGATGCTTATAATATTTTAGATATTATGCCTCATAAATCTTCTCGATTAGTGAGNAATATTATTNTTTCAGCAGTTGCTAATGCTAAANCTAANAATAGTTTGTCTCAAGATAATCTNTATATAAAAAAAGCNTATGCTGATGAAGGCAGAACNCTTAAAAGATTTAAAGCAAGATCTAGAGGNCGTGCTGCNCCAAGATTGAAANGGTATAGTCATATNAATATAGTTTTAGAGGAAGCAGTNATATAAATGGGNAGAAAAGTACATCCATATGGATTTCGAGTAGGNGTTACTAAAGACTGGCAATCAAAATGGTTNAGTAGTAATAACTATGCNCAGCTTGCAAATGAAGATATTTTNTTGAGAAAAATTATCAANAAATCTNCTAGAGAAGCTGGNATTGCTAAAGTNATTATTGATCGNAATGCTAATGATGTAGTTATAACTATTCGAGCATCTAAGCCAGGAATTGTNATAGGNCGAGGNGGGCAATCTGCTGAAAAATTACGACAAGAACTTGAAATTGCATCCACAAAAAAAGTGAAGCTAAATATTAAAGAAATTCGNGTTCCTGAATTGGATGCTGCNCTTGTNGCAGCTAANATTGCTGAACAACTTGAAAAAAGAGTTGCCTTNNGAAGAGCAATGAAGCAAGGNGTTCAACGTGCNATTCAACGTGGAGCTCTAGGTTGTAAGGTTAAAATTAGCGGTAGACTTGGTGGNGCAGAAATGTCAAGAAGCGAACATGAAATGCANGGNCGAGTACCNCTTCATACCTTGANGGCAAATATCGATTATGGTTTTGCTGAAGCCCATACAACTTATGGNAANATTGGGGTTAAAGCTTGGATTTATAAAGGNGAGCTTTCNCACAATTTTATAGAAGAAGATCTGAATTTAGAGNATGAGGATTAGCANATGTTAATGCCAAAAAGAACAAAATANAGAAAACAATTTCGTGGTAAAAGACGTGGAATGGCAATGTCTGGTAANAGTGTTTCNTTTGGAGATTATGGATTNCAGTCTTTGAGTAATGCNTGGATCGATGCGAGGCAAATTGAAGCAGCAAGAAGAGTAATTGTGCAAACGCTACAGAGAGGTGGAAAAGTTTGGATTCGTCTATTTCCTGATAAGCCNGTGTCTGCTAAACCAGTAGAAGTAAGAATGGGTAAAGGAAAAGGTGCTACTGATCGTTGGGTATCTGTNGTTAAAAGAGGCAGAGTTATGTTTGAAATTGCNGGTGTNGAAGAATCAATTGCCAGGGAAGCNTTTAGAAAAGCTCATCATAAACTCCCNGTTAAAACAAAATTTATTTCTAAAGAGGAGAGTTATTAATGTCTCGAAAACTTGTAGAAGAAATGCGTAAGCTAAAAAAAGAAAAGTTNTTTGATGAGNTAGATACATCAGTGAATGATTTATTTGAATTGAGAACTAAAGTTTCAACTGGTCAATTAGCAGATGTCTCACAGGTACGTAAGGCAANAAGAAAAATTGCTTTGTTAAGAACCTTGATTAATGAAATTGAAGAATAATTAGGAAATAATATGGAAAACACTAAAGGTATAAATCGGAAATCTCGTTTGGGTTTAGTGGTATCAGATGTGCAAGATAAGACTATTGTTGTTGATGTTGCTCGAAATGTTAGGCATCCAATTTATCATAAAGTTCTAAAACGAACAAAAAAATATCAAGTTCACGACCCTGAGAACAGGGCTACAATTGGCGATATTGTTCGAATTGAAGAAACGATTCCTATTTCTAAAAATAAAAGATGGAAATTAGCTGAAGTAGTAACTGATCGAGATGTGGTTGGTATTGCTGCAACAGAAATNGATGCAACATTAGTATCTGAAATTGANCAATCAACTAAGCAAAANCCAGAAGATAAAGAAGNAAATNNTGAGGCTGNAGAAATTGATNATNCTTNNGAAGAANNAGTNANTGATACNCTAGATGATNCTTNAGAAGAGGAAAAAGATTAAATGATACAACAAGAATCTAGACTTAAGGTTGCAGATAATTCTGGTGCACGTGAAATACTTTGTATAAGAGTATTAGGTGGCACTAGACGGAGATATGCAAGAGTTGGTGATTTAATTGTGGCTTCTGTGAAAGATGCTCAACCAAATGCAAATGTGCAAAAGGGAGAAATTGTTAAAGCTGTTATTGTGCGTACTAAAAATAAAATGCAAAGANTTGATGGCTCATCAATAGCATTTGATGAAAATGCTGCAGTNATATTAAGNGATGATGATGGCAATCCAAAGGGAACAAGAATTTTTGGTCCTGTTGCACGTGAGCTACGNGAAAAGAATTTTATGCGAATTGTATCTCTTGCTCAGGAGGTTTTATAAATGTCAAATAAAATGAAGNTAAATGATAATGTATGGGTNATAGCNGGTAAAGATATTGGTAAAAAAGGTCAAATTATCTCTATNGATTTAGCTAAAAATAAAGCATTAGTAAGTGGTGTTAATATAATTAAGCGNCATCAAGCTCCANGAAGNGCATCTGATCCTGGTGGCATAATTGAAAAAGAAGCTTTTATACATTGTTCTAATTTGAAGGTGATTTGCCCTACATGTGATGCTCCAACTAGAGTAGGCATTCGTTTATTAAAAGATGGCAAACAGGCACGTTATTGTAAAATTCAAAAATGTAATGAGGTAATAGATTGAGTAAAGAATATATTCCAATAATGAAAAAATCATATACAGATACTGTGCGTAAACAGTTAATGTCAGAATTTAATTATTCTAATATATTCGCTGTGCCTAACTTAGACAAAATTGCTATTAATATGGGTTTGGGTGAAGCAGTAAGTAATAATAAAGCTCTTGAATCTTCAATAAAGGATATTACAAAAATTGCTGGACAAAAGCCAGTAGTTACCAGAGCTAAACAAGCGATCTCTAATTTTAAGATTAGACAAGGAAATGCTATTGGTTTAATGGTTACTTTAAGAGGAAATCGAATGTGGGATTTTTATGACAGACTTGTNAACATAGCTTTGCCACGTACAAGAGATTTTAGAGGAGTTTCTTCTAGTTCTTTTGACGGACATGGAAATTATTCTTTAGGCATACGCGAACATGTGATTTTTCCTGATATAGATATTCAATCTTTAGATAGAGTGAGAGGTTTTCAAGTAAATATTATTACTTCTGCTAAATCAGATGAGGAAGGTAAAAAATTACTTGAATTACTGAATATGCCTTTTGAAAGAACAAGGAGTTAATATGGCACGTACATCATTAATTGTTGCTGCAAATAAGAAACCAAAATATAAAGTTCGTGCATTAAATAGATGCCCGGTTAAATTTGGCAAAAAACCATGCGGTAGAGCAAGAGGTTTTATGAGAAAGTTTGGAATGTGTAGGATTTGTTTTAGAAAATTAGCGAATGAAGGAAAATTACCAGGTGTAAAAAAATCATCTTGGTAGAAAGTTTAAATAAATTTAAGGTAGGGAAAAATGACTGTAAATGATCCAATTGGTGATATGTTTACAAGAATTAGAAATGCTGCTTCTGCTCAACATGATTGGGTAGATGTTCCTGCTTCTAATGTAAAGCGATCTGTTGCCAATGTTTTATTGAATGAAGGTTTTATATCTGCTATCAAAGAGAATAGTATGGGCAGTCGATCTGAATTAAAACTTAGACTAACGTATGGCCAAGATCAAAAAGCTGTTATAGAAGGAATTAAGCGGGTTTCAAAGCCAGGACTTCGCGTATATGTTAAAAAAGGAGAAATTCCTCGTGTACTAGGTGGTTTAGGAATTGCTTTAATAAGTACTTCTCAGGGAGTTATGTCAGATAAAGAAGCATGGAAAAGAAAAATTGGTGGAGAGATTCTTGGTTATGTGTGGTAATAAAATTTGGAGAAAAAATGTCTAGAATAGGGAAAATGCCAATAATCATTCCAGAAGGTGTATCCGTTGATATAAAAGATGCCTTGGTGAATGTAAAAGGTCCTAAGGGTGAGCTATCCTATGAGACTTTAGCAGGTATAAATATTGTGCAAGAAAATTCTGAAATAATTATTTCAAGAAAATCTAATGATGCTAAAAATCGTGCATATCATGGTTTGTCTAGGAGTTTAATTGCAAATATGATTGAGGGAGTTTCAAATGGTTTTTCTAAAACTTTAAAGATCATAGGGACTGGTTATAGAGCTCAATTATCCGGTAGCAAGCTTATTTTAAATTTAGGATTTTCTCATCAAGTTGAAATTGAACCAATTGAAGGTATCACTTTTGATGTTCCAGATCAAACAACAATTATTGTGATAGGTATTAATAAGCAAGCTGTTGGACAACAAGCTGCAGTAATTAGAGATAAACGGCCACCAGAACCTTATGGAGGAAAAGGTGTGCGATATGAAAATGAATATGTCAGGAGAAAAGCTGGTAAAGCGAAAGCAACCACTGGAGAATAATTTATGACTAAAAAATCAAGAAAATTGTTGAGAATTACGAGACATAAACGAATTAGAAAAAAGCTATTTGGTACTGCAGATATGCCTAGGCTCTCTGTTTTTCGTTCAAATAAACATATTTATGTACAATTAATTAATGATAATGATGGTCATACATTGACATCAGCAAATGATAGTCAGTTAACTACTAAAAATAATATTGAAAAGGCTGAAGATGTTGGGGTGTCAATCGCAAAAAATGCAAAAGAAATTGGCGTTAAAAAGATTGTATTTGATAAAAGTGGTTATAAATATACTGGTCGTGTTCGAGCATTGGCAGAAGCAATACGTAAAGAGGGATTGGATTTCTAATGGCTGAAGAAAATAAACAAAAAAGATCCGTAGAACAAGATGATGCTGATAATTTTGTTGAAAAAATTGTTGCATTAAATCGAGTTGCTAAAGTTATTAAAGGCGGAAGACATTTTTCTTTCACTGCTTTAGTTGTTATAGGAAATGGGAATGGTCGTGTTGGATATGGATATGGTAAGGCAAATGAAGTNCCTGATGCTATTAAAAAAGCAAGTAGTATAGCAAAAAGTACTATGTTTGATGTTGCAATTAATAATGGTACTTTGGCTCATGAGATGAATGCAAATTATAAAGCATCAAGAGTAATTTTACGTCCAGCTTCTGAAGGAACTGGATTGATTGCAGGAGGTGCTGTTAGGGCAGTTTTAGAAGCTGCTGGTGTAGTAAATGTTTTATCAAAATCTCTTGGTTCTAATAATCCAATTAATGTTGTTACTGCAACAATAAATGCTTTAAAAAAGATTAGAGACCCAGAGCTAGCAACAAAAAATAGAAAAGAGCAAGCAAGCTTGCAAAAAAATATTGAAGAAAGTAAGTAGATTAAGAGAAATTCTATGGCCAAGTTAATTATTAAACAAAAAAAATCAGTTATTGGTAGTAAGCCTTCTCATAGGAGCACAATACGTCGTCTTGGCTTGAAAAGAATTAACGATACTGTAGTGCAAGAAGACTCTCCTGCAATTAGAGGAATGATTAGTTTGGTAAAGCATTTAATTGAGGTAAAAGAGAATGATTAATCAGCATAGTTTTCAGTCAACTACTAAGAGAAAAAATAGGAAGCGCATCGGAAGAGGTAAAGCAAGCGGCCAAGGTACTTATGCTGGCAGAGGTCTAAAAGGACAAAAAGCAAGAGGAAAAGTAAAACTTGGTTTTGAGGGTGGGCAATTGCCAATATTCAGGCGACATGGTTACAAAAAAGGCTTTAGAAATTTTCATCGTGTTGAATATCAAGCTGTTAATTTAAAGAGAATTGATAGCTTATATGATAAAGATGAAATTGTTAATGCATCGACTTTATATAATTATGGCTTAGTAGACTCTCCTACAACAAATTATAAGATCCTTGGGACTGGTTCATTGTCTAAGCCGCTGAAAATTGTGGCAAATAGATTTTCAGCGAGTGCAAAAAAAATTATAGAAAAAGCAGGTGGGACGTTTGAAGAAACTGATCCTTATGAGAAAAAAATCAGAAATCGAAAACATTTGCGTAAAAATCGAGTTATTAGTAAAGAAAACATAACTGAGAATCAAGAAGATGAAAAAAATGATGAGTAAGCATAGNATTGAAAAGNTTTANNCNATGGTAANNAGAGAAANTAANACAGATAAGCCAAAATTACTAGAAGCNGCACTTGCAGCTATTTCTGAAAAAGAAATCAGAAGAAAAGTNCTNATNACNNTAAGTTTATTNTTAGTTTTTNGNTTTGTNGCACATATACCAGTTCCTGGAGTTGANAGTGATGCATTNCAAACAATTTTTGATGAAAATGCGATATTAGGTTTTTTGAATATCTTCTCTGGAGGAGCACTTGAAAACCTTTCTATAGCTGCATTAGGAGTATACCCTTTTATAACAGCCACTATTGTNATGCAATTNTTACAACCAGTAGTACCGAAATTAAAAGCTTTAGCNCAAGANGGNGAACAAGGAAGAAANAGGATACAAATCTATACAATGTGGCTTACAGTGCCTCTAGCTTTATTTCAAGCTTATGCTCAACTTTTATTAATTCAACAATTNGGTGGAGTATCTGGATTCTCTTTATCAGGNGGAGCAGCACTTGTATCAATTTCTACTATTTTTACTATGGTTGCAGGAACAATGTTCCTAGTTTGGATTGGNGAAAGAATNTCTGAGAATGGAATTGGTAACGGTGTTTCNNTNATNATTTTCGGTGGTATTATTGCTGGNTTACCAAGAACAATAAGNAGAGGTGTTNTAACNGGNACATCTGCTGCNATAAGTGGNNTATTATTATTAGCAATCATTACTTTATTAATTGTTGCNTTAATTGTTACNTTTCAAGAAGCTCAGCGAAGAATACCNGTACAATATTCTCGTTCNCAAGTTAAAGGTGGAAGNGTNTATAGGCANCAAGGNCANTCATATCTTCCTTTGNGNGTAAATACNGCTGGNATGATNCCTTTAATCTTTGCTTTTTCTATAATGATATTNCCNCCTGTTGCNGCACANTTTTTAGCTAANACAGTNGATGTGGGATGGATTGCATCNGTTGCNGGATTNATNCAATCAATTATGTCTCCTGCAGCATTTCCTTATTGGATCNTAGTNTTTATTTTAGTAGTTTTATTTACTTTCTTTTATACAATGGTTGTATTTCAACAACAAAATTTAGCTGATAATTTACAGAAACAAGGAGGATTTATTCCTGGTATNAGACCTGGACTTCCNACTCANCAATATATTAATAGAGTTTTAGTTAGAATTACATGGGGCGGCGCTATCTTCNTAGGATTCATNGCAGTAGTACCATTTTTAGCTACTAGCATAACNAANGTTCAAGCTTTACAAATTGGTGCAGCNGGNCTTTTAATTGTTGTNGGAGTTGTTATTGATACAATGAGACAACTTGAAGCTCAAATGTCTATGAGAAATTATGAAGGATTTATGTAGATGATTATTGTTTTACTTGGCTTAATTGGNGCAGGNAAGGGTACTCAAGCAAAAATGNTAGTTGAGTCGAATGATTTTTTACATATTTCNACTGGNGACATGTTTCGTGATGCAGTCAANAATCAGACNNAANTTGGCAAAATCGTTGAAGGTTATATGAATGANGGAGCNTTAGTNCCNGATGAAATTACAATTAAAATGTTATTAGAAAGANTAGATACTAATCAGTCANATAATAATTTATTACTNGATGGTTTTCCGNGAACNACTACTCAATGNGATGCNTTNGANAATGCGNTTATGACNAAGGNCTTNGNAATAGACTCTGCNCTCAATATTGTTGTTGATGAAGCNATACTNCTGGATNGAATTGCAAAACGNGCATCAATTGAAAATCGNAAAGATGANGNTCCAGAAATTGCTAAGCAAAGACTAGAAAATCAAAGAANAACTTTAGAAGAAGTTGCTCATTATTANCGTAANCAGGATAAATTACTTGAAGTNGATGGTTTNGGNNCNGTAGAAGANATCCATCAAAGNGTTNTATCANTATTAGAAAAAAAAGGTTNATAAATCTATGACAATTATTTTAAAATCAGATACAGAAATTGAAATNATGAGAGANTCNGGATTNNTAAATGCTGAGGTAAGAGAAATTCTTTTTGATNCTATTGAACCNGGAATNACTGGTNAAGAACTAGATCAAATTGCAAGAAAAGAAATTGCAAATAGAGGCGCAACTCCNACTTTTCCNGGCTATGCTCCTTTGGGTAAGCCACCCTATCCAGGAGCTATATGTTTTTCAGTTAATGAAAANTTAGTTCATGGNATACCNAATNATTATGCATTACAAGAAGGNGANATAGTGAGTATAGATNTNGGTGTTACCTANAGAAATTTTGTTNCTGATGCTGCATTCACAAAAGGNGTTGGNAAGATTTCTCAAGTTGCTNNTCAATTAATTGATGTGACNCAAAAAGCAATGCATGCTGGNATTAACAAAATGCAANTTGGCAACAAAATAGGTGANATNTCANATGCTATACAAAATTGNNCTTCAGNTTTTGGAATTATNAAAGANTATGGAGGACANGGNGTTGGACGTGAAATGCANGAAGATCCNCATGTGCCAAATTTTGGNCAANCNAACTCAGGNATACAAGTAGTNAAAGGNATGGTTTTNGCAATNGAACCTATGTTTTCAGTTGGTTCGCCNTCTAATCANGAACATGAAGATCAATGGACCGTTGTTATGGATGATCAATCTCTATCTGCNCATTTTGAAGAAACAATTGCNGTNACNGATAANGGNCCTTTTNTTTTGACNAGTAAAGATTAANGGAGGAAAATTTGNCAGAGGAAGTTTCTATTAACAATCAAGATGATAATCAAAGAGANAGTAAAAANGATATTATTGAAGTTGAAGGNGTAATTAAGGAAGCAAGGCCAAATGCTATGTTTGANGTTGANCTAGCTAANGGNCATAAAGTTTTNGCTACTATTTCNGGAAAAATGAAAATGAATTATATTAGAATATTGCTAGGNGATCGAGTNTTAGTTGAATTNAGNCCTTATGATNTGTCTCGTGGNCGTATCACATACAGGTTNAGATAAAAGAAAAGGTATTTTTATGAAAGTNAAAGCATCAATAAAAAAAAGATGTGACAATTGTCAGATTGTTAGAAGNAAGGGCAGATTANGAGTAATTTGNTCTAATCCAAAGTGTAAGCAAAGNCAGGGGTANTTATGGCAAGAATAGCAGGTGTAGANATTCCTGATAATAAGCAAGTTGCTTTTTCNTTAGTCTATATTTATGGCATTGGAAAAACTCTTGCAAATAAAATTATTGAATCAGCAGGAATAGATAAAAATAAATTGGTNAAAGATCTNAGATGANAGTGAANTAGTAAAAATTCGTTCNATTATAGAATCNGATTATGCTGTTGAAGGAGATTTAAGAAGAGAAATNAAATCNAATGTTCAAAGACTNATTGATATNAANAGTTATNGGGGCAATCGTCATANAAAAGGTCTGCCAGTTAGAGGCCAAAGAACAAAAACAAATTCACGTACNAGGCGNACTGGTCCTAGNCAAACTGTTGCAGGNAAAAGGAGAGTTGGTAGAGCGTAATAAATAAGAAACTATAATTTCAGTTAATNNGTTATAGCTCATTAATTGTTTTATTAGTAAGCTTATAATTCGTGGAAAAATATGGAGAAATAATGACAACAAATACTAGTCGTCAGAATAACAGTAAAAAGAAAAATGTGCCTATTGGAAGAGCATATATTAATTCTACATTTAACAATACAGTTGTTACTATCACNGANCCATCTGGAAATGTACTAGCATGGAGTAGTGGNGGNACNGCTGGTTTTACTGGTTCACGAAAAAGNACTCCTTTTGCTGCNCAATTAGCTGCAGAAAATGTTGCAATAAAGGCAATGGATAAAGGTATTCGNGAGATAGATATTTTCATTAGTGGTCCTGGTTCAGGNCGAGAAGCNGCTATAAGAGCACTAGCATCTGCAGGAATNAAAATTAAAGCTATGCGAGACATTACTCCTATGCCACATAATGGTTGTCGTGCNAGAAGAAGNCCAAGGAAATAATTATGTCTAGATATACNGGCCCNCGNGTTAGAAAAGCTAGGAGATATGGTGCTCCAATTTTTGCAAATGTTGCTGTAGCGAAATCTCGTAANCANAATCCACCAGGCCCTCCTCCTACTAGNAGAAAGAAAATTTCAGANNGAGGATTACAATTNATTGAAAAACAAAANGTNAGATATGCNTATGGTTTAGTTGANAAGCAATTTCGTAATGTTTATGAGAAAGCAGTAAGAAGNNCTGGTCCGACTGGTGATGAGNTAATGATCTTATTAGAAGAACGNTTAGANAATGCTGTTTATAGNTTNGGTTTNGCNTCTACNCGAGATCANGCTAGGCAATTAGTTACTCATGGTCANATTTCAGTAAANGGNAATAAATTAAATATCCCAAGTGCATTAGTAAAAATTGGNGATGAGATATCTTTTACTNCTAGAGGATTGAAATCTAATTATTTGAAAATATTAAAAGAAGAAATCAAGGAGAGAACTAATCCAGGTTGGCTGGAATTAGATGAAAAAAAATTATTAGGTACAGTAATTAGTCGACCAAATGTTGATGATATTGANCCTATTTTTAATCCAAATGCAATCGTTGAATATTATTCAAGNTAGATTNTTTGGTTTGTNAGTTTGTTTTGAAAGGGAGTGATTTGTGGCTGGAGATTTTGTAATTCCTGAAGTTAATTTAGAAAAAGANGAAGCTGAGTTTATTAAAGTTGTTGCTGANCCGCTNCAACCTGGTTTTGGNACAACTCTTGGTAACTCNCTTAGAAGAATTTTGCTTTCATCATTNCCTGGTGCTGCTATNACATGGGTTAAAATAGATGGCATAGAACANGAGTTNACATCNATTAATCATATGAAAGAAGATATTGTTGAATTTCTTATTAATTTGAAAGATGTTCGTATAAAAGCATTTGCTGANAGACCAGCAAANATTAGTTTNAATGTGTCTGGNGCACAAGAAATTACAGCTGGCATGATTGAAACTTCNGCTGATTATGAAATTATGAACCCAGATTTATATTTAGGNACNTTAACTGATCCTAANGGTTCTCTTAATGTAGATATGTATGTTCANAATGGNAGAGGTTTNGTNCCTGCTACNGAAAATAAAAAATCTGATACTATTGGGATTATTCCTGTAGACTCNGTCTATTCNCCAGTNAGAAGAGTTAATTTTAATGTTACTAATACAAGGGTTGGTCAGGATACCAACTATGANAAATTAGAAATGGATATTTGGACAGATGGGACAATTGAAGGCAAGCGTGCAGTATCTATATCAGCAGAAATTCTGAGAGATCAGTTATTCAATTTTTATGACTTTGGAAAAATTGAAATTGCAGAAATTCAAGAAGAAGAAGAACAACCATTTGAAGGTCACGAGACTCCTATTGANCACTTAGGCNTNTCTGTAAGAGCATATAATTGTCTNAAGNGATCNGGTNTAGTNACNGTNGGNATTGTTTTAGAAAGACCAGAGGAAGAACTAATGTCTTTACGNAACTTTGGTTTAAANTCTTANGTNGAACTAAAAAATAAGTTAGTTGCTCATGGTTTNCCAGCTCCNAGAAGTCAAAANACAATTTTGCTTGAAGAAAAACGTTCTGAAGAANAAGATTCTGAAATAGCAAATAGTGAAATTAGCAAAGAAGATATTGGGTCGCTTGGAAAAGCACTNATGGATGCATTGACTGANGAGGANGAGNAATAATCATGAAACATAAAATTCAAAGACGTANATTTGATATGCCAACTTCNCANAGGATGGCTATGTTAAGAAATTTNACTACTGATGTATTGAAATATGGNTATGTTAAAACAACTGAAGCTCGCGCTAAAGANCTTAGAAGATTAGTTGAGNGAATGATTACCTTAGGNAAAAAAGATGATTATTTAGCCAAAAAAAANGCAGCAGGTTTTATATATGATAAAAATACAGTNAANAAGNTATTNATTGAAATTGCTCCAANATATTCTGANAGAAATGGTGGCTANACANGAGTAATAAAATTGCCAAANAGAAAAGGCGATGATTCTAAAATGGCAAGAATAGAACTAGTTTAACTNAAGGATTATNATGAATTTTTTATTACTNCTTGAATATGATGGNACAGATTTTTGTGGTTCACAATTTCAACCGCNTATTCGTACTGTTCAAGGTGAATTAGAAGATTCNGTTTTGAATATTGCTCCTTTAAATAANAGAGCTATGTTTGCNAGNAGAACAGANAGTGGCGTACATGCATTAGGTCAAATTGCTAAGATATCAATTGATAANTCAATNTCAAGNAATGTTCTTCAATCAGCATTAAATTANTACNTNAGTGANGATNTATCNGTAAAATCNGTNTTAAATGTAGATGATGATTTTAATCCAAGAATGAATGCNGTGAGCAGNTTATANGAATATNCAATTTCATGTGGNAAAGCACGTTCTCCACANAATTCTAGATATTCNTGGGAAGTAAAAGANTNANTAGATGTTGNATNAATGAAAAAAGCNGCNCTAACTCTTCCAAGAAAACCNATAGANTGGTCACCTTNTGCTGCAAAATTNCCTGAAAATTANTCAGCTATTAGAGAATTAAAAGAATTTNCAATTTTTCATAAAGAATCTNTTATAAAAATTCNTGTTCGTGCATCTGGNTTTTTACATCATCAAGTTAGAAGGATGGTTGGNGCTCTNCATAAAGTTGGGACAAAAAANATGTCTGTTGAAGNATTTGGTAATTTNATCAATGGNCCTTCNAATAGNGTACANTTTTCTGCACCNGCAAAAGGATTNAANCTAGTTGAAGTTGAATATNCNGTACCTATTTTTCAATAAATTAAGGAAATTTTGTGAATAAAACGTTTAGGCTAAAAAGAAAAGATATTNTAACTGAATGGCANATCATTGATGCTACCGATCAGCCNTTNGGTAGACTTGCAACNAGAATTAGTTCNTTNATTCTNGGNAAACATAAACCNACTTATGAACCTCATTTAGNCATGGGNGATTATGTAGTTGTAATAAATTCTGACAAAGTCATTGTTACTGGACAGAAGTTNGATAAAAAAGTTTATTATCGTCATTCTGGNTATCCAGGNGGTATAAGNCAAAGAACTTTTGCNGANCAAATGGAGTTAGANTCNAGACGNGTNATTGAAAAAGCAGTTAAAGGTATGTTGCCTCANAANGTAANNGGACGNACTTTNTTTAAAAGNNTAAAAGTATANTCAGATGAAAAACATCCTCACGCAGCTCAATTATTTGAAAANAGNAAANANTCTAAAGATATTAATNAAAAGAAAACAACNAAAGTGCCTNAANCANATAAAAATTTAGAGAGNAAAGATNNCAAAGAGGANANGTCACCAGATTTTAATAAAATGACTAAGCCACAATTAATTGANTTNGCAGAANNCAATCAAATAAAAATTGTGAAGAGTGCAAAAAAAGCAGATATTATTTTAAAAATTNAAGAAAATNTGTAANTAATTAGGAGATTTTATATGGAAGATTCCAAATATTTTTACGGACTTGGTAAACGTAAAACNAGTGTTGCAAAAGTTCGTTTATATGCTGGTAATGGNACTGTAGTAATAAATGGNGAAGTGCCTGAAAANTCAATTCCNAGAAAATCGTNAATGCAAGAAATCATGNATCCTTTNGTTNTAACAAANACTCANAANAAATTCAATATTCAAATTAAAGTTGCAGGNGGTGGCCANTCAGGTTGGTCNGGAGCGATNAGTCATGGNATAGCTAAAGCGTTATTAAAATATGATGANTCCTTAAAATCTATTTTAAGAAANAATGGNCTTCTTACNAGAGATGCNAGAGTCAAAGAACGTAAGAAACCTGGNCTNAAAAGAGCTAGAAAAGCACCTCAATATACAAAAAGATAAAATTGAAACTATANTATTTTTTTTATTTCATCNANCTTATCAANNTTTTCCCANGGTAGTTNTAAATCATTTCTNCCGAAGTGCCCATAAGANGACAATTGNGAATAAATTGGTCTTTTCAAATTGAATTGNTTTATTATTGCGCCTGGNCTNCAATCAAATANNTTATTGATAATTTCATGNATTAAATTNAATTCAACTTTATTAGTGCCAAANCAGTCAAAATTNATTGCAATAGGNTTNGCAATTCCTATTCCATAAGCAATTTGAATTTCNATTTTNTCAGCAATCNCCGCTGCAACTAAATTTTTTGCAATNTATCTGCTCATATANGCACCNGTTCTATCAACCTTTGATGGGTCTTTGCCACTNAATGCACCTCCACCNTGTTTTGCATTACCNCCATAAGTATCNACAACAATTTTTCTACCTGTAAGNCCNGCATCACCTAATGGTCCACCAATNACAAATCTTCCNGATGGATTAATATGGANTAACATTGATGATGAATTATTTAGTAATNTNTCAGGCATAGATTTTTGAATTACTTGCTCTGTAATATAATCTTTAAGCTGCTCCGTGCTTACTTGTTCTTTGTGTTGCGAAGAAACGATTATGTTGTTAATTGCGAATGGTATATTATTTTTATACTCTACGGTAACTTGCGCTTTACCATCAGGTAATAAAAAACCTCCTTCATTTTCATGTCTAGCTTGAGCTAGTCGCTTTGTTAACTTGTGAGCAAGATAAATCGGCATTGGCATGTACTCATTTGTTTCATTGCATGCAAAACCAAAAACAATACCTTGGTCTCCGGCACCTTGTTGATCAAATTCATCAATGTCTTGTATCTTGTTTCGAGATTCTAAAGCATTATAAACACCAGTTCCTATATCTGTAGATTGCGGATTAATATTTGAAATAATCTGACAACTATTCAAATCAAAACCTGTCTCTTTATCCTTATATCCAATTTCATATAGAACTTTTTTTGCAATTTCTTCAAACTCAACCTCTGCTTTAGATGTGACCTCGCCCAGTAGGACAACTAATTGATTACTAATAGCTACTTCGACAGCTACTTTTGATTCTGGATCTTGTGATATTAGTTCATCTAGTATGGAATCAGCTATTCTGTCACATAGCTTATCTGGATGTCCTTCTGTCACAGACTCACTTGTAAGTAGATAAGATTCATTTAAAGTTGAATTGATTTTCATGATTATTCCCAAGAGGTCAAATATTTTTTTTGCTCATCAGATAGTTGGTCTATATTGATTTGCATCGACTTAAGTTTTAGCTTTGCTATTTGTTCATCAATATCTTCTGGTACATCGTACACTTTATTTGTCAACTTATTTTGATTATTCATAATATATTCAGCTGCTAATGCTTGATTGGCAAATGATAAGTCCATTACTGATGCTGGATGCCCAGTGGCTGCACCTAGATTAACTAATCTACCTTCAGCTATGAGAATTATTTTTTTGTTTTTCTTAGTAATAAATTCTTGTATAAACTTATTTGGCTTTGAAGTTGATTTAGATATTTGTTTTAAATGATTTAGATTAATTTCACAGTCAAAATGCCCAGCATTTGCTAACATAGCCCCACTTTTCATCTTTGTTAAAGATTTTTTATCTATAACATTTAAATCCCCAGTAGCTGTAACAAAGACATCCCCTATTTTTGCTGCATCAATAATTGGCATCACATCAAAGCCATCCATTACGGCTTCTAATGCTCGCATTGGACTGACTTCTGTGACTACAACATTAGCTCCCATTCCTTTTGCTCTATTTGCAATCCCTCTCCCACACCATCCATAACCGCAAACAACAAATTTTTTGCCAGCTATTAATATGTCTGTTGCACGAATTATACCGTCAATTGTTGATTGACCTGTACCAAATCGATTATCAAATAGATATTTTGTTTTAGCTTCATTAACTGCTATAACTGGAAAATTTAAAACATTATTTTTAGACATTGCATTCAGCCTAGTTACTCCTGTAGTTGTTTCCTCAGTGCCACCAATTAAATTTTGTGAATATTTTTTTGCATTTTTAATCATTAATGATGATAAATCAGCACCATCATCAATAATCAAGTTTGGTTTTTGAGAGGCAACTTGCTTCAAGTGATTATTATATAATTTGTTACTTTCGCCATTGATTGCAAAGGTCGGTATTTTATATTTTGTAGATAAGGCTGCAGCCACACTATCTTGTGTTGATAAAGGGTTTGATGCAGAGAGATATACATCTGCTCCTCCAGCTTTCAATGTGATCAACAAGTTTGCCGTTTCAGCTGTTACATGCAGGCAAGCTGCAATTTTAATTTTATTAAATGGTTTTTTATTTGTGAATCTTTTTTTGATTTCCATTAAAACTGGCATGTCTCTTGCAGCCCATTCAATTACTGAAATTCCATTTTTTGCTAGTGTCTTATCTTTGATATCGCCAACCATCAATCTTTTCACCTTCCTCTAATAAGTTCATTAAAAATCTTTTTTATAAGTAAATCTTTTTTATTTATTAATTCTCCTTCATAGTTCTTTGTTATTATTTTGTAGCCCAATTTCTCATATATTCTTAACGCTTGTGAATTTTGAGTATTAACTGATAATGTTACATAATTACAATTTCTATTTAATAAATCTTTAGTTACTAAGCTCGTTAAATTTGATGCTAATCCTTGCTTGCGATATTCTTTTAAAGTTAATACATTACCGACAGCAGCACATTTAAATTTTTTTGAAATTAAATGTGTACAAACACATGCAATTAATTTATTTTCATAAAAGGCACCGAAAAAAGCACCTTCTTCAATCAATTCTGGATCAAAATCAATCTTATGTCCCGCATTATTATAAAAATTTTTGATTATTTTATGGTCTTTGTAGGACAATTTTTTGATTTGATATTTTGATGAAGTTTCATATGTTTGAAATTCTTCTTTTGAAATGAGCATCCTTTGTTGTTCACTCAAATTTGACAAGCTATATTTATTTGTTAGTAATTGTATATGATCTGAATTAGCTGAAATCAATTGGTTTTTTTTGGGTAATCGTATATTTTCGAGCATTTGACTAATAATTAGACTTGAACCTGATAGTAAAAGAAAATTTTTATCAGTAAATTCACTGATCATAATTCCAAAATTTGGATAATCGCCTATAACATAATTTAAATTAAATTGATTAGTATTGTATTTTTCTAAAATTCCTAGGCTGTAAATTGAATAGGCTAAATTTTTTTCCAATAAAGAAAATAATTCGTTTAATTTTTCAGACATTAATTTTCCAATACCATAGGTGTCAATAATTATTTTTTACTATAATAGATGATATATAAAATTTTAAAAAATATTAATTAAGTTATTTTATGATAAATATTGTTTTAGATGTAATGGCAGGCGACGAAGGGGTTGAGGCAAATATAAATGGTGCCCTGGCCTCTTTAGATGGAACATTTACTGTTTTTTTAGTTGGTGACGAGAATGTTATCCAACACCAAATTAGTCAAAAGAAAAATAAATTCCCTGAATCTATAAAAATCATTCATGCTGAATCTAGCATATCAATGGATGCTAAAATTGCTGAATTTCGTTCTGATAGGAGCTCATCAATTTATCATGGATTAAAGCAAATTAATGAACATAAAGCTGATGCTTTTATTTCTATTGGTAATTCGGGGGCAATTTTTGCTAATGCTTTGAAAGTTTTGGGTCGCATGCCTGGAATTAGTCGTCCAGGTTTTGCAATACCAATTCCTTCTATAAATGGTACACGTATCTTAATAGATGGTGGAGCCAATGCTGATTCTAAAACTGAAAATTATTTACATTTTGCTTTACTCGGTGCTCAATACTATCAATCTGTTTTTAAGAAGATTAATCCTAAAATTGGCTTATTGTCTATTGGATCAGAATCTACTAAAGGAAATCAATTAACCTTAGAAGCTTATAAATTATTAGAAATTCACTGTCCTAATTTTATAGGCAATGTTGAGGGTACTGATTTAACTAATGCTTTAGATGTTGATGTAGTTGTTACTGATGGTTTTACCGGCAACATTGCCTTGAAATCTATTGAAGGATTAGCTGAATTGATAAAAGCAAACTTGTTAAAAGAATCACAATCTAGCTTAATTAGTAAGATAGGTTTGTTATTGCTCAAGCCATCAATTAAAAAAATATACAAAAGATTAGATTATAGACAATATGGTGCTGTCCCTCTACTTGGGGTGAATGGTTTGGTTTATGTAGGGCATGGAAGAAGTGATTCAAGTGCTGTAGAAAATGCAATAAATGCTGCTGTACAATCAGTTCGGAACGATCTCTTTTCTTCATTAGAACAATCTATAGTTAGTACTAGCAATAACTAAAAAACCAAGATATTATTAAGTTCTGTTAACTTAATTTGAAAAGAGGTATATTGTGTCAAAGCCAATTGATACTTCAGACGGTACATTTGCAAATGATGTTCTTGAGTCTGATACTCCAGTTTTAGTAGATTTTTGGGCACCATGGTGTGGTCCATGTAANATGGTTGCNCCAGTTGTAGANGAATTAGCTGAAGATTANGANGGTAAAGTTAAATTTTTCAAATTAAATACTGANGATAATCCAAATATTGCNGGGCAGTATGGGATTCGNTCAATTCCAACTTTAATGTTATTTAAAAGTGGTAATGCAGTAGGTCAAATAATTGGCTTTAAGCCAAAACAGGCTCTTGCTAAAGAAATAGATANTATAATTTAAANTTANNTTTTTTGATTNTCTTCTAGCCAACGCTCACAGTCNATNGCAGCTTGACATCCCATTCCTGCAGCAGTGATGGCTTGTNTATATCTNGTNTCAACGACATCTCCAGCAGCAAAAACGCCTGGNACTGATGTCATGGTATGCTCATGATGAATNATGTATCCTTCTTTATCAACTTCTATTTGGTTATCTAAAAANTCCGTCATGGGTTTATGTCCAATAGCAATAAATGCTCCTCCTGCTTGTATTTCTTCCGTAGAATTNTCNCGAGGGTCTTCAATTATTGCACCTGTTAGGCCATCGTCATTNGAAANCCATTTTTTTATTTGGCGAAATGTTTTAACTTCTATTTTTGGATTTGCNAGAACTCTCTCATGCATTATTGTCGATGCTCTAAACACATCTCTTCTATGGAGTAATGTTACTTTACTAGCAAATCTAGTTAAAAAAGTTGCCTCTTCCATCGCAGAGTCTCCACCNCCTATTACTAAAACTTCTTCATCTTTAAAAAAAGCGCCATCACATGTTGCACATGTAGAGATTCCNCGTCCTTTTTGNTNTTCTTCATTATCTGCATCTAGCCAAATTGCTTCTGCACCNGTGCAAATAATAATTGCTTCTGATTGAAATTCTTCANCACCAACTGTAACTTTAAATGGTCGCGATGAGAAATCTACCGAATCAACATTTTTGTCAATAATTTCACAACCAAATCTTTCTGCTTGTTCTCTAAGCTCAATCATCATTTCTGGTCCAGTGATTCCTTTTGGATAACCAGGATAATTTTCAACATCAGTTGTTAGCATCAATTGTCCACCATATGCATAACCAGAAAACATCAGTGGNTTTAGAAGAGCTCTCGATGTATATAATCCAGCTGTGTATCCTGCNGGNCCACTNCCAATAATAATTACATTTCTAATTTNATCCATTAAATTTTTTCCTAAGNAAATATTGCTTTATATTCACTATCGATAATATCATAATTGGAGCATTAATGTAAATTTATGAGAATGCATGGTGTCCGGTGGCACTCTTGGTCTTCAAAACTAATGTAAGCTTACGATGTAAGCTTTGGTAGGTTCNACTCCTGCGCATTCTCGCCATAANGNTTATAGATATGTTAAANNTAACTAAAATACGCTTATTAATTATTTTAAATATTTTTTTGTTANTTCTTACTTCNTTAATGGTATCTATAATCTTTTTTGATTTCCTAAATACTGAACATAATATATCTTCAGCAAATCTNAAAAATAACATTCCTAACAATAATATTNTNTTAAAGGANGANAAAAAGCCCGATTTGACAGTTAATGAACANAGCNNAAATTCTCTTTATCCCATTCTTGAAAAAACTAGAGCTGCAGTTGTCANTATTTCAACTAAAGGTAAAATGTCTATAAATAATAATCCCTTCTTTAATGATCCNTTTTTTGAAAATTTTTTTCGATTTAATNNGCCTCAACAACAAGAAATACAAAGTATAGGTTCTGGGGTAATTATAAATTCACAAAATGGTTTCATATTAACTAACTATCATGTAGTTAAAGATGCAGAAGTGATAAATGTTACTCTTTTTGATGAAAGTAAGAGTGNAGCCACTCTTATTGGATATGATGAAAAAACTGATTTAGCAATCTTGCAAATACAAGAAGAAGTTTTATTTCAGTTTGATATCTCCAAAAAAACTGAAATAAGTTTAGGCGANTATGTTCTTGCTATCGGCAANCCATTTGGTTTGGGNCATACTGTTACTTATGGAATAGTTAGTGGTATTAATAGAAGCAATGTGGGAATCATTAAAGGAAATGAAAAGTTAATTCAAATAGATGCAAATATTAATCCAGGTAATTCAGGAGGNGCATTGATTAATCTTAANGGNGAACTTATAGGGATTAATACNGCAATTCTNTCAAAAGGNGGAGCAAATGTAGGTATAGGATTTGCAATTCCNATTCAAACTGTAAATAAAATTGCAAATCAGTTAATTCNNTATGGCAATANTAAACGNGGNCAAATAGGNCTTTCAGTTAAANCAATTGAAATACTTGANAATGAAANTAATTCAAGAGGCATTATTNTAGAGTCNGTANTNCCANGTTCAAGNTCAGAAAANGCTGGNTTANTGCAAGNTGATATTATNATTGNAATTGACANTNATCAAATAAATACANTTGNTGATTTTACNTATCTTATNGATCTAGAACGNGTGGGTGAAACAATAGATGTTCTGGTTTTACGAAATGGCTTANGAAANACATNTATTGTAGAAGTTGANCCATTTCCAACTTTNAATGANGAGTCTTCATNTGGAGATNNNCCTCCTGNAAANATNAAGTATNTACANGGAGCAACNTTTATGAAAAAAGATAATGGTATTTTNGTTGTTTCAGTTGAAAAAGGTTCAAATGCATATAATATTGGNTTAAGAAAAGAAGATTTAATTAAACAAGTNAATCAAAAAAANGTTAATANTTTAAATGANTTATATGATGCTATGAATTCTCGTAATAGGGGNGTNNTGATGCAATTGATTCGAGGCAANGTATCTGTNTTAATAATCAGAAATTAAATTTTTTTAAGATTNAGAAAGACNTTAATGAATTGGTCGCNNGTTNNAAANGAACTTTCNGTTATGCTNGAAGAGTATATTCAAATAGACACTTCTAATCCTCCTGGCAATGAAGCAAATGCATGTGAATGGTTAAAAAATATTGCCCTAAAGGAAAATATTGATTATCGAATTATTCAGTCAGAAGATAATCGTAGTAACTTTATTGCAAATATAAATTCAAAATTGACATCAGAAAAACGAATAATCTTATTGAATCACATTGATGTAGTTCCCGCAGAAGAGGAAGACTGGAACTTTGCTCCCTTCTCTGGTATTACACAAGATAATTATATTCATGGTCGTGGTGCCTTAGATATGAAAGGTATGGGCATCATTGAATTAATGACAATCATTCTTTTACATCGAGAAAATTATTCAAAACGTAATATTGTTTTTTTGGCATCAGCTGATGAGGAATCAGGTTCTAAATTTGGCGTAGAATATCTAATAAAAAATTATCCAGAATTATTTGATGCTAGTTTTGTTATTAATGAAGGTGGTATTGGAACGATTGATGCTTTTGGTAAGCAAGAAAAAATTTTTAATGTCGGTATTTCTGAAAAGAGTCCGTGTTGGTTAAATCTTGAAGTCAGTGGTGATGCTGGACATGGTTCAAAGCAAACTTTTGAAAGTGCAAATGTTAGATTAGTTCATGCATTAAATCGAATTATTAATCACAAATTTGATATACAGATTTCTAGTGAAGTACGTCAATATTATTCTTCTTTGAAGGAATTGAATATTATTAATGATGAAGTTAATGATAAATTTTTTCATTCTGTAATAAAAGATAATTCTTATGCTCATTCAATTTTAACTAATTCTATTGCGATTACTCAGATCAATGCTGGTTACAAAAATAATGTAGTCCCTTCACTTGCCTCAGCATCTTTGGATATCAGATTAGTACCTGGTTACGATCCGGAACAATTTATTAATGAATTAAGGATCATTATTAATGATGAGAATATTTCAATTGAAAAAGTATTTATATCATCAACAAAGACTTCCCCAATTGACAACATGGCTTACAATGCTATAGAAAATGTTGTTAAACAACTTGTACCTGATGCATCAGTTGTACCATATGTTACCACAGGCTTTACAGATTCAAGAGTTTTTAGAAGATTAGGGGTGCCTGCCTATGGATTTATGCCAATTCTAGTTTCCAAAGATGAATTGAGAGGCATACATGGAGTAAACGAAAAAATATCTTTAGATAATCTCCTTTTAGGAGTCAAGATTCTGTATCATTTAATTAACCAATTAGATTGAGTGTTATTTCTTAAAAACTTTATTTATATTTTTCTAGATAATTTTTTACCTTTCTTAAATATTTTGAAAATGGTGATTTTTGCCTACTAATAAATTATGGACTCTCGATTTCATTTTGACTCTCTTGACATCTTTTTCTTTTTTTGCAGGTGCATTTTATTTAGTAACTGTTTTGCCAAATTATATTCAGGAATTAGGTGGTAGTCCTTTTCAGGTAGGGCTAGTTGTTGGCGCATGGGGTTATTTACCTCTAGTTTTAAGATTATATGTTGGAAAATTTAGTAATCGATCAAATAAAAAATTAATGATTAGACTGGGTTTAGTTAGCTTAGTAATTGTATACATTCTTATGGCATATTCTAAAACTATTGTTGCACTCTTTATTTTACGTTTTGTACAAGGTATTGGATCTGCAGCCATACCAACTGCAAGTGGGACCCTTATTGCAAACATCACCCCTTTTCCAAGACGTGGTGAAGGATTAGGTTATTTTGGAATTACTTCAAGTTTAGGGCAAGCAATTGGACCTGCTATCGGTGCATTTATATTAAATCAATATAGTTATCAAGCAGTTTTTTTATTATCTGCTTTTACAGCGCTGTACAGTTTAGCTTTAATTCATTTTGTAAAAGAACCGGAAACAGAAAAAAATAATATCAATGAACGTGATGTACTTATACCAAAGAAAGCAATTTTACCCTCAATGTTATTTTTTTCCATCACAATTTGTTTTGCAGCATGTTGTGCATTTTTACCACTGCTAGGACTAGAAAGAGGGATATCACAAATTTCCTTATTTTTTATTTCTCATGGTGGAATTTCAATTATTGCTCGACCAATTGGAGGTGCTTTAGGAGATCGTATTGGTCGATTACCTATTGTGATTTTTGGAATGATTACTATGTCAAGTGCAATGTTTATACTAGCTACCGCAGATTCAAATATGATTATTTTATTTGCTGGAATTTTTTCTGGATTAGGCGTTTCCCTTTGTAATACTGGTCTTTTTGCACTTGCGCTTGATCGAGTTTCCCCTGATCAACAAGGCAGTGCTACTGCAGTGATACAACTTGCCTGGGATGTAGGGATCATTATCAGTGGGATTGGACTTGGTTTTCTTGCTACTAAATTGGGGTTAGCAAGTTTATTTATTGCTGGTGGACTATGCCCATTGATTGCATTAGGGGCAACTATTATATTACTTTTGAATGGTGAATTGACTATAAAAAAGCCTTCAAATGATATAATCAAACCAGTAAAGTAAAATCATATCTAATAGCATAAAGGCTCGAAGCATGTCGGATACTATAAATCAAATTAAGAAATTTATTGGTGGATATGAACGTGGTGTTGTTAGTTTTTTATCTACAGTAAATCAATATGATCGTTCTACAATTAGGCAGGTTAGTACATTTGTTGATTTTGAAAATCAATGGACTATTGGTACAATTGGTAGATTTCGTGAAGGAGATTTGAAGTATAAACATCTCTCTAATAATCCAAAAGCAACAATGCATTGGGTTGAAACGAGTGGTAATACAATTGGTCCAAGATGGGCAGTCAGAAATGTATGGGTGCATGCAGATGTTGAAATTATTGAAGATGAAAATTTAATTAATGAATTCTTATTGAAAAGAATGCAAGCCAGGAAACAAGATCATGTAGGTATTGAAAAAAATTATGAAAGGTATTTGATGTTGCTTAAACCAGTAAGATTACGCGCAGAAGGTTTTGCTGAATATTACAGGGAGGTATTACTTATTAATAATTTTATTAAACCTGAAATTAGGCAAGTAAATTATCGAGATGGAGTTATTGGTTCAGATGAAAAAGCATAAAGACTATCTTAAGTCATGTAAATGAAATTACCAAAGCCTTTTTTTGGTTGGTATTTAGTTCTAGGTGGAATTTTTGTCAATTTGATTATGGGCGCAGGAATTGTTGGCTATATTGCTAACGTTTTTATGGATCCGATGCGTGAAGAATTTGGTTGGACTAGAACACAATTTATGCTTGGTTTCACTTTAAGCCAAATTTCTATGGCCTTTACTGGATTGATTATTGGTCGTCTAGTTGATAAACATGGCGCTCGCAGATTCATGATCGCAGGCACTATAGTTATATTTTTTGCTCTGATTGCAACATCTTTTATTCAACAATTATACCAATGGTTAATCATTAGAGGTTTATTCCAAGGTGTTGCTTTGGTTTTAGCTGGCAATATGGTAGTCACTGTTACTATTTCAAAATGGTTTGTCAAATATCGAGGAAGAGCAATTGGATTAATTGCATTAGGCCTTTCTTTTGCAGGAATTATTATTCCAAATTTAATGACTTTCGTGGTTGATAATTATGGTTGGCGATTTGGTTGGAATTTTTTAGCTATATTAGCAATAATAATAATTTTACCATGCAGTTTAATTATGCGAAAAAAGCCAGAAGACTATAATTTACTTCCAGACGGTATTTCTAGAAACTCTGATACAAAAAATGATCCATTAGAAGAATACGATTATCAATTTTCACTCACAAGAAAAGAAGCAATTAAACTTCCTTCATTTTGGGTTATATTATTGAGCTATAATCTTGTTGGAGTTGCAATTCTAACTATTGCAACTTTAACAATTCCTTTCATGAGTGATTATGGATTTAGTAGAACGCAATCCGCACAGTTTATTGCCGTTTTAGCATTTCCAGGAGTTTTTACTAGGCCATTTTGGGGATTGCTCGCTGAAAAAATATTGATTAAATTTCTAGCTTCTTTTGCATTTTTATCAGTTGGGATTGGAATGGCCATTGTAGTTTACGGAGCCAATGAAACAAGTTTATTTTATGCTACAATTGGCTATTTTATTACCGGTATTGGCTTGGCAGGTAGTCAACCTGTCAAAGAAGTACTTTGGCCAATATATTTTGGTAGAAAACACCTTGGTTCAATTAGAGGATTTGTAATGCCATTTGAGTTAGTTGTCCATGGAAGTGGGCCAATTTTAGCAACATGGTATTCTGAAAATTTAGGTAGTTATGGCGATACTTTTACATTTTTATCTGTTTTTGCTATTATTGGTTCAATTTTGATATATTTAGCTAATGAGCCTAAAGAAAGAAAATTTGCTGAAATTTTTATTGGTAAAAAAACATTGCCTATTAAAGATAGTTAGGTAACAGAATGAAATCATTCATTGAATATTTAGATAAGCATATATATAAAGTTCTTTTATCAATAGTTCTTATAATCTTTTTCGCAATTTTTTCTGTAAGTTTTTTACTTTTATTAAATATTGATAATGAGCAGCAAGCAATCAAAGAAAAAATTAACAATCATACTCTTCAATTTTTTCAAATTGAAAAAGAAATTAATGATATAAAAGATAATTTATCTACACAGTCAAATACAATAAGAGAAATGCAGGAAGAGATTTATAGTCTTAATGTTTCCAATAACGCAAATAATTCTATAAAAGGTGAAATAACAGTACAAAAAATTGCTGATCCGCTATTAGGTATAAGTGAGTCGATTATACAGGACCCCAAAAAAAGATATATAGGAGTAGAAATACTCGCAAGAGCAATTAATGATAGCATAACCATTAGATCTACTTTTTTTAACATATATATTGTTGAAGAATTGAATAAAGATCCATCTAATAATTCCCCTACAACTATTATTGTTGCAGAAAACAAATTTTCTGGTTCAGATATTAGTTTAAGCAATGTGTTACTTCAGCCTAATGAATTGATTCAAGGGTGGATATCGTTTTCTATTCCAAAAAATGCAAAAATTATTGGATTAAGCTTTGATAATGGTGTGGTTGCAGCTAATCTGAAATTACCTAATCTTGATAATTAATTAATTAGTGTCACTTGACCATATGTTTTATATGGTTGTAATCTCATTAATGTAGTTTTATTACATAATAAAGCTCATCATCTAGAGTGGTGGAGGGAATCGGACCTTAGAAACCACGGCATCCTTAATCAATGTATTTTGGTGCTACAGCCGACCGAGTATAGTACGGAACGATGAGTAGGGTAATCCACGAAGCATCTTTTGTATTTATTTGTAAAATTACTAGATTGGTTATTATGTCTTTTGAGATAGCATTAAAATGTCGAGAATGTCAAAGGAAGTTTGACTTACTTCCAATATATTCTTGTGAGTTTTGTTTTGGGCCCTTAGAAGTCGATTATGATTACGATAAAATTAGAAAAAATATTTCAAAGAAACAAATAGCCAATGGCCCAGATTCACTTTGGCGCTATTCTCCGTTATTGCCCTGTGATGAAAATTTTAAAGTTGATATTGGGACAGGTTTTACTCCTTTAATTCAATCTAAAAATCTTGCTCAGCAACTTGGATTAAAAAAACTTTGGATTAAAAATGATACAGCTAATCCAACATGGTCATTTAAGGATCGAGTAGTTAGTATGGCTATAGCACGTGCGCGGCAATTTGGTTATAAGGATTTAGCATGTGCATCAACGGGTAATCTAGCTAATTCAGTATCTGCTCATGCTGCTCAAGCTGATATGAGAGCATTAGTTTTTATGCCTGATGATCTAGAATTAGGCAAAGTTATTGGTAGTTCAGTGTATAATCCAATTTTGACTATGATTAACGGGAATTATGACGATGTAAATCGATTATGTACCGAATTAGCTGCTTCCAATGATTGGGCTTTTGTAAACATTAATATGCGACCATATTATGCTGAAGGCTCAAGGACTCTAGCTTTTGAGGTAGCAGAACAATTAGGATGGAGAAGCCCAGATCATTGCGTTGTTCCAATGGCCTCAGGTTCATTATTTACGAAGATTTGGAAAGGCTTTAAGGAGCTTAAGAATATTGGCTTAATTGACAATATTGATATTAGAATGAGTGGAGCACAAGCAACCGGCTGCTCTCCTATTTCGACAGCATTTAAATCAGGTAGTTTAAATTTTATTCCTCAGAAGCCTGACACTATTGCTCGTTCTTTAGCAATTGGTAATCCAGCAGATGGCTATTATGCCTTAAAAGTGATGGAAGAAACTAATGGGGCAGCNGAAATGGCNACTGATCAAGAAATTGTTGATGGAATCAAAATGCTTGCTGAAAGTGAAGGAATTTTTGCTGAAACTGCGGGTGGNGTTGCTGTAGCATGTCTTAAAAGANTAGTAGATAATGGAATTATTAATTCAGATGAAGAGACCGTATTATTTATTACTGGTGCTGGATTAAAAACTATTGAAGCNNTAGAAAATGAAATGAATCCTGCAATTAAGATATCNCCAAATGCAGAAGAATTTATGGATGAATTTNCTAAATTAGGTTAATATATTTTTTATGGAGTTTTTTATATGGCTAGTAAAAAAGTAAGATTTACTTTTACTGAACAAACAGTTAAAGAACCACTTGTTTATCAACTTGGACATGAATTTGAAGTAGTGACAAGCATAAGAATGGCTGANGTAGACAACCAGATAGGTTGGGTAATNTTAGAATTAGTTGGTGAAGAANCAGAAATTGAAAAATCTTTATCTTGGATTGCGGACAAGGGNGTTCGTATTGATCCGCTTGAAGGCGATGTTATTACTGGATAAAAGGAGTTNATCATGAGTGTTAAAGTCAAAATACCTACACCATTACGCAATTTAACAAATGAACAAGATTTAATAGAACTNGATGCCTCTAGTGTTCGTGAAGTTATNGATGTGCTTGAGAATGATTTTCCTGGAGTAAAAGAACGCATATGNGAAGANGATGGTAGCATTCGACGTTTTGTTAATGTCTATGTTAATGGAGAAGATGTCAGATTTCTATCTGAGCTAGATACTGTTATTGCTGATAATGATGAAATATCAATTGTTCCAGCTGTAGCNGGTGGATATATCTAAAATAACTNTGTAATTTAATATACTATCTAATTTTCTTTGCGTAACTTTATCCAATTGTTTCTTGAACTATTCAGAGTAATTAAGTATAACGTTTATATGCGCATAGAAAATCATGATAACGTAACTGCTTTATACCCAATACATCAAAAATTTCAGGCTAAGTTTGTGAGTTTTAATGGTTACCAAATGCCATTGCACTACACATCCGGTATGCTCAATGAGCATATTTTTACAAGAAATCATTGTTCTCTATTTGATGTTTCGCATATGGGTCAATTAATTATTAGTGGTGAAAATGTTATTAATGAATTTGAAAAATTAATTCCTGCTGAAATTTCAAATCTTAATAATAATCATTCTATATACTCGGTTTTAACAAATATTAATGGTGGAGTTATTGACGATCTTATAGTTACAAGAAATTTAGAATCCATTAGACTGGTTATTAATGCTGCGAATAAAAAACAAGTTATTGAATACTTAACTACTCATTTGAATAATTGCTCTATTGTTGAAATGACTGACTATTCATTAATTGCTATACAAGGTCCATTAAGTGAAAAAGTTTTGTCAAATTATATTACTGGACACGAAAACTTAAATTTTATGACTGGNATGAATGCTCAAATCGGCAATAAAGAAATTTATGTTTCACGTAGCGGGTATACTGGTGAAGATGGGTTTGAAATAAGCATATCTAATAAGCTTGTCATAGATTTTGTAGATGAACTTTTAAAAAATGATAATATTCAATTAGCTGGTTTAGGTAGTAGAGATTCGTTAAGAATTGAAGCAGGTCTTTGTCTTTACGGCAATGAATTAACGAATCGCGTGACGCCAGTTGAAGCAAAAATTTCTTGGATTATTTCAAAGAATCAATCTACGAATCATTTTCCAGGTTCAGAAATAATCTTTGATCAATTAAAAAATAAATCGAAAAAAATACGTCGTGGAATTATCTGCGATGGCAATTTTATTGTGCGAAAAGATACTGATATTCTCAATATCAATGGTGAAAACATTGGCATTGTGACAAGCGGATGTTTTAGCCCAATTTTAAATCGTTCTATTGCAATGGCATTTATTGATAGAAAGTATACAAATGATCAGCAAAAAGTTTATTTTAAAATTAGAGGGAAGATTAGAGAAGCTAAAATGACGAATTTACCTTTTGTACCACATAAGTATGTTTATGCAAAAGAGAAGGCAAGTTAATGCGATTTTCTAAAGAACATGAATGGGTGCATCAAGATAATAATTTATTCAAAGTTGGCATTACGGATTTTGCACAAACTGAATTAGGTGAAATAGTCTTTGTAGAATTTCCTGAACTTGGTAGTCATTTTAATGCTGGAGATGAATTAGCTGTTGTTGAATCTGTTAAAGCGGCAAGTGAGATATATGCACCATTAAATTGCACCATTGTTTCAGTTAATAATGATTTGATTGATTCCCCTCAGCTCATTAATGAAGAGCCTCATGGTGCTGGATGGTTGTTTCAAATAGAAATTGATGATCCAAGCGCAGTTAATAGCTTGATGGATGAGGAAGAGTATAATAAATTTATTAGTTCTTGAATTAAATGAGAGGTTATTTTGCACGAGTTAAGAGAAGCATTTTCATCTAGACATATAGGTCCTTCTGAAATTGAAATTAAAGAGATGCTCGATTTTTTAGGTTATAAATCTTTAGATGATCTCATTTTGAATGCATTGCCAAGTAGTATTTATGATGAAGAGAATTATGCAGAGTCTTTTTTATCAGAATATGAGATTCATAATGAACTATCTTTAATTGCCAAGCAAAATACATTGTTTAATAATTTTATAGGATTAGGATATTACGATTCTATTTTGCCATCTGTTATTAAACGAAATGTGCTTGAAGATCCAGGTTGGTATACAGCTTATACTCCATATCAGCCAGAGATTTCTCAGGGAAGATTAGAAGCATTATTAAACTTTCAACATCTTATAGTTGATTTAACTGGCCTTGATATCGCCAATGCATCATTATTGGATGAAGCTACTGCGGCTGCCGAAGCAATGTTAATGATGTATCGTTCGGATAAACAAGAAAGAAATTCAATACTCATTAGTAAAAATTGTCACCCACAGACTATTGCACTTTTGGAAATACGAGCAGAATCACTTGATATTAATATTAATGTAGATGATTTGAATGCATTCGATTCAGAAAATCATTTTGGTGTCATTGTTCAAAACCCTGATACATATGGCAATGTAGCTGATCTTTCATCATTGATTACTGATGTGCATGAGAGTGGCGCAATGGTTTCAATAGCTACCGATCTGTTAAGTTTAATTTTTATTAAGACACCTGGCGAGATGAATGCTGACATAGCTTTTGGGAGCGCACAAAGATTCGGTGTTCCATTAGGATATGGCGGGCCACATGCAGCATTTATTGCTACGAAAGAAGAATTAAAAAGAATGTTACCAGGTCGTCTAGTAGGGCTTTCAGTGGATAGCCTGGATCGTCCTGCACTACGATTAGCATTACAGACGAGAGAACAGCACATTAGAAGAGAAAAAGCTACAAGTAACATTTGTACTGCTCAAGTTTTACTAGCAGTTATTGCTGGTTTTTATGCCGTTTATCATGGNGCAGATGGTCTAAAGAAAATNGCTNAAAGAGTGCATGNCTTNACAAATCTGTTGTATCAAGAATTNATTGATTCTGGATTTAAAGTGCTTAATCAAAACTTTTTTGACACTTTAACAATTTTTACTGATGATCAAACATCAGAAATTTTAAGTCGTGCAAAAAAACTAAAAACTAATCTAAGACAAGTTGATNATCAGCACATAGCGNTNTCAATAGATGAGACNCATTCTCATGACAATATTGCTTTATTGATTGAAATATTTACATCAAAGAAAAAATTGTCTAANGANCAGGATTTGNTAAATTTAGGTATGCATATTGATGATTCTTTAATNAGGGAATCTTCGTTTTTACAACATCCNACCTTTCAGAAATATCATTCAGAAACAGAAATGATGCGTTATTTAAAGAGACTTAAAACAAAAGATATAGCTTTAGATGAATCAATGATNCCNTTAGGATCTTGTACCATGAAACTAAATTCATCTGCAGCTATGATTCCAATTTCTTGGCCTGAATTTGCAAATTTGCATCCTTTTGTTCCCATAGAGCAAGCCAGTGGATACATGCATATAATCGATAGCCTAGGATCAATGCTAACAGAATTAACTGGATTTCACTCTGTATCTTTACAGCCCAATGCTGGTTCTCAAGGNGAGTATGCAGGTTTGNTAGTAATCAAAAAATGGCATGAAGAAAATCATTCAATAAATAGGAAGATATGCTTAATACCTTCTTCTGCTCATGGAACTAATCCAGCNAGNGCAAAAGTTGCTGGATTAGAGGTTGTAATTATTGCATGTGATAACGAAGGAAATATTGATATTAATGATTTAAAACAAAAAGCACAAGAGTATAAAGACGATCTTGCATGTCTAATGGTGACATACCCATCAACACATGGTGTTTTCGAAAATTCTATTATTGAAATATGTGAAATTGTACATCAGTATGGTGGCTTAGTTTATATGGATGGAGCTAATTTGAATGCTTTAGTGGGCATTTGCAAACCAGGAAAAATAGGTCCAGATGTTGCACATTTTAACCTACATAAAACTTTTTCAATTCCTCATGGTGGNGGNGGNCCTGGAGTAGGNCCTATTGGAGTNGTANAAAAATTATCNCATTTACTTCCGAATCATCCATTNATTGANGAGGCTGGGCCTAAAACTGGNATAGGTCCTATTGCTGCAGCACCNTGGGGTTCTGCAAGTATANTAATAATTTCTTGGATATATATGAAATTAATGGGNTTTGACAGATTAAAATTTGCCACCAAAATNGCAATTTTAAATGCAAACTANNTAGCNAAAAAATTAGAANNTNATTATAAAATNTTGTTTAAAGGTGAAAATAGCTTAGTTGCTCATGAATGTATTGTTGATCTNCGNTTGTTTAAAGAATNAGTGAATNTTACTGCTGAAGACATNGCAAAACGTCTGATTGATTTTGGATTTCATGCGCCNACAATGTCATGGCCAGTTGCGAANACCTTTATGATTGAGCCAACAGAGTCTGAATCNAAATCTGANATAGATAAGTTTTGTAATGCAATGAANAAAATTGCTCAAGAAATAAATAAAATTTCTNAAGGTATTTGGTCAAAAGAAGACAANCCTATTATNAATTCNCCTCATACAGCTGAAATGNTTACAAATAATGATTGGNATCATTGTTATTCTAGNGAAGAAGCAGTTTTTCCNCTTGTTGCTGTNCAAAATAATAAATANTGGCCACCAGTAGGNAGAATAAACAANGCTTTTGGTGACAAAAATTTGTTTTGCAGTTGTCCTCCAATAGAATCTACAGTTTCCTAATTATAAAAGANAGGAAGATTGTGTTCAAAAAATANCAATTGGNTAGAAATCNATTTTATGTNTTTNTNTTNNTCTCTTTTTGTNTNTTGATTAGCTGNTCAGNTNCTAATCAACAGNNTGTGAATGATAAACAATCAANCATCNTANTAAATCAAGAGCAAACNTCTNNNGATACTCCTTCTNNTGATGNAGATAAATTAGATGATNAGAAAAAAATCAATANTGAAACNNTTGCGATCAATAAATCAAAATTATTAGCAAGNCTTAGNTGTGAACAATTNCCAGCGCAATATGATCGCAAGNGATTTGAGGCTANTCTTTTAATNGATGGNAGNGATGCAAAGGAGGATTATTTTTTATCNGTTCTTGATGAAAATATGAATGAGGTAGAGCTAATTGACTTAGATGCTNTAACAAANANGATTANAGCAGGAAGTACAAGTCAAATTTCTGCAGAACAAGAAACAATAATTTTANTACGTGATGCTAATGGTATTTGTAAATCAGCAATTTATCTTCAGGCTAATATTGATAATGCAAATCAATTTATATTTAATTTATCNACAATGAGCNATGAAATGGAACAAAAAAAAGTTCAAGAAGNTGTTGTGGCNNCAAAACAAGTCNANCAAACTAANAAAACAGTTAATGCAACTATGAATAATGATCCNCAAAAACCTGTNATTGATGATAAAGNAAAGCTGCCAAAACCACNATTTACNCCAGAAACATTGTCNNTTTTGTTAGATNCTGCCTATNCAGGAATAGACNTTACNTATTTATCTCAGATAGAGAATAATNTCTCTGGNCGNAATGAGCTCGAATTNNACAAATGGANTCAGGATATAGANATTTCAATTATTGGTAATTCANCNTTTGANCAAAGAAAAATGATTAGTGAATCAGTATTTACTGTNCGTAAACTTATTAAAGACTTTGATATCAATATTCTGCAAAATAAATCNAAGGANGGNAATTTTCTTATTTATATAGGNNTAAAAGATTATCTAATTGATAAAGGAATGTACGAATCTGCAGATTGCTGGAATTGGCAAAGGGANNTTTATAAAAATNCGGGCGATATAGCAAAATTTGTAATTTNTATTAATACTGANNANNAATGNAATAGGCANNCANNACACTATATTCAGCAGGGACTTTTGCAAGGCCTGGGNTTAACNGGAACAACAAATAGATATCTNAGNAGNNTTTTTAATTCAAGGACTTATATGAAAGAATATTCNGATGAAGATTTNGATNNTCTTGAATTATTTTATAATCCATTAATTACTTCAAAAATGAAACCAATGGATTTAATAAATATAATAAAACCCTCTGAGCAATCATTAGATGAGTTGGATATAAATCAATATGCAAAATTAGCATTAAAAAATGATGCAACAGCAAGTTTTTCAAAATTCAATCAACAGGAAATTGATTATCTTATTGAAATTGCATATGGCAGAGAGTTTAGTCAAGATGCTACAAATTTATTAAAATGGGAANAAGATATTCGTATTCACATTGAAGTTGAAGGAGATTATCAAGATGAAATTCAAATGGCATTTTTAGAGATAGTGAGTAAGCTGAATGCTTTAACGCCATCAATTACTATTGTTCCAGAGTCACGCAATCCAAATTATAATGTCTTTGTAGGTCCTCGCTCAGAGTTATCTAAGATCAATCCTTATTTTTTCGTTGATAGCATAAATACTCAAGGATTAGTACAGGTTTGGAAAAATAATAATAATGATTCAGCTCAGTATGCAAGAGCAATGGTTATCAACGATAGTATTGGTGCGATTAGATTTCAAGAAATTCGTAACATACTCCAAGAAGAAATCACACAAGGTCTTGGTTTATTAAATGATAGCTATAAGTATCCAGAGAGTATTTTTTATGAATTACAAGGATCAAATGACATCATGAGCCCATTAGATAGAAAGATAATTTATATGATGTATGACAATAATGTAAAAGCAGGATTTACTGAGTCTCAAACTAGAGCAATATTTAGTAATTAGGATACGTTATATTTAAAATATTATGCTAGAATTACTTTCTGGGGGATTTCGTTTATCATTAATTTATTTATGAATATACAACTCCTAGACTAACGGAGAGGAGATTCTTATGGGATCTAAATTTTTAAGGGCGGCTGTGACTTCTATTGCTGTCCTCGGAATTACACTTGCTGCTTGTTCTAGTGATGACACTAGCTCTACAGGAAGTGCAACTCTAAATGAAGTTACTGATCGTGGCGTCTTAAACTGTGGTGTTAAAGATAGCCAGCCAGGATTCGGTTTTATGAATCCAGATGGTGTTATGGAAGGTAATGACGTTGAGTATTGCAAGGCAATCGCTGCTGCAGTACTTGGAGATGCATCAAAAGTTAATTTTGTTCCTGCATCTGCAAAAGCTAGATTTGATATACTTGCTGCGAAAGAGATTGATGTTCTAATTAGAACTACAACTTGGACTGCCAGTAGAGATATTAATCTTAAAACAACTTTTGCTCATACTACATTCTATGATGGTCAAGGAATGATGGTGAAATCTGCTTCTAAATTTGCAGAAACAGCTGATTTGAACGGTGCTACAATTTGTGTAACAACTGGTACAACCACTGAGCAAAACTTGGAAGATTTCTTTGCTGACAGAGGCTTGTCATATACTGCTTTAGCAGTAGAAAATGATGCAGAGTCTCAGGCAGCTTTCTTACAAGATAGATGTGATGGTTGGACTGGTGACAAGTCTAACTTAGCTGGTCAAAGAAGCGCTTATCCTGCTGAAGGTGGCGGTTCTGCAGCATTGAGAATTTTACCTGATACATTATCAAAGGAACCTCTTGGTCCAGTTACTCGTGAAGACGATCCTTTATGGTCACAAATTGTTGACTGGGTTGTCCTTGGTACTATTTTAGCTGAAGAATTCGGCGTTGACAGTACTAATGTAGCTGCACAAGCTTCTAGTCCTAAAAATAAGGATGTATCAAGATTACTTTGTGCTGGCGCTGAGCCAACTGAATTCAATCTAGGTATTTCTTGTGACTTTATGCAAAATGTTATTGCACAAGTTGGAAACTTTGGTGAGATCTATGCACGAACAATTGAACCAATTGGTCTTGCTCGTGAGGGTAGTTTGAATGCTTCTTGGAAAAATGGTGGATTAATTTATGCACCCCCAATGAGGTAATATAACTTAACTTTAAAGTATATGGTTGCTTATTTTTTTTGAGTNACCATATACTTTTTTTCTTTTAAATAATTAATGANTATTGGAAATTTTGTGTTCAAAGATTTTTTTTTCAAGACAAATAAGCGCAANAACAATACTTTNCAGTGNATTTATATCNTTTTTCTTTCANTGTTATTATTTTATTTATATTTGAAAGCTTCAAAACTTGAGTTAGGTTTTGATTTTTTAACAAACGAAGCTGGATTTGCANTAGCNAATCAATGGCTCACAGATTATNCNCCAACAAATAATNGAATTGATGCATATGTTACTGGAGTATTTAATACTATTAGATTAGTTTTTGTAGGNATTTTNCTTGCTACATTNCTNGGTGTTATTATTGGTATTGCNNGATTATCAAGCAATTGGCTNGTAAGAAAAATTGCTACAGTNTATGTTGAAGTGATTAGAAATTTACCACTTTTATTACAAATAATTTTTTGGTGGTCATTCACGCTTGCCTTACCAACNATTAAAGAATATATCAATTTNTTTGATNTTATNNTAATCTCTAATCGTGGAATTGCCTTNCCNACAATTTTATTTTTTGAAAACGGTTCNATTATTGANTTTGNTAGNCCNGTTGTAACTGTTGCTGAAAATACTGTTGTTCAATATACTGCTGGCTTTGTNATTTCAACTGAGTTCCTNGCAATTTTATTAGGTNTNGTGATTTATACTGCTTCATTTATAGCAGAAATTGTTNGAGGAGCAATTCAAGCACTTCCTAANGGNCAAACTGAAGCCGCACANGCNCTGGGATTTAGTACTTTTCAATCACTGAGATTAATTATATTACCACAAGCTTTAAGAATTATTATTCCGCCTGTAACTAACCAATATCTTAATTTAACAAAAAATTCAAGTTTAGCAGTCGTCATTGGATACTCTGATCTNTTTTTAGTCAGTGGAATTATTATGAATAAAGCTGGACATGCAATTCCAATGTTTATCATTATTATTCTTACTTATCAATCAATGAGTTTTCTAATTTCANTAGCTATGAATTATTTCAATAAAAAAGTTGCTTTAGTAGGGAATAGATAATGAANAACATNTTATANCAATCTAAAATTTGGCTCATCGAAAATCTATTTTCATCAAAATTGAACATTGCTCTTTCAANCTTTTCGATCATATTTNCATATTATTTTATTGCTTCGTTGTTNAATTTTATTTTCATCTCTGCTGATTGGAAGGTAGTAGATGTTAATTTGAGATTAATGTTATTAGGTCCTTTTCCTAAAGATGCTGAATGGCGNATNTGGGCATCTATTTTTTGGGTNACATTTATGTCTGGTTTGTCTTACAAACATTTAAGTNCATTTCATCTAAANCATCTTATNAACTTATCTCCNTTAATTTTGTTTATACTTTTTTTGATNGACCCAATTAAAAATATAATAATCACACTATTAACTCTTNTTTCCTTTATTTTATTTGTCGNTGGGTANCACTTCCCNTATGAGCGAATACCAAAATTTAGNAAGAGTGCNTTTATCTTATTTGGATGGGCAATTACNTTGCCTTTGATTGTNATATTTTTGAAAATTTTTGGAGGNGTAGAAACAACTAAGTGGGGTGGNTANTTTTTAAATATTATGCTTGCTTGGGTCGGTATAATATTTGGCTTTCTTGTCGGACTTATTTTNGCTATAGGTCGTGCAAGTTCTTTGCCAGCAATAAAATANTCTTGCACATTTTATATTGAAGTAATTAGAGCAGCACCATTAGTNGCATGGTTATTCTTTGCTTATTTAGTCATACCTGATCTATTACCTGGATTTTTTGCTGGTAAAGTAGATATTGCTTTAAGAGTNATGATTGTGTTNTCTGCATTTACTGCAGCATANATTGCAGAAATTATTCGAGGNGGCCTGCANTCTGTNCCNATTGGGCAAGTGGAAGCTTCTAAAGCTTTAGGTATGAATACNTANCAAACNACAGCATTGATAGTACTNCCTCAAGCAATTAGAGCAGTGATTCCTGCATTAGTCAGTCAATTTATTGCTTTNTGGAAAGANACTACNCTAATTTTAGCAGCAGGTTTAGCNTTTAGAGAACTACTTGGTTCAGGTAAGTCAGCNNTNGCNCAATTTGAATTTATAGGAAGATACAATGAAATTTATTTNTTNATTGGNNTNATGTTNTGGATTGTNTCTTTNGGTATGTCTAGGCTAAGTTANAATTTTGAAAAAGATTTAGGTTTGAANCGGGAGGATTAAATGAATCAAAAAAATAACGTAATAATTCATGCAGAAAATGTCAAAAAAAAATTTGGTGATTTTTATGCTTTAAAAGGNGTTTCAATGGATGTTCATGAAGGAGAAGTTGTNGTTGTTTTAGGACCATCAGGTTCAGGNAAATCAACNTTCATTCGTACAATTAATCAGTTNGAAAAACATGATGAAGGAAAAATTATTGTTGATGGNACTGAGCTTAATGATGATATAAAAAATTTAGAAACTATTCGTTCAAATGTAGGAATGGTATTTCAACAATTTAATTTATTNCCTCATCTAACNGTTAAGAGNAATGTNGCATTAGCACCACAAAAAGTTANNGGCCTATCTGTCGAAGAAGCTGANTCAATTGCAATGCCNTTNTTAGAACGAGTNGGNATNCCTGAGCAAGCTGATAAATTTCCTGCACAATTATCAGGTGGNCAACAACANAGAGTTGCAATNGCAAGAGCATTGGCAATGCANCCAAAAATAATGTTATTTGATGAACCNACNTCTGCNTTAGATCCTGAGATGATTAAAGAAGTTTTAGATGTNATGAAAGAACTNGCTGCTTCTGGCATGACNATGATTGTTGTNACNCATGAAATGGGTTTTGCTAAGGAAGCAGCTGATAGATTTTATTTTTTTGATGAAGGGTTGTTAGTAGAAGAAGGTACTCCCGAACATTTTTTCACTAATCCAAAAGAAGATAGAACAAAATTATTTTTAAGTCAAATACTATAGTATAGATGGTGTGGTAAAATTATCACGGAGTTAGCAATGTTTGATATGTGTAACAATTTTTTCTGTCAATATTCAGAATTTATTATTTTTGGTTCTATCATATACCTCATGTCAGATTTTATTTTTTCCTTTATTCAAGATAAAGAATAATTTATATTATTTGAGTAATTAAGAAATTACTTTGTTAAAGTAGCTAAAAGGTAAATTGTATGAAAAAATACTTTCCCATTAAAAGTTTGTTCACTATTTTTATATTTATTTTATTGATTTTTAGNAGTGTNAATTCNTCTGTTTCNGCTCAAGCGCCNATGACNGTTTTTGGCGTTGTTCCTAGTTCCACTGCAACAGTNAAAATTTTTATTGATGGNACATTTTGTAAAGATGCTGATATTTTAGCAGAACCTAATAGTNCAACTGGTTATATTTTCTTGGGTTATATTGATGAAGGTGAGTGTAGTGCATTTGCTGATTCATTAATAAGNTTNAATTTAAATGNTCAAACTTCTAAAGAGACTATTTTATGGCGNAAAGGTGGTGCTCCNCAATCAGCNACTGGNTTAGTATTAAACTCTAGTGGTAGTCAAAANGATACTACAGAGAGTAAACANGTAGCTNATTCTANTNCAGAAAAAAAATCACTACCAACATTNCCTGGCCCTGCTGAAAAACCAAAGGATANTTCTGATTCCAAAGATACTAAAGTAGNNCCTGAACCAGAAAAAAATACNGANACTNNAGNACAAAACAAGCAANATNATANTCAGCCTAAAGANCAACAAGCTNCTGCTAAGCANGANGATACGAAGCAACCAATNACAAAAAATACTCCTCANTCTCAAATGNAAGAAAAGCAAACAGTNATTGAAAGNAATGAAAATGATTCAGGNAGAAACACATTAGTTTTTGCTGGNCTAGCTACTGTATTNGTNNTACTAGGTTTTTATTCTTTAGCTAGGCGTTAAAATATTAATTAATACTTAGGAGAAAATATTGGATTGGTCGGATACGCCTGTTCAGCAACAATTTCGCAAAGAAGTCATAGAATACATTGAGGACAATTTACCTACTTATTATGTAAATTCTAAAACACCAACTGGTTTAGAAGCTGGTGACTGGCAGAATTTTTTTGCTTTAGGTAATAAAGAGCAAAAAGATGCAGCAACAAAATGGATGAATGTTCTGCAAATAAAAGGGTGGGTTGCTCCACATTGGCCTAAAGAATATGGTGGTGCAGGTTTTTCTCCTATTGAGCAATTTATTCTGCATCAGGAAATGGCACTTCATGATGCACCAACGGTTGGTGGTCAAGGTGTCTCTATGTTAGGGCCAACAATATTAATTCATGGTACAGATGAGCAAAAAAAGAAATTTTTACAACCTACTTTATCTGGTGAAATGCTTTGGGCGCAAGGTTTTTCAGAACCAGGGGCAGGTTCAGATTTAGCATCCTTACAAGCAAGAGCTGAAAAAGATGGTGATAATTATCTTATTAATGGTCAAAAACTTTGGACTTCACGATCGCACAAATCAAATTGGATTTTTGGTCTTTTTCGAACTGATCCTGATGCACCAAAACATCGTGGAATTAGCTTCTTTGTTATGGACCAAAATACAGAAGGCTTGTCTGTCAATCCGATCATTGATATGGCTTGGGAGCACTCAACTAATGAAACTTTCTATGAAAATGTTATTGTGCCTGATTCTCAAATCATTGGTCCTGAAAACCGAGGTTGGTATGTTGCAATGACTTTATTAGATTATGAACGGTCTAATATATCTGGAGCTATACAAAAAAGAAAAAAAATTGAAGAATTAATTAGGTTCACAACTGATAAAAAAAATAGTGCGATCGTAAGACTTAATCAATTAAGACAGGCTATTACAGATAGATATATTGAGTCTGAGGTACTTTTTAATTTCTCTTTGCGAATTGTTTCTTTGCAGGCAACTGACGTAGTACCAAATTATGAAGCATCTGTTTCCAAAATATTTGATTCTGAACTAAGCCAACGACTTTCAAATACTGGCACAAAAATTTTTGGTCTTTATGGTAATTTATGGGATGAAGATCGAAGTCCTATGGATGCTTTTTTTACGAGAGAATATGCACATTCTGTTGTTCGAACAATTTTTGGTGGTGCAAGTGAAATTCAACGTAATATTATTGCTACGAGAGGGTTAGGTTTACCAAGAGGATAGATTGTGAAAACTGAGGATAGATTGTGAAAACTGTTTCTGCATTTGTTACTGGTAAGAAAACGAAATGGCTAACCATTTTAATTTGGTTTATGTTCGTGTTTTTAGCATCGCAGGGTCCGACTCTCATCGATGTGACAGAAAATAATGCTTCAAGTTTTTTACCAAAAGGAGCTGATTCTACTAAAGCACTTGAGGTTTCCCGTAGTTCATTCCCATCTGATGGTATTCCATTAATGATTATTTTTTCAAATCAAGATGGTCTCACAAAAAATGATTTCAAATCTGGAGAACAAATATATAATTGGCTAAATTCTGATGATGCTCCTAATGGGATATCTGGATTAGTTTCTATTTATAATATTCCTAATGCTCGTTCTGATTTGATTTCACCTGATGAATCAACAATGAATATGATTGTAAATGTTGTTGGTGAGCCATCGTCGGATGCGTTTACTGATTTAGTTAAATCAGTTAGAGATTTTTCACATCAATATAGAACTAATGAATTGGAAATTAATATAGGTGGTCCTGGAGGACTAATTGTAGATCTAGTTGCAGTATTTGCTTCAATAGATGTTTTTCTTTTAGTTGCTAGCGCTATCTTAGTGTTAGTTTTACTAATTATTATCTATCGCTCGCCTGTAATACCTTTTGTACCATTATTTGCAGTTAGCTTTGTGTATTTTATTGCTGGTGCCGTCGGTGCATTGCTTGCACAGCAATTTGGGTTCAATATTAATGGACAAGCATCTGGAATTATGACAATTATCCTATTTGGTTCTGGTACAGATTATTGTTTATTTGTTTCCTCTCGGTATAAAGAAGAACTCATCAAGCATCAAGATAAACATCAAGCGATGAATATTGCAGTGAATGCAGTTGGACCAGCNGTGCTGTCTTCTGGNAGCACAATATTAGTTGCATCTGCAATCCTATTATTAGCCACCTTGGGNAGNTCTGCTGCTCTTGGCCCTGTGTTAGCTGTTGCTTTGTTNATTATGATGCTAGCAGCNGTTACTTTTGTGCCAGCTATATTATTAATATTAGGTCGAGTTGCGTTTTGGCCAGCTATTCCAAAATATGAAAGCGATCCAAAACCTCAGAGAAAGATTTATGGTGTTATTGCTTCATGGGTTCTAGATAGACCAAAAAAAGTTTTAGTAGTTTCTGGTATTATATTGGCNTTATTCTCNTCAGGTATTTTTCTTTATAGCCCTAATTATGATTCATTAGCAAGCCTACCTGCTGAAACTGAATCNGTGCAAGGTTTTAAGCAATTAAGGAGCGGTTTTCCAGCTGGTGAAATTTCTCCAACAAATGCATATTTTGTAGTCAGTGATGGTTTAAATCAAAATAATTTTAATGCATTAAANAAAATTGCAAATGATATATTATTACATCCTAATGTTGCAGATGTTGCTTCATTAATACAACCATTTGGACAAAATGGNCCCAGAAATAATNTTGAGTTATTTTNTCCNANNTCCACTAAATCAATGAATNCAAATNATATAGCTATTAAGCAGAATGCATTAAAATTTGTCTCAGCTGANTTCAATGTTTATAGNNTNGATATTGTTTTTGATGAAAATCCATTTAAAGCAATTTCTCTTGATTCAATTATTGANATCAGATCAATATCTAATNAGAATATTGATGNNTTAGGCCTAGTAGATACTTTTATTTATTTTGGTGGAGATACTGCTGAAGCGACTGATACTAGAACAGCTATNAATAGAGANAATATTGTTATTTTNCCATTAGTGCTNTTATCAATTGGAGTTATCCTAGCTATCTTNCTTAAGTCTTTAATTGCNCCGATTTATCTATGTTTAACNATTTTAGTGACATATGCTGCTACACTTGGTATTTCTTTATTTTCATTTGAATATCTTTTTGGTCATTCAGGAATAAGTCCTGGCACTATGTTTTATTTGTTCGTATTTTTGAATGCCTTAGGAGTTGATTANAATATNTATGTCATGTCTCGTATANGAGAAGAAGCTCGNAAGAAGGAACTGAATTCAGCTATTAAAGATGCTCTTTCTTTTACTGGAGGAGTNATAACTTCTGCTGGNCTAATTTTGGCTGGAACATTTGCTGTNTTTATGACCTTGCCGCTTATNGATTTATTTCAATTAGGTTTTGCAGTTGCAATTGGTGTTATTATGGACACATTTGTTACTAGGACGGTAATTGTACCTGCTATTGTTTCTTTGCTAGGAGACAAAAATTGGTGGCCAAACAAGCAGCTCATTTAACTATTTTGAAAGTTCAGCTTCAAGTGCATCAGAAATATTTGGATATGAAAATTCAAATCCATTATCCATAAGTTTCTTTGGTAAAGCTTTTTGTCCACCCAGTAATCCATCTTTAGCAAATTCTCCAAAAATTAATTTTAATGGTAATGCTGGAACTGGTATTAATGTAGGCCTCTTGATTATCCTTCCTAATGCTTTTGTAAACTCTTTATTTGTTACTTGTGAAGGACTAACTAAATTTACAGGACCATCAATTTGATTTTCAATAATGAATTCGACAGCATTTACTGCGTCAGTCAAACTTATCCATGGCATCCATTGTTTACCATTACCAATTTTTCCAGCGATACCTAGCTTGAATAAAGTTAATAAAGATATAGCTGGAATAATTGGTCTGTTTAAAAAACCACCTTTATTTGAGAACACTAATCCAGTTCGTAATCTTGCTACTTTAACACCATATTCTTCAATTTTTCTTGCTTCATTTTCCCAATCTTGTGGGAGTGAAGCTAAAAATCCTTGGCCAGGTGTAGAATTTTCATCTAATTCTTCATTGTATCTATTACCGTAATATCCCATCGCAGAGGCATTGATGAGCTGCTTTGGTTTTTTTGGATATTTTATTAGTTCTTGTACTAGTAAATTAGTCAGATTCACTCTAGAAGTATAAACTTCTTTTTTTGCATTCTTAGTTAAGCGACCACCTATAGTGTGACCAGATAGATTAATTACTACATCTACATCAATAAATATGTCTTCTTTNATCCAATTATTTTTTGGATCCCACATTACATCTTCTATTTNGTGATTGCCTCGTGTAATTTCGAGTATTTCNTTACCTTTTTTTGTTAATTTTTCTATTAATGCNTTGCCGATTAATCCNCTTGAACCTGTGATTGCTATTTTCATATAAATATTTCTCCAAANATAATTTAAATTTTGTTTTGTTTGTATTCAAGNGGTTTNACAAACAGAATTGATACGAACATTCCAATGATACATATAATAACTGCTAGGTAAAATATACTTTCTANATTTGTCATTGATGCTATAANTCCAGACATTAATGGTCCAGNAAACATACCTACAGAGTACAATGATTGATAAATGCCCATAGATGTAGATTTNCTCTCTANACTNGATTGNCTTATNACTAAAGACATAAGAAGTGCNGTCATAATTCCTCTACCTATTCCACAAAAAAATTGNAANAAGATNATGAAAACAATATNATTTGTTATTGGNGTTATCAATGTAGTTANTATCATCAATAACCATGTATTGCAAANTATCATTGGATATGAAAATTGATTATTTAGTTTTGGNAAAAGNTATGCTCCATATAATGATGCTGCTAATGAAAATGAAATTGTAAATCCAATTATNGTTTCAGAANAGCCTAGCTTNTCNAAATANATTGGAATAAAGCCATAAATTGTTGAAAATGTTAAATAGAATAAACATGNACCTACAATACAAATTGCTATTAAGTTTTTATTTATTGTCTTTTGTAATTTTTGTATAGGANTTTGAGNNNTTTGAATACTTGNAGATATNTTTTTTGTTTCTTTTGAGAANGACATACATATAAAACTGATGATACCAAAAATAAANGCTGTAATAAAAACAAAATTTATATCATATTTTTCTGCCAAAATACCCCCTGCATANGTAGCACTTAANAAGCCAATTGAATTTATCATGACAATTTCTGACATTGANTTATCTGTATTTTCTGATGTGAAATAAGAACTGTATAANATGCTNATAGGNACCCATCCTGCTGCAGCAAGNCCTGTCAAAGTNCTAGATAAAAATAGAGAATTTGCATTATNAGAAATCATCAATAAAATNCTNCCTAAACTTGATAATAATATAGCNAAAAGACTTAATTTTTTATTTCCTACTCTATCAGCAAGNAGCCCAATGGGTATGCGCAATAATAATTGNGCAATAGCATAAGCACTNAGTATNAAGCCNACCGTNTCTAANCTNCCAGTGATATTTGTTACGTGAATNGGGAGNACTGGTACATATAGATATAATGANGCCCAAAAAAATCCAATAGATATTCTTGTAAGNTGTATAGATNATGTATTAATTATTTTTTCCTATGCANTGTTAATGAATCTGACAAAAATTCTGCAATATGCATACTTGNTGAATTATTATGTTGTAANACTTGTTGNCTNCANGATGTCCCTGANGCAATAATTATTTCNTTTTNTTCTAATNCATTAATTTTCTTTATAATGCCTAATTTTGCTATATCNTTTGANANTTNATANTGTTCTTTTTCTATACCAAATGATCCTGCCATNCCNCAACANGTTGATTCAANCTGCTTAGCATCAATGCCAAGTTTTTCNGTTAACTCTAATGTTATNGAACCTTTACCTAATGCTTTTTGGTGNCAATGTGGNTGTATTGCAANAGNTTTATCNTCTATATCTAAAATNCTTTGNAGAGAGCCAGGCATATTCTTTTCNTGCTGNATTAAAAATTCTTCAAAAAGTAATAAATTTTTGTCATTAATTTTATATTCTTCTTTGATTAAACCTTTNTANTCATCGAACACTGCTGAAAAACATGATGGTTCAAGAAAAANAACNGGTATATCTTNACTTGTATATTGTGAAATCATTTGNATNACATCTTTTGCCATTTTTTTNGCTAGTTGNATTTTNCCTTTTGATATNGCTGGGCGCCCGCAGCANAATTCTTGATTTAANACAATGACCTCATAGCCAAGCTCTTTCATNGTTATATANGCAGATTTTCCAATATTTGGCTCAATATAATTTGTAAATGTATCTGCNAANAANACTACTTTCTTATTTTTATTATNGGAATGATGATTTTTNTTGAACCATTTTTTAAAACTTTGATTTGCAATTTTAGGTAAATTTGTNTCTTTATGAATNCCNACAAAAATATGCAATAAATATTTTGAAACAATATTNCTATTTAAAAAATTTATAAAAATTGGTAGCTTNGANCCAATTTTTAANAACTTGTTAATATTTGCTAAGAAATTTGTNCTTAGNGANACNCCATTTTNNTCTTGATATTGATGAAGAATNTCTACTTTTAATTTTGCCATGTCTACTTGAGAGGGACATTCTGTTTTACATGCNTTGCANCCAACACAAAGNTCTAAGGCATCCATNAATCTTGTATTTAAAAGNCCATTTTGTCCTTCTNNATTNGTGAGNAGNTCTCTTATTAAGTTGGCTCTNCCNCGTGTTGANTGNTCTTCATCNAATGTAACCATGTATGATGGGCACATTACNCCNTCAAATTTTCTACATGCNCCNTGNCCATTACATTGNTCAACTAAACTATGGAAACCTCCTTCATCNTCAAAATTAAGTATAGTTTTNGGTTGTTNCATTTGCCTATCNGGAGCAATTTTAAGATTNTCNGTGAATCCAGGAGTATCNATAATTTTACCTGGATTCATGATTTTTTTNGGATCAAAAAGTAATTTAATTTCTCTAAATGCTTNTGTTAATTCCTTGCCAAACATTTTTTCTGTAAAAACACCTCGCAAGATACCATCGCCGTGTTCTCCTGATAACGAACCTCCATATTGCAATACTAATGAAGCTATTTCTTGTGCTATGCTATGCATTTTTTCTAGTTCATCATTCTTTTTTAAATTGATCATTGGTCTTATGTGCAAACAGCCTACACTTGCATGGCCATAAAAACCAGCTACTGTTCCATGGTTAGCAATAATTTTCTGAAATTTATCGAGGAATTCTGGTAAATATTTTGGATCTACTGCTGTATCTTCAACAAACGCATAAGGTTTTGCATCTCCTTGTACATTCATTAGTAATCCAAGTCCGGCCTGCCGCATTTTCCAAATATTTTCTTGTTTTTCACGGTCAATGATATTAATTAATTGTTGAACATTATCTTTTTTGTTCAGTTTTTCAGCAACATTTTCTAATTTTTCAGTGAGTTCAGCTTCACTATCTCCGAAGAATTCATTGATTAATATTGCATCAGGTTTATGGTTTAAAAAATCAACATAATGTTTTAATCCAGGATTCTCCATGCATCCACTAATTATATTTTTATCTACAAGTTCAATTGCAGAGGGTTGAAAGTCTAAAATATCATTTGTCGATTTCGCAGCCTCTATGATTGAATCATATGTTGAAACCACTAATCCTTTAAATTTTGGTAATTCAACTAAATTCACTTTTGCTTCAACAACAATACCTAATGTTCCCTCTGACCCAATAATTATTTTTGTTAAATCTATGTTATGTGAATCGCTAGCTATCACAGATGCAATATTGTTTGTATTACCTTTATGTTGCTGATAAATCACTGAATCTAAATTGTATCCAGATACTCTTCTATCAATTGAGGGAAAATTCGAAACAATTTCGTTTTTATATTGATTTACAATTTTAGGAAGCTTTTTATATATACTGCTTTCTAAATTATCCAAATCAGCTTTTTCACGTAAAGCTTTTTCGTCCATGTCGTAGGTGTGAATTAATTCACCATCAGATAAAACGACTTTTAATTCTTTTACGTGATCGCTTGTTTTCCCATAAATAATTGAATGCGTGCCACATGAATTGTTTCCTATACCACCTCCCACAGTTGCACGATTCTTTGTAGAGGTATCAATTGCATATTGTAAGCCATGTTTTTTTAATTCTTTATTAAATTCTTCTACAACTATTCCTGGTTGAATAATTGCCCATTTTTCAACTGGATTAATTTCAATAATCTTTCTCATATACCTACTAAAATCAAGCATAATTCCTGTATTAATTGCTTGTCCTGCAAGGCTTGTGCCGGCACCTCTCGGTACAATTGATACGTTATACTTGTTAGCAATTTTTATAATATGTTTTACAATTTCGTCATTTTTTGGAAAAATAATACAAATTGGTTCCATATGATAAATTGATGCATCAGTTGAATACATCATTTTTGATTCTTGATCAAATTTAATATCATCTTTATCAATGATTTTGCATAAATCATTAATTAAGTCATTATTGATCAATGTAGAAGTTAGTTTTTCTGTAAGTATTTTTTCTCGCATTAAAAACCCATTGAGTTATTATACCTTTTTATGATTTAATTATTGTACACCAAGACATAGTTTAAATATTAAGGGCATCATTATGAGTTTGTTAAAAAATAAAAATGCAATCATTACTGGAGGCAGCAGAGGTATTGGTAAATCGATTGGCATTCATTTAGCTAAAGAAGGCTGTAATTTAGCAATTATTGGACGTACAAAAGAAGAAGTTATTGATTCTGTTGATTTANTTAAACAATTTGGGGTTAAGGNTCATGGTTATATAGGTGANCAACGAGATGAATCTTTTGTCAAAAATACCATATCTCAGATCAATANTGAGTATGNCNCAATCGATATATTAATTAATAATGCAGCAGTTGGCATGAGGTATATTCAAGATCCTGAAGATAGATTTATACATAATATGGAAACTGATGATTGGAAAAACATNCTNGATATTAACTTAAATGGNGTTTTTTATTTTACACGNGAAACATTAAAAATTATGCGTAANCAAAAANNTGGTAAGATAATTATGTTATCTTCAGGATTAGGNAGNCGTGCNCATCAGCANTATGGACCATATAGTGCTTCTAAATTTGCTATGGAAGCAATGACGCAGATAGTTTCAGCAGAAAANAATGAATTAGGCATCTATTGTAATTCTGTAGCNCCTGGCGGCCTTACAAATAGNTCTGAAAAGTTTCTAGGTTCAATGGATTCAAGTANACTTGAAAAAATACTTCCTGCAAATATTTGNGATGATATNGTTTTATTTTTNGCTAGNGATGCNTCAGGAACTTTAAGCGGNCANGCATTAACTGCTAAAGATTGGAANGNAGAAAATCATATATCNGTGGANGAACTTAAAAATCGACTTAGTTGATAATCANATAGTTTAGNCAAATTGNAGCTAATTTTAAATGNCAGTTGGNTCAACTAATATTTNGANATTATTTTAATGTTTNNCATTATCTGTNTNTTNNTTCATATCTATANACAAAATCACTAATTTAAATGCAACTCAATTTATTAAAAAAGTTTTACAATAGTTATAGTAATTAGAANNTAANNTTTTTCTAGTTAAAGATGTAATTTTTGGAGTNCTNAGCAATGTCAAATACTCAATCTGATGAATTTAGAAAAATCTTTGGNCATTTTCCAACAGGTATNACTGTTATAGGAATGAATAATAATGGTCAACTTAGTGGTATTACNGCNAATTCCGTNACATCTGTATCTCTNGATCCAATGCTCCTATTAGTATGCATTGCAAAAAGNGCTGCTTCTCATAATAAACTNAAAAGTGCAGGAAATTTTTCTATTAACTTTTTATCTAATNAACAAAAAGATGTATCACAATTTTTTGCATCTACTGCTAGTAAAGAAAATCCAATGGGAGATTTTGAATATAGATTAGGTGGTAATGNAAGCCCAATTTTTAATGATGTTATAGCATGGGTAGAATGTAGCATAATAGACTGGTTCCCTGGTGGCGATCATTCAATTGTTATAGGAGAAGTTTCTGAAATGAAAATTGAAAATGCATCCTATCAACCGCTGGTCTATTATAATGGTCAATATGGTGAACTTGCATAAAAGTTTAATGTTTGATGTTCTTTACTCANATACAGTAATGCAATAATCTTTATTTTATGGTGGGTGTGGACGAGTGGTTAAGTCGCTAGGTTGTGGCCCTGGAGATCGAGGGTTCGAGCCCCTCCACCCACCCCAGACATTCAAATGAAAAAANTATGCAAAGATGNGAAGCAAAAATAAATTTTTTTAAAAAAAAATGCAATATTACNACAAAANNAAGNTGNGTTTANTGTGGAGANTTTTNTTGTATTGAACATGGGATAATTGAANATGATCATATNTATGTTTGTTCCAAAAAAAAATGTGTNCTNAAATATGAAGATTTGCAACANCATCATATTTGGCTAGAAAANGCTTACTCATTAAATGCACAAAAAAANTGTGGNNGAAGTAAATGTAGCNAAAGNTATGATCATCNTTGCTCAAGATGTTCAATTGGTTTTTGNATGAATCATATTNATTTTATGAGATCTAATNCGATAACTGAATTAACATTAGTGTGTAAGCATTGTGAGCAAAGAAAAGGAATTTGGAATAATTAAATGTTAAAAGTTTTTGATCCAGTCAAGAATATTGTACGACCAATTAGTACTAACGATAATAATATCAGTATGTATGTTTGTGGTGTTACTCCTTATGATGTTGGTCATCTTGGCCATGCATTGACGTATGTTTTTTTTGACACTGTTAAAAGATATTTAGAATTTAGTGGTTTTCAAGTAACTCACATACAGAATATTACAGATATTGATGATGGTATGATTTTAAAATCTAAAGAAGTGAATATGACTATTGCTGATCTAACTGAAAAAAATCATAAGATATTCTTAGATGAAATGCAAAATTTAAATGTATTACAACCAGACTCTTTTCCTCTTTCGTCTGAATTCATTCCACAAATAGTAGAAAATATCAGTCAGTTAATTAATAAAGGTTTTGCTTATGAAAATGCGGGACATGTTTTTTTTGACCATTCTAAATTGTTAAATTTTGGTCATTTACTTAGAAAGAATGTTGATGAAATACGCAATTTGGAGAAAACAGATACTATGCCTGATGAACCAGATGAACTTAAGAAAGATAAACTTGATTTTTTACTTTGGCAACCAGAAATATTTAAAGAAGCAAGTTTTGATTCTCCATGGTCACTAGGTAGGCCAGGGTGGCATATAGAATGCTCAACAATGGTCAATGAAATTCTTGGTGAACAAGTAACAATACATGGTGGTGGTTATGATTTGATTTTTCCCCATCATGAATGCGAGGTTGCACAGTCTGAATCCTTAACTGATTCAAAACCGTATTGCCAGAATTGGATGCATGTTAATGCATTAAGTATAAATGGTGAAAAAATGTCTAAGTCATTAGGAAATTTAATTAGAGTTAGTGATTTGTTACAAAAGGATATCGATGGCAATACGATTAGAATGTATCTATTAAGTCATCATTATAGAGCTGGTGTAGATTATAACGAAAATGCCTTATATGCTTTTTTATCAAAACATGAATTGTTACAGCAAGCTTTAATTGCTCCAGGTGGACCACCCGACAATTTAGCTATTCAACCATTTAGGAATTCATTTATGAATGCAATGGATAATGATTTTAACACACCGCAAGCATTGGATATTATTTATGAGATCGCAAGTTTAATTCTTGATGGCAAATTAGACACTAAAACAGCTGTACCCACTTTAAAAGAATTATGTAATGTACTAGGGATCGTATTATAGTTATGTAATACACTAATTCATTATCAGATATGTATTCCAAATGATTTATAGTTATTGCAGAATAGAAATTGAATAAATGGCAGATATATTTTTTGTTATAGTAATTTTATTACTTTTAGTAATTGGCAACGGTTTTTTTGTTGCTGCCGAGTTCGCTTTGGTATCAATTAGAAAAACACGCGTACAACAGTTTCAGGCAGAAAAGAGACCAGGTTCGAATGCACTCGCAGATGCAGTTACAAACCTTGATTCATATATTGCTGCATGTCAATTGGGTATAACAATATTCAGTCTAGCATTAGGCTGGGTAGGTGAAGATGAATTATCACATCTTCTTAGTAAACATTTTAGTAATTTTGGTAGTCATGGTATAAGCATATTGATTATGTTTTCAATTATCACTGCCATGCATGTAATTATTGGTGAATTAGCCCCTAAGGGATTTGCACTTAAATACGTTGATCGAACAGCATTATCTGTCGCACCACCTCTAAAAATATTTCGACTTATTTTTAAGCCATTTATAGTAATTTTGAATGAAAGCGGTTGGAAGTTTTTAGCATTATTTAATGTCGATCGTGGTCCAGGTGCTCACTCTAACATTAATCAAAATGAATTAGGTTTATTAATTCAGGCCAGTGCAGATGCAGGGGTTCTTCCATCTGACGAACAATTATTACTGAAAAGAGTTTTGAATTTTTCTGAATTAAATATTGCTGATGTCATGATACCAAGAACCGAAATCATTGCTGTTTCAAAGTCGTCTAATGTTGAAGAAATTAGAAAAAATGTATTTAAGTATCGTCATTCAAAATATCCAGTTTATGATAGTAATCTGGATAGTATTATTGGTATTTTACATGTGAGAGATCTTTATTCTTCTCCATCAATCTCAGACTGGAAACTACATATACGAGAACCATTAATTGTTCCTGCGCAAATTGATCTAAATGAGCTGATTGTTCAAATGAGACAACGTAATACACAATTTGCAATTGTCGTTGATGAATANGGTGGAACTGANGGTATTGTGACTTTGCAAGATGTTATTGATGAAATATTTGGAGAGATTAAAGATGGATTCCAATATAGTCAATATGAACAATCAAGTTCAAATAATATGAAGGAAACTATATTAGACGGACTAGATTCTGTAGAAATATTAATTGATAAAACTGGCATTGAGCAAAGCGATAAGGCAATTAAAACTGTTGCAGGATATTTTTTAGAAANTTTTGGAAAAATACCGAGAGTAAANGACAAAATTATAATTAAAAATCATGANTTATCTATAAAGGCGATGGATGGATTNCGTATAGCAAANTTATCTTTAATTCATAAAAATGATGNAAAGAATTGAATTAATGATAAANTATGATTAATTTTTTTATTCAAAAATTACCTTTTCATTATGCATGGATAGTTGTATTTATTGGCATAATTTCCAATATGCTNGCAGCAGGTTATATNTTTTGGGCTATTGCAGTTTACATACCAGAGATTTCAGATTTTTTTTCTATAGGTAGNTTNCCAGTTATCTTATGTTTTACAGCAGGACAAGCNTTATCAGCTATATGTAGCTCCTATATTGGCAAATATATGGACAAANACGGAGCTAGAAANTCATTGATTATTGGAAGTNTTATAGCTGCTGNTGGTTTTCTTGTTACTGCCAGTGCATTNAATATATATATTGTTTTAGTTGGTTGGTTAATTGTAGGTGTTGCAAGGCCATTTGTCTTGCCNATCACTTTTAATTGGCTAGTNACTCGATGGTTTGTTGCNAATAGACAGGCTGCATTAGGATTAGTAACGACCGGCTTAGGTCTAGGNGGCTTGATGTTACCTGTTTTTACAGAGTTAACTAATATGTATTCTTGGCANTTCACATTATACTCTGCNGCTATAATTTTTCCTTTAATTAATATCACCTTTGCTTTATTTTTCTTGAAAGATTTACCTGAACAATTTGGATTGCAACCAGTACAAAATCAAGAAAATAATCTAGGCAATGATGAGCGATTGACAGGAATGAATTTAGAAAATGCGAAAAATACACCAGCATTCTGGTTGATCACCTTTGCGTTTGTTTTTTTCTTTATGGGTCAAGGAGCAGTTAATTTATTAGGATTTGATTTTCTTATTAATGAAGGGGTAGATAATGCAGCTGTTTTTTTTGGAATAAGTGCGCTCATTCGAGGACTTGGTCGTATTCCGGGCAGCATAATGGTCAATAAGATGGGTAATATTTTTAAATTAGCAATTTTAGTTTCATTTTTGCAGGCTTTTGCAATGCTTACAATTGTTTTTTCTACTAGTTTTTTTTCACTAATAGCTTTTGTATTATTTTGGGGCGGAGGCGGTATTTTTGTTCCTATGTTGGAATCTTTAATTTTGACAAAAACTTTTGGTGTAAAGCATTATGGAGCGATTTCTGGCTTGGTCTTAGCCTTTGCATTTGGTGGTCAAATTATTGCTCCAATATTGGGTGGTTTTATATTTGACTCTACACAATCTTATGATATTGCTTTTATTTCTTACTTCACTATGTCATTATTTGCAGGATTATTATTTTATATAGGTCATAAACAATCTAAGAGCATTGCAATCTAATTTTTACGATATCTAAAATCACAGAAACTTGCACCTTCCATTATCGTTTTTGTTCTATCTAGATGAATATTTTCAGAATATCCTGAGGATAAAGAAAAATCTCTTCCACAAGAAAGTATGTATCCTAAATCCTCAGCACCAAGTTGTTTATACATTTCTGCAAACCTACATTTCGTAACATTAAAATTGAATTCGTTTTTATTACTCTCAAGTATCTCATATATAATGTCTGTCCCTGCACCTGACCATGTTTCCTGGATACTTTGAAAGCCATCTAAATCATCACGTTGTATCATAGAAGAAAAGTCTTTACCTTGTTTTTCAGCAATTTCTTTAATTGCGTTGCGGGCCAACTGATGGGCTAATTCTTTGCCAATTTCTTTTTCTAAATTTCTAATTAGAGGTATTAGAACTTCTGCTTCAATTCCTCTCTTTTGTAATAGAGAAATGTTAAAGATCTCTTTTGACGGCTCATGTTCTGTTTTACCATCTAATATTTTTTTTGTTTTTTGAATTATTTCATCATCATGAGCAAATGCAAGATGAGGTAAATTTTCAAAATCAAAAAAATCAGCATCTTGTATTTCTTGATTAATAGTAATTTCTTCTGATTTTGTATTTGCAAGATATGCTATAAAAACTATTTGTTCATTTTTTGTACTGTAGGTGCCAATTAATTGCCCTACACTTATTTTTATGCCTGTTTCTTCAAGGGTTTCACGTTTTAGAGCTTCTTCAATAATTTCTCCTGAATCAACAAATCCTGATGGGAACGACCATTTACCAATATTTGGTTCAATATTGCGTTTAACCAAAAGTAATTGTTTTGAAGAATTTATTATTACTCCTCCTACTGCAACTTTCGGATCTAAATAAGAAGTCTTTGGGCATTTTTCACATTTTACAGGCTTTCCAGATTTGACTGGAGCTTCCAATTTTGAACCACATGCAGAACAAAATTTAATAATTGATTTATTGATATTCATCTAAAGAAAATAATCCTTCTGAACTTTTCTGTATATTTACCATCATCATTTTTCCATCTTTCTAAAAATCTTTGTTGCATTTCATCAGTAAAATCAAATTGGCTTTTATGTTCCTTTAATGCATTAAGTTTTGTTTCAAAATAATCAGAGATATCTATTTCAATATTTGAATGATTTGTACCCCAAAGAAAAAGTTCCCTAACTTTATGTGTTTCAAGTCCTTCATTGATATGTTCTGGAAAATTCAGTCTATCTCTAGCTGTAGGATAAATACTGTCGACTGTAGCTAAACCNGTAATTCTATGATCGCTATGACTTACAAATGAATTATTTATAATGACTGCTTCAGGATCATGGGTATAAACTGCATAAGGTTTAAATATTCTAATCTCTTTAGTGATTTTTTCAATTAATTCTCGGCTATAAGTTAATTCTCCATCAACATAATTTAAAAACTTAACATCTCTAGCACCTAAAACCGATGATGCATTATTTTGCTCAATTTTTCTTTCAGCAATGAGCTCATCTTGATTAACATGCTCGTCACTTGAACCCTTAGATCCATCAGTTGCTACAAGGACCCTAACATCCCAACCTGCTTTTGCTAATTTTGCTGTTATGCCACCGGCCCCTACATCAGAATCATCAGGGTGGCCTGCAATGACCATTGCTCTGTATAAATCTCCTTCTTCGAGATTAGGACCACTGGAACTTTCATTTCCAAAAAGATCCTCCAAACCACTTGGTGACATTTAAAATTCCTTTCTAAATAATTTAATATTATTATAGCTTAATAATCTATTGTACTTGCGTTTACTGTTAAGTTACATTAGCATTAAATATATATATTAGAACATATGTGTTAATAATTAGAACAAGATTGAGGAAAAATGGAACTTACTGCAAAACAAGACAAGATTTTAAATTTTTTGAAAGATTTTATTCTTGAAAAAGATTATCCGCCTTCTATTCGAGATATACAGACTCACTGTTCAATTTCATCAACCTCGGTAGTCGATTACAATCTAAAAAAATTAGAAGAAAAAGGATTGATACGAAGAGATAAAGATATTTCTAGAGGGATTGAGATATTAGGGGATAATAATATACGTTCAAGAACTGTACGAGTACCATTGTTAGGAAAAATTGCTGCTGGTAAACCAATAAATATTCCTACTGAAAGCTCTACGGAAGATTATACGAATGCGATAGAACTATCACGAGATCAAATAGGTGCTAAAACAGATTTATTCGCTTTGCAAATAAAAGGTAATTCAATGATAGATGCATTAATTCAAGATGGAGATATTATTATTCTTGAAAGAACGAATCAGTTTGATAATGGTGATATGGTAGCTGTATGGATTAAATCAGACAATTCTACAACATTTAAACGTATTTATAAGTTAGATAACAAAATTAAATTGGAACCAATGAATAAGAAGATGAAATCTTTTTATATTGATCCTTCATCGTTTCAAGTTCAAGGCAGATTTGTTACTTCGATTAGACATTGGTAAATTTAATTTAATTCACTAATTATTAAGTCTAATGCGACCTTTTCATTAATGAGGCCAGTTTTCATTTGAAAATCATATTTTTCAATAATTCTTAGATTATACAAATATTGACTTTCCTCTTTTTTTACTTGTTCAATAATCTTTTGTAATCTGTATCCATGAATACCAACTTCTTTTTCAATCTGATTTTTTGTTAAATTTTTGACACTAGATACTTTTAAAAATTCTGAAGTTTGTTTGGCAATTCTATACATGATTTCTTGTCTAGAGATCTCTCCTCTAAGGATTAAGGTATTAATCTGCTCTCTGACTTGATGACCATTGCCTGCAACAATAGAATCAATAATTGGAAATATATTATATTCTTTCCATTCATTTGTTAGTAATTGTACATGAGATTTTTCAATTTTTTTACCATCACTATAAGCATGTAATTTGTTTAACTCATTCACTAGTGCTCTTAAATTATTATTTTTAAGATCTACAAGCTCTTTAAGAGCATCATCTTCAATCTGGATATCCAATTTTTGACATTTTTTTTTGCACCAATTTATTACTTCACGATTATTTTGGAAATTACTTATTTTATTCAATTCAAAAAATTGTGCTTCATTTGGTATTTGTTTAAATATTACATTTTTTTTAGTAAGCGTTTCATTTCTATAATTTTGATAATTCACTTTAGGTAATTCAACAAAAATTAATTCAGTATTTTGTATTAAATGTTTTAAGCTTGCATAGAAATTATCAATATCCTTTTTTTTATTTTTTTTATTAAAATTTGAAAAAAAGTTTTCTATATAGCTTATTTTTTTTTCATCAAAAAGAGACAAATTTGATATTTGGTTGAGTAATTCTTGGTAATTGATATTTGCACCATTGATATGATCAACATTTAACTGAGATTCTTGATTTAAATTATCTATTAGCTCTTTAGATTTCTCTTTGATTAAAAATTCTTCATCACCGGTAATAATATATATCATTAATCAATATCCAACTGCCAGCCTAATATTGCTATAAGCGTTGTAATGAAAAAAATTAAAATACCTGGCCAAATTATGTTTTCTATAAAAACATTTAGGTTATTGTCGATTACATTAACAGATTCCCAACAAGACCATAGTACGCTTAACAANATGCCTGGCACAAATAACCAGTAACTAAATCTAGGGTCTTTATTATCTTGTAGCTGATTTTTTATGATTTTAATAATATCTTTTTTCATGCTTTTATCTAAATAAGTCGAAATCTTTTTCTCTGATTATATTATTTATTGAGTCGTTATTTTTGTCATATTTATAACCTTTTACTATGGCTACAGGAATCATATTTGTTTTCCCCATTATTAATTCTGCTGCACTTGCAATTTCATCTGCTATACAGATCATTGTATGCTTTAAAGTTTTGTTAAAAATATCTTTTTTCCCAACATAGTTCTGAAATGGATTCATTCCAGCTATTCCAATAGCAATATTTGTTTGCCCCATCCTCCATGGTCTTCCAAAAGTGTCAGTCATGATAACACTAACATTTTTATCAAGTTGTTTTTTTATTTTATCCTTAATTTTTTTGCAACTTAAATCAGGATTTTTTGGTAATAAACAAATATTCTCATCGCCTTTTACATTTGAATTATCAATTCCACTATTTGCACAAATAAATCCATGTTTTGTTTCAGTAATTAATATTCCATTTTCTTTCCTGATTATATTTTTTGATTCTTGTAAAACAGCTTCAATTAACCTTGCATCCTTTGAATACTTTTCTGCCCACTCCACTGCAAAATCCGATGGTTCATAAGTATTCAGATTTTTAATTTGCCCTTCAGCAATTGAGCAAATTCTTTGAGTAACAACAATGATGTCATTATTCTCAAGAGCTATTTCTGATTCCTGAATTTTATCAATAATAATTTGTGGTAGATCATCATCAACTTCTATAATCGGAAAATCTGGTACACCTAAAATTTTAATTTCATTTTGCATATTAAATCTTAATAATTTTTTACTTAATTTATATCAGTAATTGAAATACTAGAATGTGATTTATATCTACCATTAATTCCAATTAATAATACGGTTAAAAATTCTACATATCTTGAATATCGTAATGGCCCTGCATCTATAGCACGAATCGTTGCAATTTCTTCTGATAAATCCATAACAATTTTTTTAGCATCTTTGTTATTACCTGTTACTAAAACATCACCTTCGACATCTACATCTAAATTTTGCAGTATTTCTGCAGATAAATTGTGAAATGCTCCAATGACTGTTGACGCATCAAGAATTTTTGCTGCCTCTTCTGTTGCTGAACCATCAGGAGCATCAATTGATCTAGGTCCTTTTTGAAATTCCATAGGAACGACTGCATCTATGATGATTTTATTTTCTAAGAATTCTTTAATTTGTTCCAATGTTNNNTGGTGAGCAGAATACGGAACTACAATAATACAAATTGNTGCTTGCTTAGCCATTTCATCATTAGCNCCACCTTCAATAGTTATATTGCTATAATTTTCTTTAAGTTCATTTTTCAATTCAAGNGCAATTTCCTCTCCTCTTTCTTTATTTCTACTACCTATATAAATTTCATTGCCTGATATAGCAAATCTCTTTGCAAGNCCTTTACCTTCAGGACCTGTNCCTCCAATTAATGCAATTTTTTTATTCATTNTTTTCTCCAAAACTTAATTTAGCATTACCTATGAAATCATAATTCATAAAAAAATCGACTTCCATATTAATAAAATCATTTTCAGTATCAATATTTTCATAGACAATCATTGCTTTACCACTTTTTTTCTTTTTAAAGTCTATATTTTCAGAGTTANATANAACTTGATCATTTGCATAGACAACAAATGAAAAAATACTGTCATATATTATATTTTCATAATCAAATGATAAGAGGTATCTATCGTTTGATATTTTTTCTAACNTAAANTNGTTGTAATTAATTTTTGGTATTGTTGTTTGAATGTAAAAGTTATTTTTAGCTTTTAATTGATTATTAACATATATTTCAGTTTGCCAAAAACCNTCTGGCATNCCTANAGGAAAAGAAAATCTTAGTACATTTGTAAAGAANGANTAATCNCCCTTCCANTTNTATGTTGTTGTTATATCTTCTTGNATAATATTNTTTAAATACCATCTCTCTTCAATNANATCNCCGCTTTCNAATCCCTGAGTAGCATATTGATANTATAGTTCATATAGNTTTTCATTAAATTGAAAATTATAATCATACAAAACNACTCCACCATTCTCATTGATTTTACTAGTACTATAAACNGGATTTGAAATTAGTANNTTNTNNNNATCTTTTTCTAAAAAGTTAAATTTNTTATTCACGATTGTTACATTTGGAAGNNCNNTTTCTTTAATTTNNTCTAANGNTTNATTTGAAAGATGAAAAGAGCTAATTAAAGAAAGAGGAAAATCTTTGTTATAACTAAGNGAATCGATAAATCCTATAAATTCACCCTGCATATTATANGCTGGAGCACTAAAATAANTATTTGGTAGATTTNCGTTAATTGAAATCCATTCAGTATATTGTTTACTAGTTCTACTATATTTACCATTNATTTCTGCAGAGNTTAAATTGATTAATATAGCTCCATCATTTCTAGTTTCNAAGNTAATTATTTCAATGNTATCATCTATTTTTACANTAATATAATCATTAAATNNAACNATGTNNGTTGATGCTTTAAATTCTTTNACTTTATTTANATNTTTNTCTNTAANTTGTAAAAATGTTACATTAAANCTATCTTCATTNATNATTGATGCNTCTAATTTNATTTCNNGACTATTNNCTTTATATNGTTGTGAAATNATGANAGATTGAACTTCATATTCTTTNAAAGTTTCATTAATGCTTAGTAATGATTTACTAATAATGACTATCAATGGGTCCTTATTTATAATGACNCCATTGCCTCTTCGTAAAATCTCTTCTTGATTTTTATTTTTTAAATTAATTTCTACATATATTATGCTCAGCGCCCTCTGCAGTATTGAAGGATTTAATTCTCCCTTATCTATTGAATTGTTTTTATTAATCAAATCTTTGGAAGGCAAAAGTGGTTGTAATGTAGGAATTTTATCTTGCTTAATCTGAGAAATTATTTTTTCTTCTTCATTTATTGATTCATCAGGAATTAATTTAGCAATTGGCTTACATCCAATAATTATAAGCATAGACAGGAATAACATGGTTAAAATTTTATTATCTATATCTTTTAACATAAATTTTTCCACTACTATAAAACATATCTTATCAATTAGTAATAATTATAACTTGATTTTTTTTTATTGTTTAGTTTAAACTTAATCATGAAATGGGTGCAGTGAAGTAGTTTATTCAAATTAGCCTAATTTTTAGATGCTGCACTTACTAAAAAACGGAGGAACCATTTCGGGGTGAACTCAATTTGAGCGGGTGACTGTTCCATCCGAATCCGTCAGCTAACTTCGTAGGCTATTGAACAGACCGAATGCCGGTGGGGTGCCGGGCTTGGAGGTCTGTGATGGTTTATACATTACCCCCTAAATTATGTCCTAGATGTAGTGGCTTTATGCTTGCAGAAGATGACACCTATGGTGAATTTTCTACATGTGTACAGTGTGGATTTGTTCATGAAAATGAAGTAGCTGATCCTGCTGATATTAAGAAGGAAGAAGAGTTAGCCTTCGGTAAGCTGCGTCGAAGACAACCGTCTCATGGTAAATTAAGATTATAATTTTTTTCTATTATTGATTAATTAACCAATATTCATAAGAATCTTGTAATGCAAGGAAGGATGCTTCTATGACATCTGTAGAAGAGCCTACAGTGCTCCATGATGTTTTGTTGTCTGATGATTCAATAAATACTCTAACACCTGCTGCAGAACCTTGTGACGGATCAAATATTCTCACTTTATAATCAATTAGATGTATATTGACTAAATCAGGGTAAAAATTGATTAATGCATCTTTTAATGCTGAATCTAATGCAGCAACTGGTCCACTACCATTTGCTGATGATTGATAAAATTCTTTTCCTACCTTTACTTTAACCATAGCATCAGATAGTATTGCACCAATTTCATTGTCTGTATTAGGTTGTTTTCGCTCAACTACAAGAAAATCTTCTACAGAAAAAGGGCTTTGATAATTTTCTTTTATCTTTCTCACCACAAGTTCAAAAGACGCACCCGCAGCTTCAAATTGCATACCTTTTGCTTCTAAATTTTTTATCTTTCCTAATATATCTTCTATTTCATTATTTGATAAATCTAGATTAATATTTTGTTCTTTAATTTTTTCTTGAATATTTCTTCTTCCTGAAAATTCTGATACTAATATTCTTTCTTGATTTCCAACTAGAGAAGGCTCAATGTGAGTGTATGTACCTGAGGATTTTGTAATTGCTGCTACATGTAAGCCGGCTTTATGTGCAAAAGCACTCTTGCCTACATATGGTTGCCTGTTGTTAGGTATAATATTGGCTAATTCATCAGCAAAATGAGACACTTTAGTTAGTTCTTCTAATTGTTTATCCGTGATGATTTCAAAACCAAGTTTTAATTTGAGATTTGCAATTACTGAGATTATATTTGCATTACCAGTTCTTTCTCCCCAACCATTTAAACAAGCTTGAACATGCGTTGCTCCACTTTCTACAGCAATAATAGTATTTGCAACTGCCATGTCAGCATCATTATGAACATGAATACCGATTTCTCCAAGATTTAAATTTATTACTTTTTCAGTTATTTGTTTGATTTCCATTGGCATTGTTCCACCATTTGTATCACATAAAACAATTGCTTCTGCGCCAGCATCTGATGCTGCTTTTACAGTGGATAAAGCATAATCTTCATTTTCTTTAAAACCATCAAAAAAATGTTCTGCATCAAAAATAATTTTTCTTTTTTTTGATGCAAGATATTCAATAGAATCTTTGATCATTGAAATATTTTCCTCATCTGTAGTTTGCAATACTTTATTAACCTGGCTCAAAGAAGATTTACCAACGATTGTTAAATAGTTTGTCTTTGCATCAATTAGTGCTTGTAGCGATTCGTCTTCTTTTGGATTAGTATTAGCTTTACGAGTTGAACCAAATGCAACCATTTTAGCATTTTTCAATTTAATCTCTTGAACTGAATCAAAAAATGCAGCATCTTTTGGGTTTGATCCTGGAAAACCACCTTCAATGAAATCAATACCTAAGCTGTCAAGTTTTTTCACAATTTCAATCTTGTCTTTTAAAGACAAAGAAATACCTTCCATGCCTAATCCATCTCTTAGAGTTGTGTCATACAATTTTATTTTTTTCAATTTATTTTCCTAATACAAATAGATCGATATTAATTATAATTTTTTATATTCAGCAATAATTGCTTGTGACATTTCTTTTGTTGAAACTGGCTTATCTCCAACGTTTGTTATATCTTTTGTGCGCAATCCTAATGCTATCACTTTTTCAACACTGTTCTCGATTTTATCTGCTATTGTTTCTTGGTTTAGTGAATGCCTGAACATCATAGCCATACAAAGAAATGTAGCAATTGGATTTGCGATTCCTTGTCCAGCAATATCAGGTGCTGAGCCATGTATCGGCTCATACAGNCCAATACCTGTACCATCTTCCGTCAGATTAGACAAGGATGCAGAAGGCAACATGCCTAAAGANCCAGAAAGCATTGATGCTTCATCTGTNATNATNTCTCCAAATAAATTGGATGCTATAATCACATCAAAATCAGAAGGTTCGCGTATAAGATGCATTGTAGCTGCATCGACTAATATATCTTGAAAAATGACATCTTTGTAGCTTGGTTGNATTTCATGGACAACTTCTCTCCATAATCTTGAAGATTCCAATACATTAGCTTTATCAACTGAATGTAATTTACCTTTCCTCTTCAATGCTAATTGAAAACCTAGATGAGCAACATTAGCAATCTGATCTTCATTGTAATAAATTGTGTCAACTGCTTCGCGCTTGCCATTTTTTTCTCTTCTTTCTTGTGGCTTACCAAAATATGCACCAGAAATTAATTCTCTTATCACCAGAATATCAACATTTTCGAGCTTTTCTTTTTTTATTGAAGAAGCATTAATTAGTTCTCCCCAAATTTTTACAGGTCGNAGNTTTGCCCATAAATTTANTTCTGATCTTATTTTTAATAATCCTTGTTCTGGTCGAACTGAGCTTGAAGGATTATCCCANTTTGGACCACCTACAGCACCCCAAAGTACAGCATCAGAATTTTTAGCAATTTGNATTGTTTCATCCTTTATTGCTTCACCATAGGCATCNATTGCAGCACCTCCAACAAGTTCTTTCGATATATCGAAAGAACAGTTATCAATTATTTCAATTTGTTTTAGTAANGCAAGNCCTTCATCGATGATTTCNGGTCCGATTCCNTCGCCNGGTAAAACTAGCAGTTTATATTGATTCATTTCTCCTCATTTCATAAATGAAATAGAAACTCCATACTTGCATAGTAGTTTATGCGTTCCTGCATTTCTCCGCTATAGTTATTGTGTTTTAATATATAACTCAAAGTATCTTTTCCAAAATATATTAATGCTCCTGCTAGGTCNTANGCTGGATCAGACATCATATGTTCTGACCAGTCAATTACTCCGGATATTTCGCCATTATTTTTTAAGATAAAGTTACCATCATTAATGTCTCCATGAATTAATGATAAGTCTTTTANTTTAATNTTTGACATAATGTCTATTTTTGCACTAGCTTGCAAGAATCTTTNTCTGGAAATTTTTTNTTGATTTTTTATTAAAAGATTNTTATATATTTCTTTTGAGATATTGGTTGGTTTCTTATCTATAGAATCATAATTTATGNTATGAAGCTTCTTAAAAAAATCTGAAATTGAATTTAAAAATTTTTCTCTAGATTTCTCATTAAAGCTAAAATTTTTAAATTCAATTCCTTTTATATATTGATATTGTAAGCCACAGATTTTTTTTTCATCATCTACAATTTTACTTANCTTTGATGGTACTGGNAGACCAGTACTTTCTAGTATTTTTAGTAAAGAGAATTCTAGTTCTAATTTAGTAAAATTAGATTGATTTTTTTTGTCTTCATGTAAAACTTTATATGTAAAACCATTTTGTACAAATGCAGATGTATATTTTCCAGAACCTATTATTTCCATGGCAATTTATATCTTTTTAAATGATTGCTTTTGTTGAAGGATAGAAATCTTTTCGATCATTTTCAAATTTATTAATGAGCTCTTCTCGTTGCATTGTAATGCCGATATCATCTAGGCCATTAATCAATCTATGTTTAAGAAAATCATCTATTGAAAAATTGATTTTAATATTTTGTTTACTATTAATTAAAACTTGATCTGCTAAATCAATTTCTAAAGTTAATCCATCATTGCTTTCTGCAATCGACATTAAATTATCTACTTCTTTTTGTGTTAACTGTATGCAGAGTATTCCAACTTTACCACAATTAGAATTAAAGATATCTGCAAACGATGGTGCAATTACTGCTTGAATTCCTAAATCTTCAAGGCCCCATACAGCATGCTCTCTAGATGAACCAGAACCAAAATTTCGTTGGGCAAGTAATATTTCAGCATTCTCAAATCTTTTGTCATTTAGTACAAAATCTGGATCTTTGCGCCATTCATCAAAGGCAAAAGGTCCATAACCTGATCTTTCAACTCTTTTTAAATATTGCTTTGGCATGATTTGATCAGTATCTACATCTGCTCNATTTAATGGTAAAACTATACTGTTAATTTTCTTAATGGATTTCATTATATTTTCCTAATATCTGTAAAATGACCAGCAATGGCCGCCGCCGCCGCCATTTCAGGACTGACTAGATGAGTTCTTCCGCCTTGGCCTTGACGACCTTCAAAATTCCTATTTGAAGTTGATGCACTTCTTTCGCCTGGTTTTAGAATATCTGGATTCATACCCAAACACATTGANCAGCCAGCCTCTCTCCATTCAAAGCCTGCATCAATAAATATTTGATCTAAGCCTTCTTCTTCAGCTTGTTTTTTTACTAAACCAGAACCAGGGACTACAATTGCATGGATATCTTTAGCGACTTTATTTCCATTTACGATGTTTGATGCTGAACGAAGATCTTCAATTCGTGAATTGGTGCATGAGCCAATAAATATTTTATCTAAAATAATATCTTCAATGTTAGTGCCAGCTTTAAGATCCATATAATCTAATGCTCGTGTTGCGGTATCTCTTGCTGCAGCATCTGCCATGTCTTTTGGATTTGGTACTTTACCTGATATTGGTGCACTTTGTGCAGGATTTGTACCCCAAGTGACAAATGGTTCAATTTTCTCAGCGATTAACTCAACTCTAGTATCAAAACTTGCATCATGATCTGAGTATAAATTCTTCCAATTAGCTACAGCTTTTTCCCAAGCATCACCTTTTGGCGCCATAGGCCTTCCTTTAATATAATTAAAAGTTGTTTCATCAGGTGCAATNAGTCCTGCTCGTGCTCCTGCTTCAATTGTCATATTACATATTGTCATTCTGCCTTCCATAGATAAATTTTTTATTGCTTCTCCTGTAAATTCGATAATATGACCGATGCCTCCATCAACACCAATTTTATTTATAATTGCTAATACAATATCTTTACCTGTAATGCCTTTTTGGACATTACCTTTAACATTGATTTCCATCATTTTTGGTAGAGGTGCAGGTAAGGTTTGAGTAGCGAGAACATGTTCTACCTCAGAAGTTCCGATTCCAAATGCCAATGAACCAAATGCACCATGGGTTGATGTATGACTATCTCCACACACAATTGTCATGCCTGGTTGAGTTAATCCTTGTTCAGGACTAATAACATGAACAATCCCTTGTCTTGGATCAAAAATATCTAATAGAGGTACTTTGAAATCTTTTGCATTTTTTCTAAGCGTATCAATTTGTTTTATGGATAAGGGATCAGGATTAGGCAATGATCTGTCAGTTGTCGGAACATTATGATCAATTGTTGCTATTGATAGGTCAGGTCTTCTAACTTGACGATTATTAATCCTCAAACTTTCAAATGCTTGGGGAGAAGTTACTTCATGAAGAAGATGCAGATCAATATATAGAAGATCTGGGATTCCATCTTCACGATGGACTATATGATTCTCCCATATTTTTTCAGCTAAAGTTTTTCCATTTTTCATCTTAGTCATCTTTCTTTTTATTTTTCTCTTCTCATATTATATATGATTAATTTATTTATAGCATTCATGTATGAACGCGCACTTGCAACTAAAATATCTGTATGAGCTGCATTACCAACAAAACTTTGTCCATTTGACAAGATTCGAATTGAGACTTCTCCTTGAGCATCGATGCCTTCCGTCACAGATTTGACTCTGTACTCAGTCAATTGATTATCAACTTTTACAATCCTGTCGATAGCTTTACAAATTGAATCTATTGGACCATCTCCATTTGCAGCATCATTGTAAGTATTTCCATCTTTATCTTTTACTTCGACTGATGCAGTAGGTTTTTGATTGTCTCCAGTCGATACTTGTACGCTCTGAAGAATCCATCTTTCTTCATAGTCAAGATTGCCTAATTCAGAAAGAATGACTTCTAAATCTCTATCATCTACCTCATCTTTTCTGTCTGCTACTTCTTTGAATGCATTAAAAATTTCATCAAAATCTTTATCATCAACTGTAACGCCTAAATCATCCAATCTAGCTTTCAAGCCATGTCTACCAGATACTTTTGTTAATACAATACTTTGATCATCATTCAGACCGATATTTTTAGGGTCTATAATTTCATATGTTTCACGCATTTTCAGTACTCCATCTTGATGAATTCCTGAAGAATGCCTAAAAGCATTTTTACCAACAATTGCTTTATTTGACTGAACTAGCATTCCTGATAGTCGCTCAACTAATTTGCTAGCTGGATAAATTTCTGTAGTTTCAATTTCTGTATGTAAATTTATTAAATCATTTCTTGTTTGAATAGCCATAATAACTTCTTCTAAAGATGCATTTCCAGCTCGTTCACCAATACCGTTTATCGTTCCTTCAATTTGCCTTGCACCGCCCATTATTCCAGCAATTGAGTTTGCTGTGGCCATACCCAAATCATTTTGACAATGTACAGAAATTCTTGCTTTATCAATATCTTTGACATTTTCCTTTAATGATTTAATAAAATTTCCAAATTCTTCAGGAATNGCATAACCAACTGTATCTGGAATATTGATTGTTGTTGCTCCTTCTTCAATTGCGGCTTGAACGAGTTGATATACAAAATTTGGTTCCGATCTTGTTGCATCCATTGGAGAAAATTCTACATCTGAACAATATTTTGCAGCTTGCGCTACAGAACTACGAGCCATTTCGAGTACATCTTCTTTGTTTTTTCTTAGCTGTTGNGCNAAATGTATATCACTTGAAGAAAGAAATACATGAATCCTTGGACTTTCAGCAGATTGAACAGCTNGCCAAACTGCATTGATGTCATTTTCATTNGCTCTTGCTAGTCCACAAATTACNGGACCTTTAATTTCTTTTGCTATTGCAGAAACTGCTTCTAGATCACCCTGAGATGATGCAGGGAATCCAGCTTCAATAATATCTACATTTAATCTTTTTAAAGCATGAGCAATTTGCAACTTATCTTCTTTAGTAAAGCCAATTCCGGCAGATTGCTCACCATCTCTAAGTGTCGTATCAAATATATATATTTTTTCTGATGACATTTTATTTCCTTAAATTCAAACCAAAATTACTTCTGATTTAACCAACCCATCATAGCTCTAATTTCTTTACCAATATTTGTTATAGGATGTTTAAGATTTTTTTCTCTTAAAGCCCGAAATCTAGGTTGTCCAGCTTGATTTTCTACTATCCATTCACGAGCAAATTCACCAGTTTGTATTTCATCTAATATTTTTTTCATTTCATCTTTTACAGATTGATCTACAACTCTTGGCCCTCTTGTATAATCTCCGTATTCAGCAGTTTCAGAGACAGAGTATCGCATATATTCCATACCACCTTCATACATTAAATCAACGATTAACTTTAGCTCATGCAAAGTTTCAAAATATGCTGATTCAGGTTGGTAGCCACCTTCAACTAATGTTTCATATGCAGCCTTGACTAATGATGTTACACCTCCACATAGAATAGTTTGTTCTCCAAATAGATCTGTTTCAGTTTCTTCTTGAAACGTTGTTTCTAAAATACCAGCTCTAGTTGAACCTATGCCTTTCCCGTAGGCTAGTGCAGTTGCAAGAGCTGACTCAGATGCATCTTGATGAATAGCTACCAAAGCGGGAACCCCTTTTCCTTCTGTATAAACCCTTCTAACTAAGTGTCCTGGGCCCTTCGGAGCAATCATTGAAACATCGATATCTTTGGGTGCATCAATTTGTGAAAAATGAATATTAAAACCATGTGCAAACATTATTGTATTACCAGGATCGAGATAAGGTGCGATATGATCATCAAACACTTGCTTTTGAATTTGATCAGGAACTAATATCATTATAATATCTGAATCTTTTGCTACTTCATCTACAGTACCTACTGTTAGACCATCTTTTTCAGCTATTGCTTTTGATGGTGAATTAGGATACAAGCCTACTGACACTTGTGCGCCTGAATCTTTTAAGTTCAATGCATGTGCATGACCTTGAGAGCCGTAACCAATAATACCTATCTTTTTATTTTTTATAACAGATAAATCTGCATCATCTTCATAATAAATTGTAGCCATAAAATCCTCCTAAATTTTAATCACTTACAAATGGAAAATTACCATTAGATAATCTTCCAAGCTGAGAATGAAAATTTGTTGAATAATTATCTTTCTCATCTAAAACCTCGTCTGTGGTAGTTGTATAGCCTCTTCGCATTGCAATTCTTCCAGTACGGACCATTTCTAAAATTCCGAACCTTGATAAATTTTCAATTAAAGCATCAATCGTGTCTCTATGAGCCACTATTTGAATCACTAAGCTCGCAGTAGATAAGTCAATTGGCTGTGCTCTAAAAACTTCTAATATATCTAATATTTCTCTTCTATTTTGAGTGCTTGCTTTGACTTTAATTAAAGCAAGCTCACGCATAATTGCATTTTGATTGGTAAAGTTTTCAACTTTTATTACGTCAATAAGCTTGAATAGTTGCTTTTCAAGTTGATCAGCAATATTCTCATTACCTTCAATGACAATTGTCATTCTTGAAACACCAGGCTCATGCGTAGTTCCAACTGCTAACGAGTCTATATTAAACCCTCTTCTTCTGAATAAAGAAGCTACACGATTTAGAACTCCTGGTTTATCTTCAACTAAGGCAACAACAGTATGCTTCACTTTATAGTTCCTTTGCGGATTCAACTGTTTCGTTTAAAGCAGCACCAGCGGGCACCATTGGCCAAACATTCCCATCTGTTTCTACTTTAAAATCAATTAAAACTGGACCATTAATTGAGTTGGCTTTCTGGATTGCATCAATGACTTGATCTTTTTTTGTAACTTCGATTCCTTGGATTCCATATGCGTCCGCAATTTTAAGAAAATCTGGTTGACTCATATTGACATCAACTAGATTTTCCTGATAAAACAATTCTTGCCATTGCCTAACCATTCCTAAAAATCCATTNTTCATAATTGCAAATTTTANAGGTAANTTTTCATCAACAATNGTNGCAAGCTCTTGAAAAGTCATTTGNAAACCACCATCACCACAGATTGACCATACTGTTGCTTTTGGATCAGCTACTTGNGCACCTAATGCAGCAGGTACTTCGAACCCCATAGTACCTAATCCTCCAGAAGTTACTAGCTGTCTNGGNTCTGAAATATTCATATGTTGCGCNGCCCACATTTGATGTTGTCCAACTCCTGTTACAACAACTAATTTGTTTTTTTTGTTTTCTTTAGCGATTTGATTTACAACAAATTGAACAGATAGTNCAGNTGTATCAGGAATTGCCATAGAATCAGAATGATTTTTTTTCAGATCATTTATCCAGTTAATCCATTCAGCATGATTTGTTTCATCAATCTCATTTGTAATTTCTGGTAATATNTCTGATAAATTACCAACAACTGGAACTGTAGCTTTTAAATTTTTNTCATGTTCAGCTGGATCTATATCTATATGNACAATTTTTGCATTTGGATTTAGGTCTGCAAATCTTCCNAGNGCTCTATCATCCATTCGCATTCCTAATGCNATGATNGTATCTGCATTAGAGGCAGCATGATTTGCGTAATATGTCCCATGCATTCCCATCCATCCATAATGAAGTGAATGATCCGTTGGCATTGAACCAATTCCAAGCAATGTNGTTATAACAGGAATATCTGCTTTTTCAGAAAGTTTTTGAAGNAATTTGTGTGTGTTTGAAATAATTATGCCATGACCAGCAAAAATAATTGGTTTTTCAGACTGATTGATGATNCTANCNGCATCTTTAATCGANTCTTNATTTAAATNTTGATTTAATTTATAACCNCTAAGGTTNATTTCTTCAGGCCAATTAAAATCTGCTTCCTCTAAAAAAACATCTTTAGGTATATCAATATGTACTGGNCCAGGNCGACCAGTAGTAGCAATATGAATTGCTTCAGCAAATGTAGGTGCTANATCAGATGCATTAGTAACNAANTAATTATGTTTNACNGTTGGCATAAATATTCCAGTGGCNTCAGCCTCTTGAAAGCCATCTTTACCAATTAAATTACGAGCAACGTTTCCAGTAATAAATAACGTTGGGATTGAGTCCATCATTGCATTTTGTACGGCAGTTACTAGATTTGTTGCTCCTGGACCAGATGTAGCTANAGCAACACCTATTNTACCGGATACTCTTGCATAAGCATCTGCTGCATGTCCAGCTGCTTGTTCATGTCTAACCAAAATGTGTTTTATTTCTTTATGAAACGGAAATCTGTCATATANNGGNAGNACAACNCCTCCTGGATAACCAAANAGAGTGTCTACCTTTGCTTTTTTCAAAGATTCTAGTACTATATCTGCACCTATCATTTTACTTATCCCTTCATTACCCAAAGCCCANAAACCTAATATGGTAGGTTNATAGCGCTCCAGCATTGCTGAGCGCCTTTTACAATAAGACAGGCACTAGGAGAGAAGCGTCATACAACGCTACGTCAATTGAGAAAAATCTTTTGTTATACTTNNATTCATACATAACTACTAAAGTATCGTNTTCAAATGGCTAGCAATCAATACTTTAGGGTATTTTTTTATAAGAAATATAATTTGCNATTTCNGNATAAAATGANCTATCATCNTGNTTAATTANTCCATTATCACTGATAAACCAATAAATATTTTCNGNATCTCTNGCTAACCANCCATTTTTTGANGTNTAAGAAATTTGAGTAATTTCTTCTGGTGGAGCAAAGAAAGTTCTAGCACCAATTCCATTATCAAGTANNATTGTAATAAATNTTTTAGAACCTAGNTTTTGNTAAATNATNCTATAATCATAAANTNTNTATAANANAATTTCTGNNTTNTNACNCATATAATNATANTTNACATAANNATTNNANNTATCATTNTCNTGTNTNTTNTGTNANTTCTTTNACTANNTTNTNNGGNTTAATCAANTNNACCCATGNNGGNANTNGTTCATCATAATCAATNATNANTCCAGTNTTTTTNGANAAGACTTTTGAATTAGGATAATAAGTTTTCCANAATGTCCANGTTGTNTGCATTATTGGAANTCTNTCTAACTTTTTNTNATCACCAAAANTTCCAGTTTCNGNATCAATCAATATNCCTTCANTATTTTTNATNANNCAGCTNTNNTCAANNAACAAACTTGAAAANCTAAGATNNCCTANNTCNCNTTTANANGCAGTNANNGAATTTGANGTNGGNCAAAAAATGATTGAATAAGTNNGGTTATTTATTTTTTGATTNATTACNCCATGCCATTTNATAATTTTTANNGGNAAAGCNNTTTCNTTTNCTTCTANATTAAGNCCTANAANAATATCATNNNTNTTTAANTATGCTTCTTCANTCTTTGAAATNAATTTTGGATTATTTAANGCAGGNATNGCATNAGATGTTGAGCCTATCCAATTTATCTTNCTTAGATCAATCTNTTGATTNTATTNGTTTTGAAAAATTAATGAATAATTTTTATCNAATTTNCTNAAAATATCNGATTTTATTTTCAAATAATTGTCNGGTANNTCCAATGNNAATTCTGAATTTGCCCATTTTTCCCANTTTATAGATGAAAAAATNTCTTGATTTGTTAACTTGATNAATGATTGATTAATAACATTTTTCAAATCAGCATTGACCCATAAAATATCAATTANNGGCTTAATAAANACNTTATTGTTGCTTTCGCCCATGAAAATTATTGCTTTACCAGCCTCNTCCTTATTTTCNTGACAGTCATANGTTCTNTTGATACAACCTGCAATTTCAATAATTTCTTGNATNTCTTTATCNTGCATNTCNATTTTNAANTTANTTTCCNTATCTTGATTCATNTGNATAATTGGNGCNTCAGTAAAATTTATTTNATTAGAAAANNCTGANTNNNNACTATTGTCATTATCNATTTTTTCAANACAAGCTGAGTTTGATAAAAANGGGACTATTAANAGNATTAATAAAATAGATTTTTTNTTTCTNAAATAATTTTTCATATACTTACNCTTGAGGGCTAATNGAATAAATNATAATAATCATAATGCTAAGATTCATTAAAATTGTTAAGAATTGTATTGTTTTGTAGCCTTTGNCAAAAAGATAAGTGAGTAAAAAAGATAAAAATATGTTNAATNCAAATGCAATAATTAGAATCNNNTATAGNTCTGAAATAATATCTTTATCAATATACTCAGGCAAATTACTGAAATGTTTNAATGGAAAATTTGCNNATATTNTNTCTGGNNCTTTTTGNANTTTTTGTTTTGCAATAANTAATACAGCNATNAGACTAAATNTAGTTAATGNGNTTGTATTAAAAAAATTTCTATCAAATAGTTTGTAAAACTTATTAATTCNATTNATTTTAATCTCTTTATTATNTTTTTTTGAACTTAAAATNTTATATGTAGCAATTGATNGACGGATTTCTTNATANGANCTGACAGAAATNAGATATTTTTNGTTTAATGTNTGAATTAATAAAATTTCATTATTTTTATTTTTAATAATAAATGATAATGCAGNNTCTCNATTAATNATTGTTTTGCCAAAAAAATTTCTAAAAAAATGTATACCTCGATTATTNTNTTNTAATTGTTNTNTNTTAAATNCNTCTAGTTTTGTGATATTTTTTAAGGGNATCAAAAACTTTTGTATTCCAAAAAAAATACTTANTTTATCTTTATCTATNGAATAATGCAAANTATAAAAAGCTATNGTTAGNTATAAAAAATATAACGAAGTNATAAATATAATAAANATNAGNATTAAANCTAAAATAGTTTGTCTATAAGTTAATTCACTTAACATGTAAATGAAGAACAAAGAAAATGTTATTGGTAATATTAAGAAAAAAATACTAAAAATGTCTATGTAATTTTTATTTGGTCTAATTTTATTCAAATGTTTACCTAACAAAACATATTAATTCTTATCAATATATCTTAGTTAAGTCATCAGAATAAGAATCATCTTCACCTTTGATGATTGAAAAATATTTTTCTTGCATCTTTTTTGTTACTGCTCCTGGTTGCCCTGTGCCAATATTTATTTTATCAATACTAACGACTGGTGTGATATGTGCTGCTGTACCAGTCATGAGAACTTCATCGGCTATGTATAATTCAGATCTATCTATAGTCCTTCTTTCAATGTTTAAGTGAAGACTTTTTTCTGCTATATCTAGTGCAGTTTCTAGTGTAAGTCCTTCAAGGATATTATCTGAAACAGTTGGACTGATTATTGTTTGGTCTTTGATAATTGCGATATTTTCACCAGTGCCCTCAGAAACATGACCATCCATATTAAGCATGATAGCTTCATCGTATCCATTTAAATATGCCTCAGTTTTAGCCATTGAATTATTAACATACAGGCCAGTAACTTTGGCTCTAACTGGGATCATTGAATCATCTATTCTTCTGAAAGAAGAGGTTCCACAATGAATTCCTTTGCTAGGATCGAGATAATCTCCAAAAGGAACAATGTATACTAAAAATTCATCATCTAAATCATGCATTCTGAGCCCAACAACTTCTGATGATTTGTAAATAATTGGACGTATATATATGTCTTCTTTATAATCATTTTTCTTGACCAAATCTATGATGATATCAACCATCTTTTCCTTGGTATATTTAGGTTCAAGGCGCATGATTTTAGCACTCTTAATAATTCTATTTACGTGTTCTTCTAGTTTATATATATAAAGCTGGTTTTTTTTCTCATTCCAATTTCCTCTTATGCCCTCAAAGACCCCTGTGCCGTAATTAAAAGCATGAGTCACAATACTAATTTTTGCATTTTCTAATTCTGTAAATTCTCCATTGAGGAATGCTGTAGGCTTTGGCATGATAATTCTTTTCTCTAAAAAAAATAATCTTAAGTTGATTAAATTAAATTGACCCTATAATTTAATCATATCTGATTAATAAAATAAAACATAAATATTGAGATTTTTTGTCTTAATAGAAATTTAAAGAGGTTGCCATGACTAATGTTTCTGCAAGTTTTCAATTAGGAGACTTAAAAATTTCTCAACTTTCTGACGGAGCAACATTTCGAGATCCTAANATNNTATTTGATGNAGTNGAAGAAANTGAATGGGTAGAAGCACTGGGNNTATCAGATTCTTCNGAATCTATTCCNTTTAATTTCAGTACNTTTTTGGTTGANTCACANAAAAACAAATGGCTTNTTGATACNGCNTATGGNTTCAGAGAANNNGAAGAGAATACNGANTCTTGNGCTGAATTATTNNTTCGNTTATCTGAAAAAGGNGTACAACCTCAAGATATAGATTTTGTAGTGCATTCACATCTTCATTTTGANCANGTNGGTTGGAATNTAGATGAAAATGACCAAATTACATTTCCNAATGCAATGCATATTGTTGCNGAACAAGAATTTGATTGGTGGATNAATTATGAAGNNAANGATCATCCTCTNAANGANAAAGTTCAAGCNAAATTCAAANCTTTAATTGNAAATGANCAAATTAANACTTTTGTNGGTGATTATAAAGTTAATGAATTTTTGACAATGATTTATGCTCCNGGTCANACTCCTGGTCANACCGTTCAATTANTTGAATCAGCAGGTGANTCNTTAATTCTNGTTGGTGATGGNGCNCATCATCCNCAACATNTAGTNCATCAAGATTGGCATCCAATTTTTGATTGGGACAGACCACAAGCAAGAGCAGCACGAAAAAAAATTGCAAATATTGCTATTGAGCGAGATAGTATTGTAAGCGGTGTACATTGGCCAATATTAACACTTGGCAAATTGTCAGAAAAAAATGGAAGTTATGATATTCAATTTATAGATAAATAATATTGATGACTATTTTTGAATTTATNAATTTNCTTATTTTAATTACTATTCAATCAATAACAGAATTTTTGCCTGTATCNTCTTCTGGACACTTAATAATTTATTCTTCTATATTTCCTGAAAACTTTGATCTATCTTTTGAAAATTTATCATTGCATGTTTTATTACATTTGGGATCNGCTACTGCAATNATAGTNTATTTTTTTGACGAATGGAAAAAAATCANAGNNGATTTTTTTTCAAATATGCGATCTAAAAAATTAATNTTTNATGAATGGGATAATGATGGACAANTTTCTATCAAGATTATTTGNGCAACAATTCCAGCAGTCTTAATTGGTTTTTTCTTTTATGAAACAATAGCAAATAATTTAAGAAATAATTATGTGGTCGCAATTGCTTTACTTGTTGGTGCATTNATTTTANTTTTTGCAGAAAAATATAATAATTTGCACGNNCCTCAAGCTTTAAATGGAATNTCATTTAAAAATTATTTCTTATTAGGAATNATGCAATCNTTAGCCTTCATCCCTGGTTTGTCACGATCAGGAATTGTAATAAGTAGTGCTTTATTCTTAAAAATCAATAAAAAAGATTCTGTCAAAATAGCGTTTTTAATGTCTTGTCCCGTTATCATTGGCGCAACTATACACGAATTAATTTTTAATTTTAATGAGTTAATTTTTGATGATATGTCAATNGTAATAATAGCTTATNNTTATGCCTTTATAAGTTCTTTGCTGGTAATTAAATTTTTGTTTCATTTTATTAATAAGTATAATTTTTCATATTTCGTTGGNTATAGGGTAGCTTTAAGTATGTTACTTTTATGTTCAGAGTTTTTTGGATAACTGAATGTATGATTTTCAAAATTCTAATGATCTTACTAACAAAAATTGTTTAATTATTGGTGANCCCAATGATTTGATGCGCTCATTAACTTTAATTTTCGTCAATTTAAACTGTAATGTTACATTGGGTATTGATAAATCAATGCAAGAATATCTTTTTAAGGCTAATTCAATTACTAANGAGTTATGGTCAATGGGNCATAAAATTGAAATTCTTGAAATTGAATTTGNAAACATCATGAATTTTTCAATTCATGATGTTGAAATTAACAAATATATTCAAAATCTTGATATTTTGATTCAAAATTAGTTTTTAAAAATTTATTGCATCACTTTTTTTAACTATAGAAATCATGCCAGCATTTACAATTAAAATTAATGCAATACTTTGAAAAGTTGTTGGATTAATACTTTTTAAAGATGAAATTACTACATCCTCATGTTTATTTTTTGAATTTAACAAAAGTAATATTTTGCCATCAATANCATTTATTTTATTTTTATTATTTACATCATCAAGAATAGTTCTTAATTTTTTTCTTATTAATGGNCCNTCATTTAAATTAGTAGTCTTAGAAGGTGTTGGTATGATAATCTTTTGGTTACCCTTTTCAGATGTGACATTATTGACAGGCCAATATTCATCAATTGTAACAAATGATGCTTCTCCAACATTTAATGTTTTTGATGCTTCTTGAATTCTATCAATAATGATTTTTTCTTCTGCAAGTTCAGATGGCAATCTACCATAATTGACTCCATCTAATTGAAAAACTCCTTGAACACCTGAGGAGATTTTAGTCCAAATCTTACTTAATGCGCCATTAATCGCAACATAAGAACCTGAATCTTCAGTTTTTGAAAGNGTAATTTCAATTGGCATTCTTATTTCTCTATATTCTCCATATTTTAAACCTTTTATTCCTTTNCCAATTTTTTCAATAATTTCATTTTCATGTTCTTTTAAGAATTTTTTGTTTTTNTCAGGTATCCAGACTATGTTTGAATTTTCATGTTCTTTTATAGCGCTATTTACATTTTTTTCGATTTCAATTATTGAATCNTCTCGTTCATCCCATAAAGGACATACAGACAGTAAGAATTTTTTNTCTCTTTGAGCAATTATAAAATCAGTNTCAGATTCATGACTTTGTATTTTGAATGTTTTAAAGTATTTTGCACCTAACCAGTCTGTTATCAAGTGCGCAAAAATTTCATTATTGATCAATTTATTGTTATTCATGCTTGNTTGGAGGCAAGTTCATTGTCATCATTTTGCTCTTCAACTGGGTTTTTTTCTTTAATTCTNTCTAATGCTGGCACTAAACCGTTAGCTAAAAATTCCCATCCAATAACAGCATTAATCAATAGAAAATCNATTATGCCTAACCAAATAAAAAGCAATTTAAAACCTGAGTCGCTGTTGNCAGTCCATTGCAATAATTTAATAGCNAATACACATAAAATTAAAAAAGCAATTAAAGCCAAGAATCTATTTTTATTCTTGATAAACCTACTAAATGCACCAATGATTCCTCCNCCAATCGCTACATTTACTGCTAAAAATCCTAGGAGAGGTGTGTGNCTATGCTCCCAAAGATCGTATGCAGAAAGAATAATTAAAAAAATTCCAGGACCAGCTAAAGCAGCAAGTATAATCCCAATGTAATCATTTTTTGTAAATTTCATATTCTATCCAAGTGCATATTATCAGTATCTTTAGTTGAATATCAATGATAATTATATATTAGATCTTGACTGTCCGCCATCCACATTTAATGCAGAACCAACAATCCACGATGCTTTTGGTGAACATAAAAAGGTAACAACNTCTGCTATCTCTTCANCTGTTCCAAATCTACCAGCTGGAATATTTTGTTTAATGAAATTCTTCATTTCTTTTGGTTCNTTTTTTACTCTTTTATCCCACGATCCTCCCGCAAAACGAATTGAGCCAGGAGCAATCGTATTAACTCGAATTCCTTTTTTAATTAGTAAGCTTGCATAAGATTTTGAAAATGATATCATTGCAGCTTTAGAAGCATTATATTGNGGACTGCCTCCTGATTCTCTACCAAAGATTGAAGATATGTTTACTATGTTNCCTCCTATATTTGATTTTTCTAGATGAGGNATTGCTAATTCAGAAAAAGTTACATGAGCGGTAACATTAATACTAAATGATTCATCCCATTTTTCTTTTATTTTTCCATTTTTTACTGATTCTCCTGCATTATTAANTAGAACATCTAATGAGTTGAATTTTTTAATATGTGAATCAATAATTTTTTTGCAGTTATTTTCATCTAATATATTCGCTTGNAGNACGTTAATTTGGTCAGCATAACTATTGAATTTTCTTTTGGCTGCGTTGATATTTTTTTTATTTCTGCTGAATGTTGTTACATTCATNCCTTCTTTTAAAAAATTATTTACAATTGCTAATCCTATTCCTTTTGTTCCTCCAGAAACGATTGCTGAAGCCTGATTAAGAAGTAAGTCCATTTTTCCTCTTAACTAAATTATTTAATGATGCATAATTTAACTATTTTTTTATAAACAATATTTCAATAGAATGTATCATTAAAATGAAAAACTATAAAGCTGTGGGTTTAAATGATGTCTAAATTAAATAAAATAAGTATCGATTATAAAAATAATTATGCAATTNTTCGCTACGAAACGAATGATGATTTATGGACTGAGCAATTATTATTAGAAATTAAAGATGCATGTCAAATGATAAANNTTAATCAAAAATGTTTATCNGTTCTATTCATGTCAAATTCTAAAAATAGTGGTTTTGGATTGAGTAATAAGTCTTCTCCAATCACAAAAGATTATAAAGCAATCATTCATTCAGCTCTCAACGCAGTTGAAGAATTACCAATACCCTCCTTTTTTTTGATGCGAGGAGTGACTAATTTACCTGCAATAGAAATTGCATTAGCATGTGATGTGAGATTTGCTTTGGATGATGCGATCATTTCATTGGTAGACAAAGAAAATCATCTACAACCCTCTGATTTTATTATTAATAGACTTGCAAAATTATCGCATAGATCATTTGCACTTGATTTATTACTTTTTCAAAAAACGCTTAAGGCATTGGATGGAAAAAAATCTGGTCTTATTTCAGAAATATATAGTTCAAAAGAATATATGTCTGAAATCGAAGATGTTCTTGGACAAATTACAAATTATGGCGCGATAGCAATAAAAACTTTAAAAGAATCAATGAGACTAGGAGAAACAGTTGATCTCAATACTGGCTTGAATATTGAACATGAAAAAACTTTANAATTGCAAGAAACTGATGATTTCAAAGAAGGNATAAATGCTTTTTTGCAAAAACGTNCTCCAAAATTTCAAGGAAAATAGTAATTATGCAGNTCGATAATACTCANCCAATTAATTTAATCAAGAAANATAATTCATTACTAATTAATTTCAATAGAGCANATAAATTAAATGCAATTAATTTGCAGATGAGGGATATAATTTGGGAAGGTTTGCAGTTAGTCAAAAATGATGATCAAATTAATGCTTTAATTTTTACCTCTAATATTCCAGGATGTTTCTCTGCAGGAGCAGATATTAATGATTTTGGAACTGCTCCNTCTATTCAAGNAAGNAAGAANGCTNGATTGGANAGAGATATTTGGGGGTCTTTAAANAACTTGGATGTTCCTATATTTTCATTCGTTGATGGAATTACATATGGAGCTGGATTTGAAATTGTTCTAGCTTCAGATTATATTTATGCAACTAGTCAAAGTAGTTTTGCTTTACCAGAAATAAAATTAGGCTATATTCCTGCTGCAGGAGGTAGTCAATTGATTATTAGAAGATTGCCTCTCAGTGACGCAAAAAGATTGGTTTACACAGGCGAAGCTACTACAACTGATAGAATGTATGAATTGGGNATNGTAAGTAAAATTATTGAACGTAAAAATTTTAATACAGAAATAGATATGCTCTGTAAACAATTATTGAAATATGATACAAATGCTGTTAGGGAATTAAAGATGAAATTTGTTAATTTTGTAAACTCTAATGAATTTTTGCACTATGCAGTTAAATAAATTAAGAATCCTTAAATCGCCACTTACTTTTATATTATTAATTTCAGCTATAGGATTATATGCAGTAATTCATGGATATATGAATCCTCCAAAAATTTCTATTGAACAATTTGACGCAGGAAGTATTAGTAATTTTGATATTGGTGATGTGGTTTACTTTCAAGATCGAGAGTTTTATTTAGTAGGCATGCGCAATGGTAAATTGAGAGCTCTTAAGCAATCTATAAAAGATTCTTGTACTTTAAATTATTTTGGTTCAAGGCATAATAGCGATAATAAAATTAAACCATTCTCCATACAAAATATTTTTTTTGATAATTGTGATAATTTATGGCGTGAAAATGGTGATAGTTTTTTTCAAAATCAAGTACCATTGAAAACATTATTTGTTAATATAGATACTTCTACTAAGGACGAAAGAGTAATTGTAGAAGTAACAAAATAATGTTTGTTAAGAGGGGGTTTAAAAATGAATACTGCGGAGTTTCTTTCTATTAGTTCTGCGATTGTTCCTGAACGTATAGCTATTACAACAACGAATGAAAAGATTAATTATTCTGATTTACAATCACGTGTAAACAAGGTTGCCAATTCATTAAGTACATTAGGNGTAAAAAAAGGTAAAAATGTAGGAATCATGGCAGTCAATTGTGCAGAAATGGTTGTNCTTTATTATGCTACCGCATCATTAGGTGCTACATTTGTTCCTCTTAATTATCGTTCTAAAACTGAAGAACTTGAATACATGATCAATGCAGCAGATATTTCAGTATTGTTTGTTTCAGAAAGGTATTTTGAAATTTATCAGAAAATTAGCGGGAATCTTTCAACAATTGATCATGTTGTTTCATTGGGATTTGATTCTGAGAATCATCAATCTTATAACAATCTGATTGATAGCGGAGAAGATATTCCTGTGTTTACAGATATTGATGATGAAGATGCAACATTGATTATTTATACATCTGGTACAACTAGTCTCCCTAAGGGTGTCGTTTTATCTTACAAAGCTTTAACTGCACTTGTTGTTAATACGCAATCTCCTGCAGATCCGATTTCTGATCAAGAAGTAATATTAGTGAGTGTAGGTTTTTATCATATTGCTGGTGCAACAACATTAATGAGTGCGATTTTTTCTGGCAGACAATTAGTTTTATTAGATGGATTTAGTCCTGCAGATTGGTTGGATGCAGTTGAGTCAAGCAAAGTTACTCATGCATTTGTCGTACCGACAATGTTGAAAAGAATAATGGAAGTTGAAGATTTTGAAAAAAGAGATTTTTCAAGCTTAAAACTAATTACTTATGGTGCTGCTCCAATGCCATATGATGTTGTCAAAGAAGCAGTTAAATTATTTGCACCCAGCAAAGCTGATGTTGGCTTAATGAATGCATATGGCCAAACTGAGGCAACAGGTTCAATGACATTTTTAGGCCCTGATGATCATCGTATGGAGGAATCGGATGAAGATCATTCAAAAAAACTTGAAAGACTAAGAAGCGTAGGCAAGCCAATGCCTGATATTGAAATTGGNATATTAAATCCAAANGGNGATGTTCTTTCAGNAAATGAAGAGGGTGAAATTTGTATNAGAGGTGAAAGAATCATGAAAGGATATAAAGATAGAGATGANGATACTGGNTCTGCNATNCAAGGAGGNTGGCTACATACNGGTGATGTNGGTAAACTTGATGAAGATAATTATTTATTTATCACAGGAAGAATTAANGANATGATCATACGTGGNGGAGAAAATATTGCACCTGCTGAAATTGAGCAGGTTCTNGAGGAACATGAAANNATTGCTGAAGCTGCCGTTATTGGTNTTGAAGATAATGATTGGGGAGAAATCATTAAAGCNGTGGTNATTAATTCATCAGATAATNAACCATCTTATGATGAACTCACAGCATTTGTTAAAACTAAACTTGCGTCATACAAGGCTCCTGCATCTTATGAGTGGGTTACAGATTTACCTAGAAATCATATGGGNAAGGTCCTTAAAAATGAACTNCGTGAGTTATATAATAAGAAATAATTGACTATTATTTTGAATAGCTTTGTTTATTTGCTCTTATCAATTAGTATGAATATAGCAAAGTTATAAATTTTTTTAGTAATCGGAAGAATTTAGTGCTTATCTCAGAAAAAAATCCTAAAATGAATCAGAGTAAANTAATTTTTTATGCTATGTTGAATTTTTTCAATCAGTATTTTTTTTCATTTATATTTTCTACTACTTTTATTCTTGTCATAATGAGCGGACTATTTTTAGGAATTGGCATTGAACAATCAACGGCATCTCGCCAAATCTTTTTCAATGTTAGTCCTTGGCCAATATATGTCCTTCTTAGTGTACTAACAGGATTATTAGTTTTTGGTGTTATTCGACATGGTTCGCTATGGGCAATCGGTAAACCATTTAACGATTGGCGCCTAAATATTCCTTGGCGAGTGCAAAACACTGTTCGCCTTGGTGTAATGCAAGACAAAATAAGAAGAGATAAATATGCAAGCGTAATGCATTGGTGNATTTCTTCTTCAATTATTGTTTTAACCTTTGTNACTGCTCAAGTAGCTCTAGAAGATGACACGCCTTTAAGCTTTTTGAGTGGCAATTATTACTTATTCTTTTCATTTTATGGTGATCTTTTTGGCCTAATAGGTCTTATAGGAGTTTCAATGGCTTTATACCGCCGATACTATGATGATTTTCATCGTATTCGATGGGATGAAAGAATTGAAGATCATTTAATTTTATGGGGCTTATTTGCTATTTTGCTCTCAGGATTTTTTGTAGAATCTTATAGAATATCAGTAACTGAATTAGAAAATTTTCCTGAATGGGCTAAATGGTCGTTTGTTTCTTATGTTCTAGCACAATTTAATAGTTTATTTGGTTTTTCTGAAGAATTACTATTGAATATGCATTCTATCTCNTGGTGGGTACATGTTCTTGTAGTTTTCTTCTGGCTCACTTTAATAGTTTTTACTAAGCTTGATCATTTTCTTTTTGCCCCAATAAATGCATTTTTACTTAGGACTGATTCTCCAGGAAGATTGTCTCGAATAGAAAATATTGAAGAACAAGAAGTTTTTGGTGTAGGGCAAATCCAGGACTTTAATTGGAAGCAATTGTTTGAATTAGATGCTTGCGTCAGGTGTGGTCGCTGTACGGAAGTTTGTCCAGCAAATTTAGCTGGTCAACCTCTTTCACCAATGCACTTAATTCAGGATCTAAAGTCACATTTCAATGAAGTNGCNCCTTTAGTACAGGAAGCTGGAAACAAGGGAGAAGATATTAGGGCGGTTGCAAATAAAGCGATGGTAGGAGAAGTCATTAAAGAAGAAACGTTATGGGCATGTAGGACGTGTGGTGCATGTGTGCAAGAATGNCCTGTTATGATTGAACATGTTCCATCCATTGTTGATATGCGAAGATTTTTAGTAATGGATGAAGCAAAAATTCCTCAAACTGCTCAAGCAGCATTAGAAAATCTAGAAATGAGAGGNCATCCTTGGAAAGGAACTGCTTTAGAACGAACAACTTGGATGGAAGGTCTGGGCGATGTGCCTATTTTTGATGGCACCCAAGAGTTCTTATATTGGGTTGGTTGCTCTGGTTCACTTGTAGAAAGGAACTTACCTATCACCAAAAAAGTTTTTAGTTTGATAAAAGCGTCTGGTTCATCTTTTGGAGTATTAGGTCAGGAAGAAACATGCAATGGCGATCCAGCTAGGAGACTCGGTAATGAGTATTTATATCAGATTCTTGCTGAACAGTTAATTGATACTTTTAAACAGAAAAATGTGCAAAAAGTTATAACTAATTGTCCTCATTGTTTTAATACATTTAAGAACGAATATCCTCAATTTGATGGCAAGTTTGAAGTTCTGCATCATACTCAGTTTTTAGAGCAAGCTATTAATGATGGCAAATTAAAACCTGAGAAACCTATTGACCTTGATATCACTTATCATGATTCATGTTATTTAGGAAGAATTAATAATGAATATGATGCTCCTAGAAATATCCTGAAATCCATTCCAGGATTAAATATTATAGAAATGGATAGAAATATGTCTAAAGGGCTTTGTTGTGGTGCTGGTGGAGGCAACATGTGGCAAGAAGAAGTAGGTGCTAGAAGAGTTAATCATGTTAGAAGTGAAGAGGCGATAGATACTGGTGCGGATGAATTAATTTCTAATTGTCCTTTTTGTATTCAAATGTTTGAAGATGGCATTCCGTCTGTAGAGCCAAATGAGGATGACAGGATCAAACCTTTTGATATTGCAGAAGTTTTGTATCAGTCTATTGACTCATCATCTGAAGACAATTAATATTTTGTTGGTTATAAAATTTAACTTTTTTATTTAGGGGGGCTATAATGCATTTTGTTGTGTGCGCTAAGCAAATTCCAGATCCAGATACACCACCGTCAGCATTTAAGATAGATGAGGCAAAAAATGAAGTAATTCCTGCACCAGGCATTTCTCCTGTTCTAAGTCAATTTGATGGTATTGCTGCTGAAGCTGCATTAAGAATTAAAGAAAAATTGGGTGATGTTAAAATCACTGTGATTTCATTAGGAAAAGAGAGTGCTCAGGCTGCAATTAAGCAGGTTCTTGCAATGGGAGCAGATGAAGGATTATTACTCGAGGATGATGCTTTTGAAAATGGCGATCACTATACAACTGCTCTAGTTTTATCAGAAGCAATAAAAAAACTCGGTGATGTAGATGCTATTTTTTGTGGTCGACAAGCTGCAGATTGGGACATGGGTCAAGTCGGAATAGGCATAGCTCAATTACTTGAAATCCCATGCGCGATTATTGGTAAAGATGTTGATATTGCTGATGGTAAAATGACAGTACAAAGAGTGTTATTAGATGGTTTTGAAACTGTTGAAATGCCTTTACCTGCTGTTGCTACTGTTTCGAATGAACTTGGTGAACCGCGATATCCAAAATTGCAACAAATTATGCAAGCAGCAAAAAAGACTGTTAACAAGTGGTCTTTAGCAGATTTTGAAAATCTTGATGCATCACAAGTTGGTGAACAAGGTAGAAAATTAAAATTGGAAAAACTATTTATACCTACTAGTGATAGTGAAGTTGAAATTATCGAAGGTGAGACTGCACAAGAGCAAGCATCAGCTTTAGTTTCAAGATTGAAAGATGCTAAAATTCTGTAAAATTATTGAAAGGAAATTATAATGTCTAATAATGTTATGGTCGTAGGTGAATTCAACCAAGATGGCTTATCTGATACAACTGCAGAATTGTTAACTGGAGCATCAAGTTTGAGCGCAGGCGGAACAGTTAGTGTTATTCTACTGGGCGCTGGTTCTCAAGAAAAAGCTGAATCCTCTTTTTCTTATGGTGCAACAAAAGCATATACAATTAATGATGCATCTTTTTCAGAATTTTTACCTGATAAATGGGCACTTGCAGTAAATGATATTTATGAAAAAGAAAAGCCTGATTTAGTTCTTTTAGAACAATCTACTGTTGGTAGAGATTTAGGGCCTAGATTGGCGTTTAAATTAAATAGCGCTGTNGCAATGGACTGCGTTTCAATTGAGTCAGATGATGCTGGTTTTAAAGCCACTCGCCCTTGCTTTGGTGGAAATGCAAGAGCAGTTTATACATATAGTGCCAGCCCAGCAATTGCTACAGTTAGAGCAAAATCTTTTGAAGCACAAAATCAAGACAGCTCAAATGGTGAAGTAGTACAAATTGATCTTGCTATAGATTCCAATGTTTCTATAGTAAATAGAGAAGAAGTAGCTACAGAGGGACTTAAATTGACTGATGCACCGATTGTCTTATGTGGCGGTAGAGGCCTCGGTGGTCCTGAGGGCTTTGACATGATTCAGGAATTAGCAGGTGCTATAGGAACAGATAAAGCAGCGATTGGCTCTTCAAGAGCTGCGTGTGATTTGGGTTGGTATCCTGTTGCAAACCAAGTTGGTTTAACAGGTAAGGTCGTGAACCCTGACTTATATGTCGGNATTGCAGTATCTGGTGCAAGTCAGCATATGGCAGGATGCAGTGGATCTAAGTCAATCATTGCAATTAATAAAGACCCTGAGGCAAATATGTTTAAATCTGCTAGATGGGGCATTGTTGGAGATTATAAAGAGGTAGTTCCTGCGCTCATTGAAGCAATAAAATCAAGTTAATTTTGTTTCAAACGATATTAATATTCAACCTATTGCATTGATTTGTCCTAGTGAGGTTAAGATGTATATTGTTGGTTTAACAGGTGGAATTGCTTCTGGAAAATCACATGCTGCTAATTATTTAGTTGCAAAAGGTGCTCAAACGCTCAATTGTGACTCTTTAGGGCATGAAAGCTATACAAAAGGCTCTGCTTCATATGCAAAAATTGTTTCCACTTTCGGTGTTGATGTATTAGATGCGAATGATGAAATTGACCGAAGAGTTTTAGGCCCTATTGTATTTTCTGATCCAAAAGAAATGGATAAGTTGACTGCCATAACTTGGCCAGCTATAAGAGAATTAATTAATCATAAAATCCAAGACTTAGAAAAAGATTTAGCAAATCAATTATTAATACTAGAAGCGGCAGTTTTAATAGAAGCTGGATGGTTTGATTTGGTAGATGAGGTTTTGGTTGTTCACACTCCTATAAGTTCTGCTATTACGAGAATCAAATCTCGTGATAATTTAGATTCCGATCAAGCACAAGAACGGATCAATGCGCAGATATCTAATGAGGAAAGAGTTAATTTTGCAAATTATACTATTGAAAATTCTGGTAAAATTTCTGATTTTGAATTAGCTTTAGATACTTATTGGGATAAATTACAAGGAAAATTAGAGTAAGCGCTGGGTATAAAATTGAGTAAAAAAAATGTAGGATATTCTGTTTCAGTTGAGGAATTCAAATTAGTTGATGAGCCTTTTTATATTCCAATCAATAATGAAGTAAAAATTTTTGAAGAAGCATATAATAGTAAAATCCCTGTTATATTAAAAGGTCCCACAGGTTCTGGCAAGACTAGATTCATCGAATATATGGCTTGGAAATTAAAGAGTGAATCGCCTTCCTCTCCGCTTATCACTGTTGCTTGTCATGAAGATTTAACAGCCTCTGATTTAGTTGGAAGATATTTAATTGAAGACCAAACTACTAAATGGATAGATGGCCCAATTACTAGAGCAGCACGTATAGGAGCAATTTGTTATCTTGATGAAGTGGTAGAAGCACGAAAGGACACTACGGTATTAATTCACCCTTTAACTGATTACAGAAGATTGCTTCCGATTGAAAAAAAAGGTGAATTAATAGAAGCTCCGGAAGGATTTATGTTAGTCCTTTCATATAATCCAGGATATCAATCAATTACAAAAGATTTAAAACAATCTACAAGGCAGAGATTTGTATCTATTGAATTTGACTATCCCCCTGAAGATATAGAAGCAAAAATTATAGAAAAAGAATCAGGGTGCTCAGCAAAAGTTGCTTCAAGTTTAGCACTGTTAGCTATTAAAGTGCGTAATCTAAGAGAGTATGGTTTATCAGAAGGGGTTTCGACAAGATTACTTATTTATGCAGGGTCATTAATTAATAAAGGCATCAAACCAATTGAAGCTTGTATTTCAACAATTGTGTGGAGTTTGACCGATGAAAGAGAATTACAAGATTCAATTGAAGAGCTTGTAAGATCAATCTTTACTGAATAAAAAACACTTTTTACTTAGGGAAATAATGAGTTCCTTCTCAAAAAAAAATAATATAAAGAATAATTACTCACCAACATCTGCAATTGCTAAAACTGCATATCAGGATTTTATAGAAGAATATAAACAACAATTATCTGAAAATGAGATTACTCATTATATTCAAACTTGTAAAGAAATATCTGATTCATCTTTAAGAGCATGGGAGGCTTCAGATAGTTATGCTAAAGAATCTGCAAAGCTTATCCAATCATTTGATTTTATTACATTAATTTATATTGGAGATATTGCTAAAAAACTTTGTTTATTTTCACCGATGATTGCCTCGAATTACATTAATAATTCACCTTTAATTTTACAGTCTATTTCCATAAGTGATTTAGATCGTTATACAAAAATACTTACAAAAACTGGAGGTTCTAGTTGGAAGGATATTGCACTAACGAATGCGTTTATCACAGCTACCTTTGAATTGTTAAAATTAATTCCACTCAAACATATGAATTCTGTCAGCTTAATCGCTAAGAATTTATCTGAAAAATCCCATGATTTGGCTATTACTTTTCTAGAAAATTTTGCTTATTCTTTAAATAAAATTCCTGAATCATCAAGAATTAGATTTATCAAATTAATAAATGAACTATCCATAATATCTTGGCCTGATGTTGCTAAAACTCTTGAGACATTTCCTATTACTCTTCAAGATTCGTCAAATGCTACTACTAAATCTTTTTTAATTATTGGTCATCAAGTTTTAAAAAATGATGGTCGAAAAGCATTTGAAGAATACAATGATGCTATTTCTGAATTAATTAATTTGAATAATNCAGATCAGAATTGGATTGCTAAATTTGCACTAAAAATAAATCAATTAGATTCATATTCATCAGTAACTTTTTTACAGCAAATATTTTTATTATTAAAAATTTATTCTAAAAAAGATTTATCAAATTGGCTCAATGAAGGTATTCAGTACATGAATAATAATCCTAAAAACTTCGATGCCAATGCCTATTTTAATTTAGAGTCTAACTTTTCTATTCAGTCTCTATATCGTCATGCAAAATTAGAGTTGTTGGATAATAAAAAGAATTTACTTCAAAAGTATTGTAAGGGTTTATCTGGAATGGATATAAATATTCTAGATGTCAAAGAACTTATTGACAGAAAAATAGGATGGCAGGTTCCCTATGTTGCAACCACTGATGGGGAGCATGTTTATTTACCAAATAAAATGAATATTTTTAATTCAAAACACAAAAACTTTTTAGCTTATAAAGTTTATGCTACTCATCAAGTCTCGAGGCTTGAGTTTGGTTCTTATGATTATCAATTTCAATTTAACAAGTTGATAGAAAAGCATTCAGATATAAATACAAAAAATACAACTAGCTNTTCGGATATGACTGAAATTCAAAAATTATTTTCATTATTTTCAGATAAAAAATTAATAAGTTATTTATTTAATATTGTTGAAGATTACAGAATTGATTATTTAGTAAATACCAAATATCCAGGAATAAGTGAAGCGTACAAAATGGTAAAAAAGTTTGAATTATCCAAACGNGATTCGCCATTTGAACTTCCCTTTCAAGAAATGNTGTTAGAGTCAATTATTCAATACACTCTGGGGGGCTTTCGTAATTCGACTGAAGAATTATCGAATATTNATGAATATATGANTGCTATTGCTTTCCTGAATGAAATAAAAAAAATCCATTTACCTANTGTTATTAATTCCGTAGATATATCAATTCAAATTTATACAATAGTAAAAAGTATTCCAAATGTTNATTCAATGCATCCAGTTAACTCAAGCAAAANAGATGCACTTAAATCTGAATCAGTCAGTTTNCTGACTGATAGTGATAACTCATCAAAGATTAATAATGATANTAATGANGATGTACATCTTCCTGATCTTCCTGATCATTTNGGTGAATTTAAACCAGATCTTGTTGAACTAATNACTTATGCAAAAAATAAGCAAGATGATGTTGATTCTAGCTTTTCANGATTTGATCAAAAGCAATTAGAGGAATTTTTAAAGCAAACAACTGAATTGAATGTTGCNGAATTATCAGANGGAGAATTTGAAGAATATTCCAATTTATTTACAAATAATTTAATGGATTTATCAAATGTTAATNCTGATAAACAAAATAAATACGAATCTGAATTNNCTTCTAAAGATTTGAATGATGGCCAAGTTGTACANACAAAAAACATTAATGCAAAAGCTAAAGAGTTTTTTTATGACGAGTGGAATTTTAGNTCTNGNGATTATAANCCTTCNTGGTGNCGCGTNCTTGAAAANGAGTTAGATTTTGGTGAAGTAGATTATTATAATCAAATTATTTCTGAGCATTCTAAATTAATTAAAGAAACCAAAAAAAANTTNGAATATTTAAAACCTGAATCAATGCATAAAGAAAAAAGACTCGAAGATGGTGATGAAATTGATTTAGATCGTCTTGTCGATTTTTACGCAGAAAAATTAGCAGGATATAGTCCNCTTGCAGATTTTTACTCTAAAAGAAATAAAGTTGAACGTGATGTTGCTGTAGCNTTGCTATTAGATATGTCTGCTTCTACAGATGAAGTTATAGAAAAGGATGCNAGTAACTCTAATCAATATAATCAATATTCTGGAGGACCTGGTACATATTTTCGCTGGCTNGCNTCTAGNAANNCNGAAAAAAGNTTNAATACAAATAAAAGAATTATTGATATTGAAAAAGAATCTGCAATAGTTTTGTCTGAAGCTTTAGATTCTATAGGCGATANTTATGGCTTATATGGGTTTTCTGGTTATGGCAGAGATAATNTTGAATATTTTGTNATNAAAGATATTGATGAAAAACTTGATCAAAATGTGCATAGGAANATTGCTAANATCCANCCAGTTAGATCTACTAGGATGGGTCCTGCNATTAGNCATACNATTCAAAAATTAGAACTGTCAGGNAGTAAGGTAAAAATTATGATTATGCTGTCAGATGGNAGACCTCAAGATCANGAATATGGCAAAGATAGAACTGAAAAAATATATGCCATTCATGATACTAGACAGGCATTACTTGAGGCAAAACACAAAGGCATCACTCCATTTTTATTAACTGTTGATAAAGATGGACATGATTATCTTCATGAAATGTGTGATGATATTGGATATGAAGTTGTCTCAAATATTGATTTATTACCTGAACGATTAACAAATTTATATAAAAAAATATCAGTTAAATAAAATTAATTTTTTTGTTTTGCATTGTTCAATTTTTCAATTATACAAATTATTTTTATCATAGCTTGTACTTGATTGTTTACAGGAAAATCTAAAAAATGTTTGTAGGTTTTTTTAGTTATTTCAAAAGGATTTGCTAAATTATTATTTAGCAGTAATAAAATCTTTTTTTCAAAATTATTAAAATGTTCTAGGTAGTAGTCTAAAATCTCTTGATGATTAATGATCTCCGTGCCATGAGCAGGATATACTTTTTTAATATCTATTAATTTCAACTGCTTAATTGTATTTAGAAAATGAGTTATACCAGACCACTGTTTTTCTGTGCTAATAGATTCATAATGGAAACCTGTTGATGGTATTTTATTATTTAAAATAGTGTCACCAGTAAATATTTCTTGAGTTTGCGGTATGTATGCTGCAATACTTCCAGGTGTATGCCCTGGACACGCAACAATTTCTAGCATCTGATTATCAATAAGTGGAAAAGTATGCTTTCCTACTACAGGTTTGATATTTTCCCAAGGGATTGCGCTTAATGGAAGTCGACTTTTTTTATTTTCCAGCCATTGATTTAATATTGAACCAGGCATTCCATTTTTTTTTAAAACTGAAGCAGTTTTTCTAATTATTATAGATTCAAACTGACTGCCACTAGTGTATGCGCTCATATCAGGGGCACCGACATAAAATTCTATATTGTTCTTACTAAGCTTATTCGCAAGGCCCATATGATCAGAATGCGCATGTGTAATAATAATTTTTTTTAATGAGCTAAGTTTAATATTTGCATGATTCAAATTTTCATTCAATTTGTCAAATGCCTGATCGGAATTCGGTCCTGCATCAATCATTAGATAGCCGCCTCCTGCAAAATCTGCCAGAGGAAATAGGTAAAGATGATTGGAGCCTACTGTAATTTTTTTATGGATAGTCACTTTACACCAATCATNTTTTTAACATGAATTCATTAATTAATGCAAAGGCTAAAAAAACNGCTCTGTTTTTTATTTGAATTCTATCACCTGAAATTATCATTTCTTTATTTAAAAATNTTTCTCCATCAGTAATTGATAAAAATAAAGTACCNCTTTCATGTTTTTCAACAGCCTTATTACCNGCTACTCCAGTAATTGCCAAGCCAAGATCAGAATTGAATATATTTTTAGCATTTTTTGCAAGTTTTTTTGTTGTTGCTGCTGANACAGTACCTTCTTCCTTCAAAAATTTAGAATCTAATCCAGAAAAAATCTTTACATTTTTGTCATATGCAATTAATGAACCTAAAAAATATTTTGATGAATTGTTATAATTCGTAATCTCATCTGCGATTTTTCCACCGGTTACAGATTCAATTAAACCNAGAGTTAAGTTTTTTTCAATCATATTTTTCAATATGATTTCTCCATATTTTTCATCATCTTCACCCCAAACATATCCTTTTAATATTTTTTTTAATTTTTTTTCAACTGGCTTAATTAAATTCATTGCTGCAGCTTTATTCTTTGCTTTAGCAGCTATTCTCAAACTGACNCCATCTTTTTTTACATAAATACCTACTGAAGGATTTTTATAATGTAAAAATTGTTCAACCATTTCATTAATGTTTGACTCNCCCAATGTTGAAGTCTTTATTATTTTTTTAACTAACACNCTATCACTTTCTTTTATNAGCAGAGGCTTGATTTGTTCTTGCCACATTTTTTTCATTTCTGCAGGCGGTCCTGGCATTAATATGATTTCAATAGAATTTTTTTTAATCCACCAACCNGGAGCGGTNCCAATTGGATTGCTAAGAAATTTAGCTGATTTGATNATTGTTGCTTGTTTTACATTTTTTTCTGGAAATTCACGTTTTCTTTCAGAAAAAAAATTTCTCAATTGCTTTTCTTGTTTTTTATCAATTGTGAGGGACTCATTCAATGCTTTTGCTAGAGTTTCTCTTGTAATATCATCTTCGGTCGGGCCAAGTCCGCCTGTAACAAAAATAATATCAGAACGACGCATTGCATTATTAAAAATATCAATTAGCCTATCAAAATTATCACCAATTTGCGTTGCCCATAANAAGTCAATTCCAATTTCTGGAAGCTCTTGAGCAAGATAATTTGAATTAGTATCTAAAGTTTCTCCAAGTAGTAATTCAGTACCAACAGAAATTATTTCAGCTTTCAATTTTTTCCCTTAATTTTTGTAACCATTTATTTGATCTAATTTTTTTGATAGTTGATTAATTTGCNTTGNNTTAATATNNATTANNGAATAGAGATCAATTTTTTTTTCAATATTTAATTTTTCAATTTCAGTTTGTAATTTTTGAATCTNNTTTATGTGACTATCGTCTATTTTTGGNCAATNNTGCAATATTTTTACTAATTTNTCTTTTCTCAAANTGAANAAATTAAACATTGCTTCTCCGATATACTTCCTNGCTTCTTTATCAAAAGAATAANNATCCATTTGCTTTANATTGCATTTTNCAAAGCTTGATATCATTTGATTTAAACTAATCAANAAACANACGAAATGCCTCAATGTCCATCCTTTATCATTAANATTNTTGTGNAAGAATGACTCATTAATGCTATCCAATGATTTAGCTGTCTNATTAATTTGTACATTAATAAANCTNATATTTTTTTCTAATAGTAAAATTTTATTCATANTGCANTAAAAATTTTACTATATATTTATGATTATAAAAATCTTTTTTTCATAACATTATAAATATTAATATTTATAAAAATTGGAACTGATATAATAATATTGAAATATTATAACTAGGATAATATCTTGAAGAAGATCGGCATTTTTGATTCTGGCATAGGNGGATTAAGTATTGTAACTAAACTTAGAAATATAAATTTAGACAAAAAAATTATTTATATTGCTGACAATGCTTATTTTCCATATGGTTCAAAAGATGAAGAGATTATTTTTAATCGCTCTTTTTATCTTGTCAAAAGATTAGTTGATTTAGGTTGTGAAATAATTATTATTGCNTGTAATACTGCCTCATCTGCCGCACTTGAATNATTNCGACAAAAATTNNANTTGCCAATTATTGGGATGGAGCCTGCAGTNAAACCAGCAAGTCAGTATTCAAAATCAGGTAAAATGTTGTTGCTAGCAACTCCTCTCACAACTTCTGGAAATAGATTATCAATGCTTGAAAAAAATTATGTCAAAAATCAAAAGTTATTTTCATTACCAATGGAAGGACTTGCCGAGCATATCGAAAAAGCAAATATTCCAAAGAAAGAATTCTTGTCTGAATTAAAATCTACCCTTGATCATTACTATGATTTAGGAGTTGATTGTCTTGTCCTTGGTTGTACCCATTATCATTTTCTTAAAGATATTTTATATAAAATATCACCAAAACATATCCAAATTTTTGATTCAGTTGATGGTGTTGTGAATAGATTATTGCAACTGCTCTCTGAGGAAATGAATACAGACGAGTTATATAATGAAAATAATTCAGAATTGGTAGATTGCTATGTAACTGGAAGTATTGCTTCTTTTTCAAAGTCAATTAAAAATGTTTTAGAGCATTATTGTGATTTACCCAATTTATCAATCATGAAAATTAATGAAGGGCGATGAATTGAATTTTAAGGAAAAATATTATAAAAATTATAAAAAAAATAAATCAGCTCTTTGTATTGGTATTGATTTACACAATGAACTGTTACCACAAAAGTTCAAACTTGACTCTTTTTTAAAAAGTATGATTGATAATACTTCTGATTTGGTTTGCGCATATAAGCCTAATATTGCTTTTTTTGAAAAAAGAGGCTCAGAGGGGATAGAATTACTGAAGAAAACCATTGCTTATATTCCAAAAGATGTACCAATTATTTTAGATGCAAAAAGAGGAGATATTGGGTCTACAGCTGAGGCTTATGCCGATGCAGTCTTTAATTATTTTGCAGCAGATGCAGTCACGCTTAATCCGTATTTTGGTTTAGATTCCATTGCACCTTTTTTAAAATACAAAGAAAAGCACATATTTGTACTATGTAGAACTACAAATAATAGCAGTAATGAAATACAAAATATTCTACTGCAAAATAATAAGAAATTATATCAAGAAATTGCATCTCTAGCTAATAAATGGAACCATGCAGACAACATTGGCTTAGTAGTTGGTGCAACCTTTCCTCAAGAGGCAAGGGAAATTCGTAATATTTGCAAAGATATGATTTTTCTTGTCCCAGGAATTGGTAATCAGGGTGGAGACACTAAAGAAATTGTTCAGGCAATAAATACTGATTCAAATTCACCTACAATGATCATTTCTTCGTCAAGATCTATCATGTATGCGGGTAAAAATGATGAGGCAGACATCTCTAAATATATGAATGATATAAGAAATGCAGCACAGCTTATGAATAATCATATTAATCAATACAACAAATAAATATTTAATTGTAATTAGTTTCATAATTTAAATTGACTGCTTTCAAGTTCTAGAATAAACTTCTAGATCAGCAGATTTACATTTCTTACGGGGGTAAGTAGAGATGATTAAGTTACAAATTGACAGCATAAGAGTGAGTCTTCGCCATTATCAAAGAGTTGTTGTACTGAAAGAGGATAATTCTCAAAGATTTTTACCTATTTGGATTGGTGCTGATGTAGCAGAAGCAATTGTTTTGTCTTTGCAAGACATTGATTTGCCTAGACCATTGACTCATGATTTAATGAATGACTTAATTGATCAATTAGGAGGAACTGTTGATTCAGTGATTGTTAATAATTTAGAGAATGATACATATTATGCTCGCATAAAAGTAAAATGCAAAGATCAGTTCATTGAAATAGATTCCAGACCTTCTGATGCTATTGCGCTCTCTGTAAGAACGAAATCTCCAATTTTTGTTGATTCAGACGTATTTGAGCGTGCTTGTATCAATATTGACCAAGAAGAAAATGTGATCATTGATAATGATCTTAAACAGAATAAAGTTAATCAGGTATCTGATGAAGAACTTCAGAAGCTCTCTGCGTTTCAAGATTTTGTTTCTGAACTTGATTTAAATCTTTCTCAAGAGGATGATCAACCAGAGCAAAATGATAGCAAGTAATTTTATTAGATCATTTCTTTGTTATACCACTTGCTTAGTTTTCTATAAATTAATATAGTCTCATAGTAATAAAAAGATATTAAAGTGTAATGCTTAACCTCTTTATATTTATTAATGTTTAGTGGGGGATTCATAGTTTGTATTTATCACCCGCATTTAGATTGGTAGGTATAGGTTTTTATTTTGTAGTTTCTATCTTAGTACCACTTTCATTGGGTATTTGGATAGACAGAAAGTTAAATTCCGAACCTTTTTTTACTATCTTAATGTTAATTTTTGGGCTAATCTTTGGTTTCATAGGAGTCTATAGACAGCTTAAGGAAGTTACAAAAAATTAATTTAGATAAAATTTTAAAATTTGAAATAGGTTAAAGAGTAGATGAATAAACAAACCGGCGTATTATTATTTTTACTTATTTTCATTTTTATTGTTGTTGGTATGGTTTTTTTCAAACCTCCACCTCCTGCAATTATTATTGCTCCTGAAGTGGTTTTTCGTACAAGTTTTCTTAACATTACAAACACCATGTTTACTTCTTGGATAGTTCTTATTTTGATGATTGTCAGCTCTTTTTTTATTGGCAGAAGATTTTCACTAGTACCATCTGGCTTTGTCGGAGGACTTGAGTTCATTATTGGTGGATTTTACGATTTAATTATTAGTATTACTGGAGAAGAAAACGGTAGAAAATTTTTCTGGGTAGTGGCAACAATTTTCTTTTGGATAATATTAAATAACTATTTTGCTTTACTCCCAGGTAACTTTCATATAGGTATGACTGAACCTGGTTATGGTGAAACTCAAGCCGTCTTTGAACAAACTACGATCTTAGGAATTGATACTGCCTATATTCCAATAGGTGGAGATTCTGTAAATGCAGCTAATGCAATTAAACCCGCTACAGAGGGCGGTAATTTTTCAGGTATATTAGCACCTTATTTCCGATCAGTTAATACAGATATCAATACGCCACTTGCAATAGCTATCTTTTCATTTATATTTGTTGAATACTGGGGTCTCTCTGCTCTTGGGTTTGGTTATTTAAAAAAATTCTTTAGTTTTAATAAATTACTGAAGGGCAATCCAATGGGTATTATTGATATTTTTGTTGGATTGTTAGAACTTGTTTCTGAATTAAGCAGGATGGTTTCTTTCACTTTTCGATTATTCGGAAATATATTTGCTGGTGAAGTTTTACTAATTATGATGGGCTTTTTAGTTCCATTATTAGTAATTAATATTTTTTATGGATTAGAGTTGTTTGTTGGGTTTATACAAGCTTTTGTTTTTGCTATGCTTACTTTGGTCTTTGCGCAAACCGCTGTTAGCCATCATGACGACTCAGGTCATTGATTGTTTTTTATTGTTTAGAATGTTTTATTTTTTGGAAAGGAAAAAAGCATGACACAAGTATCATTTCTTAAAGGAGTTTTTACATTTCTTTTAACATTTACGCTTTTTGCTTTATATGTAAATGTTGCTGGAGCAGAATCTGCACCAGATAATGAATTTAGTGAAAATTCTATGAAATATCTATCTGCTGGTATTGCTATTGCTATAGGTTCTTTGGGACCAGGTATTGGTATTGGAATGTTAGCCGGTAAAGCACTAGAAGCTATTGGACGCAATCCTGAAGCAGGCAGTGTTATTCAGACGAATATGATTTTGGCTATTGCTTTTGCTGAAGCTCTTGGTATTTATGCTTTGGTAGTAGCAATTCTTATTGGTTTCGTTTTTTAGAAATTTACTTAGTTTTTCTAAGTAAAGATTCGAGGTAACTATGAAGTTTTTTACAAGAATGTTTTTATGCTTAAACATGTTCGGATTGCTTTTTGTTGGAACAGCAAGTAGTGTTTTAGCTGCTGAAGAAGTTACTGGTATAGCAAAGCTTGGCTTTAGTTTACCAGGTCTTATTACACAGATAATTAACTTTGCAATTTTATTGGTTGTTTTGAGAATTTTTCTCTGGAAGCCATTTTTAAAAATCATTGATGAACGTAATAAAAAGATTAAGTTGGGCTTGGAAGCAGCTGAACAAGCTAGTTTGCAAGCTTCAGAAAGCCAATCTGAATCTAAAAAAATTCTTGATGATGCAAAAAAAGAAGCATCTCAATTTGTTAATGATGCTCGAGAAATGGCTGATAAGTTAAAAATTGAGTTGGAAGAAAAAGCTAAGAAGGATGCAGAAATTATTTTGCAGAAAGCTAAAAAAGATATTGAGCGTGATAAAGAACAGGCTCTGGCTGTCATAAGAAAAAACTTTGCTGAGATCACTATATCTGCTGCTGAAAAAGTTATCGATAAATCATTAGATCAAAAAACGCACCAAGATTTAATTGATGGAATATTAAATGATTATGAGTTTGAGAAAGAATAATTTAGGAGATTAATTTATATGCTTATTAGGGATGTTGCTGGAAGAAGATATGCATTGGCGCTAGGAGAAATTGCTAGTGAGAATGATTCTTTTGATCAGTGGGCTAATTTACTGAATAATATTTCTTTAATTTATCAGGATTCTAAATCTGAGGCGCTATTCACCAGCAATGAATTAAGCGACAAAGATTTTGTTTCAGTTTTAAAGGATGCATTTACTAATTTAGATGATCTAAGCATTAATTTTTTAAGACTGTTAAAGAAAAAAAATAGATTAAACTTGCTACCTTCTATTGCATCCTACTTTCAAGAGATTGTTGATGATAATGCAGGTATTGTGCGAGGTGAAGTTACTGCAGCGGTTTCAATTGAGAAAGATTTATCTGATATAGAAAGCTCTCTTTCTAAAAAATTAAATAAGAAAGTAATATTGTCATCAACAATTGATGAAAATATTATAGGGGGTATAAAGATTCGTATAGGTGACAGGCTATTTGATGGTACTGTGAAATCGAAATTAAATAAGCTTAAGGAAGATTTAATAAATGTGCAGAATTAATTTGTTTTTTGAAAATTTTGGAGGAGATTATGTCAGTTAGACCAGATGAAGTTGCTTCTATTTTAAAGAAGCAAATTGAAAATTTTGAAGATAAAACTAATGAGGTCAATGTAGGAACTGTTATAGAAACATCAGATGGCATAGCTCAGATTTTTGGATTACAAAGTTGTGTTGCTTCTGAGTTAATTGAATTTAGCAATGGAGTAAGAGGCCTTGCACTAAACCTTGAAGAAGAGACTGTAGGTGCAATTATTCTTGGTGATTATACTGCCATTAAAGAAGGCGATGAAGTAAAGACTACGGGAGATGTAGCATCCGTGCCTGTGGGTGAAAATTTTATTGGCAGAGTTGTTAATGCACTTGGCGATCCTATAGATGAATTAGGTTCAATAAAGGCTGCAGAAACTAGACCAGTTGAAAAAATTGCTCCTGACGTTGTTTCAAGAAAAAGCGTTGATCAACCATTACAAACAGGAATTAAAGCTGTAGATGCTATGATTCCTATTGGCAGAGGTCAAAGAGAACTTATTATTGGTGATAGATCAATTGGGAAAACTGCTATTGCTATTGATGCAATTATAAATCAAAAAGGCGAAGATGTTATTTGTGTTTATGTAGCTATTGGTCAAAAGGATTCAAAAGTTGCTCAAACAGTTGCCTCATTGCAAGATAATGGTGCGATGGATCACACGATTGTTGTATCAGCTTCTGCAGCAGAGTCAGCAGCGCTTCAATATTTAGCTCCTTATTCTGGTTGTGCAATTGCTGAATATTTCATGGACCAAGGAAAAGATGTATTGGTAATTTACGATGATTTGTCCAAACATGCTTGGGCTTATAGGCAGATTTCCTTACTTTTAAAGAGACCACCAGGCCGTGAGGCTTATCCTGGTGATGTATTCTATCTTCATTCTAGACTTTTAGAAAGAGCAGCTAGAGTTGATGAATCTGTAGGGGGAGGTTCGATTACAGCACTACCAATTATTGAAACACAAGCCGGGGATGTTTCTGCNTANATCCCAACAAATGTTATTTCAATTACTGATGGGCAAATTGTTTTAGAACAGGGTTTATTTAACACAGGACAAAGGCCNGCTACAAANCCTGGNATTTCTGTATCNAGAGTNGGTGGNTCNGCTCAAACTAANGCAATGAAAAAAGTTGCNGGNACNTTAAGATTNGATNTNTCNCAATATAGNGANCTGCAAGCTTTTGCNCANTTTGGAACNGATGANTTAGATGCAACGACTAAACGACAATTNGAACGTGGTGCNNGATTAACTGANCTNTTAAAACAAAAACANTATTCTCCTAAGTCATTATCTCAACAAGTNACAATTTTATTTGCAGGTACAAAGGGNCATCTTGATGATGTTCCNATTGAAAAAGTNGGTGATTTTGAAGAAAAATTTGAAGAGTTTATGCAATCACANCATAAAAATATTTTAGATGATATTGAAGATTCTAAAGATATAAGTGAAGAAACAGANAAAAAACTTGAAGANGCAATCACAAGTTTTAAAGGGACANTAAGTTATTAATAAGTTATTAATGTTGGAGTAATTTTATGGCNGGTGGAGGCTCAGTAAGAGAAATTAAAAATCGNATGAGTGCGGTTGCTAATACTTCGAAAGTTACGAAGGCAATGGAACTTGTNTCAGCATCGAAGATGCGNAANGCTCAACAAAAAGCANTAGAATCAAGGCCTTATGCTGAAATGATGGANTCNATGTTGGTTAGGTTAGTACAAAGCCTAGANGTTGATAATACAGAATCAAGNCCAATGTTANCAAAAAATTCATCTTCAAATGTTGGTGTTATTCATATTACACCTGATAGAGGNCTGGTTGGTGGATTGAATACTAACATTAATAAAAANTCTGCATCTTTTGTTTTGGAACATCAGGCAAATAATTCAGANGTGACTTTAGTCACATTAGGAACTAAAGGNCGTGATTTTTTTTCCAGAGCAGGTTATGAATTAGCAGCTTCGTTTGAAATGAATCACCAGTCTGAAGAAATATCTATGGCGAAGGTACTNGCNGAGCAAGCNAGCAGAGATTTTATTTCTGGTGATGTGGGAGAAATACATATTGCATATCAAAAATTTATAAGTAACGCTAAACAGGAACCAACTATCAAAAAATTATTACCAATTTCAAAAGATTTAATTAGTGAAGAAGAATTATCTTCGTCTATGAATTATCTTGTTGAACCAAATGTAAANACAGTTTTNGATNTTTTATTACCAAAATTTGTGTTGACCAAAATTTTAGAGTCAATNTTAGAATCAATAGCNTCTGAACATACTGCACGTATGGTTGCAATGCATCANGCAACTGAAGCAGCAGANGAAATGGTNTCTGAACTNAATTTGACATATAANAAGGCGCGNCAGGAGATGATTACAGGAGAATTATTAGATATTGTTGGCGGNACNGCTGCAATATCNAATACTTAGTTTTAAGGAGGGTTATNATGGCTAGTGGAACAGTTAGACAAATTATNGGTACTGTNGTGGATATAGAATTTCCACCTGATTCTTTACCAGNATTATTTAATGCAGTTGAAATTGAAATGGGTAAAGAGCAAATTTTAACTACTGAAGTTCAACANCATTTAGGNAATAATTGGGTCAGATGNTTGGCNTTNGATGCTACTGAAGGNCTNTCAAGAGGNGCTGTTGCNACAGATACTGGTNANCCAATATCTGTNCCTGTTGGACCAAAAACTTTAGGNAGAATNTTTAATGTTAATGGTGAACCATTNGANCCAGGNGANCCAATNGGTGATGATGTTGCTAGATGGCCAATNCATCGAGANCCTCCAACTTATGCTGAGCAAGAAACTACTGCACAGATGCTTGAAACAGGCATAAAAGTTGTNGATCTAATTTCNCCTTTAGCAAGAGGTGGTAAAGTAGGNNTNTTTGGTGGAGCAGGTACTGGNAAGACAGTTATCAATACAGAATTAATTAGAAACCTNGCAACTGANCATGGAGGTTTNTCTGTTTTTGCNGGTGTTGGAGAACGTTCNCGAGAAGGTAATGACCTNTGGCANGAAATGGAAGAGTCTGGGGTNCTAGATAAAACAGCATTAGTATTTGGACAAATGAATGANCCNCCTGGTGTTCGATTANGAATTGCATTAACAGGATTGACTATGGCTGAATANTTTAGAGATGAAGAAGAAAGGGACGTTNTATTATTNATTGATAATATTTATNGATATACNTTAGCTGGGCAAGAAGTTTCTGCTTTNTTAGGNAGAATGCCCTCAGCTGTAGGATATCAGCCTACATTAGCTACAGAAGTAGGTGAGCTTGAAGAACGNATTACTTCNACAGCNAAGGGNTCAATTACCTCTTTTCAAGCGATATATGTACCTGCTGACGATTATACNGATCCTGGAGTAGCAACTACTTTCGGACATTTAGACTCAAACGTNGCACTTGATCGNTCNTTNGTTGANCAAGGNTTNTATCCTGCAGTNGATCCTTTNTCTTCTACAAGTAGAATATTAGAGCCAAGAGTTGTNGGNGAAGATCATTATCGTGCNGCNACTGGAGTTGTNCAAACATTGCAAAGATATAAGGACTTACANGACATTATTAANATTCTTGGTATAGAAGAACTTTCTGANGAAGATAAANTNATNGTTGGTCGAGCAAGGAAGATACANAGATTTTTAACTCAACCNTTCTTTGTTGCTGAGCAATTTACNGGTACNCCAGGNCAGTATGTTTCTGTNGCTGAAACAGTTAGAGGNTTNTTNGAAATACTTGATGGGAAACATGATGATTTACCAGAAGGAGCATTTTATATGATTGGTAGTATTGANCAGGCTCTTGANCGTGCTAAAGAGCTCGAAAATTNATTTTCATTTAAGTTGGGAAATTNTATGGANTTAATTATTTTACANCCNGATTCTGAATCNATNANCNTTGAAGATATCCAATCTTTAAATGTTCTTACNATTGATGGAGAAATAACTATTTTACCTAATCATATTAGTATTATTACTGCNCTTGATATTGGACTTGCNAATGTCAAGTCAAGTGTCAATGCNTCTAGCTATGCAATACATGGAGGNTTTNTAGAAGTNCTAGAGGATAAAATAGTTATTTTAGCTAATGCATGNGAGATTGTAGNAGACATTGTTTCAACACGAGCTGAAAATGCTAAAGANCGTGCANTNAANAGAATTGNCGGTCAAGCCTCTTTCTGATGATGAACAAATTGACATTGCTCGAGCCAANCAAGNTTTNAAAAGAGCAGAGTTANGACTTAAGCTATAGTATTAAATAAACTTTTTTTGTTAATTATTTTCATGCTTCTGGTATTCTTTCATTTATCAATCTATCATTTTCATTATGTATAAGAATTTGTTAGTATTCGTGCCTTCGTTTGTGCTGATTTAGGAGATTAGATGAGCCCAAAACATCATGAAACTTTTATTATTGATGGCGGAATCAGCTTGAATGGTACCGTAAACATTAATGGTTCAAAAAATGCTGCACTTTGTGCTATTGCTGCCTCTTTACTTACAGAAGAAACTATCATTCTTCATAATGTTCCTAAAATTTCTGACGTTGAAAGCATTAGTCACATTTTATCATCTCTTGGTGTGCTCATTACTGCAAATGAAAGCTCTATCACATTGCAAGCGAAAAATATTCAATCAAAAATGATTTCTGAAGATCTTTCTATCAAGTTACGTGCATCAATCTTAGTTTTGGGACCGTTGCTTGCAAGATTTGGAGAGGTTTCATGTTTTATGCCTGGAGGAGATCAAATTGGCACTAGGCCCATTGACATACATTTAGAAGGGCTTGTCAAACTAGGCGCAAAGTTAGAAAATGTTGAGAATCAAATTGTAGCTACTGCTTCAACTTTACAAGGCAATAGGATTGTTTTTGATTACCCAAGTGTACTTGCCACAGTGAATATTTTATTTGCGGCTTCTCTATCTTCTGGTAATACCATTATTGAAAATGTTGCTACTGAACCTGAAGTGGGACTTTTGATTGATATGCTTAATTCGATGGGAGCAAAAATTTCTGGTGTTGGAAGTCAAACGTTAAATATCCAAGGAGTTGAAAAATTGCATGGTACAGAAATATCCATCATACCAGATCGTATAGAAGCTGGAACAATGATGGCTTGTATAGCTGCTACTCAAGGAAGAGCAACTTTGCACAATATAAATTCAGATCACATGGTGGCTATAGTGGAAAAATTTAGAGATGCAGGCATTAATATCAAAGAACATGAAGAAAGCTTGGAAATCGATGCATCCTCAGGAGTTTTGCCTGTAAATGTTCAATCTGTTCCCTATCCTGGTTTTCCAACCGATTTACAAGCACCAGTTGCTGTCATGCTTACACAGGCTGATGGCCTATCTATTGTCCATGAGCGAGTGTTTGATAATAGGTTATTATATGTTAATGAAATCAATAATATGGGTGCTGATATTAGAATTGAGAAGCAGAAGATTTATATCAAAGGTCCTAAGAAACTTTCTGGCACTACTATAGGAGCACTTGATGTTCGTGCCGGCGCTGCTGCAATCGTTGCGGGGTTAATAGCTGATGGACGAACATTAATTAATAATATTGATCATATTGATAGAGGTTATGGCACTATAGTTGCACAATTAAAAGGTCTTGGTGCAAAAATACAAAGATCTAAATCTGGAGCTAAAAAATGTTTGTAAAAAAAATTGGCGTGGATCTTGGGACATCAAATATAGTTATTGCTGAAGACAGAAAAGGCGTTGTAGTAGATGAACCATCTGTAGTTGCTCTTACAAAAAATGATGAAACTGTTGTTGCAATTGGTCGTAATGCACAAAGTATGCTAGGCAGACAGCCAGAATCAATTCAAGTTATACGTCCTTTACGAGAAGGAGTTATTACAGACTATCGTATTGCTGAAGCGATGTTAACTTTTTTTATTAGGCAAGTACTAGGCCCATTAAAAATCGTAAAGCCAAAATTAATGATTGGTGTGCCATTGGGTATTTCTAACGTGGAACAACGTGCAATTAGAGATGCTGCTATTGCAGCAGGCTCACGAAGGCCTCCTTATCTAATTTCTGAACCAGTTGCAGCTGCAATAGGAGCTGGTTTGCCAATACATTCACCAAGAGGTCACATGGTATTGAATATAGGAGGTGGTAGAACAGAAGCAGCAATTATATCAATGTTTGGAGTTGTTGCTAGTTCGTCTGTGCGTATTGGTGGGGATACTCTTGATATATCTATAGCAGATTATATTAGAAGAAGACATAATTTAGTAATTGGATTGCGAGCAGCTGAAGAAATAAAAATTAATATCGGCTCAGCAATTGAAACAAGCCAAGAACAAACTATTGGTATAAGAGGCAAAGATCAACTTTCTGGGATTCCTAGAACAATTTCAATTAGTTCTAATGAAATAGCTAGTGCTATTGAGCCTCAATTAACAGAGATAGCTCTTACAATTGTTTCTGTACTAGATAAAACACCACCAGAATTAGCGGCAGATGTTATTGATCGAGGGATTATGGTTACAGGCGGTGGCGCCATGCTTAATTTAATTGATAAGCTTCTTTTGATTGAGACTGGAGTGCCTATACATCTGTCAGATTATCCACGACATGTCGTAGCACAAGGAGCTTTATTAGGCTTGAATTTTGCAGATTCAATTGCACGCTCATTTTCATACATGGATGAAATTTTTTCTACTGCTAACGAATAGCTAGCCATTTTCTATAAATTGGTCCAATAAAAATAAATCCAGAAAAAGCACAAGAAAAATAAATTAAAATAGATAGTAAGTAATTTATTTTTATTAGTGTCTCAAAATTCAAAACAATGGCTCCAGTGATTATCCATAAGACCAAAATGTATCTTGCCAAAACGATTTTCGGTCTTTTTTTTGCTGAATTGGAATGAATATATTGAATTCCTAAATTCATTCCAATAAACAANAANANTAGAAAAATAAAATTAGAATTTAAAAATNTGACCAAAANAAATAATNANATCAGTATTAATAAATTAATTAATTTATTTTTCAATTTNTCTCCTATNATTATTGNGTAAGAGTNCGNCTAGGTATNGGNAGATCNTTNGGAGGNTTAAATTCGACGGTTTCTTGAGCAACTGTTATCGTNTCAATTTTTTCTATNCCTTTTGCCATTAGTGAATTAATTATTGGATCTAATAATTCATCTGGNACTGATGCACCTGCAGTTAANCCAACAATANCTACGTTNTTAAACCANTCTTCTTCTATTTCTTCAATGCCTTCTATNCGATATGCAGTNACACCNGCACTCCTAGCATGCTCCATTAATCTGACTGAATTACTTGANTTTGGNGAACCTACAACTANAATAAGNTCAGCTTTTTTTGCTAATTCTTTTACTGCNGCTTGTCTATTGGTAGTTGCATAACATATNTCATTNCTAATNTCTGCCGNTGGAAATTTACTNTTAATATTTTCAATAATNTCATGTGTATCATCTACTGAAAGAGTGGTTTGAGTCACTACAAAAATTTTTTCTGANTTTACATTTAATGTGTTTACTTCTTCAATAGAGTCNACNACGGTTGTTTGNTGTGGAGCTTCNCCTAATGTTCCNTCCACCTCATCATGTCCTCGATGTCCAACAAGNAGNATNTCATANCCATCTTTAGCTGCTTTTTTTGTTTCTAAATGCACTTTTGTAACTAGAGGACAAGTNGCATCAATAATTTTTAATTTTTTATTTTTTGCNTGCTGCATAATTAAAGGTGAAATTCCATGTGCNCTAAAAACAATTCNTGCACCCTCTGGNACTTCNTNNATNGCATCCGTAAAGATNACACCTCTTTTTTTNAAGTTCTCTACTATATATGTGTTNTGTACAATTTCATGATACGAATATATNGGNGGTTTTTCATGATCGAGTAAGTAATTTANTACTTCAATTGCCCTGACTACNCCTGCACAAAAACCTCGAGGCTCCGCTANTAACAATGTATGTGGNGTTATTTTTTTCATAAGTNACTTATCTAAAATATAATTATTTTGTTACAGTATATTTTATCTAGAGCTTATTGAACGTAAAAGTTAATAGAAAGTTTTTTTAATATATAAGTATGCAATAAAATGAANAGTAATATTTTAACCTTNTTAAGNACCCCATTTTTACCAAAAGTGNTCGAAGATTTATNTCAACACNANAATTATTCTGAAAAANTTATTCCACAATTATTTNCAAGNATTAATACTCAAGGCTTTATTAATAATGCAATGTATATNAANGATATGTCNCTNGAACCTNTTGAAGNCATAATTAATTTGAATCAGCATAAAGTTTTTTTAGANNATNCAAAATTTACAAATTTANATGAGCTNATTAATATTCTTAATATTTTTCAATATCAACAGCCACAGATGCTTTTAATTCTANCTGCTCTTCAAGAGNCATTTAANCATATAAGCATTGGCGGCAAAGGAGAAAAAAATGANAGNAAGTATTCTGAAAATGAGNTCANNAATAAAAGTTACAATTTNNTTCTTTTTGATCANGATAANTTNCTTTACAAAAATCAATTNAAAGAAATTTTTGAAACAAATTTAATTCCTGATTTATATTTAGGTATAGCAAAATTTAATGATTATCTTATTTTTNTTTGGGAGCAATTGCAGCATTTGTATACTTTNCCTGAAATTAGAAAACGAAGTAGAGGTTTGTATTATTATGCATTATCATCAAGTAAACATTTTGCTTATCCTATANAAGGNGATGATNNNTATTGCTTNAAAAATAATATTGATAAAAATGAAATTGCTGATATTCAGCAAATATTACANTCACANCTTTATATGTATTCAATAATGATTATGCACTGNACTGCTATGCGTNTAGGNCTAGGCTGNAATCAAAGATTAGTAGTNAAGGAATAGTATATTTGTGAATAATTTTGCAGCTGATGATTTTAATGTTCAAGACTATGTTAATGANCTGAANACTGATGACAAAATTAATTTTTTGACTACAGCTGAATTTACAAAAATGCAACCTNTATATAGAGGCTCTAATTATGTTTATTTAACAGTTTTACAAAATAATTTAAATGATCGCTTACTAAGTATTTATAAGCCAATCGAAGGCTTAATGGAACTATTTGATTTTGATATTAATACTTTGCCAAATAGGGAGTTAGTAGCTTTTGAAATTGATCAATTATTAAAATGGTCAATTGTACCTTCAATTGTNGTAAGAGANGGCCCAATGGGNCTNGGCTCAGTACAAGAGTANATCCATCATGATCCTACTCAAAACTATTTTCATTTTGTGGAAGATGAAGAAAACAAAAAACAGCTAATTAAAATTGCAGTCTTTGATTTATTGATAAATAATGCAGANAGAAAAGGAGGTCATATTATTAAAAGTNNCTCTGGTGAGTTATTGGGNATNGATAATGCATTATCATTCCATTCAGAAAAAAAATTACGAACGGTTATATGGGATTATTCTNCACAGNAGATTGAAAAAAATATTATAGAAGATTTAGTTGATTTAAAAAAAGCATTACATCAAAATAAGTCAAAAATTNANACTTTGCTATCTAACGAAGAAATGNATGCATTAATTGAGCGCTGTAATGAAATTATTAAAGAACCATTTTTACCTAGTATGTATCCATGGCGCTGTTGGCCNTGGCCATTAATTTAGTTTTACTCNAATATTTTAATTTAGCAAGAATTCTCAATACTAATACTTTAATTATTTTTCTAGATGAAAATCTTTGCTTTAGCATTAATACATCATCATTCTCGCCAGCAACAATTGTACCACGCCATTTTTGAATACTTTTTGGATTTTCTGGTAAAGGAAGATTGCTGTCTAGTTTATTTTCCATTTGTATCCAATTTTTTTCTGATTTTAACCAAGTTTCTTTTTTTGCAGCTCTTAATAATGCAATGCCCGCTACAATATCCCATAGACGCATATTATTTAAATAAGCACCATCAATAACTCCCACAGCTAATAATGCGATTTCGAATACTGCAGAACCGCTCACTCTAACATCTGTTTGATTACTGCGAGTAGGTACTCCATAAGGGAGCGTGTGTAATCTTCTTTTAACAGTATTATGATTTTTTGCTATAACAATTTTTTGTTTATTAAATTGTACGCTTCCATTAATATTGCCATGATATACGCCATGTGTCAGTGTATGAGAGGTTGAAAGCCATATGGCACCTATAATTGGACTATTTTTATACATCAGTCCTATTGAGCATCCAAAAATTGGTAGATTGTTAATGAAATTAGTTGTTCCATCAATTGGATCGATAACCCATGTGAAAGGTTCAGTCGTGGATCCAGTTGCATCTTCCTCTTCTCCAATAACTGAATGTTCAGGATATTTTTGTCTTATTTCGTTTCTGATAAATGCTTCTATAAGCTTATCAGAATCAGACACTGGATTATTCGGCACCTTAGATTGATTCGATTGATTTTTGTATGATATTTCTCCAGGATTTATTAGTGCATTAATTATTTTTTGCCCTGATTGCGTTGCCAAATCGTATGCAAAATTTTCTAATTGCATCAAATCTTGATTGGTTGGNTCCATATTACTTNGCTTTCATAATAATTATTTTATTCCAACTTTGATGACCATACTTCCAGATTTATTTTTATTATCCAATAATTTTTGATGAGATAGACCAATTTGTTCAAAATCTAAAATTTCAGAAATTGTNGGNGTAACTTTTTTTGTTTTGACAAGCTTATTAATGCCTGCGCAATCATCTGGATTTGCAAAATGAGATCCTTGTAATCTNTTTTGCTTTACCCATAGATATCTTAAATCTACATCTGCATTATAACCNGATGTGCCACCACAAATTACAACCATTCCTCCTGTATCACATATAAATATTGATGTAGGTATTGTATCTTGACCAGAATGTTCAAAAATGATTCTTGGTTTACGTTTTTCTCCAAGCGCATCATAANATGCATTNAGAAAACGTTTTGCTTCTAGTGTCCAATTTTTCATTTCTATACCATTNTCTATATTTGGTAATCGACCCCAATGTGTAAAATNCTTCCGATTAATTGTTCCTTTAGCNCCNATACTCTTACAAAATTCTTCTTTTTCTTGATCGGATACTACCGCAATAGGCACNGCATCAAATGCTCTANATATCTTGATAGCCATTTCTCCCAAACCGCCGGCACCNCCCCATATTAGTACTGGATCTTCTTTATGAAGTTGATGAGGAGGGAATCCCATTAATTGCCTGAAAGCAGTTGCGCCAGTAAGCATAAAGCAAGAAGCTTGTTCCCATGTTAGATGNCTTGGTTTTTCGTAGCATTGAAAATCTTTGACTAATGCAAATTGNGCAAATGAACCATAGNTTGTATCATATCCCCATATTCCTGCTGTTTCAGATTCCATTGGACTTTTACCATCCTGAATATCNTTTGCATTCTNATCCCAAATACCGCATGAAATAACAACTTCATCNCCTATTACAACATTATTAACTTCATCACCTATTGCCCAGACAACCCCAGAAGCATCCGAACCTGCGATATGGTAATCTTCCTTATAACCTCGNCTTGCATTTTGTTTAATGACGTCTACTGGATTACCTAATGCGGCCCACACGCCATCATAATTTACTCCTGCAGCCATNACNGCAATGAGTACATCATTTTTACCAATATTAGGTATGTCAACTTTTTCAATTGTAAAAGCATTTGCAGGATGNCCNTAGTTCTCTTGACGNAAAACTGCAGCATGCATTTTTTTAGGNACTTCTCCAANTGCAGGAAGNGTGCCGAGAGGATATATTTCATTTACCATGGCAAGATATTAACAGATTTTACTAAAAATGAAAAAGGGCTTAGATATTCTATCTAGCCCTTTTTCATTATTGTATTANTCCTCAGATAATACAATTGAGTAGTTAAATTGGAGGTTTAACTATTCCTTACCAGCAAAATTCTCACCATGCAGNCTCATATTTAAACCAGCATCTTCTTCATCTGANCTAACNCTTATNCCTATCGTNATATCAATNAACTTGATAATNGCGTAAGTAAGTATAAATGAATAAGCTANGGTAATTATTATCGCAATTAATTGATTAATAAATAGATCNGCATTNCCTAAAAATAGTCCATTTGNACCACCNGAGTTCACNGCNACATCAGCAAGCAAGCCAAGCATAAGTGAGCCTACAATACCTCCTACAAGGTGTACAGCGACTACGTCNAGAGAGTCATCATAATTAAATCGTTCTTTTAATTGNACAGCTGCTGGNCAAATTANTCCTGCTGCAATNCCAATCAATAATGCCGANAAAGCAGTAACAAATCCTGCTGCAGGAGTNATTGCTACTANTCCTGCTACTGCNCCAGAAGCAAAACCAATTGATGAAGGTTTTTTGCCAATTAGTGCTTCNTATCCTATCCATCCAAGAGCAGCNGCNCCNGCAGCAATTTGTGTTGTGACGAAAGCATTTGCAGCAATGCCNTCNGCAGCTAAAGCAGAACCAGCATTAAAACCAAACCAACCAAACCAAAGTACNCCTGCTCCTAANAGTACTAAGCTAGGTCTAACNGGGTCTGNTCCACTNTCTTTTCTTTTTCCTAGTATCATTANAGCAGCAAGAGCTGCAGCACCTGCATTGATATGTACAACTAGACCTCCAGCAAAGTCTAATGCNTCNATATTATTTGCAATAAATCCTCCACCCCATACCATATGAGCCATTGGAGAATAAACAATGATTGACCAAAGTGCTATNAAAATTACCCAAGCACTGAACTTCATTCTTTCTGCNATAGCACCAGCGATTAAAGCTGGNGTAATAATTGCAAACATCATTTGAAAAATCATAAAAACGTTATCAGGTATTGTTAGCCCNAATGNNTCATTAGATTGCCCTAAATTNAATAATCCNAAATAATGNAGNTCACCAACTATTCCACCAATATCTTCTCCAAAAGCTAAGGAAAAACCAANCAACATCCAAACNACNCTTATTACTCCNAGAGCAACAAGNTTTTTCATTAGCATGGCTAGAGCATTNTTTGTNCTAACCATTCCTCCGTAAAAAAATGCTAAGCCGGGTGTCATAAATAAAACTAAAGCTGANCTTGTGAGAATCCAAGCTGTATCTCCGGTATCCATAAAAACCTCCATGTAAAATAAATTTATGTCTAGATATTAATAACAAAATGTTACAATAATGTTTCAGAAATATTTCTGGAAGATTAAATATGAAATTAGATACTCATGNTCCAAAACCATTTTTAAAATGGGCNGGTGGNAAGTCNAGCGTTTTGAGNTCTCTTNATANTTATTTACCAGAANATTTTTCTAATTTTCATGANCCNATGATNGGCGGNGGNGCNTTTTTNATNGATCTTAAGAAAGANAAAAATANNNATNGAAAATTCTTTATCGGTGATTANAATGAAGATTTNATTNANNCCTACNNNATTGTTAAAAGTGACGTTAACNNATTGATAAANCATTTAAAAAAAATTGAAGAAATTTATTTGNNTCATGATTTGNNTGATAGAGAAAAATATTATTATGAGATGCGTGCTTATGAACCCNTAAATTCAGTTGAAANNGCAAGTAAATTTATTTTTTTAAATAAAACATGNTTCAATGGNTTNTATAGAGTTAANAAGGCTGGAAAATTTAATGTACCGCATGGTAAATATAAATCGCCAAAAATTTGTGANNCTGATAATTTATTAGCNATTTCANACTTANTAGATGATGTTNAGTTAAAACAACATGANATTAGNAANGGTTATGNNGATGCAAAAGCAAAAGATTTAATTTATTTAGANCCACCATTCTATCCAATTTCAAAAACTGCTGATTTTACNAGTTATACATCNAATAAATTTTTACATGATGAACANCTTAATTTAAAATTGCTCATTGATGATTTAACAAAAAAGCAGATATATGTTATGTTATCGAATTCNGATCATCCTTGGATNATTGGNGCATANCAAGCAAGTAAATATAGNATTCAATATATTCAAGCNAGAAGATCNNTATCATCTGCAGTNAAAAGTCGTGGTCAAATTAATGAATTAATCATTACAAACTATCATCTTGTAGATGGAAATTTATGAATCTTNTTTTAGAGATTTTATTTCAGATGTTGCATGCTTTATAAATCGAGATTCAGCACCAAGCATTATCATTTTAAAACCAATNTCTTTATATTTTTGTGAAAATTCNAAACTATGTGTATGAANACCAGGAATAACATTATGTTTAATGNATGCATCANAGATCTTCATTATGGCATCATGNTGTTCCNTNGAGTGATTATCTCCAGTTGGCTCAACGCCAATTGCATAAGCCAAGTCAGATGGACCNATATAAGCAGCATCAANNCCTGGAGTTGAAAGAATTTCATCAAGGTTGTTTAATGCTTCTTGAGTTTCAATCATTACAATGCATANGANTTCATCATTAGCAAAATCTTTATAATCTGAACCCCAGGAATATGCAGCTCGTGCTGCTCCTGAAGATCTTTTACCTGCTGGGGGATANTTACATGATGCAACAGCTTTTTCAGCATCAGCTTTATTATTTATTAATGGNATAATTACTCCATANGCNCCNGCATCCAANACTTGCATNATTTGATANGGTTCATTCCATGGCACNCTAACTANAGGAACNCAATCTGTAGTTGAAATTGCCTGAATCATNGGNANNGCATCTCCAAAATCAATTAAGCCATGTTGCATNTCAACACATAACCAATCAAAGCCACAATTTGCCATTATTTCTGCATTAAGNGAAGAATTCACAGTTANCCAACCACCAACTGCAATGNCATCTTTTTCCCAAATTTGTTTTATTTGATTCTTTTTCATGAAATTATTTATAGCATATNCNNNNATTGATTATATAATNAGATTTNATATTTTTTGGAGTTAATTTGAAAANACCTGTTTTATCAGCNATGATTGCNCATGGCACNNTNCATATGATCGAAGTNACCTTCGCTGCTGTTTTGATATATGTAGGGNAAGAATTTGATATTGGGTTAACTGCTCTTGGTTCTTTAGCAACAGCTGGGACAGTNCTATTTGGNGGNACNGCTATTGTNGCNGGTTTTNTNTCTGANAAGCTTGGTGAAAAGAAATTAATAGCTCGCTCACTGTTTGCNGCCGCTATTCTTTCTTTTGTAGTTGCATGGTCNCCNAATTTGTACGTATTATCTTTTTCTTTATTGTNTCTNGGTGCTATTATTGGNCTCTATCATCCTCCTGGTACTGCAATGGTAGCTATTATGGCTGCAAATCGAGGNAGTGGCTTNGCTAAGCATGGAGTNGNNGGNAATATNGGNNTAGCTACTTCGCCAGCCCTTGCAGTATTTATTGCGTCNACATTTGGTTGGCGTATTTCTTACGTNGCTGTTGGNNNCATTGCNTTCATTGCNTATTTATTTTTTCAAAAATTTGCACCGTCTAAAGAAGAAGTTNTAGAAAGACAAAAAGANCTTGGTTTAATCGANAGTCANAATGATNAANATGNTACTAAGAGCTTTNCTTTTAANTTGGNTNCAATGACAAAGANATTAAGTGAATGGACNGAGAAAAGANTATTGTTGATNTATGTAACTATTATAGCTAATGGNTTTATCTANAGNGGNGCGTTAACATTTTTTGCATTGCATATTGCTAATCANCTNGGCATCAAAATATTTTCCTATGATAGCNCTGTAATAGCAGGNAGNCTGACNACNATATTATTGCTTACTGGTATTCTTGGACAATTTTTTGGNGGTTANTTAGCTGACAAGATGAATACTGCTGCNGCAGCATTATTGTTTAATNTTATCCTTGTTCCCTCTTGTTTGATCATTGGTTTTTCNTCNGGATGGANTTTNATTATTTNTNTAGCTNTTTTTGTCATTTTTAATTGGGGNCAACAACCTATNGCAAATAGNTTGATGGCAAGTTTTGCTCCTCAAGGAGCTATTGGTAAGGCATTTGGTTTGCANTTTTTTCTTGGCTTTGGAGTNGCGTCNGTTGCTGGAATAATTTGCGGNTATGTTGCTGAGCTATTCGGAACAGATGCAGTTTTTTATTTGCTAGCTGGCATGGCTTTACTNTCTACNNNGGCATTCTATTTTATTTGGCTTNTTGATATGAGNAGTAAAAAAANTATTGAGAAATNAAGAATTAATTAGTTNTATTTGATACCAAAGTGCGTGATTTTTCTTCAGNAATNTTAGTAAANTTTTTAATATGACGTAAAAAAAAGTTCTTCAANATNTTATTTGTTTCTTGACCTACGCTAGAGCNCCAACCACCGTGTCCTCCATTTTNTATAGTGATTAAATTATATTCCACAGTTTGANTAGGATATATTTCTTGTAATTTATTTAGATATATTAATGCTTGCTCATAATANACAACTTGATCTTTATCTCCATGTATTATTAGATGAGGCATNGGAATNCCCTCNCCTAAGTAAGTTATTAAACTAATTGCGGATAAAAAATTAGGNANAACAACTCTAGGCTTTGCCCCGGTGGGTTGCTGAGTCAATTTTATTGCATCACTATGTCCAGAAAAATTAGCTGCTGCTTGTATGTTAGAAGAATATTCAAGATTGCCTCCAACGTTTCCCTCTAAATTGATAAATCGTTCATTTATTGTGTAATTTTGTAATCCACTTGTAGCTGCTAAAAGGCCAACTGATGCACCTCCTGCAGAATTGCCATATGCACCAATACTCTTAGTAGTTAAATTATAATTTTTTTCATGAGCGCGTAACCATCTGATTGCAGCTTTTTGATCGTGAAGGAAATTTGGAAATAATCCTTCTACTCCAAGACGATAATTAATAGACGCATATGCAAATCCTGTATTAAGGAGACTTATATTTGGGCTTTCTCTTTTCTGGCCTGCGACAAAACCTCCACCATGTACATGAACAATTACTTCATATGATTCATCACTCATGCAATCTGCAAGAACTTTTTTATTTTTACACGGTATCCACAGATTGAGCGTTTGACGAATATTATTAGTATTTGCATAATCTAAATCTATGCACTCGATATGATTCTCTTTTAAAACACAATTATCAAATATTTTTTTTGTATTTTGAGTTTGTAATTTCGGTTCTTGAATTACTTCTTTCACAGCCTCCTTCATTGGTTGAGACACAGTCTTCTTGATAGGTTGTGGTGAAGGCTCTTTGATAGCTTGCAAAACAGGCTGAGCACTATTTTGTTGATTTTGAGGTTTTAAATCTGAATTTGTATCTGAACAGCATATAAATAAGCTTGGCATGATGATTAATAATTTAATTAATAAACTGGTTTTGAAATTTTTATTCATTGTATCTTTATATTTAATTAAATTTACTTTTATTGCAAATAAGGCTTTTTAAAAAAACATTAAAATTTAATTTAGCGCTTAATAGGAAATATAAGTTACACTATCATTATTATAAATTTGGTGATAATTATGTTCGAATCTGATCTAGCTTCTGAATTAGTATTTGCACTAATGATATTACTTTTTTTTGCTTTGCTCAGTTTTGTTAGCATATTTTTGTTAAAAAGGGTAATTAATAAACTTACACAATCTACTGAGTCAACTTTAGATGATCAACTAGTAAATAGTTTAAAGCGCCCTATATTTTTTGTTATTATTGGCCAAGGTATTTTTATTGCTATTGATTCTATAGATAGCCTTCTTGAATATCAAAATTATATTGATAATTTATGGATGACATTTAATGTTGCAATAAGTCTTTTGATTTTGAGAAGGACTTTTGATAGTTTTATTACCTGGTATGAATCTGAATATATTTTTAATCCTTCTTTTACCGGCAGCAGTAAATTACAAATTTTTATTAATCGGTCTAACTTACCTATAATTAAACGGCTTGTTAATTTTATTTCATGGCTTGCAGCATTTTTAATTATTTTAACTATGATGGGAATTTCCATTAGCCCTCTTTTGGCTGGACTAGGAATCGGAGGTTTTGCTTTTGCATTAGCTGTGCAACCAATTCTCAGTAACGTTATTGCTAGTTCATATATGCTCTCTGATTCGTCTGTGCGTGTTAACGATTTTATTGAAATCGAGGGGGGGCCAACTGGGTGGGTTGAGGATATTGGATGGAGAGCAACGAGACTGCGGACTTTTGATAATAATCTTATCATGATCCCAAATTCTCATTTAGCAGATGCAACTGTAACAAACTTTGATGCAGTTGATTCTCCAATGGATGTCAAAGTTGAAACTGGTGTTGCCTATGAATCAAACTTACAAATAGTTGAACGAGTTTGCTTGGATGAATTAACAAAAATTATTGAAGAAAATGACCAAGCAGTTACAACTCGACAACCTTTATTTTTGTTCACAGAATTTGGAGACTCTAATATTAATTTTTTAGTAAAAATTCGTGCAGTGAACAGACGTGATGTTGGTTCATTGAAACACATTGTCATTAAGCGTTTGCATCAAAGGCTAGATGATGAAAATATTGTCATTAATTATCCTGCAAGACGCATTCTTATTGATAAAGACTAAGCTTCTTAAATTTTCTGATTTTTTAAGGATAAAAAGGTGGTTTTTCTAAACCAGTTGTTTCCTCAAGCCCAAACATAATATTCATACATTGTAATGCATTTCCACTTTGTCCCTTGAGCAAATTGTCAATAGCAGAGAAAATTACAGCATGTTTACCTGTTTGGTCAATTTTTACAGATATATCACAATAATTTGAACCTCGAACATTTTTGATTGTTGGCAAGTTATCAATGATTCTTACAAACGGCGCTCTGGCATAATATTCTTTAAAAATATTTATTAATTTATCTGCCGGAGTTTTTTCTGATAAGGTAATGTGAATTGTGGACATAATTCCTCTGGTTGCTGGGATTAAATGAGGCACAAAATGCAACGATTCAATTGGATTACCGATGTCTGAAACTACTTTTTTCACTTCAGTTACATGTTGATGATCTAATGCTCTATAAGGGATATAATTATTTTCCATATTTGAAAAATGTAACACTTCACTAAGAGTTTTGCCTGCGCCAGATGTTCCAGTAACAGCATCGATTGTTATATTTTTTGTATCAATCATTTTACTGCTGTTAAGGGGTGCAAGCCCCAAAATCATCGAGACTGCAAAACATCCAGGATTGCCAATAATTGAAGCACCTGCTATTTTGTTCTTAAATAATTCAGGCAATCCATAGACTGATTCATTTAATAAAGTAGAAAATTTATGATTTGGTTTCTTTATTTTAGGATGTTTTTCAGCATATTCATTATAACGTTCTTCTGTAGAAAATCTAAAATCTCCAGAAAAATCAATTATTTTTATTTTTCCCTGTATCTTCTCTTTGTAGATTGAACTTAATGTANTNGCTGCAACTGTGTCTGGAGTTGCAAAAATNATNATNTCACAGTTTTNTCCAATTGTNNCTTCAGAGGTTTCCTCAATTGGNAAAGAAGATAANTTNTTTAAATGNGGATAATATTTATCNATNGTANTACCGACAGTNTCTTTTGCAAGCAGACTTGTAATTTCAAAATTTGGGTGATTGATTAATAATTCAATAATACCAACACCACCATAACCAGTNGCNCCAATTACTTGAACTCGTTTTNTATCTTTCATGTTANCCTCANCNCATAAANCATTTTCAATATAATTAGTAATTAATTTANGTCCGTTTTAAAGTATTATATAAGCAATNATGGATAAAATTGAATTATTAAAACAAAAAAACTGGATATCATTNTTTCTTCTGAGTGAAAAAGAATTACTNCAACAATGTNTAATTGGCAATTTTTTATCTTCAAAACCAGGNGGNCAACATCGAGATAAGAAAGCTTCTTCAGTNAGNATTAGTTTATTTGATGGCGATATCGCTGTTACTTCATCAAGAAGCAGATCTTTGCAGGCTAATCAAAAAGATGCATTAAATAAATTAAAAATAGGAATAGTCTGTAAATATCGATCGGATTTTTCTTTAAAAAGATGTATTGCATTATTTCAATTAGAAAAATATTTTAATGATAAATTGTTAGTGAGAAATAGTAAAATTAATTTATCTTCTAACAATCCTAACTATCTTATTGTTGCTGGTATTATCTTAGATATACTTTTTATGCATAGTTGGCAAATTCAATCAACTAGTAAAAAATTAGGCGTTAGCTCATCACACTTAGTTAATTTTTTTTCTAAGGAAAAGAAACTTTTAATATTTATTAATGCTGAGAGAGAGAAACTTGGCATGCGTTCATTGAAATAGTTTATGATTTGCCAATATCCCAACTAATAATTTTTTTAACTTTAACTTTAACATTTACTCTTTTATTTGCTTGTTTAGCAATATCTTGCTTATCTCTTTTAGTTTTATATTTTGCTGTTATTTGATTCATTATTTTTATGATCAATTCTTTATCTGTACTTATTTCTGCTTCACCTTCCAGAACCAACCCATGTAATTCTTCATAGTGTGTACCACTCTCTAACATAATAACAATTCTGTTGTCACGTTGAAGATTGATAATTTTTTGTGATTTGTGGTAACTAGTAAAATTGATATCATTATTTGCATCAAGGATAAACCACATAGGTACTAGGTGAGGCAATCCATTTTTGTTAATTGTGGCTAAATTTATTATTCTGCTTTCCTGAAGGAGTTTTATCTTTTTTTCATCATCTAATATATATTTTTTCTTATCCCGAGGCATTTTTTTTCCTAAATATCAATTTTAGTTCTATTATGTTATATTGACATAACATAATGCGGTGGTAAATATGACTCAACCATTAAATGGAATGTGTGTAGTTGAAATAGGTGATTCTATTGCTGGCTCAGCATGCACAAAAACTTTTTCTGATTATGGTGCTCGCGTTATTAAAGTTGAACCATTTTCTGGTAATAAAATTCGAAGAATGCCGCCATTTAAAGGAGATATTCCAGATATTAATGGCGGGGCGTATCATCTAGCATTTGACACAGGGAAAGAATCAATCATTGTGGATTATTCTAGTAACTCAGGGCTTGAAGTACTAGATAGATTATATCAATTATCCGATCTAGTAATTTTTGACACTACAGTAGAAAAAACTAAAAAATTACGAAGTCTGATAAATGGGGTTAAATATCCTAGTACGGTATCAATTACTCCACATGGGATGTCTGGGCCATTTCAAGATAGGCTAGAAAATGATATGTCGATTCTTGCATGGACAACCAGAATGTATAGAAACTCAATGGAAAATATGTCACCTTTACGTAATGCTCCAGGTTCTACACTTGTTCAGATAGGTCATACTGCTGCTGCTGTTGCAGTAGGTATTTATTGGGGGCACCAACATGATCAAATAAGAAGAGATGCTGAAGTTGCTGGCGTAGAAGCAATTCTAGGTAATGTTGACACTGGTTTTGTTAGTTGGATATTTACAGGTAATTTACCTGAGAGAATTGGTGGGCAATTAAAAACTAGATACCCCACAGGTATTTATCCTTGCAAAGATGGATATGTCATATTATCTGCAAATGAAGAACCATGGTTCTCTAGGCTTTGTCATGCAATAGGACATCCAGAAATTTTGGAAGACGAGCGATTTACTAAAGATAGAGAAAATAATTGGCATGCATTCATGGAATATTTAGGACCTTATTTAGATCAGCATGATAAGAATTATATTTTTACGCATTTGCAAGAGCATGGTGTTATGGTTGCTCCAGTTTTGAATGCATCAGATCTTTTAGATGATCCTCAAGCAAAAGCAAGGAAATCATTTGTGAAAATAGATTCTGCGATTGGCGAGCATTTTCTAGCAGGGGCTCCTTTCCATTTAAATAAAATGAATGATAAAAGTTTTAAATTAGAATCTGCACCAAAGTTGGGTGAACACACAAATACACTTCTTAAAGAACTTGACTACTCTAAAGAAGAAATCATTGCACTATTTCGTGCAAAAATTATAGGTTAAAGATATGGGCAATGCATCGCTTGAAGGATTAAAAATCATAGAAATGACTGAAGCATGGGCTGGTCCCGTCTGTGCATCATTAATGGGTGATATGGGTGCTGATGTTATTAAAGTCGAATCTTTTCCTAGACATTCATTAACAAGGCCTACTTCTCCTAGATATGCAACGATGCCTGGTGATGGCCCAGTATATGAGAGGGATGCACTACATCATCAAGGAAATCGTAATAAACGTAATATAGCAATTGATATTAGAACAGAGTCTGGTAATCAGATATTAAAAAAATTGCTCTCAGATGCAGATGTTTTTATTGAAGGATATGCTGCTGGCAAAATAGAAAAATTAGGATTTGGATGGAAGGATGTTCAAAAAATTAATCCAAATATTACAATGATTTCTATCGCAGGGTGGGGCTTGGAAGGACCTTATAAAAAAATGGTTACTTTGGGTGCAGGCTTGGATGCTACTACAGGTCATTTGTCTTTAAGAGGTTATCCAGAAGGAGATTTTGTTGATACTCATCCAAATTTTCATTCTGACGCAACAGGATCCTCAACAATCTTTTTTGCTGCGTTGACTGCGTTATTGCAACGTCAGAAGTCAAAAACAGGAACATTTATCGACCTTTCTCAGTGGGAAGGGTTAGTTTGGCAATTCCCAACTATTTTAGCAGAATGGACGATGAACCAAAGAATACCTGAAAGATTAGGCAATGATGACCCGCACATTGTTCCTCACGGTGTATATCGGACAATTGATGATGATAAATGGATAGTTGTTGCGGCTGAAGATGATCAACAATGGGAAGGGTTATGTAAGATAATTGATAGAATCGAATGGTCAGAAATTTCTCATAAATATTCTAGTATTGTAGGTAGAATAAAAGGAAGAGAAGAGATTGATAATGCGATCGAATCATTTACAAAGCAATATGAAGGGTTCAACGCTGCTGAAATACTACAAAATAACAATGTTATTGCATCACCAGTAGTCACTCCTCCAGATGTTCTTCTTTCCAGTCAGCTACATGATCGTTCTTGGCATCAAACCATTACTCATAAATGGACTGGACCAGTTATGGTGGGAGGTTTTTTATGGGATGTAGAGCCAGACTCGCTTAGCTGGGATATACCGACTGCATTAGTCGGGCAACATAATGAAGAGATTTTAATTGAATTAGGATATGATGAAAAGAAGATTTCTGAGTTCTACACAAATGGATCAATTGGAAATCATTATGAAAATTAATTTCTATTAGACAATAACACTTTTTCCTTTTAATTCTCCTATAATTACTATAGTATTGATTCTTAGTATTTCATTTTCACGAGAAAATTATGACACAACCTTTAGATGGATTAAAAGTTATTGAAATAGGTGGGACTGTAAGTGTATCCGCAGCAGGAAAAAAGTTTGCTGACTTTGGTGCTGATGTGATTAAAATTGAACCCCCTCAAATAAGCGAAGTAAGAAAAATTGCTCCGTTTCCTGATGATATCTTCCATATTGATAAAGGGGCAGTCCACTTAGCATTTGATACAAGCAAAAGATCAATTGTTGTTGATCACTTAACTAATTCTGGTAAAGAGATTATTCAACGACTTGGAAGCAAAGCCAATCTTATAATTATGGATATTCCTGCCAAAGAAGCATTAGATTTAATAAATATCTTCAAAGACGGAGATAGCCTTTTAACAAATATTGTAACTATCACTCCCCATGGTATGACAGGTCCTTATAAGGATAGAATTGAAAATGACCTTACTTTATTTGGCTGGTCTACTAGGTCGCATAGACATTCAATCACAGGCAGAGAACCTCTTCGGTATGGTCCTTATGCTGGAGTTGTACAAATTGGTTCCACTGCTGCAGCTGTTGGTATGGCGGCTATTTGGGGTAGTCGAAGTGAAGGTATGTCTCGTCTTGTTGATGTAGCAGGAGTTGAGGCCTTAATGGGTAATGTTGATAGTGGTTTTTTTCTATGGGCAGTAAATGGTGCTTTACAACCACGTTCAGCAGGTCAATCTACAGGCCTGTATCCAATGGGAGCTTACAAATGTAAAGATGGATATATGCTTTTTTCTGCTGGCAGGGATCCTGTTTATTCAAGACTATGCAATGCAATTGGTAGACCTGATTTGTCTACAGACAAGCGATTTACAGATCCNNTAGAGAAACCAAAACANTTTGAGGCATTCAAAGAAATACTTGAAGAATGGCTTTCNACAAGAACAAAATATGAAGCNTTTGATGAATTACAAGANAANGGNGTNATGTGNTGTCCTGTNCTTGATGCATCTGAGTTAGAGAACGATCGGCAATCAGTGNATAGGAAATCTTATATTACTAGAAANCAAGATNGNATTGGTGATATAACNATTGCAGGGCCTCCCTTTAGAATGAATGGATTACATTCAGATGCATGGCANTCAAAACCTGCNCCAAGTTTTTCTCAACATACCAATGAAATTTTAGAAGAANACGGTTANAGCAANCAAGAAACCATAGCTTTATTTCGTGCTGGAGTNACAACATAGTGAAGGACTTAAATGACTAGTAANTTATTANAAGGNATNAATGTNCTTGANATTTCNGAAGTATGGGCTGGNCCATTTGGCTGNTCNCTCATGGGGGATTTAGGTGCTGATGTCATTAAAGTTGAAAGCTATCCTCGNAAATCAGAAACTAGAAATGCTGGAGATCCTAGNCTTGATCCANGAGTAGCTGAAGGAGATGGCCCAATNTATGAACGAATTAATACACATCATCATGGNAATAGNAATAAAAGAAATATTGCTTTAGATATTAGNACNNCAGANGGAAGAGAAGTACTGACNCGACTGATTNGGTGGGGAGANATACTTGTTGAAAGTTTTTCTGCAGGNACAATNGATAGNCTTGGNTATGGTTGGGATACCATTAAAGAGATTAATGAAAAAATNACTATGTTGTCCTTGGCAGGNTGGGGTCAAGAAGGACCATATCTAGGNAGAATTATGTTTGGGGTNGGGTTTGANGCAATGGCTGGNCATTCCTTAATACGAGGNTATCAAGATGGTACNCCTGAAGAAATAATACCAATTTTACATTCTGATGCCACAGTACCATTAACTTGGATTGTAGCTGTACTTGGCGCATTAATGGAAAGGGATAGAACTGGTAAAGGCAGTTATATTGATTTAGCTCAAATTGAAGATTTAGCCTGGCAATTTCCCGGTATAATCTCTGATTGGAAAATGAATAATCGAGTTGCAAAACCTGTTGCTAATTCAGATCCTAGTATTGTTCCGCATGGATGTTATCAATCTGCAGGTGAAGATAGTTGGATTAATATAGCTGCTGAAAATGATTCACAATGGCAAAATCTTACCACAATGATGGGTCATCCGGAATGGGCAGAAATTGGACATTCATGGTCTTCTATTGTGGGAAGAATTGATAGTAGAGGAGAGATTGATTCTCATATCAATCAATTTACCAAAAAGTATGATGCTTTTGATTTAGCTGATAAATTACAAGCCCAAGGAATTATTGCAGCTCCCGTTTTGTCACCTCCCGATCCTCTTATGAGCCCACAATTACATGATAGGAATTGGTTCCAAATCGTCGATCATCCTTATATCCCTGAAAGACTCCTAGGTGGTTTTTTATGGAAGATAGAACCAGATGCACCGTCTTGGGATAAACGAGCAGCTTTAGTTGGCGAAAACAATGACGAAATTCTTATGCAGTTAGGTTTTTCATCCGATGATATTGCGCAGATGAGAAGTAAAGAAATAATTGGTGATGCTTATGATGAGGCAACACGCTAAAGGAGCTTGGTCTAAATGGCAAGTAAATATGATTTTTTTGAAGATTTTTTTGATCTGATTAGTTTCAGAGGGCAAGCAAAAAGAAAAGCAACATTAAAACGTTTTACGCAGCCTGCTCAAAATTTTATTAATACTGAGATATCAAGTGGCATAATCATTATAATTGCTGTATTGATGGCATTAGTAATAGCTAATTCTCCTTTAGACAACCTTTATTATGATTTTGTTCATTTAAAAATTAAACTTGCAATTGGTGATAATGTTCTGTCAGGTGATTTGCATTATTGGATTAATGATGCAGCTATGGTGATTTTTTTCTTTTTAGTAGGAACGGAAATAAAAAGAGAGGTATTAGTAGGTGAACTTGCTGATAAAAAAAGTTTGCCCGTTCCATTGCTGGGCGCTTTAGGGGGCATGATAGTTCCAGTATTAATTTTTTTACTTATTCTTGATGATCCTGCTGCTCGATCTGGCTGGGGAATTCCAATGGCAACTGATATTGCAATAGCCTTAGGTGCCATGGCTTTGTTAGGGAAACGAGTCCCTTCAGGATTAAAAGTGATCTTACTTGCAGTTGCTATAGTTGATGACATTGGATCTATCCTAGTGATTGCGTTGTTTTACACAGATACAATTTCACTTGCTTATCTGGTTGCTGTTGGTTGCATGCTAACTTTAATCGCCTTTAGTAATTATGTAGGAATTCGTTCAATATTTCTTTATAGTATTATGGGATTAATTGCATGGATTTGTGCAAGTCAATCAGGTATTCATCCAACAATATTAGGTGTCATACTAGGGTTTATGACCCCATGGAAATCTTGGTACCCAACAAAAGCTTTTCCAGAAATAGCAAATAAATTACTTCTAAGAATTAAGAAAAGTTTAACAGATTCAGAGGAAGATATTCACGTTGAAAAAGCAGAACAAGATTTACTCGCAATGAGTGATATTGCCATAGAATCAGTTTCGCCTTTGCATAGGATTGAAGTTATTTTGTTGCCCTGGTCAGCTTTGCTTATAGTCCCAATCTTTGCGTTTGTTAATGCAGGCATTGACGTAGGCGAAGGCGCTTTATCTGAAGCACTGAGTTCATCTTTGACATATGCAATTGCAGGTGGTTTGTTGTTAGGTAAGCCAATTGGCATAACAATTGGAGTATGGCTTGCTGTTAAATCAGGAGCAAAATTTCCAAGAGGAGTGAACTATACTAACATTTTTGGCATGGGAATGATTGCAGGTATTGGTTTTACTGTTGCTTTGTTTATTACTGAGCTTGCTTATGTTGATGAATTGTTTTTAAGAGATGCTAAAATGGGTATTTTAATTGCCTCTTTTTTAGCAGCAATATTTGGCTATCTGATGTTGCGAATATCCTCTAAATTAGCAGAGTAGATTTAATGGATTTATTTACTAGCTTGTTTCTCTTGTTGTTTGCATTGATTATTCTCGTTGGTGCTGCTTCTGAAATGGTTGAAAGCTCTATATATATTGCAAAAAAACTCAATATTCCAAAAGCAATAATTGGTGCGACAATATTAGCCTATGGTACTTCTAGTCCAGAAATCCTTGTATCATTGCAGGCCAATTTGAATAATGAAGCTAGTATTGCATTAGGAAATGTTATTGGTTCCAATATTGCAAATGTTTGCATAGGAATGGGTATATTATATTTTTACGGAATAAAAAAATTAAATATTAAGCCAGATTTTACAACTTCAATTCTTTTTTTGATTTTGAGCACTTTAGTTGTTATTTTTCATATGTCTGATGGTGTTATCGCAAGGCATGAGGGCTTTGTTCAAATTGGTATATTACTAGCATTAAATGCTTTGTTAATTCGAGAGGCTCGTAATGTTGAGAATGAAGCACAAGTTATATTTTCTGATTATTCTTTTTTCGGGTATAAAACTCATTCATTAATTTTAATAAGTTTGATTTTATTTTTTTCTGTAATCATTCTAATTTTTTCATCAAACCTAGTTGTGATTTATGCAATTGAATCATCTGCTTTATTAAAAATTGATGCATCTTTTATAGGTTTATCGATTATTGCTGTCGGCACTAGTCTACCAGAAATTCTAGTGACTATTGCTTCAATAAAGAAAAAAGAATTTTCAATAGCAGTTGGCAATATAGTAGGTTCAAATATTTTAAATATGTTGGGAGTTTTAGGAATCCCAGCATTATTTAGTACTTTTGATATTTCTTCTGATGATCTAAATTATCAAATGATATTTTTATTCTTAAGTTCTGCGTTGATCTTTTTACCATTTATTATAGATAAATTGCGTAAAACTATCAGTGTTGTATATTTTACATTGTATTTATTTACATTGTATTATTTTGGGGTTAATGCTTAAAATAGCTATGTTTTTTGCATTAATAAAGAAGCGATATTTTTTAAAGCTACTGTAATAAGAATGAATCCAAATATTTTTCTTAAGCTTTCTTGATCTAATGAGCCAGCAATCTGTGCTCCAATAACTGCTGCAATCACAACGGGAACAATCATGACCATTACTATGTCTTTATCAATAATGTTTTTACTAATATTTCTTGATGTTGCAGACATTGCTGTTACAATTACCGCAGCTAAGGAAATACCTTGCGCGATAGACTGCTCAATACCCTGAATCAATGTCAATGCTGGTACAAAAAGTGTACCTCCCCCTATACCAAGCAGGCCTCCAGCAGTGCCTCCTATAAAACCAATTATGAATGTTATGAGCAGTGAAAATATATCGTTTTCCATTTAAGTGCCTAGCAACAATCGAATACCAACTATAATGAGGAAGATAGAAAATATGAGTTTTAATCTGCGATCAGGAGTTACATGCATGATTTTAGCTCCTATTTGACCACCGATAATACCACCCAAACCAAGGATTAATGCTACTGCCCAATCAATATCACCACGAATAATATACAGAATTAATGCTGCAGTTGCTCCAAATATTACTATGACTAATGAATTAGCATGGGCTCGATGTTGTTGCATTTTTGTAAAACTTGTAAATAGTGGCACCATCACTGTGCCACCACCAATACCCGTTAGTCCAGATATGATCCCACCAATTATACTTATAATTAAATATTTAATTTTTTTCATTTTTATTTATCTGTTTTACTACCATACTCTTTTTTTAGTTGACTACGTTTAATTTTCCCATTTCTTGTCCTAGGAATTTTACTAATTGGATATATTGCATGTGGCATTTTGTATTTCGCTAAAGTTTTCGCTAGTGTATTTTTAATTTTTTCTTCTAAAAAATGACTTTCATTATCTAAAACAACTACTGCATAAATTAGTGTTTTATTTTCACTTGCCTGAATGCCAAAGACAGCAGATTCATTAACGTTATCTAATGCATCTAACGCTGCTTCAACTTCTACAGGGGAAACTCTATATCCAAACGATTTAATGATTTCATCGCTTCTACCATGGAACCAAATATAACCATCTTCATCAATCGAAGCTGTGTCTCCACCAATAAACCAATCTCCTCTAAAAACTTCTTTTTCTTCTTCTGGCCTTTTCCAATAACCTAACATTAGACCATGATCAGATTTATGTGAAGCTAGTAATCCAACTTCATTGACTTGCAAGGGGGTGGTTCCATTTTCTTCAGGCAGAATAACAATTTTGCGGCCTGGTTGTGGTTTTCCTGGAGAGCCAGCCTTAATTTCTATATTTTTATGTGTAGAAATATATGTTGACAGCTCAGTCATACCTAATGCTTCATACAAGTTTGTTCCTACTTTTAATTGCCATTCTTTCAATACTTCTTTTGGAAGCGGTTCACCAGAGCAAAGTCCATACCTCAATGAACTTAAACTCTTTTTACTAATTTCTACATATTTTAAAATTTGTCTATAGATGGTTGGGACAGCTACAAAGATAGAAATATGATACTGCTCAATCATTTCAACCCATTTATTTGGTTCTTTTGAGCCGTTGTATAAGTGAGCATGCCCACCCGCAAGCCATACATCCATCAAACCAACACCCAGTGTGAATGTCCAGTTCAATGTTCCGGCATGCAAGACATTATCATCAGCTTGATAATGCTCCCATCCTTCTTTCATGAGTTTTCGGCCAAGTATTGTTCTGTGAGCGTGCAAGACGCCTTTTGGCTTAGAAGTTGTTCCAGATGTATAAACCATGAATGCCGGTTCATTTGCAGTTGCTTTACTTGAGTACAGCTCATTTTTTGAAATTGATTGATTTAATCGTTCAGGAGATATTAAATTGTAATTTCCGTCATATACATGCTTCGTTTCTGTCGTAATGATTTCTTTTGCTGTACTGTCTTTTAACAAAAAATTGATTTCTTGATCAGATAGCTCTGGAGAAGCAGGAATTGGTATTTTATCAGCTAAAATCGATGCAAAGAAGCAAAAAGCATATTCAGCTGAATGCGGCATGCGAATTAATATTTTAGAATTTGCACTTTTGATCACTTTGTTTAAATTAGTCGCATACACATTTAAAATGTTCCATAATTCTTCATAGCTCCATGTTTGACTACTTGTGTCGTCAATGAATGTAAATGCAGGTTTATTTTTAGATTGTGGATCCTGAGACCATTTTTCTAAACATTCTTTAGTGAGATTAAAATTTTCATCCATTATAATTTTTTCTTTATTTGAAGTTAATTTTTTGAATTACCAATCAAGCATATAATTAACTTATTATATAGAAAAGAGGAGTTGATTTGGAATCTGATTTTGATGTTGTTATAATTGGCGCTGGTGCAGTTGGGCTTGCAATTGGAGCGTGTATTTCTGATAATCAACGAACATTAATTATTGAAAAGAATTCAAATTTTGGCTTAGAGTCATCGAGTCATAACAGTGAAGTCATTCATGCAGGTATCTATTATCCCATTAATTCTAATAAACATTTGTTGTGCTTAGAAGGCAATAATCTTCTATATCAATGGTGCAATAGATATGAAATAAGACATAAGCGTATAGGAAAGATTGTCAATGCAATCAATCAAAGTGACCTAAATAATCTTGAAGATGCATGGCATTTAGCATCTGAAAGTGGTGCTAGAGTTAGAAGATTGACACTTAATGAATTAAATGATTATAGAAGAAATATCGCTATTGAGGATGGTTTTTTTTCTGAGGATACTGGAATTTTAGATTCTATAAGTTTTTTGAAATCATTAGAATATTTTGCTAAACAAAATGAAACGTTTTTTTCATATAATACTATCCCTATTAATATTCAGAAAAATAAAAATAACTTTAAAATTCAAATTAAAAATTATGATAGTTCTGAAAATGAGATTACAACGAATTTGATAATCAATGCAGCTGGGCATGGTGCACCTGAAATTGCTGCAATGATAGGATATCAAATTGATGGAGATGATCCTAAGGTGCCCATACTAAGACAACACGTAAACAAAGGTATTTATTTTGATATTATCAACAATAAAATCAATCATTCAATCAATAATTTAGTTTACCCTGTGCCAATTAATCTAGAGAAAATGCAAGACCACATTAATACTTCAGGAGGCTTAGGCATTCATTTAACAAAAACTTTGGATGGGGATCTTAAATTAGGCCCAGATACTGAATGGTTAAATAATGATGATGAAATGGATTATATTAATAATGGTAAAAAGTCTCAACAGTTTTATATTGCTGGGAAAAGTATTCTGCCTCAATTAAATATTGAAGATATTGTACCTGCTCATGTTGGTTATCGTTCTAGACTTCAGACCAAAAATAATCAATATGCTGATTTTTTGATTTGGCAGGACAAACAATATATTCATTTAGGAGGCATTGAGTCTCCAGGTTTGACTGCGAGTTTAGCTATTGCAAAAAAAATCAAAAATTTATTATAAAACACTCATTTATTTTCCTATCGCAATTCATGACAATTTCTGATAGTTTAGTTCTTGTTATTGAATATTAGCGAATTTGTAATTATGTCGAAAAAAAATATATTTCCAATAGATGCAAGTCAAATTCTTTTTTTTGCAAGATCGATTAATGAAGAGAATCCAATTTATTATGATACAGAATATGCTCAATCAAAAGGTCTTAAAGGAACCATTGCTCCACTGACTTTTGTTGAGGCATATCATCAATTCGACTTAACTTACAAATTGAGACCTAATCCAGATAAAAAATGGCCTGGAACACCACGGCAAAAAATTACTGAATCTAAAAAAAATGATAAGCAAAAAAAGAAAAGTCAGTCGAAGGGAGGCACTGGCTTACATGCTGAACAACATTTTGAATATCATATGCCTGTTTATAGTGGTGACGTACTTCATTGGCAAGATGGTGAATTAAAATCATGGGAACGAGAAGGTAAAAAAGGAGGCAAGCTTATCTTTACTGAATATAGCACTCAATTTTTTAATCAAAATGATGAATTAGTCGTTACAGCAAGAAAGGTAACTGTAGTAACAGAAAAAGTTGTAAAAGAAGGAGATGGAAAAAAATAATCATGAATGAGTCTATTAATAGCTTAGAAGTTGGACAAGAATTTACTGAAGTTGTTGTAGAGAATTTGACGCGTACACAAATTGTGCAATACGCAGGTGCATCTGGTGACTTTAATCCTTTACATACAGATGAACCATTTGCAACAGAAATAGCTGGGTATCCATCAACTTTTGCTCACGGTATGCTGGGAATGGCTTTAACTGGCAAATTATTAACTAAGCTTTTTGATAATGTAACTATCAAGAAATTTGGTGTTAGATTTCAAAATATTATTTGGCCTGGCGATACATTAACTACTAAAATTGTCATTGATAAAATTGAGAGTGATGCTGAAAGCAGATTTATTGAATTATCAATTCATACTTCTAATCAATCAGATAAAATTGTTTTAAGTGGTTCAGCATCTATAGAAACTCAGTAGACTAATCAATATTTATTATTATTCGATCATCAATCACTGCTATTAATTCATTATCAATGATTGCAATTTGATTAAGCTTGCCTCGATTTATTCCTATCCGGTTCATTTCTTTTCCAGTATTGGTATCAAGAGTGACTAAATCATTGCCAATGCCAATAACTAGACCAGATTGAGTGATAATTGGGTCAGTAACGCTATTTTCATAATCAACTTGCCAGTTGTATGCTCCTGTTTTTTTATCAATTGATTTTATTGAACCGTCATAATGCACAGTAAAAATACTATCTTGATTAATGGCAGGTATTTTTAAATGGATTATATTTCGCCTAAAACTACCTTTTCCTAAAGCAGTTATCCAATTGTTCTCATCTCTCGGAATTAAAGGTGCCATATTCCAGGCCATGAGTTGCCCCCATACAAATCGAAGGGTCGGAACTTTATCCCACCAATAACCTCTTGCATCTTTACTAATTGAACCTACTTCATTCTTACTAAAAACATAAAAATTATCTCCTTCAGTGTAAGTATGCTCGACCCAACTTGTTCTATGTTTATGCAGCACTTCACCAGTTTTTCGATCTAGATGAATGACGAGACTAGAAGTGGAAATAATAAGTATTTCATCATTCGCTGACACAGCAGTTGCTGGAAACTCTTTAAGATTTTGTATTTTTTTAGACCAAATTAAATCACCATTATTGGCATCGAAAAAATAAATTTTATCTAATGAATTTGCATATATCATTCCTTCTACTATGCTAATACCAGTTAAAAAGACATCAGAAGTTTTTGTTTGCCAAATTGTTTGACCTGTTGCTATATCAATTGCATTGATGATTCCATCGCGTTGGGGAAAATACAATTTATTCTCAATAATTATGGGGGTGCTATCTAATAATCCAGGAATCTTTTTAGACCATACTAATTGACCTGTTGCTTTCGAAATTGCATTAAGTTCACCATTAACTAGCGCATAAATAATAAAATTCTTGTTACCAATAATATTTGTTGATAACCCTTGTATATTAAATAATTGTGGAACTTTCATTTGATGTTCCCACAAAACCATACCATTTAAATCAAATGATTGATTAAGATTTCTCATACCAGTTGATTGACCATATTCGCTTGGCCATGATTCTCCTGTGGCGGTTACCTCGAAAACGTTGCTGCTTATCGGTAGAGAGGGGACAACTCGATATTTGTTTACATACAATAAATTACCAAATATAAAAATGCATATATATACTGAAATTACTGACAGAAAAATGAATCTTTTACGAAGGAAATTAGATTGAATTTTTAGTCTTGTAGCTTTATCGACAAAGGTTTTATTATGCGCATCAGAAACTCTTGTTTTTATTTCTACATCACGTAGATTGAATAAACATTTCTTACAAATTCTTGAATCTGCATTTATTTCAATCTGACATCGAGGACATATTTTATATTCTTCGTTCATTTTTATTTTTTCTTCTTTTTAATAATTTTTTTCATATGTTCAACATCGTGAAATTTGGGCTTTCTTTTTTCTTGAAGGGCCAACAATGCTTCTCTGTGTTCATCAGATTTTCTTGCATAGGCAAAATTATCTATTGATCTCTGTGCAATTTCTGTGAATGATGTTGTTGTCATGTCTTCAAAAACCATTTCTTTTATTGTATGCAAAGTATTAGAAGGATTATCAGCTATTGATTGTGCAGTTTTAATTGCCTCATCAATAAGTTCATGAGGTTCATATATTTTTGTAATTAATCCAAATTCTAAGGCTTCATTTGCATTATATATCTTTCCTGTAAGCATCATTTCTTTTGCTTTTTGTAAGCCAATTAGCTTAGGTAATAACCATGAACTGTCAAGTTCAGGTGTTAGTCCTAGTTTTGAAAATCTCATTGAAAACTTTGCTTCTGTAGATGCTAAATTGAAATCAAACCAAAAAGTACAAGTTAAACCTGCTCCTAGAGCTAATCCATTAATTGCGCCAATAATTGGCTTGCTTGATATCATCCTTTTTGCCTCAAAAGCAACAGGTTGATATTTCTCCCAATATTCCTTCACTGTTTTGTTGCCTTTAGAAGCTGATGCGAATTCACCAACATCTGCTCCGGAACTGAAAGCCTTACCTTTTCCAGTACATACTATTGCACCAATCGTGTTATCTTTATTTACCGCATCAAGGAGTTCGATCCATTCTTTAAAAAATAAACCATTAAATGCATTAAGTTTCTCTGGACGGTTCCATGATGCGAGTAACACACGATCATGTCTCTCAATTGAGATCGTTTCATAATTCATAAAAATTCCTATTTTGTGTTAAAATATAATATATCATAACTAAATTTTATAAAGAGAGTATAGATGAACAAAGATGACATAGCTAGGGCTATTAGCTCCTTAGACAAAGCCAAGGGTGAGTGGTATCGTAAAAGAGTTTCATTTCCTGTAGATTTTTCAGATATAAGAAGATGGGCTATAGGAGTATACTGGCCCGAAAATCCGCCAGAAATTTTTGTCAATCAAGATTATGCAAAAAAAACTAAATGGGGTAAAATTGTTGCTCCAAGAGAATTTAATCCATTTGCATGGCCAGTCAAAGCTGATGAATCTAATGGCGGGCTTGATATTGGCTTAATACCACATTTAAGAAGTATGGCTGGTGGTACAAATGATGTTTATGGTGTTCAGATTTATATAGGTGATGTTATTACTGAGCGAAGTAGAGTCAGTGAATATAAATTAACTAAAACGAGGCTCGGCCAAACTTTGTTTGTTATTAATGAGTCTGAATGGATTAATCAAGATAAAGAGCTTGTTAGAACTAGATTTTCTACAGGAGTTAGATATTAAATGAAAAACCATTTTAATGATTTTGAAGTAGGTGATATCTCACCAAAATGGGAGCGAGTTACAGGACCAATGGAATGGAATCGTTTTGCTGCTGCAAATGATGAATTTTATTTAGTTCATATGGACGATCAGGTTGCTATTGCTGCTGAAAATCCCGAAGGCATGTTTGGAATGGGTCAAATGCGATTCTCATATATACACAATGCAATCCGAGATTGGTTAGGTGATGAAATTGAAGTCATGCAAGTTTCTTGTAGGTATACAGCTATTAATCAAAAAAATGATACCTTATCAACTACGTTAAAAGTTATTGAAAAAATAACAAACGAAGCAGATGAAAAAATACTCAAACTTGAAGTTGATGTTTTTAGACAAGATGGGACATCAACTACTCCTGGTTTTGCCCTAGTGAAATTGCCACAATAGTTTTAGCTAATTAATTTTTCAAGCAATTTACCAGCTTCTTTTGGTTCACCTTTTGGCATATATATAATTTGGACATCAGCACCATTTTTTGATCTTTCTTGTAATCGATCTCTGATTTGCTCGACGGTACCAATAACTTGAATTTCTTCAACCATATCATTTGAAATTGCTTGAATTGCCTTATCCATATCTTTGTCGGCAAATGCTTTTTGTGATTCAGCAACTTCTTTTTCCCATCCAGTTCTTGTCATCATTTCATGATAAAAATTACCCATTCTATTAATATACATTTCTAGTGGTTTTCTTGCTTCGTCCCAGATTGCATCATCATTATTACCATCAAGAATAAATAGATGACTATGTGGAGCAACGACTATTTCATTAACATCTCTATCAATTTTTTTTGCTCCTACATTCATTTGTTCTTTTAATTCAAACATACGAGAGCTTGGCCAATGCACTGGCATAATTCCATCAGCAATTTCACCTGATTGTTCAAGTGATTTTGGTGTTAATGAAGCGATCCAAACGGGCACATGATCACGTGGCCTGTCATATCTTAATGAGAATCCTTGAGTCAGCTTATAAATTTCACCTTCATAAAAAAGTTTTTCACCGCTTATCAACATATTAAATATTTCAGTATATTCCTTAAGTCTTCTAAGAGGTTTTTTAAACGGAATTCCATGATAATTTTCTACTACAGCAGCACTTGAACTACCAATACCAAGTATCATTCTACCTTCTGATATGATTTCTAAAGTTGCAAAATCTTGAGCGAGTGCAGCAGGAGAACGAGAAAATGAATTAATTATTGATGTGCCTATTTGAATTTTGTTTGTGTGTTCGGCAATTAAAGATAGCCATGGTATTGCAGATAATTGCCATGATTCAGGCACGACTACGCATTCATATCCAAGGCTTTCTGCTATTTGAATTTTTTCTATTGAGGTTTGCCAGCTTTCTGCAATAGTAACATTACTTCTGCTGCCTGGAACTGAGGTCGCAAGAGCTTTTTTTTCTGTTGAAACCATACCTGTTAAAATTCCTAAACGCATATTGATCCTTAATATATTTTGCTAATGCCTGATACTCCTGAGTTGAATTCAGCAAATGCATCAACAGTGATTACTTGATCTGCAATATTCAAGTTTGCAAATTGTATAACAATCTTACCTATTGCCCTCGTATCAGGCAATAATGTTGGATTAATCTTTATAATAACTTCAGATTCTCTTTGGCAATTTACAGTACTACATTCTATATCTTTGCCAAGCGCCACCCCTGCTGGCTTTTCAATAACAATCCATGGATAAGTTGTATAGGCATTCCATGATAAAAGGCCAAATCCGTTATTTCGAATAACAATTGTTCTATCTGCTAAGTTATTTTTTGCATTTGTTTGGATTCTTAATTTATCTTTTGAAATTGATGCAGTTGGTTTTCCTAACATCATATTCGATGAAGGAGTTATTGATTGAAGAGTATTACTGTAATGCATTGGTTGAGGAGTGGGTATATCCATATTAGAAAATGGAAAATTAAAATTAGATAAAGATAATTTATTTGCAAATGTTGAATCAGTTAAGTTTGGCAATGATATATTGACTGGTTGCCATAATTGTTTACCAGAGATTTTTGGTGGATTATTTAGGCAACCCCATACTAATTCCTGATATGGGAATTGGTTTTTTGGATAACGACCATCGCAAGTATAAATTGGTCTTGGCCATGATGAAAAAATTGGGTCCAAGGGATGATTTGATTTATTTGTACCAGGGCCACTAAACCCATTGTAGCTCCATGTTGCATAATACCAATTTTCTAAAATATTAGGGTCAGAATCAGTATCTGTCCCAACAATAGGCCTACTTTGGGGCGCTTGATTCCATTTTTCAATTAATAATTCAGCCCCTTTAGCAATGTTATAAGATGGATGTGTTGCGATAAGAACTTGTTCTTTACTAGTTATTTTTCCATCAGCTGGCTTTTCCATTCCAGAAGTAATTTGCATAATGCCATAACCACAGTCAAATGCAACTAAAGCCGGCCCCTTGGAATTATATGCAACTTGTATCGTAGCCATGAGCATTTCAGATTCTACCCAGGCAATTGATTTTAGTATCTCTTGAGGTAACTTGGCACTAACTTCTCTTCTGTTACTTCGCGTTCCCGCCTCTCCAGTTGGTAGTTCGAAGCTTATATCCCCTTTGAATAGCTTACCTGATGCTGCATAATCTAATAATTTAATGTATGCTGTTCTATTTTTATCCGCTTCATAAGCATGGGGAGTATTTAAAAAGGCGCATGCATTAGCTTGTTTTCCTCCTATATTGAATGCAATAATCGCTGTTATTATCAAAATTAATAATATGTCAAAAAAATTTTTTTTCAATTTATGTACCACCAATTTGCATAGATAACTAAATTATTATTTTCAATTGGTAATCGAGTCTTAAGTTCGTTATTAATTACAAATATTTTTTCTAGATAATTCATCTCTGGTTGTATATTCTTTACAAGCATATTTTTGCCATAACTGTCAAATGCGATTGGCGTATCAAGCCCCTTTAGAGGTGGAATTAGTTTATCTAACCTGGATGCACTAATATTGAATATACTAATTGGTTGACTGTTTTGCAGCAGTATTGAGTTGATCCCAAAAGCCATTTCGTTAGCATTTAACCAAATTGGTTTAAAATAATTTACTATATCTCTATTTTTGCTACTAGTATTTCCTGTTACGGACAATATTTCTTTTTGTAAAGCATAAGAATCTTTACTAAAATTTAATTCAACATACTTTTTATTTTTTATATTTAGGATTTTTATATTATATTGAAGATATTGATTGTTTGCTTCTTGCTCTATGAATAAAAGTTGATTTTTGTCATCACTGATTGACCAATCTCTAATGAAATGTCCTGAAAGATGTGCAGCTTCTTTTATCTCCATATCTGAAATTATCATTAATTTACTTCCCTGAACGTCATATTTGATTACATATAAGTTATTTTTATTAGCCAGAATAGGGAATATTGCCATTTCATTGTTTGTTTTAAATATTGTTTTTTTGATTCTTGTATTAAGGTTGTATTGTATTAATCTTGTTTCTTGATTGTGAGATGTTGAACGATAATACACTGTTTTAGTTTTTTCATCAAACAGAGGTTTTACTAATAAGTCAGCATCTTTGCCAATTACGATCTGTTTTTTTGATTGTAAATTATAAGCAATAATTTCTGCATTAAATCTTGGGTTAGTTAGTTCCTTGTTGTTATTTGGGATAATCATTATTAGATTTGAGTCATTATTTATATTAGATGCATTAACACTCCAATTTGGTAAATGTTTTATATCAGCAATTTTTTCTTTATTGATAAATTTTGCACCTGAATAAGCATAAATTGTATCTTTATGTTTAGAATGCTCTATTGTGATTAACCTTGCATTGGTACCTTTAGTGGTAATGGCTTGCTGAATATTTATAAAAAAGCCATATTGTAATGCAAAAAAAATTGTTATTGATGTTCCAAAAAATATAAACAAAACAAGAGGTTTATTGAAGAAATAAATTATTTTCTTATTAATTCTATTTTCTATAAATTTTTCTAACATATTTCAAATGTACAATATGATCGAGTAAAAATATACTCTACAACCAAGGAGCTGAAATTGTTTTTTGTATATCTTTCATTATTAAAAAATTCTCCTATAGCATTTTTTATCATAATTCTTGCTTTAAGCATCTCTTTGTTATTGGGATTAGTTTTACATGAGTTAGTTCATGGTTATATCGCAAATAAATTAGGAGATCCTACAGCTAAACATAATGGTCGATTAACTTTCAACCCACTTGCTCATTTAGATCCCTTTGGCTCTTCTTTGATTTTTTTTGTTGGATTTGGTTGGGCAAAACCAGTGCCAGTTAATCCTAATTATTTTGCTAATCCTATTAAAGATATGGCATTAGTTGCTCTTGCTGGACCCCTTAGTAATCTTATTATCGCATTTATTTTCTCAATTCCATTTTTTTTAGGACTACTTGTCCCAACTCATCCTTTGGTTCCTCCTGATTACGCAGATATAATTATTGCATTTTCAAAATTGAGTATTGCTAATTTGTTGGGACTTTTTTTTGGCACTATTGTTTTTGTAAATATTACACTTGCAGTTTTTAATCTTATTCCTATCCCCCCTCTAGATGGCTTCAAGGTCATTTTAGGTTTGATACCAGCTGAATTAGCCTACAGATTATCTAAAATGGAAAAATGGGGCACTGGCTTATTAATTTTGCTTGTAGTACTACCATTCATTACTAGCGGTCTTGTGAGCCCTCTATGGTGGTTTATAGAACCATTCAGAAACATTTTTATTGAATTTTTTGCTGGCTCAATAAATGATTGGTCTTTTATGCTCAATGAACTAATAAAATAATCAGATTTTTGAATTATTTATTGTTAGAATATTTGTAGTAGTGGTAATTAAGGGGCTAATATGCAAATTGGTATTATAGGAACTGGTCTTATTGGTGCTTCAATTGGCTTAAGATTGCACAGTCATGGTGAAAAAGGAATGAGTGTCATTGGTTATGATGTTAGTAGAGATAATTTAAATCTTGCACTAAAAATCAATGCTATTGATTCAGTTGCTGAATCTATAGATGTAGTTGTTAAAAATTCAAAAATTGTTATAATTGCAGCACCTATTCTAGATGTTAAAGATATTTTTGAAGCAATTAATGAATCAATTTTAACAAATCATATTGCTAACTTAGTAATTACTGACACATCTTCTTCAAAATCTAAAATTATTGATTGGGCAAATTCAATTCTATCTAAGGATACCTTTTTTATAGGCGGCCATCCAATGGCTGGCTCAACAGAAGTTGGACCAAATTATTCTGACGGCTCTATTTTTGAAGATTCTAGATGGGTCATTACCCCTACTAAAAATACTCCTCAGCATGCTATAGAAACTATTCTTAGTCTTATCGAAGCCATGGGTGCCGAACCAATGTTTATGGACGCCGATGAACATGATTCTTATGTCGCAGGCATTTCACATATGCCATTATTTGCTCAAATAGCCTTATTTGCTTTAGCAAAACAATCAAATGCATGGGCAGAACTTTCAATGTTAGCTTCAAGCGGATTTAAAAGTGCATCAAGATTGACCGGAACAAATCCATCTTTAGCTTTTGATATTAATGAGACCAATCACGTAAATATTGATCATTGGCTTGAAAGATATATTGAGGAACTTCAAAAAATTAAATTACTTTTACAAGACTCTGAAAACAAAGAAGGATTATTTAAATTTATTGGCGCAATGCATCTAGATTATTTAAAGTTTCTTGATGGTGCTGTTGGTAGAGAACATTGGGGTGAGCAACTAACAAATGTTCCTGATTATAATGCATTTGATTTGCTTATGGGCGGCATGTTGACTGACAAACTCAATAAAATCGATTTTGATAACAGAAAATAACTTAATTATTTGAAAATTGTTTATGAATAAAAAAATTACACGACCAAAAAAGCTAAGAGGCACAATTATCCCTCCTGGAGATAAATCTATAAGCCATCGTGCATTAATACTTAATTCAATCGCTGACCAAACCGCCACAGTTAAAGGGATTTTAGAATCTGAAGATATTCAATCAACAATTAACTGCCTGAAACAATTAGGAGCTGAAATAGATATTCATAATGATGGAAGTTACAGAGTAAAAGGACGAGGAATGAATGGGTTAAAGGCAGCAGATGATGATCTAGATTGTGGCAATTCCGGAACAACAATTAGATTATTGATGGGATTGATTGCAAATATAAATGGCACAGTACGCTTGATAGGCGATGATTCATTGCAATCTAGGCCGATGGAGAGAGTATATAGTTTATTGAACAAAATGGGCGCCAACATTTTTTCAGAGCAATCAAATGGATGCGCTCCCATAATAATAGAAGGCAAACAACTCACAACAGATCAAACTATTGAAATGACAATAGCTTCAGCACAAATAAAATCTGCACTTCTTCTAGCCGGTTTAAGCTCTAAGGGTACATTAAACATAATTGAACCATTTAAATCTCGAGATCATACAGAGCGTATGCTATTAGCTATGGGAGCAAAACTCAATATTCATGAAAATAAAATAACTATAAATGGTGATTCTAGTGAACTCCAATCTGTAGATATTGATGTGCCTAGTGATATTAGTTCAGCAGCTCCTTGGATTGTCGCAGGTATTTTGCATCCTGATGCAGAAATTGAAATAAAAAATGTATGTATTAACCATACGCGTTCTGGAATTATTGATATTTTTCTTGGAATGGGTGCACGAATAGAGATTATGAACAAGCGGATGATGGGTAATGAAGAGGTTGCTGACTTAGGAATTTATTCTAGTTCTTTATCGAGTACAAAAGTTTCTAACGAATTAATTCCTAGAGCGATAGATGAGATACCACTTATTGCCTTAGGTGCTTGTTTTGCAAAAGGAAAAACCAATATAAGCAATATAAGTGAATTAAAAGTTAAAGAGAGTAATAGATTGGCAAATACTATTGAAATCATTAGTCAATTTGGAGGTGAAATTTATTCTCATGAAGATGGTCTATTAATTAATGGCTTAAATAGTTTGCATGGTGCTAAACTTTATTGTGATTCTGATCATAGAATGACAATGCTAGCTGGCATTGCTGCATTGATTTCAGAAAAAGAATCAGAATTGATGAATATTGACTCAGTGAACATTTCTTATCCAAATTTTTGGAATGATTTTGAAAAATTATGTGTCAGTTAATTATTAAGGAGTAATAGTGCAGAAAATTATTGTTTTATCTGGACCATCTGGCGTGGGCAAAGATGCAGTTATCCAAACCATTATAGATAAAAATGGTGATTTTTCAGTACCAGTGACAATGACATCTAGACCAAAAAGAGAAAACGAAAAAAATGGTGAGGATTATTATTTTGTGTCTAATAAAGAATTTGAATCATCAATAAGCAATAAAGAACTCATTGAGTATTCTTCAGTATATGAATATTACTATGGGTTGCCAAAAAAAAGCATGCTAGAAGCCTTAGCGACAGGGAAAAATATATTAGTGAGGTTAGATGTTAAAGGCTCTATCAATATGATGAAGCAATATTCTAATTCTGTTTCAATATTTATATCTCCTGAAAACATGAATCAATTGTTTCAACGCATTAATGCACGTAATCAAGAAAATCAAGAAGAAATAAATAGGAGAATGAATATTGCTATTCAAGAAATGGCACAAGCCAATCTTTTTGATCATGTAGTTCTCAATGAAGATAAGCAGCTAGATACTACTGCAGAAATCATTATGGATTTAATTAGATATAGTAAATAAATTATCCAATAGTAAGGGGCAAAAATTGAATAAATATTCTTTATCAATTGAAGAAATAAAGCAGGTTGATTCTAGTCAATTCAATGCGGTTGCTATTTATAGACAGATACGTGCTGATTTTGAAACTCCTCTTTCTATTTATCTTAAATTACAAGGAGGTGACTACTCTTATTTGTTAGAATCGGCTGAATTTGGTAGACAGGGCAGATATTCTTTAATTGGAACAGATCCATATGAAGTATATGTCGATGACATCTCTTCAGATATTGATCCACTAATCCATGTTGAAGAGAAATTGCAAGAAATTAAAGCACCAAGCGCACACGGACTTCCAAGCTTTTGTGGTGGTGCTGTCGGATATTTATCATTTGAATATATATCAAATATTGAACCAAGAATTAAAAGTGAATTGAAAGAAACTCTTGATATTCCTGAATCCTTATTTATGTTTTCTGACTCTGTTGTTGTATATGATCATTTATTACATAGTATCAAAATTGTTAGTCACGTTCGATTGAAAGGCGATTTAGAAAAGAATTATTCTTATGCAATAAATAAGATTGAATCAATGATTGCTAAAATTACTAGGCCCTTAGATAGTCTCCCATATGAACCAATCTCAGGTAAAACTAATGAATCTATTGCTTCAAACTGGTTGCCAGAGGACTATAAAAATGCTGTTAATGATATCAAGCAATATATTGAAAATGGAGATATTATTCAAGCAGTTTTGTCTCAGAGATTTAGCCTAGAAACAGGGGCGCATCCTTTTGAAATTTATAGATCATTAAGAGCAATTAATCCATCACCATATATGTATTTTATGAAATTTAAAGACACACATATTGTTGGTGCTTCTCCAGAATTATTAGTTAAAATAGAAAATAATATCATTGAAAATCATCCAATTGCGGGAACAAGGCCACGAGGCAAGGATGTAAAAGAAGATTCGATGCTTGCTAATGAGTTGAAAAATGATTCTAAGGAAATAGCTGAACATGTTATGTTATTAGACTTAGGTCGTAATGATATTGGTAAAGTGGCAAATTCTGGAACTGTAGAAGTTACTCAACAATTTGATGTAGAATATTTTTCTCATGTAATGCACTTAGTTTCTCATGTAAGGGGAGAGTTGAATAAAGACTATACTCCATATGATGCACTCCGGTCTTCATTTCCTGCAGGTACGGTTTCTGGGGCTCCAAAAATTAGAGCAATAGAAATAATTCAAGAATTAGAACCAGATAAGCGTGGGCCATATGCTGGAGCTGTTGGCTTCTTTAGTACAACTGGTGACATAGAGACATGTATTACAATTCGAACTATGGTTATACAGGATGGCATTGCATATATCCAGGCAGGCGGAGGCATTGTTTTTGATTCAGACCCTCAAAAAGAATTTGAAGAGACACAACATAAAGCTCAAGCATTAATTGCATCAATAAGAGATGCCGAAGATTATAATCATCTTGATAAAATTGGTCAATTGGGTTATTAAGTGAATGAAAAATATGATACTAATTATTGATAATTATGATTCTTTTACTTATAACTTGTTTCAGTATTTTTCTGAGTTAAGTGATTTACCTATTCAAGTTATTAGAAATGATCATTTAACTGTTGATGAGTGTTTAAATCTACAACCTAAGTATGTTGTTGTATCACCAGGTCCTTGTACACCGAATGAAGCAGGTATTAGCACTGAATTAATTAAAAATATTGCAGGCAAGATTCCAATTTTAGGTGTATGTTTAGGCCATCAATGTATCGGGCAAGCGTTTGGCGGCAAAATTGTATCTGCAGGAGAAATTTTACACGGCAAAAAATCAATAATTCATCATGATGAGAAAGCTATTTTTAATAATATACCCAAAGATTTTGCAGCAATTAGATACCATTCTCTCGTCATAGATGAAAAAAGCTTACCAAATGAGCTAGAAATTTCTGCACGCTCTGATTCAGGCTTAATAATGGGAGTTAGAAATCAAGAATTGATGATCGAGGGAATTCAGTTTCATCCTGAATCAATTGCTACTGAATATGGAAGAAATTTGATTGCAAATTTTCTTTCTTTGTATCAGATTTAACTTCAAATATCGGAGATTAATATGTCTAAAAATGTTTTAAATGCAATTAACATAATTACAAATGAGCAACGAGATCTAAATGAAAATGAGGCTTATGAAGCATTGAATGATATTATGATCGGTCAAGCTGAAGATAATGAAATAGCTAAATTGCTTACTTGCTTAGCTGATAAAAGTGAGAGTATCTCAGAAATAAATGGCATGGTAAAAGTAATGCAAGAACAGTGTCTTAAAGTTGGACATGTGGATTATCCTCTTCTTGATACATGTGGTACCGGTGGTGCTGAAATCAAAACATTTAATGTTTCAACTGCAGCAGCTTTTGTTGCTTCTTCAGCAGGGGCAAATGTTGCGAAGCATGGAAATCGAGCCATGACATCAAAATCTGGTTCAGCAGATTTTTTAGAAGCACTTGGTGCGAAAATTGATTTAAATCCTAATTCAGTAAGTCAATGCATCAAACAAACAGGTATTGGATTTATGTTTGCCCAAAGTTTTCATCCAGCAATGAAGTACGTGGCTCATATAAGAAAGTCCTTAGGATTTAGAACAATCTTTAATTTATTAGGGCCTTTAACTAATCCAGCACAAGCAAATTGTAGGATTCTCGGTACAGGTTCAATGGAACTTGCAGAGAAAATGGCAAATGCCTTGACAAAAATGAATATTCGTCATGGTTTAGTTGTAACAGGTGCTGAAGGCATTGATGAGATTTCTATTATGGGCGAAACTCATATTTTTGAAATAAAAAATAATATACTAAATTCGTATTCAATTCATCCTTCTGATTTTGGCCTTAAAATGCATCATATAAAAAAAGTTGAAAGTAAGTCATCTAATGAAAATGCAGAAATTTTTCGAAATATCCTATCAGGTAATGGACCGTTAGAATATTTAGATTTTATATGCATCAATGCTGGAGCTGCTTTGTATGTCACTGGTCATGCAAGCTCTATTGCTAAAGGAATAGAGCTTGCTAAGACTGTTATAGAGAATGGTGATGCAGCAGCTAAAGTTGCTGCTTTTATAGACTTTACTCAAAAAAGTATTTCTGAATAAATCATTGGATTATAAAATGACAAAAAATACAGATACAATTTTAGATGAAATAGTTAGTAAAGTTAAAAGCCACTTGCATGAAAAAAAGAAATCCTGTTCTATCCAAGACATGGTTAATTTAGCAAAACAAGAATCAAGAGCAATTATTAGTTTATCTGAAAGAATTATCCAGAAATCATCATTTGATTCTAAATTATCACAGATTGGCTTAATAGCTGAGATAAAAAGAGCCTCTCCATCAAAAGGTATCTTTGATAAAAACTTCGATGCCACTGCAGTTGCCAATATTTATGCTTCTAATGGAGTTTCAGGGATTTCGATACTTACCGAGCCAGATTATTTTTTAGGAAATCTAGCTGACCTTAAGTCATGTCATGCGTATTTGTTGAATAAGTATAATAAAGAAAGACCAGCAATTTTAAGGAAGGATTTTATTATAGATCCATTTCAAGTATATGAATCATTTATAAATGGCGCAGATGCTTTTTTATTAATTTCAAAAATATTAGATAAAAAGCAATTAGTAGATCTCATAAATCATGGTAAAAAATTAGGTATGGAAGCATTAATTGAAGTACATAATAAAGATGAATTGTTGCAGGCTATAGAAGTCGATGCAAAATTAATCGGTATTAATAATAGAAACTTAGATGATTTTTCTGAAAACCTAGATTTAACCGTTGAACTATCTAAATATGCACCAAACGATATTGTAATAATTTCTGAATCAGGTATTCGAACAATTCAAGATGTCAGGAAGCTATTGAATTATCATGTGGACGGCATCTTAGTAGGAGAAGCGTTTATGTCAGGAGGATTCGATCAAGAAAAAGTATCAAAAAAAATCCAATCCTTTATGATGGCAGAGTAAATTATTATGAAAATAAAAATTTGTGGAATTAAAGATGTTGCAACAGCAGAATTTTGTCAAGAAATTGGAGTTGATTTCATTGGCTTGGTATTTACAAAATCTTCAAGAAAGATCAGTGTGCAAACTGCTAAGCAAATTGTAAATTCATTAGGTGATCCGTTAAATCATTTTAATTTAGGTCATACATTACCAGAAAGTTCTATTAAAGCAACAAATGAATGGTTTAAGCAAAGCCATGCGATTTTAGACTCTTATATAAAAGCTAAAAAACCGCTAACTGTTGGTATTTTTGCAAAAGAATCTGTAGGTGAAATTAATGATATTATTGAGGAAACAGGTATAGATTTAGTGCAGCTTTCTGGTGAATATAACATTGAAGATGCGCAGGAGATTAATCGACAAACTTTCTTCTCATTGGGTATTAATGGTTCAGATGCTGAAAATTATAAAAGTAAAATTCGTGCTGGTTTTGCTTTATCTTTAATTTTTGACTCTATTAGCTCAGAGAGCTTAGGAGGAACCGGTAAAACTTTTAACTGGAATGAAATTAAAGATGTATCTATTCATATGCCTTTTATACTTGCAGGTGGTTTAAATGTTGATAATGTAGAATTAGCAATGAAAATTTGTAATCCATGGGGATTAGATATTTCAACTGGAGTTGAAAAAGATGGTGTCAAAGACTTCGAATTAATTAATGAATTGGTTAGTAGGGTTAGGGACTTTGATGGTTAAGAAATTTCCGGATCAAGAGGGTAGATTTGGTGAATATGGAGGCAAATTTGTGCCTGAAACTTTGATGCCTGCGCTTGAAGATTTAGAAAAAAATTTTAGATTGGCAATCAAGGACAAAACATTCAATAATGAACTTAATCATCTTTTAAATACTTATGTTGGTAGACCAACCCCATTAACTTATGCAGACAATCTTTCTAATCGCCTTGGTTGTAAAATTTATTTAAAAAGAGAAGACCTTTGTCATACAGGAGCACATAAAATCAATGCTGCGCTTGCGCAAGCTTTATTAGTTAAACGAATGGGTAAAAACCGGATAGTTGCTGAAACGGGAGCAGGACAACACGGCGTTGCAACTGCAACAGCTTGTGCCTTATTGGGCATTAAAGCAGTTATATATATGGGGTCTAAAGACTACGAAAGACAAAAAATTAATGTCGCTCGTATGAAATTATTAGGCGCTGAAGTTGAACAGGTTCATTCAGGCTCGATGACACTTAAAGATGCTATTAATGAGGCGATTAGAGACTGGGTAACGAATGTTCATGATACACATTATTTAATCGGCAGTGTTGTGGGGCCACATCCTTATCCTGAAATGGTAAGACATTTCCAATCAATTATTGGAAATGAAGTTAAAAAACAAATAAAAAAATATGAAGGCAAATTACCTGATTATGTTCTTGCATGTGTAGGCGGAGGCTCAAATGCTATGGGCATTTTTTATCCGTTTATTAATGAAAAAAACACAAATTTAATCGGCGTGGAAGCTGCTGGTGAGGGAATTGATAGATCGCATGCTGCAACTCTTTCTGCTGGCACCTTAGGCATTTTGCATGGAGCGAAATCTTTGGTTTTGCAAAATCAGGATGGGCAAATTGAAGAAGCTCATTCTATTTCAGCTGGATTAGATTATCCAGGCGTTGGACCTGAACATGCGTGGTTAAAAGATACGAAACGAACAAGTTATTTTAGTGTTACTGATGAACAAGCTTTGGCAGGTGTTGAGCTACTAGCGAGTACTGAAGGAATTATTCCTGCCCTTGAAACTGCGCATGCAATTGGTTATTTAGAGGAATTATCAAAAAAGATAGATCCAGGCTCTTTGTTAGTTTTAAATATAAGTGGTCGTGGTGATAAAGATATGGATATCATTGCAAATCAGTTAAATTTTTTTACTAATTGAATGTATTTATAATGACACTTATATCATTAAAAGAAATTGCAATTGTAATCTTCAGCCTTTTTTTGTACATGGTTCTGCTTGCTATTTTGACGATACCAATAGAAAGTCTTTTTGGGATCTCGTCTACATTTAGCGGTGTAATATTAGGAGTCACTTGGCAAATCTCAGTTTTATTATTTTTATTCAAATATAGTGTTAAAAAAAATTTGTCATATAATTTTTTTGGTTTCAGTCTTCCAAATTCTTGGAAATATTATTTTATCGCGCTTTTTGGATCTTATTTAATCTTTATTTTATATGGCTTATTTCTTTATATGCTTGAATTTTTTGGCGTTACAAATGCTATTGAAAATTATTCAGGGCAGGAACTTCCATTTAGTAAAAATGAAAATATCATTTTATTGATTTTTATAACTCTATCTATAACAATTTATGCTCCTATCGTTGAAGAAATTTTATTCAGAGGTTATCTATTTAAAGCTTTATTACCTCATTTTCCTATTCAAGTCTCAGCTTTAATTAGCGGAGTGGGCTTTTCGCTTTTTCATTTGCAATTAACAGTATTAGTTCCTTTTATGTTAGTTGGTTGGCTTTTTGCTAATACTAGGATAAAATCTGGATCACTACTGCCTTCTATATTTGCTCATGCAAGTATAAATAGCTTGAGTATGATATACTTTTTTGCTTCTTAATTTTTTTTAGGGAAAAATATGATGAATCGAATTGATGCTCTTTTTAATACGCTTTCGTTAAATAATGAGACTGCTCTTATACCATTTATTCCTATAAATTGGCCAAGCGCAGATCAAACTATTCAAATAGTTGAAAACGCATTTGATGCTGGCGCGCATGCTATTGAATTGGGCGTTCCATTTAGTGATCCTTTAGCAGATGGAGCAACTAATCAGCTAGCATATCAAGAGGCACTAAATAATGGCGCAAGCATGCAAGAATTATTTAAAATTGTTCAAGAATTAAGAGATAGGAAAATTGAGAAGCCAATTATTGCTTTTAGTTATTTTAATCCAATCCATCATTATGGCTTGCAAAACTTTGCGAATAAAGCAAAAGAAGTTGGCTTAGATGGCGTCATTGTTGTTGATTTACCTCCTGAAGAATCAAAAATTTTTTCTGAACTTTGTGTCGAAAATAATTTACATCAAATTTTTTTACTTGCTCCTACTTCTACTGATGCAAGAATAGAAAACGTTACAAAACAAGCCACTGGGTTTATTTATTGTGTTAGTGTTTCTGGTACTACAGGTGTAAGGGAAAATTTTTCACAAGATCTAATTCATTTTGTTGAAAAAATTAAACGTCACACTCAAGTTCCAATCGTGATAGGTTTCGGTATTTCCAGTAACAAACATATTAAATTCGTTAGTAAGATTGCAGATGGAGCAGTGGTAGGTAGTGCATTTGTTGAATCAATAAGAGCAAATCAAGAAAAAGATCAATATGTAAAAATAACAGAATTTATACAGAATTTAGTTGAGGTGAATAATGAATGAATTTATCTTAATGAATAGAGAGAGTATGTATTAATGACAAAAATTTTAATTGGCATCAGAGGTGCAATAACTATAGATAAAAATGATTCAGAAATGATCATAAAGGGGTCTGAAGAATTATTATCTGAAATTATTAAATTAAATAATATTGAGTCTACAGACATTGCATCAATTATCTTCAGTACTACCAAAGATTTAAATGCGGAATATCCAGCTGTTGCAGCAAGAAATATTGGCTTGGTAAATGTTGCATTGATGTGCACTCATGAAATGGATGTACCTAATCGTCTAGAAAAATGTGTTCGAATACTACTACATGTAAACGTAGAACAAGGATACAATAATATAAAGCATGTTTATTTAAAGGGAGCAAAGAGTTTGCGTCCAGATTTGGCTGATTAGATAATCTAAGGATATAAATATGATAATAATTATGAGTAATGATTTTACTCCAGAAAATCTTTCTGATATCAACAAACGTCTTGATGATGGCGGTCTTCAAGGTAAGCAAATAGAGGGAACTGAAAAAACTGTTATTGCAGTAGTTGGCAATGTCTACCCTGAACTTCGAGATGAAATGTCTAGGATGCCAGGCGTTGCATCTGTTGTTAGAATATCCAAGCCTTATAAATTATCTTCTAGAGAAACTAAACCAGAAAATACAGTGGTGGATTTACCTTTTAATGTTCAAGTTGGGGGAAATCAATTTGTTGTTATGGCAGGACCTTGTTCAATTGAAAGCAGAGATCAACTATTTGAGACCGCAAATGCTGTAAAAGCTGCTGGAGCACATGTACTAAGAGGTGGAGCTTTCAAGCCAAGAAGCTCTCCATATGCGTTCCGCGGATTAGGGGAAGAAGGATTAAAGCTTTTATTTGAAGCAAGAGAAGAATTTGACATGCCTGTTATAACTGAAGTTTTGTCAGTTAGAGATGTTGAATTAGTGGCACAATATTCCGATGTATTACAAATCGGTGCAAGAAATATGCAAAATTTTATTCTTTTAGATGAAGTTGGTAAAACTGGCAAACCAATCATGCTTAAAAGAGCTCTTTCAGGTTCTATAGAAGAATGGTTGCTAGCATCTGAATATATTCTGTCACAAGATAATCCTAATTTAATATTATGTGAAAGAGGAATTCGTACATTTGAGAAAGCTACAAGAAACACTCTTGATTTAGGTGCTATTGCATTAGTAAAACAACTTAGCCATTTACCAGTTATATCTGATCCATCTCATGGAACTGGGTTATGGGACTTGGTTGAACCTATGTCATTAGCTAGTATTGCAGTTGGTGCTGATGGCTTAATGATTGAAGTGCATCCAAATCCAGAACTTGCATTATCTGATGGTCCACAATCACTTAAACTTGATACGTTTGATAACCTTATGAAAGTAGCTTCAAATTTGGCTAATATGGTCGGTAGGCCTATGGCTGAGCTACCAAGTAAATCTTAGTTTCATGAATTTTAAGAAAGGTCGTTGTGTTGCTTGAAGAAAACCAAGCAGACTTTATTGATACATTAAAACAAGCACGGAATAATGAAATTGATTTCGAAGTTAACCTTGAAGTGTTTAATGGTCCCTTAAATCTTCTATTATTTGTGATTGAAAAAAATGAAATTGATGTTTTAGATATTTCAATTATTAACATAATAAAAGATTATTTATTGTTTTTGGATTCACAAAATAGTATTGATACACAGGAATTGAGCAATTTTCTTTTGTTAGCTTCAAGAATTATGTTGATTAAGTCTAGAAGTTTGCTTCCCGATGAATTATTGAACCAGTTAGATAGTGATGAAGGTCATGAACATGATGCAGATTTAGACAATCTTTCTAGTGCTTTGAATGAGATAAAGAATTACCAAGACATCATTCAAGAATTAAAAGAATTAGAATATACTGGCCAATCCCATATCAGAGAAAATATTTTTGAAAAAGTTTCAAATTTTGAAGATTCATTAGATGGAGTTTCTCTAGAAGCTTTATCAGTTTTATTTAATCAAGCAGTAGAAAGAATTAAACTCAACCAAGATACTAATAACAATGCTATGGGTCTGAATGAAAAGATTTCATTTACTGATAGAATAGGTGTTTTAACTAACCGCTTGAATGCTAATAAATCTGTTAATTTTTTTGATTATATTTCACAAGCTTCATCGCTAGAGCAAATTATTGTTGATTTTTTATGCATCTTAACATTAATTAAGATTGGCTATGTAAATGTTTTTCAAGATAACAAATTTGGTCCCATACTTATTAATAAATTAGATGGGGTTGATGAAAAGATATTATCATCGATAGTTAATGAATTTTAATGGTTGCTTGGAGGTAATTTCTTGTCAAAAATTGTACTTAATCAACGAGGTAAACTGTCTGATAATACTGCTATAACTATTGGAGTATTTGATGGTGTACATTTAGGACATAAATATTTAATTAATAAATTAATACAAAATAAAAATACATCTAAATTAAGTTGCGGGATTGTAACATTTGATCCTCATCCTATACAAATTTTAAGACCAGATCTTAATTTTAAGTGCTTGCAAAGCCTCGAGGGAAGAGTAAGACGCTTGGAGCAAACTGGTATAGACTTCATAAGTGTTGTAAAATTTGATCATTTATTAAGCCAGCTTACCGCACAAGATTTTTTAAAAGAATTAAAAGAGCAATTAAATTTTCAATTACTTGTTGTAGGCGAGGATTTTCGCTTAGGTAAAAATCAAGAGGGAGATATTGCTCAATTGAGCACTATCTCGAATGAACTAGAATTTTCTATCCAAAAAATTCCACTTCAGAGTGATTCAAAAGCAAAATTTTCCTCAAGTCAAATAAGAGAATTTATTACTAATGGGAATATTGATAAAGCAAATAGAATTTTAGGAACAAGTTTTACAATTGATGGTATGGTCGAGTCAGGAGAAAAGCGAGGTCGTCAGTTAGGATTCCCCACTATAAATTTATCATTAAGCCCAGATTTAATTATTCCAAAAAAAGGAGTTTATGCTTCTGTTACTAAAATTGATGGAGATGAATATAAATCAATTGTGAACGTAGGAACACGGCCAACATTTGGCGTTGATAAAATACTAGCAGAATCTCATTTATTTGATTATAATGGGAATGCATATGATAAAGAGGTCACTATTTCGCTTCTTGAATTTATTCGTGAGGAGATTCAATTTAATAATAAGGACCAGTTAATTAATCAGATTAACCATGATGTTAAAACAGTTAAGAGATTATTAAACTAGAGAGAAAATTTTGAACTATAAAGAACAAGCAAATTTTTTGATGAGTAATACAGAATTTGGTGACGAAACACTTCGTTCAAATATGCTAAAAGAATTAGAAATAAAATTATCAGAAGATAGGCCATTAAATGTTTATTGCGGATATGATCCAACTGCAGTTGACTTAACTCTCGGTCATATCATCACAATGAGAAAATTAAGAGATTTTCAACAGTTAGGTCATAAGGTTACTTTTTTAATAGGTGGCTTTACTGGTTTAATTGGTGATCCATCTGATAAAGATAAAAAAAGACCAATGTTAACAAAGGAACAACTAGAAAATAATTCTAAAGAATATACTAGACAGGCATACAAGATACTTGATCCTAGCTTAACCAATATAAGATCAAACGAAGAATGGCTTGAATCTATTTCTTCTAATGAATTTATTAAGCTATGTTCTCATTTTACTGTTGCGCAATTTTTGGAAAGAGATAATTTTGCGAAGCGATGGAAAGCTCAGGATCCTATTTATCTTTCTGAATTTCTCTATGCTCTAATGCAAGGATATGATGCAGTGCAATTGAATGCTGATGTTCAAATAGGTGGCAGTGATCAATTATTTAATTTAATGGCAGGCAGGATTCTTCAAAGAGAGTTTGATCAGAATCCTCAAATTATTGTTACCTTGCCAATTCTAGTTGGAACAGATGGTAAATTACGTATGTCAAAAAGCACTGGCAATTCAATAGGGCTAGATGAACCTCCAAATGAAATGTATGGCAAAATTATGTCTATACCTGATATAGCTGTAAAAAATTATTTTAATTTATTAACTAATATTAATGATGAAGAATTGACTCAATTATATGATGATGTTGAGTCCAAAAAGTTGTTAAAAATAGATCTGAAAAAAAAGTTAGCAGATTTAATAATCACTGAAATTTTTTCTATTACTGAAGCAGAACAGGCTAAGGCATATTTTGAAAATACTTTTCAAAAAGGTGAAACACCCTCAGAAATGGTTGAATTTAAGTTATCACAAATAAGTGAGAATGAAAGAAAATTATCACGAATTTTAAATCTAGCAGAGCTACCTAATGGACAAAAATTTGCTAAAAGTATTAGTGAAGGTAGACGCTTGATTGTACAGAATGCTATCAGTGTTAACAATAAAAAAATTTCTGATGATGTTCATTTGAATGTTGGAGATGAAGTTCGTGTTGGACGATTTAAATTTTTAAGATTGATCGATTGATTTATTGATATTGCTTCAATATTAAAACTCCATTATGTCCGCCGAAGCCAAATGAATTGGACATTGCATATTTAATTTGAATATCACGTTTACCTTCAATGACATAGTCTAGATCGCATTCTTCATCAGGGTTTTTTAAGTTAATGGTTGGATGAACTTTTTGATTTTTTATACTTAAAGCTGTAACAGCTGCTTCTATAGCTCCAGCAGCTCCAAGTGTGTGTCCTATCATTGATTTAGTAGAATTAATCGGTATTTCATATGCATGTTTGGAAAATACTTTTTTTATAGCTGAAGTTTCATTTTTATCATTAAGTAAAGTACTTGTACCATGAGCATTAATATAGTTAATTGCTTCTGGATTAATATTTGCTTTAAGAAGTGCTTTTTGCATAGCCCTAACGGCCCCCTCACCATTTTCAGAGGGTTGAGTAATATGAAAAGCATCTGATGTTTGACTATATGAGACAATTTCAGCATATATTTTTGCATTTCTTTTTTCCGCATGCTCTTTTTCTTCTAGTATCAAAGTAGATGCACCTTCGGCCAATACAAAGCCATCACGATTTTTATCAAAAGGCTTAGATGCTTCTTCAGGTCTTGCATTGTCTTTGATTGATAGTGTGCGTGATGCTCTAAAAGCTGATAGGCCGAGTCTAGTAATAGCAGCTTCAGCTCCTCCAGCAATCATTGCTATAGAATCTCCCCTTTTAATTATTTCATAGGCGGTGCCTACAGCATCTGTCCCTGAAGCACATGCAGAAACTGTGTCAAAACTTGGGCCTTTTATACTATGCTGAATAGAAATTTGCCCTGCAGCCATATCAGCGATATACATCGGCACTAATAGAGGTGAGACTCTTTGTGGTCCTTTATTTCTTAATACATCATATTGTTCTTCTAAAGTTGTAAGCCCACCAATGCCGCAACCAATAATCACACCTGTTTCATTACTAATTTTACTAATATTTAGACTTGAATCATTTATTGCTTCATTTGCGGCAATAATAGCAAATTGTGTAAACCGATCCATTCTTTTTTGCTGTTTATTGTCAAGATATTTTGAAGGATCAAATTTTACTTCTCCAGCAATTTTAACTTCTATATCTGATGTGTCGCATAATGTTACTTCAGTAATACCACTCTGACCATTGAGCAAGTTATTGAATGATTCTTCAGTCGAATTACCAACGGGAGTTATCATTCCAATACCGGTAATTACAACTCTTTTATCAGTCATTATTTTCCCATCTTTTAAAAATAATTGCTGCATTGTGTCCGCCAAGACCCACAGAAGTACTCATAGCATAATTGACATCTTTAGATTTTGCTATATTGGGAACATAATCCAGATCACAATCTGGGTCAGCATTTTGCAAATTAATTGTTGGTGGAATTACCTGCTCTTTGCATACTAATGCTGCGATTGCTGCTTCAGTTGCTCCAGTAGCACCCATCATATGGCCAGTCATTGATTTCGATGACGAAACAGATAATTTATAAGCATGATCACCAAAAATTGATTTGATTGCTTTGGTTTCGACTTTATCATTAATAGGTGTGCCAGAGCCATGTGCATTAATATAATTAATCATCTCAGGTTTTAAATTTCCTTTTTTTAATGATTGTTTTATTGCTAAACTCACACCTCTACCATTTTCATGTGGAGTAGCCATATCATAACCATCAGCAGCATTTGCTGATGAAATGACTTCTGCATAAATCTTAGCTTTTCTTTTTTTTGCACTACTTAATTCTTCAATCACCAAAATTGTTGCTCCTTCTGATAAAGTAAACCCGCTTCTATTTAAATCGAAAGGCTTGCATGCTTTAGCAGGTATATTATCTAACGCGAGCGCTTTCATTGATTGAAATGCAGATAAGTAAATTGGTTGCATAGATGCTTCAAAGCCACCAGTAATCATAATATCTGCATCATCTCTTTTAATCATTTCGTAAGCCTCTCCAATGACCGTTCCTCCTGTTGCACAAGCAGCTGTAACTGCAAGATTAGGGCCAAATGCTCCATATTCAATTGATAGTAAGCCACTTGCAGTATCAGGGAGCATATGTGTAATTAGGAAAGGAGATACTCTTCTCGGTCCTTTATTTTTTAGTTTCTCATAATTTTCAACTAAGAGATGCGCACCACCAATACCTGTCCCTAATGCTATACCCGTTCTTTCGGCATATTCAAAAGGTAGATTTAATCCAGCATCTTCTATTGCTTGTCTTGATGCCGCAAGAGCGAGCACTGAAGATCGATCAAGGCGACGGTTTAATTTTTCACTGATAAAATCGTTTTCATTAAAATTTTTTAATTCTCCGCCATATTTACATTCAAAATTTGAAGTATCAAATGATTCAATATAGTCGATTCCAGACTGACCATTTACAAGAGACTCCCATGTGTTCTTTGTAGTATTACCCAATGGCGTCAGCATGCCAATTCCAGTAATGACAATTCGCCTTTGCATTAGAATTCCTCCTTATGGTCCAAAATCTTTCCTATAGGATAGTTTTCTATTGAATCTTTTGAAATTGAAAAACTTAAAACATGAGGCATAAATTTTTTTACTAATCTTGAAAGAACATTGCCTGGACCAATTTCAATAAATATACTTATATTATTTTTTGAAAGAGTCTCCATATTTTTGTACCAAAGAACAGGTTTATGCATTTGATTAGATAGTTCAAATTTGATTTTCTCTGCGGAGTTTAGAATTTTTGATGATATATTTGATAGAACGGGTGTTTCTGGTTTTATAAAATCATAATTATTAATGATTTCTGCAAATTCATTTGATTCTTCAATATGCAATGAAGTATGACTGGAAACTCTTACTTTTAAGTTAATTACCTTTGCCTTTTTACTTTGAGCAATTTTTGCAGCTTTATTTACTGCACTTGTATGGCCGGATATCACAATTTGATTTTCTAAATTATAATTGGCTACATCTACTCTATCCTTTTGAGATGCAGTAGCTTCTTTACAAATTTCTTCTACTGTATCAATATTTAGACCGATAATCCCTGACATTGTAACTGGTTTAATTTCATAATTTTTTGACATTATGCCCCCACGTTTTGATGCAATTTCGATACCATCTTTTAATGTAAGACTATTACTCGCTATTGCTGCTGTCAGAATGCCTAATGAATGCCCAGATAAAATATCAGGAAAAATATTTATTCCCTCTTCAGTTAATTTTTCCTCAAGGCCTTTATATAAAGCCATTGAGGTTACAACGATAGCGGGTTGTGTAACTAATGTATTCTTTAAATCGTTCTCAGACCCATTTATACATAAATCTAATAAATTATAATTTAATATCTCATTTGCCTCTTCAAAGACTCTCGATGCTTGTTTTGATACCTTACAAATCGGTTCTGCCATGGAGGGATATTGTGCTCCTTGGCCAGGAAACATATACGTAATTTGAGATTTTGGCATATTCGCATTCCTCAATATACATATTATAGTGTACAGCAAGAATTAAGTAATTTAACAGAATGTAAATATTTATCAGATCAAAGAATTTTTTTATTATTATTTTCAGTAATTTGATTAATTGCTTGAGGTAAATATCTAAATAAGTCTGATGCCTTACTAGAAATTTCACCAATATCTTTTTGTGCCAATATTCCTGATTCTGCATGGAAATAGATTGCAGTCGATGCAGCATTCATTGGAGAAATTCCCTGAGCAATAAATCCACCTATTAATCCACTTAATATATCTCCAGTGCCAGCTGTTGCTAATGCAGGAATAGATTTATTAGAAATCAGTATTTCCTTTCCATTAGTTAGAATTGTTCCTGAACCTTTTAATAATATGATTGAGTTTGTTTTTTTTGCCAACTCTTTGCTTATTGATAATCTGTTATTATTTACTTTTTTTGTTGATATATTCATTAAGCCTGCCATTTCTCCTACATGCGGCGTTAGTATAAATTTTTTTGATAATTTAATAGGCCATTTTTTGATTTGGGACAAAATATTTAAACCATCTGCATCTATTACTACCGGTGGTGATGATGGATTTTTTCTCAAAAAATCAATTATTTTGATCATTAAATCAATAGTACTTTTATTTTGTGAAATCCCTGGACCCAAAATAATTGCATCGAAATTATTGATATTTTCTACGAATTCCTCATATGAGGCCATATTTAAATATTCACCATTTTGTGTATGAGAGTGAGTTATTTCAGGTATTTTAATCACCGTTGTTTGTTGAACAAATTTTGTTGAAAAAAGCTTAATTAAACCTGTGCCAGCGATTAGTGCGCTTTCACAAGTCAAAATTGCAGCACCAGGGTATTGCCTTGAACCAGCTATAATTAATAATTTTCCGAAATTACCTTTATGGCTTGCTTTTTTTCTTATCAGTGGTTTTATTATTGATTTATCTAAAGAAATTATTTTAGCTGTATTTTTTTTAATATTCTTATCAATTCCAAGATTTTCTACAATTATATTTCCTGCATGTGAGAGAGCAGGCTCTTGAGTCATACCTATTTTTAGTGCACCAAAGGTTACTGTTATATCAGCAAAAATAGTATTTTTTGCTGCCTGGCCAGTATTTGCATTAATTCCTGATGGTATATCGATAGATAGTATAAATTTTTTATTATTATTTACTCTTTTAATTAATTGTTCACCGATTTTGTTTAATTTTGATTCCTTTCTATCTAAGTCCCAGCCAATTCCATAAAGCCCATCAATGATACAGTGACTTTGTCGCATGATTTTTTGTTGTTGGATAGAACTGATTTTTGATATAACTTCAATGAATTTTATTTTATTTTCTATTTTTTTTAAAAATTTAGATAAATCATTTCGTTTTTTAAGTAAAAAAATACTAACGATTGCACCCCACTCCGCAAGTAATCTTGCAGCTACCAAAGCATCACTACCATTATTACCTGGGCCAACTAGAATTAGTACATTTAACTCTTCATTGTAATTTGCATTAATTGATGCTTCTTGCGCAATAATTAAACCTGCATTTTCAATTGCTGAATTGAGCTTCTTTTCGGTATTAAAAGTTATTTTTTCTGCTTTTTGTATTTCTGCAATGGTTACAATACTATTTTGATCCATTTATTTTTCCTTTTCTGAAATACCCACTACAATGACAATTGCAATTGAATTTAAATGAGTAATTGATATATCAGTGGCGCGTAATTTCATATCAGTAGCTCTTTTTTTTGCTTTTCCATGAAAGTAAATTACTGGCTTGCCTCTACGATTGGATAAAATTTCAATTTCTTTCCAGCTTATGCCGATAATCCCAGTCCCAAGTGCTTTCATCGCAGCTTCTTTACCAGCGAATCGAGCTGATAATTCTAATATACGCCCTCTACAAAAAGCTATTTCTTTTTGGGTGTATACTCTTGCAAGAAATTTATCACCGAATCTTTGATACACTTTCTTTATTCGATCAATCTCAATAGCATCTATACCTATTGCCTGCATTTCGTTTATATCCATTTTCTATTCCAAAAAAATCATTTATTCATATTTTTTACTATTTTAGTATAATATTATTTACTAATTGAGGATCGTTTTTTATGGAAACTAAATTAATTGACGGAAAACTAATAGCAGGCAATATCAGAAATGAAATTGCTAAAGAGGTGGAGCAATTTGTTCAATTAGGTAATCCTTCTCCACACTTAACTGCAATCATTGTTGGGAATGATCCTGCGTCAGAGGTTTATGTTAGAAATAAAGGTCGTGCTTGTGAATCAGTAGGCATGACTCATAATACAATTAAAATGGAATCATCTATATCAACACAAGATATATTAAACGTAATCAAGAAATTGAATATTGATAAAAATATAAGCGGAATATTAATTCAGTTGCCTTTGCCTAAACATATTGACAGTTCAGCAATTCTTGCTGCCATAGATATTAATAAAGATGTTGATGGATTGTCAAATAATAATTTGGGTGCTTTGCTCAAAGGAGAGCCAAATTTTGTCCCAGCAACTCCTCTTGGAGTCAGAGAATTATTACACAGAAATGGAGTTGAAATACCAGGGAAAAATATAGTAGTTGTAGGTCGCTCAACCTTAGTGGGCAAGCCATTGTCTGCATTGCTATCAATGAAATCAGATAAAGGAAACGCAACTGTAACATTGGCACATAGTGCTACAACAGATTTGTCAAGTGTAACAAAAAAAGCGGATATACTAATTGTTGCTATTGGTATAGCTGAATTTATAGATGGCACAATGATTAAAGAAGGAGCAGTGATAATTGATGTTGGTATTAATAGAGTAGATGATACAAATAATAAAAATGGTTATAAATTAGTTGGTGACGTTAATTTTGAATCGGTACTCTCAAAAGCTTCAATGATCACTCCTGTTCCTGGAGGCGTTGGCCCAATGACAATTGCCATGGTTGTGAGCAATACATTGCGTGCTGCTAAGTTAAATAGTTAAATTTGGTTAAAAATATGGATGAACTTAAGAATAAATATAATGAAATAACAAAACTTTTCAATCAAATTTTGGAGAGTCTTTGACCTAAAAGCTAAAAATAAAACTCTTAATACTCTCCTTGCTACTTCAAACAAGGATCATTTTTGGAATAATCCAAATCAAGCTCGAGAGGTTATGCAAGAAATTAACAAAATAGAAAATTTACAGAGTCAGATTGTACAAATTCAATCTATATCTGGTGATATTAGTACTGCGTTATCTCTTATAGATGATGAAAAAGACAATACCGATGACTTGTATCAGGAATTAGTGGATCTAACAAATGATTATGAAAATCAAGTGTCTGCAATGCAGCTAGAGATTACTTTTAAAGAAGAATATGATTTGCATGACGCACTCATTTCAATTCATTCAGGTGCAGGAGGCACTGAAGCTCAAGATTGGGCAGAAATGCTTCTCAGAATGTATTTAAGATGGGCTAAGAACAATAACTTTTTAACCGAAATTATTTCTATAAATGCTAGTGACGAAGCAGGAATTAAATCTGTGCAGTTTGCTGTTACAGGTGATAAAGCATATGGATTATTAAAAGCTGAAAAAGGCGTACATAGATTAGTTAGAATTTCACCTTTTGATGCTTCAAAATCTCGCCATACTAGTTTTGCACTTGTAGAAGCTAGCCCAAAAGTTGATGATGACGACGATAACATAGAAATTAGTCAAGAAGATATTCGTATTGATACTTATCGTGCGTCTGGTCATGGGGGTCAAAGTGTGCAAAAGAATGATACAGCAGTACGAATTACACACTTACCTTCTGGTATTGTCGTTACGTGTCAAAATGAAAGATCGCAGGCACGGAATAGAGAAACTGCTTTAATGGTTTTGAAGTCAAAATTACTTAAATTGCAGTTGGAAGAAAAAGAGAAAGTATTATTAGAAGAACGTGGCGAACATATTGTTGCTGGCTGGGGCAATCAAATTCGTTCTTATGTTTTACATCCCTATAAGATGGTTAAGGACTTACGTACAAATATTGAAACTTCTAATGTCAATGCAGTACTTGACGGAGCCATTGATGAATTTATAAAATCATATTTGTTAATGAAATAAGGTAAACAAATTGTCTTTTTCTAAAATATTATTATCACTACTTTCTTTAAGCACTTTATTTATTATATTTACTATAAATGGCTATGCTGAAGATTCAAATGATATATCAATTTTACATAAAACAGCTGACCCAATTAATGGAATTACTTTCCTAGGTGTAAACAGCGATGATCCAAGAATAATTTCTTTTGCAGCTGTTCAAAATGAGACAAAACAATTTAAATCAGCTAAACTATTTTATTCTTTGCCAAATCCTTCAGATAACCAAGTAGAAACACTTGGAGACAAAGAAGCATCTTTACAAAATGCAAAAAAAATTCAGTGGTTAAATGATTTTGCCAAGGGCGAAGTAGCATTTATTGTTGATCTTGACTCAAATAAAGGGTCTTCTAACAGTTTGTATATTCCTGTTGGTTCCATTTTTGAGTATTATTGGGAGTTTGTTGATAGTGATAATAATCTTGTAAGAACAGCAACATATAATTTTGTATTTCTTGATGGACAATTTAAATGGAATCAAATTGGTGAAACAAATAATTTAGATTTATTTTTTTATGGTAGGGAGGATAGAGATATTATTAATGCTTATTTTGCAGCTAATGATGTAATTAATGAAGCAGTTAATTTGCTTGATATTGAAATTAAGTTTCCGATAAGAATTATTTATTATAGAACGCCTGATGATGCATCTTTAGCTGTTCCTCCTAAAAGTAAGAAATTTAGCGAGGGCACTGTGACTGAAGGAGTGAAATATCGATCTGATGTAGTACATCGATATGCTGGCAATGAAAGTATAATCAGACATGAAATTACTCATATCATGACTCAAATAGCTGGTGAAGGTTCGTTTACTAAGTTGCCTTTTTGGGTAGATGAAGGCTTGGCTGTATATTTGATGGATAGTCCAAACTATGATTTCATTATTTCAGATATGATCCAGCGAGATACTGTATTCCGACTTTCTTCTATTCAGGGCAAGCCTGGTACTCCAGAAAAAGTTAATGCATTCTATGCGCAGTCATATTCTGTAACAAAATACTTAATTGAAGAATTTGGTGAAAATAAATATAAAAGTTTTTTTCAAAAATTAAAAGCAGATAATGGATTAGAGGATGCTTTGTTGCAGATCTATAATTACGATCAGGATTCATTGTACTTAGCTTGGAGAGATTTTCATAAAATGCCAAAAGTAATATTAGAAAAATTAGATATAGGCAATAATATGACTGCATCACCAGTTATAAAACCACTCACCACACCTCGTTCATTACAGGCAGGCGATAAAGCGCTATCTAAAAACAATTCAACTGCTGAAAAGATTGATTCTGATAGAAATAGTAGGCCTTTCTATCAAAATACAAAAAGTTTAGCTTTTCTATTGTTCGGTGCTTTATTCATTTTTGGTATGTTGAAAATAATTAAGAAATTGTGGCAGGAATAATTCTAATTTTGTCCGGGCAAAATTATTCCACTACTTTCTGATTGAGGCTGACTATTACCTTGCATTTTTTTTGCCTCGTCTTCGCTAATATAAGGCATTGATGGATTATCTAACTTTAATATGATGTCTTTGTTACCTGAAGCAATTTTTTGAATATGAGAACATAATGCTTCTTCCTCAAGACCTCCTTCTATTCGTGTTCCATTTATATCAATCGTGGGAATTTTACTGATGTTTTTTGCTTTAGCTAAAATTGGAAATTCAGACATTTCGTAAATATTCAATGACACTTTGTTAGACATTAATGCAATATTCGAAAGAATAATCATCTGATTGGTAGAAATATTTTCAAAAGGTGATAAAAATAAGTCTATTTTTACTTTTTCATTAATTTGACTTATTAGTTGTTGATTTTCTGGTGATAAAACAGGAATGCCATTACCAATTGTAATAATAGTATCTAAAAAAGCTGGGAATAATGCCCCCCACCAAAATCCAACAAATCTGATTGATCGTGCATTTCCACGAACGATTGTAGTTGGTGCAAGTTCAATTTTCTCATCAGACGCTCTAGACGAATGTTGCTCCATATCATAATAAGTTAGTGATATATTTGGATGTAAATTGCTAATTTCTTTAGATACATTTTTGACATCATCGCAATGAGTACATTCATCTTGATCTACTCTAGCAATTGCTGGCTTGTCTTCTAGCCAAACATCGAGGCTGACTTGACCAATTAGTGATGAAGAGAAATGATTGAATATTCCCTGTTTTACTTGATTATCTAGCAATTTAACTCTTTTCACTAATTCTAATTAATCCAGAATATAATCTAAGGACCGCAGTCACAATACCCAATATTAAAATGATAATTAAAATATTTCTATATTGTTGGGTAATTATTGCAATTAATAATAATAAAACTCTTGGCAATCTGCTTAATGGGCCTGATAAGATTTTTACATTTGCAATTTCAGCAGTCGCTTGGATATAAGATGTAATTAAAGACACTGCAAGGGCAGCCATTGATATGTATAAAGTAGATATTTCTTCTAAATTAAGCTGACTCATTATGGCTAAAAAAATAGCTGTATCAGCGATACGATCTAAGTTAGAATCTAAAAATTTACCTAGACTTGATTGTTTATTTTGTATTCGTGCAATCGTTCCATCCATTGCATCAAAAAGACTAAAGACGGCAATAAATAATATCGATGCCACTCTCAAATCAAGGATCAGCATCACTGCTCCAATAATAGTCCCGAGTGCTCCAGTTAACGTAACGATATTCGGATTAATATCTAATTTAATAATTATTTTTGTAATGAAATTAAATTTTTCCATAGCTAATTTTCTTCATTGTATTTATTTCTATCCTATCAGCTATATTATATTAAGACTTTAAAAGGTTTTATGAATTGATCTTGTGAGTCAATTTTAGCAATACATACAATTTTTTCGTTTTTGTCAACACACATATAGTGATCATTATCCTTTTGTATATTTATTTGTGGATTGTAATTCTTCATTGCAATAAATTTTCCATTTTGAATTAAGCCTATGTCTTGTTCGAATAAAATGATTTTTGGTAATTTGATTAATTTATTCATTGGAATGATAAAATCTGAAATCCTTTGTTGATTTTCAAGAATTTCCTTAATTTTGTAAGAATTATTAATATCTAATGAAGACACTGATAGTCTTTGTAGATGAGCCAATGTACCAACTGTCTTGCATTCATAACTTAAATCACGAGCAAATGATCTTACATAAAATCCTGTCGCACATTCTATTTCTAATTCTACTTTTGGTCGTTGGCAATTTTGATTTTTTTCAACAAATTTAATCAAGTGTATTTTGTGAATTTTAGTTTTTCTTGCAGATATTTTAGGATTTTCTCCTTTTCGCTTCATTTCATAAGCCCTTTGTCCAGAAATTTTAATAGCACTATATTCAGGAGGCACTTGATTAATCTCTCCAATGAATTTTTTTAGCTTTTTTTTGATTAGACTTTCATTTATGTGATCTGTATTTTCTGTTCGAATTATTTTGCCTTCAAGATCGAGAGTATCGGTTTCAATACCAAAATCAATTATTGCTTTATAGGTTTTACTATCCTTTAATACAAAATCAATCAACTTTGTTGCTTTGCCTATCGCAATTGGCAAAACTCCCTCAGCGGCTGGATCTAATGTTCCAATATGACCGATTTTTTTTTCCAAAAAAATTCTTTTTAGTGGCCTTGATGATTGCAGAGATGAAATATTAGCTTCTTTATATAAATTAATAAATCCACCAGAAAAATTTTCCATTACAATTAACTATCGCTATGTTTATAAACTCTCTGAATTATTTGGTAATTCTTTAATTAATTTTTCTATTTTTGCAACATTGAAATTAGTTTTATCAAGAATGAAATTGAGTTTAGGTATTTTTTTTAATCTAATTTCATTGCTAAGTTCTTTTCTGAAAAATCCTTCAGATTTTTGTAGCGTATCTATTATTTTTTCCTCTTCATCGTCATGAGGTACATAACTTATATATATTTTAGCACTACTGAAATCCTTAGAAATATCAACATCAGTAATCGAAATAAGATAATCACTTAAAAAAGGATTTTTAATTTTTTTTTGTACAATCTCAGCAATGACTTTTTGGATCAATGCGCCGACCTGCTTTGTGCGGCGAGTCATAACGCACTCCTTTTATTTATAGTGTTCTTTTTTCTTCATTAATATGAAAAGCAATTATTTGATCATTCTCTTCAAAATTGTTAAAATTTGATAATTTAATTCCACATTCAGCTCCAGCATTTACTTCGTTCACATCATCTGCTTCACGTTTTATGTTTGCAATAATAGATTCTGCAAGAACGTCTTCGTTTCTAATGATTTTCACATGATCTCCTTTAGTTATTTTACCCTCGATGACATATGATCCTGCGATCATTTCTGATTTATCAATTTTAAATATCTTTTTTACTTCAACCTTTCCTACTTCTAAGATAGTTACTATTGGTCCTAGAATTTCATTAATTAAGGCCTCTACTGCTTCTCTGAGATCATAAATGATAGTGAATGAACTAATTGAAATATTTTCTTGATCTGCTAATTTTTCAGCACCAGTTTCAGTGTAGGTATTAAATCCAAGAATTGCACTCTCTGAAATTGAAGCAAGGCTTACATCAGCTTCATTAATAGAGCCAATACTTGCATCTATGATATTAATAGACACATCCTCTGTATTAAATGTATCCAATGTTTTCAAGATTGGTTCCATTGTGCCTTGAGTATCTGATTTAATGATTAAATTTAAATGTTTTGTTTCGTCACTTTCATTTTTACCTGAACTTATTAATTCAGATGCTATTGCTGCTGTTTTTAAAGAATCTTTTTTATTTTTCTTTTTCACAGTCTCAATAATTTTTTTAGCTTCTTTTTCATTTTTTTGAACTCTGAATTTTTCTCCAGGTACTGGCATTTCTGCTAGACCAGTTATTATTACTGGGACAGATGGGCCTGCTTCATCTATGTTTTCATTGTATTCATTATTCATTGAGCGAATTTTACCATATGTTGTTTCCGTACTAATAATTTCACTTTTATGAAGTGTGCCATTTTGTACAATAATTGTTGCTGTTATTCCTTTATTTTTATCAATTTTTGCTTCTAAAATAATTCCTTCTGCTCGATCTTCTGATCTTGCCTTAAGTTCTTGTAAATCAGCAATTAATTGAGTAGTTTCTAGCAATTCATTGATACCCTCACCTGATAAGGCAGAGATATTTGATACAACCAAATCACCACCATATTCTTCTGGTGTTAAACCAATTTCCATTAACTGTTGCTTAACACGGTCTACGGAAACATCATTAAGATCAATTTTATTTATTGCTGCAATCATCGGTATATTTGCTGATTTAACAAATTCAATCACCTCTTTTGTTTGTGGCATAACACCATCGTCAGCAGCAATTACTACTATAGCTACGTCTGTTATTTGCGCTCCTCTTTTTCGCATATTTGTAAATGCGGCATGGCCTGGTGTATCAATAAAAGTAATAGATCTCTTATCAGGGGATTGAGCTCTATATGCAGCCACACTTTGCGTAATATTGCCTGCTTCACTGTTTGCTACATTAGCAGTTCTAATTTTGTCTAATAACGTTGTTTTGCCATGATCTACATGTCCTAAAACAGTGACTATTGGGCTACGCGGTTCTGCATTTTCTATGTTATCTAGATTATATCTTAAAGACTGAAAAACATCTTTACTATCTTTTCCTTCATCTTTAACAGTGTCGTCTATAGATTCTTTATCTTTTTCAACAGCTTCATACCCTAAATCAGTTAATACAATTGCTGCGGTATCAAAATCAACAACTTGATTAATTGTAGCCATGACACCATTTTTCATTAATTCTTTGATAATTTCTATTGCACTCAAATCTAATTCATCGGCAAGCTCTTTTACAGTTAAAGTGTCAGGAAGCGTGATTGATTTAATTGTTTCATCAGTTTTATCAGTTTCTACCATAGATTATTCCTTACTTGTTATTTGGTTTAATCTTCTTTAAATAGATCTGCGTATTCTGCATATTCGTCATCATCCTCAACAATGTCTTTTCTAGAGCTTCTTTTCTTTTTAGATTTTAATTTTTTATCAACTCCTCGATCAACATCACGTATTTCTTCAGCGAATCTGATGCCTTTAGTATCTTCTTGAATAGCTTGATTGGCATCTTGAGTTTCTTCTGAAGCAGTACCTTCTGCTTGGTTAGCTTGATTAGCAGCTATTGTATATTCTTGAATAATTTCTTGTTCAGGAGTTAGCTTAATTTCTGAAACATCTGTACTGCTATCATCTTTTGCACTTTCTTCTACTATTTCTTGATTAATAGATTTTTCAAGATCTTGAATTTGACTCTGTTCTAATATCTCTGCCAGATTTGGCTCAGGGGGAGGAATAAGATCTTCACCAGAATTAATTAATGCACTCTCTGCTTGCAAATCTATAGTATAGCCAGTTAATTTTGCTGCAAGAGTTGCATTTTCACCATTACGTCCAATTGCTAATGATAACTGCTTATCTGGTACAGCAATAAATGCTGTTTTAGTTGACTCATCTATATTAATTGATACAATCTCTGCTGGACTTAATGCGCTTGTAATAAAAGCAGCTATATTGGAATCCCATCTGATAAGATCAATTCTTTCACCATTTAAATCATTGATTATGTTTTGAATTCTTGACCCTCTCATACCAATAATTGATCCTATTGGGTCTATTCCAACCTGCGTAGCTATAACTGCAACTTTAGTTCTTCTTCCTGCTGAACGAGCTACTTTCATGATTTTTACTATTCCTTTATTTAGTTCAGGTACTTCAATCTCAAATAATTTTTCAATTAGATTTTCTGATTTTCTTGATAAAATTATTTGTGGTCCTCTCCCCATTTTATTTACATCTTTAATATATAACTTGACTCGTTGCCCAGATCGATAATGCTCGCTACGAATTTGTTCACTTTGCGGAATCAGGCCTTCAGCTTTACCAATATCAACAATAATATTTTTTGATGGATCAATACGAATTACCGTTCCGCTTACAAGTTCGCCAACTTGCTGGCTGAATTCGTCATGCACAGAGTTTCTTTCAGCTTCACGTATTCTTTGCAACACAACTTGTTTAGTTGTTTGAGCAGCAATACGTCCTAAATTCTTTGTAGTTTTAATTTTTTCCTTTATATCTTCACCTATTTTGGCTTTTTTATGTCCCATTTCTATCGCTCGTTCAGGAGATACTTCAATTTCATCATCCTCTATATCATCATCATTAATAACTTGATAAATTCTAGTAATTTTGATTTCGCCTGTCTCTTTATCAATTTCAACTTCTAGATTTGCATATTGCAGTTCATCTTTTTTAAATGCTGAAGCCATAGCAGCTTCTACTGCACTAAAAACGGTATCTGGATCCAAGTTCTTTTCTTTTGAGAGTTGCTTGATAGCAGTCACAAAATTTTCTGACATTTTTATATCCTAACTAAATAAAATTAAAGTTGTTAATATGATTTTCAATAAAAAAGACGTGGGTTTTACTCCCACGCCTCTATCATCGAGACCATTACAAAATAAGCTTATCATTTGGCTATTTTGTCTACAACTCTTTTTTATTTCTTAAATGGAACATTCTTGAATTAATTGATCATATAAATTGATTGCTTCTTTATAAAATGTCTCAATTGGAGCATAAGAAGTTTCATTGGTATTCCGATTAATTATTTCAACTTGATTCTTTTTAAGATTTCTGTCAGAAATAATAATTTTTATTGGAATGCCAATCAGATCAGCATCTGCAAATTTTTTTCCAGGAGTTTCATCTCTGTCATCCAATAATATACTTATGCCATGCTGACTAATTTGGTTTATCGATTCAGATATTTGTTTATTCTCTATATTTTTATTGAGATCAACAATATGAATATTGTATGGTGAAATCGACATTGGCCAATTGAGTGAATTTTCAGTTATATTATTTTCAGATGCACATGCTAGTATTCTATCAATGCCAATTCCATAACAGCCCATAATCGGAATGATTGTTTGTTGGTCGGGTCCAGAAATCTTAATATCAAATTTTTCAGAATAAAGACTTCCTAATTTAAAAACATGACCTAGTTCAATTCCACGCTTATGTTCTAATTTTTTACCGCATAGATGACATAAGGAACCTTCTGTAGCTAGTTTAATATCACCAAAAATATGAGCATTCCAATCACGATTAAAGTTTATATTTTTATAATGACTATTTTCTTCATTAGCTCCTGCAATTAAATTGAATGAATTTGATAATGAATCATCAGCTATAGATAATATTTCAGAATTCAGTTTGTGAGGTCCAGCATAACCGCTAATAATATTATGCTTTTTTGTTTCCTCTTCAGTCATTTGCCTTAAATGTGTTAAATTTGAAATATTTGCTAATTTTACTTCATTTATTTCAAGGTCACCCCTCGTAAAAGCAATAAATGGAACATCATTTTTTTCCTTATTTATGCCAATATAAAAAACTGATTTTATAAAATGTTTTTTTGGCATATTAAAAAAATTTGATAATTCATCAATAGTTTTTAATCCATTTGTCTCAACTTTTTCAATATTTAAAACGTCTGTATTTTGATCATCAGATATTTTAATAGAAGCTTTTTCTTCATTTGCAGCATATCCACAACTACACATAACCACGGTATCTTCGCCAGACTCATTTAAAAAAATGAATTCTTGTGAGCCTTTCCCGCCTATTGCACCTGAATCTGCTTCAATTTTTACAACAGGTATTCCGCATCTATGAAATATGTTTTCATATGCTTTAGTCATTTTTTCGTAAGAAAGATCCAAGGCATCATCATCTATATCAAAGCTATATGCATCTTTCATAGTAAACTCTCTTGTTCGCACTAAGCCTCCTCTAGGTCTAGCCTCATCACGGAATTTTGTTTGAATTTGATAAAGAGTAATGGGTAATTGCTTGTATGTTTCAACATTTTCAGCAAAAAGCTGGGAAACAACTTCTTCATGAGTGGGACCAAGAACAAGATTACGTTTTTTTCTATCATTTAGTGAAAATAATATCTCTCCAAAAGCAGTATCCCTATTAGACTGAGACCAATATTCTCTTGGCTGTAGGGCAGGCATAAGAATTTCATTGCATCCTATAGAATTCATTTCTTCACGAACAATGTTAATAATGTTATTTTTNATTCTCAAGCCAATAGGTAAGTAGCTATAAACTCCAGAAATTAGTTGCGAAATATATCCACCTCTTATNAGTAAAGCATTTGATAGAGTTTCAGCNTTGCTNGGNGCTTCTTTCCTAGTAGGAATNAATTGCTGAGACATATTTGTTATTGCCATTTTTNTATTTTCTTTAATTTANTAATTTTCTATTAATTCTTGNACTTTTGGTAAAATTTCATCNTAACCANAATGNCCNATTAAATTTTTCTTAAGTTTCAAGTTAACTCCTNAGGGTCCNCACCACAAGCCTATATCTGCGTCATCAGTCTCNCCNGGACCNTTTACNCTNCANCCCATTACNGCAATTGTAAGTTTTTTATCNATATTTTTTACTAGCTTTTTAACATCNTGNGCTAATTCAATGAAAGTTTCATTTTCAACCCTAGAACAGGANGGNCANGATATTATATTTGTTGANTTTTTGAGNAATTCNGGGAAAGANCTAAATCTNCCTGCATTAATATCGTTGATTATTTGTTCTCCNGCAACTATTTCTTCATATTTTTTTTCGAAAGGTAAAGTCAGNGANACTCTAATTGTATCNCCNATACCCAGTGGCAAAAGTTGTTCAAATGCAATTCTTGTTTTTATAATTCCATCTGGTGGCATTCCNGCTTCAGTNACNCCNAAATGTAGNGGNATTTGAGGCCAANTTTTATGAAATAATTTGTTTGCACGTACAACTTTGTTATAATCTGAATCTTTTAAAGATACTAGATAATTTTTAAAACCNATATNTTCTAAAATTTGACAATGCTGACTGGCNCTTTCTACCATNGCNTNGACATCATCATCGAANNTTTCTTTTAAAANNGGGTCAACTGANCCACAATTCACTCCNATNCGAATTGCTAAATTATTTTTGTTAGCCTCNTCTACNATCATTGATACTTTATCTTTTATTGATTTGCTTCGCTCATGNTGATGTAAATGACCAGGATTATATCTNACNTTATCAATNTANGGNGCNATATNTTTAATTAATCTNTAGTTTTCTTGTAAATCTGCAGATAATGCAACATTTGTATTTTCTCGNATAATTTTTAATGACTCTACNTCTTTTTTTGANTCAATTGCNAANCTNACTATCTTAGCNCCAGCATCNTGTAGNGNATTTATCTGTTNAATTGTTTTATTCGTATCTGTTGTACGNGTTGCNGCCATTGATTGGACAACAACNGGATTNGNNCCACCAATTTTAATATTGNTGATTGTAATTTCTCGAGAATNTTTNTTGACCATTACATCACCCTTAGTAAATCGTTGATTGTAATTATTATTGCAAGAAAAATGAATATAAAAAATCCTGTTAGATGAAACAATGCTTCTTTTTGAGGATTTATNTTTTTACCTCTTCTTGCAANTTCAACAAATAATAACAAAATNCTNCCACCATCTAACATTGGTAATGGAAGNAGATTTAAGATNCCAAGATTCAAGGATAAAATTGCTGTCAGTGATAANANTGAAGCAANTCCTCCTTCTCTNGCTACCTCNCCNGTTATATTAGCGATACCAACNGGACCAGCAANNTCTGGNTGACTATTCCCATTAAACCAAGTAATGATTTCATTNCTAAATANAATCCATGAGTCTAATGTCATNCTTAATCCTTCTTGAGATGCTTCAANAAAACCCATAGAAATTTTTTCTGTNAATGGATATTGAGCNGCNATTTTAATNCCTGTNGGTCCTTGANTTGCTGGNGAANTCCATCTTGGTGTTGCNCGCAAATTGATTANTTCATNAGAGCGTTTAANTTTTAAATTAATTTCTTTTCCTAAATTNATTCNAATNANTTTAACTGCAGTTTGAATATTGCNAGNTTCTCTTTCATTTATAGNAACTATAATATCTCCTTCTTTTANACCTGCAATAGATGCNGGGGANTNAGCATGNACNTATGTTACTTGAGGATTTCCAACTTCNATTTCATGAGGTATCATNAATGCTACTGAAAATAATAAGATTGGNAAAATTAGATTAACGACTGAACCNGAGACNAGTATTATAAATCTTTGTAAATAACTTTTTTGAGATAGAGAGTCTGGNTCATCAGATGNTTCTTCTCCTAATAATTTNACAAAACCNCCTATTGGAAGCAAGTTTATTGAATATATAATATTTTTGAATTTATANCCAAAAACTCTTGGNGGNAATCCAATNCCTGCNTCAATGATTTTTACTNNAAATAATTTTGCNGTGAAGTAATGNGCTAATTCNTGTGCAACAACTAATAGTGTAATTACTGCNAAGAAAATGAGCATAGAATTTATTGCTTGAGTGTTTCTAAAAATAACTGCAAGCAAGGCNAGNAANATAAANANNTATTTNGATAGGTGATTACTAATCATNTTTATTTCTTCTTTTTANNCNAAACAATTTTTTGCNAAANTTTCTCCCCATTGGTANGCATNTAGAACNTTATCTATTTGTAATTGATCNGANGNNTNCCANTCNTTATANATTTTATTTTGNACTTCNTAAATTTTACCAAATTCACATTTACCATCAAGAAATGCANTNANAAGNATTTCATCTGCNCCAAGNAANGCNGGTAAAGTNCCATCTGNTNNTTTTGCNGCATNAATTACTAATTGNTANATTGGGAATTTTTCNTGATNAATNGGCTCAAAAGATAATTGTTTTTCATTGAGCAATTTAATAATGTCTTNNGANCNAAAGCGTTCTCTTTCAGGATANGAAATCGCATANTGAATTGGTATTTTCATATCAGGNTGACCTAATTGTGCCTTAGAAGAGCCATCAATAAAATNAACNATTGAATGNACAATACTTTCTCTATGAATAATTGCATAAATTTTATCAAATNGAATATCAAATAAAATATTTGCCTCTATAACTTCTAATGCTTTATTAAACAATGTTGCACTNTCAATNGTGATNTTNTCNCCCATTGACCAGTTTGGATGTTTTAAAGCANNTGCAGGNNTAATNGTATTNATATCNTCAATTGATCTATNNATTAAAGAACCNCCTGANGCAGTNATGATGAGAGATTCNACATTTNCCCAGGATTCTCCTGCCATNCATTGCCAAATTGCTGAATGCTCAGAATCAATTGGAATTAATTGAGCACCCANTTCNTTTTTTTCATCNAGNTTTTTCTTAATAAATGGACCNCCAATAACNAGAGATTCCTTGTTTGCTATTGCNACTTTTTTNCCAGCNTCTAATGCNGNAATCGTTGGCATTAAACCAGTGATTCCTGTTGAAGCAACTATCAANAGATCAANNTCTTCTAATNTTGCTATTTCTTCATTNGTTAATTGCTGNACATTAGATGNNTGATTNATCTGTTCTAAATATTTTTTATTAATATTAAAGTANTTAGGTTTGTATTTTTNAATTTGTTNATTCAAAGCTNCATGATTTTTATTATTAGTTAATGCAATAATTTCAACATTTTTTAATTCATCAACNACTTCAAGNGNTTGNTNGCCAATAGAACCTGAGGAACCAATAATAGCAATTTTTTTCATAAAAGCTCCAAAATAAACANTATATTTATATAAAATGCAGCNGCAATGATTGANTCTAGTCTATCAAGAAATCCACCATGACTACGTAAAAAATTAGAAAAATCTTTGATATCAATTTTTCTTTTAATCATTGAACTNAATAGATCGCCTATTTGACATACTATTGGTAAAGAAANNAGCAGNAACCAAAATATAGCTGATGNTAGANAAATATTTANGANNTCAGNCAAAATTATAAATATTATCATTCCNGCAATCCAGCCACCAATTGCTCCTTCAATAGTTTTATTTTTNGAGTANTTTTTNGATAAAGGNCTTTTACCAAATAGTTTNCCAATNAAAAAAGCAAAAGTATCAGTGGTAAATGCGGTGAGTATAATGAGCATAAAATACTTTATACCNGGTATTTGTATTNCNCAAAATAATAAATTCCAACATACTATGCCTGAATAAAATTGNCTTATGTTAGNAATATTNGTAGATTTTTCTTTTTTAAATAAGAAAAAAAATAAANCAGCTAAAAATAGTGCATTGATAAACAAAAAAAGAGAAGAAGGNAANAAGNTAATTCCNATTAATGCNATTGCAGTACCAATAATTGAATTTAGAATAGCCTTTATTCTTGAACAATAATGTAAGGATATTTCAAATTCGGCAATCATACAAATAGCAATTGTTCCTATAATTAGTAAATCTTTTTCTAGGAAAAATATTGTAATTATTGGTGCGGCTATACATGATACTAATATTCGAGATCGATTTTCTTGATTTAAATTAATTTGCACTTTTCTCTCATTAATGTAAATATATAGCTTTTATTTTGTTTTTCCAAAACGTCTTTCTCTATTTGCAAAATCAATTAAAGCTTGGTCAATTTCATCTGCAGTAAAATCAGGCCATAATGTTTCTGTATAGTAATATTCTGCATATGCTGATTGCCAGATAAGAAAATTAGATATTCTTTGCTCGCCACCAGGTCTTATTATTAGATCTGGATCTGGCATACCAGCAGTAGAAAGATGCTGGCTAACAGTTGATTCATTGATTTCATCTATAGGAATCTTTTTTGCAATAATATTTTTTAATGAGTCTACAATATCTTGTTTTCCTCCATAATCAAAAGCAATGTTAATTGTTGTGCCTGTGTTATTTTTTGTAATTTCAATTGCATCAATGATTTGTTCTTGTAAATCTTGAGGTAACTTATCAAGATGGCCAAGATGATTGAGTTGGATATTATATTTATCGATTAGTTCAAGATTGTTTTGAATAAAGTCTTTTGATAAGTCCATTAAATCTTTTACCTCTTCACCTGGCCTATTCCAATTTTCTGTAGAAAATGCAAATATGGAAATATATTTGATGTCATATTCGATTAATCTTTTTACTACTTCAAGAAAAGCTTTTGAGCCAGCAATATGACCTTCTTTTCTCGAAAGACTATTTTTATTTGCCCATCTTCCATTACCATCCATCATAATTGCAACATGAATTGGAGTGATATTTAGATTTAAAGTTTGCCTAGCAAGGTCAAGTTTGGATACATTCATTATTTAGATTTCCAGTAGTTCGTTTTGTTTTTTTTCAGAAAGTAGATCAATTTTTAAATTATACTCTTTAGTAGCTTTTTCTAAATTTCCAGTTATGCGGCTTTCTTCATCTTGAGAAATTGCACCTTCTTTTTTTGCTTCCTTAATTGCATCGCTATATTGTCTNCGAATATTTCTAACGGAAACTTTTGACTCTTCTGCTATTTGTTTAATTTTTTTTGCTAATTCTTTTCTTCTTTCTTCAGTCAAGGGNGGAATAGGNACTTTAACAAAATCCGAGTCCGAAGAAGGATTAATCCCCAAATCACTTAATTGAATGGCTTTCATAACAGCATCTATATTATTTTTATCCCATACTTGAACATTAATTAGTGAAGGTTCTGGTATAGATAATGTAGCTAATTGTTGAAGGGGCATTTTTTGACCATAGACTTCAATTTCAATATTTTCTATTAATGAAGTAGATGCTCTTCCCGTACGGACTGCGGAAATAGAATTATTGAAAGCCAGAATGGTTTTTTCCATTTTAGAGTTGATTTGGTTAATTTCGATTGATTCCATCGTGTCTATAAATTCTGTCTAATTTTATTACTCGCCACCAACTTCAAATCTTTGGAATCTCTTTATTTTGATATTCTCTCCAGTTTGAGCAATAACTTCTTGAACAAGTTCTTTAATAAGCTTATCAGAATCTTTTATATACTGCTGCTCCATAAGAGAATCATTGTCATTATCAATTGATGCTGGATCCATTGCAGCAACTTGCATTGCAAGATTCTTTGCAAGATNTTTAAATTCACTAGTACGTGCTACGAAGTCTGTTTCACAATTGATCTCAATAATTGCACCGAGCCTATTACCTTGATGAATATAGGATTCAATAACTCCTTGACCAGTCGCTCTACTTGCTCTTTTTTCCGCATCTGCTATTCCTTTTTCTTTAAGGATATCTTTTGCTTTTTCAAAATCGTCATTTGCTTCTTCTAAAGCTCGCTTAGCATCCATTACGCCAGCACCTGTTTCACTTCTTAGTAATTTGATANTTTCTGTATTTGACATAATTTTCTCCTTATATCCTGATTAAGCTTTAGCAGCTTTTTCTGTATTAGGATTTTCTTTNTTTTTTGCGGCAAATAATTCCTTGCCTTTAACAGCTGCATCTGCAATATACTTAGTGATAAGCTCTATTGATCTGATTGCATCATCATTGGCAGGAATAGGGTAATCAATTAAATCTGGATCAGCATTTGAATCACATAGCGCAATCACAGGGATACCAATTTTTTTTGCTTCTAAGACAGCAATNTGATCTACATTTGGATCAACNCAAAAAATCACTCTTGGAATTTGAGTTAATTTTCTTAGACCNCCAAATGANCTTTCCATTCTATTTCTGTCTCTTTCAAATAAAACAGTTTCTTTTTTTGTCATATTAGAAAATAAATCACTAAGATCCATTTCATCAATTTCNCTGAGTCTATCTATGCGTTTTGAAATTGTAGGCCAATTGGTGAGTGTTCCTCCCAACCAACGATTTGTGACAAAAGGCATATTAGATTGCTCTGCAGCTGAGATAATAATATCAACAGCCTGTTTTTTTGTGCCTACATAAAGAATAATTCCACCATTTGATGTTACAGATTCAACTAAGGTTATGGCATCTTCAACCAATTTTGAACTTTCCCCTAGATCAAGAATATGAATACCATTATTTTCACTATGAATGAACCTTTTCATTTTTGGATTCCACTTTGATTTTTGATGGCCAAAATGAACACCTGCTGCAAGCATTTCTCGCATTTTTTCTGCTATTGACAACTTTTTCTCCTTTATACTATTCTTTCTTTTTTAGTTGTAATTTTTATCTGAATTCCAAGAATATAAGTATATATTGTTAATGAGTTTAGATTATAGTCAAACAAATCTTTTTTTTAAAATTATCACGTTAAGTAATTAGACTACTTATTTAAGTTATCAACTGAATATTATTTTTTCACTACTTGTTTACTTAATATGATTAATATAAACATAAAGTTACGTAAATAAATTTGATTGCGAGATATTGTGCCAAAATATGATTATTTATGCTCAAAGGGTTGTAGATATGAATCTGAGGAGTCTTTCGGTTCTCCTAGAGAACAAAAATGTAAACAATGCAAGAAAGCTAAAGCAATTCGACAACTAAATGTGCCAACTTTTCGATACAGAGGGGTTGGTTTTTATACTACTGACACAAGGAAAGATAATCGAAAACCTGAAGTTTTACCAACTACATCAGCCAGAAATGAAGATCCTCCTGAACAATGGCCTGAAAAAGACGATACTTTACATGGAGATGCTGCTAAAAAAAAGCAAAACAATACATCTAATAAGAAAAAATAAGTCAAATTAATTGATTTCTAAGCTAAAATCAAAGAATTTCGCAGAATGTATTAGTGCTCCTATAGCAATATAATCAATTTTTAAGTCAGCATATTGGTGGATATTTGATAGATTAATACCACCAGATATCTCAATTTTAGTTTTTGATTTTGATTTGAGTAAACATATTTCTTTTATTTGTTCGACATGCATATTGTCTAGTAATAATAAATCAACATTAGAATTTAAAGCTTCTACAGCATCATCAATTGATTCTACTTCAATTTCAATAATATGACTTGCATCCAATTTCTCTCTATATTTTTCTATCATTGCTGTAATACTGATATTATTTTTTTTTGCCCAATTCAAATGATTATCTTTTATGAGAATAAAATCTTCAAGAGTATTTCTGTGATTCTGTCCTCCTCCTTGAATGACGGCATATTTTTCTAATTTACGTAATAATGGCCGAGTTTTTCTTGTGTCACGAATAATAATTTGATTGGAATTAATTTTTTGAATAAATTCATATGTCAGTGATGAGATTCCAGAAAGCATTTGTAAAAAATTAAGAGCAACTCTTTCTCCACTTAGTATTTTGTTAATTGGTCCTGATATTTCACATATTAAATCCCCAGTTTTAATTGCGTCACCATCATCTTTCATTAATTTTATCTGGATGTTCTCTGACATTTGATTCATTACTTCTTTTAGTAATTTTAAACCTGATAAAATACCTTTCTCATTTGCAATTAGAGAAAATTTTTCATGATGATGATCAGGAATTAAATTGGCTGTTGTTATGTCATTGTAAGCAGCATCTTCTCTAAGTGCTAATTGTACAATTGATTGTATGTTTTCACTGTTAAGTAATTGTTCATTCATGATAGATAGGAGCTACCTAACTGACTTCTAGCATTCGCTCCAATGCGATTTTTGCATTTGCTTTGTCCTGAGTGCTGACAGAAATTTGGTTGACAACTTGATCCTTGCTTAATGATTCTATGACCCATAACAAATAAGCAGGGTGCACTCTATACATTGTACTGCAAGGACAAATAACTGAGTCTAAGCAAAAAATGGTTTTGTCTGGATTTTCTTTTGCTAATCTTGAAACGAGATTAACTTCAGTCCCAATACCAATAACACTACCTGGTTTTGCATTATTTGTATAATCTGCAATAAATGCAGTCGAGCCGACAGCATCAGCGGCTTGCACAACATCTGCATTGCATTCTGGATGGACAACAATTTGTATGTTTTGATATTGTTGACGAGCTTCATTAATTTGATCTACAGTAAATCTTTGATGAACAGAACAAAATCCATCCCACAAGATCACTTTAGAATTTCTTATATCTTGTTCGCTATTCCCGCCTAGGGACGTATTATATGCTCTCCAATCCCATAAACTTATTTCTGAATCTTTAATGCCCAATTTATGGCTCGTATTTCTTCCTAAATGCTGATCTGGGAAAAAGAAAACCTTTTCTCCTCTTTGAAATGCCCATTGAATTACTTTGTCAGCATTAGAAGAAGTACATACGATTCCATCATTTGCACCACAAAATGCTTTAAGTGTTGCTGGAGAATTGATATATGTGATTGGGATAATTTTTGTGTTTGGAAATTTATCTTTCAATTCTTTCCATGCTGAACTAACATCTGGTCTATTTGCCATGTCAGCCATAGAGCATCCAGCTTCTAAATTCGGCAATATAACTGTTTGCTCATCATTAGTTAAAATGTCTGCTGCCTCTGCCATGAAATGCACACCACAAAATATAATGTAGGGAGTTTTTTTATTTTCAGATGCATAGACTGATAAAGCATATGAATCACCAATTCTATCAGCGAATTGGATTATGTCTTCTCTTTGATAGTGATGACCTAAAATAATTAGGTCATTACTCATTTTAGATTTATANTCTTTAATGCGGCTACTAATCTCTTCCGCAGACAAGTCAAAATATTTTTTTGGTATTTCTTGTTGCCAATCTGAAAATGATGCCTCCTCAGTAAGAGGTAACGTTTCTATCTGCATGGGAGTTTCACACTCAACTATATCAGTTGTTTGTAAAACAATATTGTTTTTTGTCTGCATAATAATCCCTACTTTGCGTATTTAGTACGCAAAGTTCTTATTAATATAAGGATACATATTTATTAACTGTAAAATCAACAGAATATTAACTATTTGATCAAGAATATTTTTTTAATATATCGTAGGCAATTTGGAAATAAATTCATATAGAGAGGATGGCCTATGTGCACCAGCTTTTCGTAAATTACCAGTTTCTTGAATTAAATTATTACTTATCATTCTTTTTCTAAAATTTCTTCTATCATAATTTTTTCCAGTAATTGCTTCATAGGTTTCTTGTAATTCTCTCATAGTAAACTCATTTGGCAATAAGCTATATGCTACATTAGAATATTCTAATTTTGACTCTATTCTATTAATTGCCCTTTCAATAACTAAATTGTTTTGAAAAGCTAAATCAAGCATTTCATTAGCATTGAACCATTTAGGATGCCATGCATCCTCTTTTCTTAATTGAACATTTTTTTCGTTGACCAAAGCGAAGTAACATACAGCTAAGCTTTTTGGATTTTCTAAATTTAAACCGGACAGCGTAAAAAGCTGTTCTAAATAAACATCTTTAGCGCCGGTTTCTAATAATAATTTATCTGTGGCAGTTTCTTGAAGATTGTTTTCACCAATCCACAATCCACCTGGTAATGCCCATTTGTTATTTTCTGGTTCAGCTGAACGCTTGACTAATAGGATATTTAATTGTTTATCGATGATACCAAAGATTACAATAACAGTAGCGATTTCATAATTTTGCATAATTCTATTTTCTGAATTTTTATAATACAGCTAATTCTTCGCTATTACTCATAACTCCCTTAAGAGACCAAGGACTTATTTCAAATATTTTAACTTTAACAATTTTACCAATTACTTGATTGCCATTAAAATGTACCAATTGGTTGTTTTGTGTTCTGCCTGAACATCTACCGTTTTCTTCTTTCTCTACTAAAACATCAACAGTTGCGTTTACTAGTTTTGAATTTTTCTTTAATGCAATATCTTTTTGTACTGCTTCAACAATCTGCAATCTTTCCTTCTTGATTTCTAAAGGAATGTTATCTTCTAATTTTCTATATGCATAAGTTCCTGGTCGAGGTGAATATGCAGCAATATGAATTTTATCAAATTCTACGTCTTTAATTAATTTTATAGTATCTTGGAATTCTTTTTCTGATTCATCAGGGAATCCAACGATTATGTCTGTTGAAATTGCTGCATTTGGAATGATTTTTTTGATAAATGTCACCCGTTCATAAAATTCAGAAATTGAGTACCCTCTTCGCATTCTTAATAACATTTCATCAGANCCAGATTGAACCGGAATTAAAAAGTGATTACATACTTTTTGAGAATTTGCAATAGTATGAATAATCTTNTCAGTCATATCTACTGGATATGAAGTTAAAAANCTCACTCTNANTATTTCATCTATATTTTCTATAGNATCAAATATATCACCTAAATCACTCTTTTCATTTAAATCATTTCCATATGATTCAACTGTTTGACCAACTAAAGTTACTTCTTTAACNCCTCTATTAGCNANATGCTTTATTTCATCNATAATTTCANTAGGNTTTCTAGATATNTCTCTACCTCTTCTCAATGGAACAATGCAATATGTGCAAACTTTATTGCATCCATGAATAACTGGAACAAATCCAGTAATGCTGTTTGGTGTACCAAATGTATNAGGCCAAAATTCTCCATCAGATATATCAGAATTNTTNATCATTAATTCAATGATTGGATTGAATTCTTGAGGTTTNGCCCATACATCAACAATTGGAAATTTTCTTTCTAGAGTTTTATTTTTATTACTGACCATACATCCCATNACAGCAACTTTGAATTTCTCTCCATTTTTTCTTCTTTTTTTCAAATTTCCTAATTGTCCNAATGCACGTTCCTCAGCATGTTGTCTAACCGCACANGTATTAATNACTACTANATCAGCATTTTNATCAGNNGNTAACTCTTCTAATCCAAATTTTTTTAAACCAGCAGACAGCTTCANAGAATCTGCTTCATTCATTTGGCATCCAATNGTTGATATATAAAAACTACTCATTTTTTCTCAAATTTTATGGCGGAGAGGGTGGGATTCGAACCCACGAGGAGGAATAATCCCCCTAAGCGCTTAGCAGGCGCCCNCACTAGGCCACTATGCGACCTCTCCAAATNTAACCTATTGTTCATGCAAAAGGATAACACAGTTCAATTTTTTACGAGACANATATACAAGAATTTTTTATGCNCTGATTTATAGAAGCCCAATATCTTTTAGTACATTTTGTACNGTTGTTCCAATTTCTGAAGGTGACATNACTACNGATGCACCAGCNNTTTTTAAAGCATCCTGTTTAGCNTTTGCAGTGCCAGATGCACCAGAAATAATNGCNCCTGCATGCCCCATTCTTCTTCCAGGAGGTGCTGTAGTGCCTGCAATAAAACTAATTACCGGCTTAGACATCTGCTTTATATATTCTGCTGCTTCTTGTTCTGCGCTTCCACCTATTTCACCTATTAGNACCACTCCAGCTGTTTCAGAATCAGCTTCAAAAAGTTCTAANGCTTTTTTTTGTGAAGTNCCTATAATGGGGTCACCTCCGACNCCAACTGATGTTGACTGGCCGATNTTAAGTCTTGTTAANTGATCAACAGTCTCATAAACCAATGTNCCCGAACGNGAAATCACACCNATATTTCCTGGCATATAAACATCAATGGGCATGATCCCAGCTCTAGCATGTTCGCCTGGAGANAGAACNCCAGGACAATTTGGACCAATCAGTATAGTATCNGGATNTTTTTGNAATAATGAATTTACNTCCATCATATCTTTTACTGGTACTCCCTCAGTAATACANATAATTAATTTGATGCCTGATAGAATTGCTTCAATGATTGCATCTTTACAAAATGGNGCAGGGACAAAAATTAAAGATGTATNACCTTGATATTGAGNAACAGCCTCTTTAACTGTATTACAAATAGGCACNCCAACTTTTTCTGTGCCTCCTTTNCCTGGNGTTACNCCTGCAACAATATTTGTTCCATAATTTATACTGATTTCTGCTTCACGTGCACCTGCAGAACCCATGCCTTGAATAATTATTTTGCTGTTAGAATTTAATAAAACAGACATGTTATCCCAACTACTTATTTGACACTTTTACTACNAGATCTGCTCCTTCAGCAAATCCATCAGCTAATTCAAAATCAACATTTGATTCTTTTAATATTCTTTTACCATCCTCAACATTTGTNCCTGCTAATCGAATAANNGTAGGTTGTTGAATTACTCCATCTTTTTTTGCTTTCACAAATCCTTCTGCAATAATATCTGTTCTAGCGAGNCCACCAAAAATATTTATAAATATAGCCNNTACATCAGNGTCAGAACCAATAATTTTTAANGCAGCAACTACAGCCTCTGGATNATTAGCNGTTCCGATATCTAAAAAATTGGCTGGTGAACCNCCAGAAAATTTTATNGCATCCATAGTGGCCATTGCTAACCCAGCACCATTCACCAAGCATCCTATATTACCNTCTAATTTAATATAATTTTGAATACCATTGTCTTCAGCTAATAACTCCAGCTCATCTTCTTGTGATTTATCTCTAATGTCAAAAATTTCTTGTTGACGAAATGCTGCATTATCATCAATTGAAAATTTTGTATCAGCTGCAATTAATTGCCCATCACCTGTAACTACAAGAGGGTTAATTTCGATTAGTGACGAATCGGAGTGAATAAATGCATTAAAAAGTCCTGTTAAAATTTTATGTAACTGTGGCATCATTTCTTTTTCAAGATTTAATTGTTCATTTATTTCTTGTGATTGAAATGTCATTAATCCTACATCTGCATTAATCATTGTTGTTAAAATTGCACCTGGATCCTTTTCTGCAACTGCTTCTATATCCATGCCGCCTTGCGGAGATGATATGAAAATAGGATTACTGACAGATCCATCTATGGTAATTGCTAGATAAAGTTCTTGTTGAATGTCGATAGCTTCTTCTAATAAAATAGCATTGATTGGCAGTCCTTTCTCACCAGTTTGATGAGTCACGAGCTTTTCGCCAAGTAAAGATTTGACGGTTTCATTCACTTCTTTGAAATCCTTTGCTATTTTTATACCGCCAGCTTTTCCTCTAGCACCAGAATGTACTTGAGCTTTGACAACAGTAGGGTAAGTAAGATTTTTTTCTAATTTCGTTAAATCATCTATATTATTGATTACTGTTCCTGAAGGCACAGCAACTTCATAGTTTTTTAAAATATTTTTTGCTTGATATTCGTGCAATTTCATAATAATTTTTTATTTCTTAATGATGCATCCTATATCGAGATTGCTTGATACTCAATATCAAATGCTAGAAAATAAGCTATATAATAATAATTGTAATTATTTTGAGTAGGTTAGATTATCATGAAAAAAGGTCCAATGACTGGAATTAAAGTTTTAGAAGTTGCTAATTGGGTTGCTGGCCCTAGTTGTGCAATGATGTTAGCTGACATGGGTGCAGAAGTTATAAAAATTGAACCTCCAGGCGGTGATGCCCTTCGAGGCATCTTAGAATATCCGCCTATTCCTGGCGTCCCTGGTAATTTAACTTTTCATTTAGACAATCGTGGAAAAAAATCTGTGACAATAGACTTTTCTAAACCTAATGCATCAGAGGCTGTACATAAAATTGCTGAGCAAGTTGATATATTGATAACTAATTTAACTGATGAACGAGCAAAAAAGTTCAAACTTGCTTTTGATGATGTAAAAAAAATTAATAGTAAAATTGTCTATTCTGTCATTAGTGGATATGGCACTCATGGACCAGAATCATATCGAAGGGGTTTTGATTTTACCTCTTTTTGGGCTCATTCTGGTATTCAGGGACTACTTGGTGAGCCAGGCGATCCTCCTCCTCCAAATAGAGGCTCGCAAGGGGATCATATTTCTGCGATGAATTTATTAGCTGCTACACTGGCATCTTTACGACTTCGTGATATGACTGGTGAAGCACAACGAGCAGAGGTCACTTTACAAAGAACCGGAATGTGGACAATAGCAGGGGATGTTCAGAGGACGATTTTTAGTAAGACACAACCACTTAAACATAATAGGAAATCTCCAAAAAATCCAATATTTAACTCTTATGAAACCCAAGATGGTAAATGGGTTATGTTTGCCATGGCACAAACAGATAGGTATTGGCCACGATTTTGTGAAATGATAAAAAAAGAGCAATGGAAAGATGAATATGATTCAATTGAAAAATTAATTGATCATTCAACTGAATTGACTAGCTTTATCACTGAAATTTTCTTAGAAAAAAACTTCGATGATTGGGCTCAATTATTGGATAAGTTTGATATGACATGGGCTCCTGTTGCTGATGTAATGGATATAATCAACAGCGATCAGCTTGACGCGATAGGCGCTTTTGCCGATATGACCGATGATGAATTAGGCGATTATAAAACAATTAATGTTCCTTTTGATATTCGTGATGGCAATATTCAGCCACGTGGCAAAGTACCAAAACCCGGCCAAGATACACATGCTGTTTTAGAACAATTTGGATTTGATCAAGATGAAATAGCAAATTATGCCTCCGATGGAGTATTTGGATAATTATTATTTAATTGGGATAACTTTGCCTAATTTATTAGCATCGTGCATAGCATCAATAACTTTTTGACACATTAATCCATCATAAATATTAGGTTCTTGCTTATCTCCTTTTATACTCTTAATTAATTTATCAATCATTAGCCCGAATCTTGGCACAGTGCTATTTTGAGCTGCTTTTGTCATTCGTATTTTAGGAATGTTAGCGACTCTCTGTTTTAAAGCACTTTTATTTGATGTGAATGATAACTCAAAACCTTCTTTTGAGAGTTCGTCTCCTTGAAGAGATAAACTCCCTTTAGAACCAAATATGTCGATGGAACGGTTAGAACCAAGTCGTGTATTTGTAGCTATACTGCAATTAATTGAAACAGTAGTTTGTGATTTTAATGTTCCTTGTAAATTAAACATATCATCCGAGGTAATCTTTTTTAATTTGTCTTTTGAATCTATTGCATCTGTTTTAATTGATTTTAATCTGCCAGATACTTGTTCGAAATCTGCAATCATATATCTAGTTAAGTCAATAAAATGACTCCCCATTGCTCCAAGTATCCCTCCGCCTTTATTTTTTTGATGCCACCAATTATATTTTGGTAGTGATTTTGAAAACGGCACTCCTCTAAAATCATTAATTGAAATATGCAAGGGGTCACCTATCTTCCCTTTAGCAATGATCTGTTTTATAGCATAGTGGCTATCAAAATGACGCATAGTGAAGGCCACTACTGATTCTATATTATTTTTTTCAGCAGCTTGTAGCATCAGTTTTGCTTCTTGCTGATTCAATGACAATGGTTTTTCACAAATGATATGTTTGTTGTTCCTTGCAGCTTCTAAGAACATATTTTTATGCAAATGCACTGGTGTTCCTATGTAGATGATGTCAATATCTTCTCTTTTACATAAATCAATATANTTTTTTTCAACATNTGGTATNTTGAATTCNTTAGCNCANTTTNTTGCATTNTCNACTTTNCCACTACATATTGCANNTACCTCNACNCCTTTNTAGGTTTGNAANGTAGGNANAGGACTNCNNGCAGCCCANGATGTNCCAATNANNCCTATNTTATACATTGTTNATTACCATCTTANCANTTACNTAAAAAAAGAGTTNGCGTACGCNAACTCTTTTTTTATTCAAAATAATTTTGAATTTAAACGTTATTGCCTTACATGTATNGCTTTCGCACTCCAGCCATTACATCACCGGATACCTTAACTACAAGAATATTCGCTAATGTTTTACCTGCTAGTGCTCCACCGGTTAGGGTACCAATCAAATCTGCACCTGATTGATCAACTAAATACCAACCGAAGGCTAGTCCGACTATCCAATTGCCAACAGTATTACCTGTTAAGCCGCCAATAATGTTACCTGGCAGAAAACCACCTACAACATCCATGACTAAATTTGTAACAGCCTCAAGAACTAGACCAGCTAGCATAATTAAAATAACCGTCTCGAAAGACATACTTGGATCTGGCATATAAACCTCCAACTAAACTAACTTCAAGAAGAAAAATTCTCCTCTATTGTTTATTGGTTTATACCAATAAACAATTATGCCAATATTATAATTTTATGTTAAATAATGCAACAAACTTTCAAATTTATTCATTTTTACATAATTTATTATTTTTTTAATAATTGTTTAGACTATTTTCATTTTCTTAAAAAAATAATGGGATAATGTTTCTGTTAGTTGATATTGAATATTATTACTAGGGAATCATATGAAAAAATTTACTAAACAAAAATATATTGCATTAATAATTCTTTTAGCTAGCGCGGGATCATATTTTTTATTTTTTTCTGGGCAAGCAACTGATGAGATAGACCAAGTTGTTACTTATGAGCATCAAGTAATCAAAGGTCGTATGGCTGACACATTATTTAGTAGCGTGAATGCAACTGCTAGGAATAAAGTTGATCTAACTTTTGGTTTGAGCGGTGAAATTGCTGAAATCCTTGTAAGCACAGGGGATGTTGTAGAAAAAAATCAAGTGATTGCTGTCCTTGAATCTTCAGGAGCATCTAGGCAAGTTGAAGTGAAAAAACTTTTATTATCGCAACAAAAAGCTAGCCTTGAAGATTTGTTAGCTGATCCAGCTGCTTCAGAATTAGCATCTGCAAAACAAGCAACTGCGAATGCTCAATCTGCTGTTGCAAATGCGGAATTTAACTTAAAAACTCTTAAAGATGGTAGCCAAGCTTCTGCAATTGAGACACAAAGACAAGCTGTTACAACTGCTAAATTTAATCTAGAAAACTTAGTCAATCCATCTGTTGCTACAATTGCTAGTTCTGATTCCGCAGTAAAAAATGCCAAGACAGCTTTTGAGCGCGCTAAGAATGACGAAGATGAATTATGGCCAAAATTGATTAAGGCTCAAGAAGATTATTGTCAAAGATTTCAAGATTGGGTGGCTGTATGTAATGTAGGCGACATCCCATTATCTGATGCAAAAGTTAAAGGCCTACATGATTCATTGACCTTGGCGATGGTCCCGCAAGGCAACCAAAGAACAAAGACAGAAGCACTTTTAACTGCAAATGCAAATTATGTTGATGCTGTTAATTCTGTTTCATCCACTGAAGCAGGATATTTATCAGCACAAGAATCGAATTATAAACTAAAAAATCCTAGTGAATTGGAGATTCAAAAATTAAAGGAAGCTTTAAATGCAGCAGAAGTGCGTTTAACTGAATATCTGTCTTCTCCTGAACAATTAGAGCTTGATAAATTAAATGCTGCATTAGACAGTGCAAATGCCAATCTTGATTATGCTTTAGCTCGAGAATTAGAGTTGACTGCTGGTGCATTAGTAAATGAAATCAATCGTAAAGAACAAGATGTTCGCATTGCTGAATTGAATCTTATTGATGCAGAAACAAACTTAAAAAATCATACATTAACTGCACCATTTGCGGGTATTGTTGGTGCGATTGATGTAACTTTGGGGCAACGAATTGGTTCAAGTACTGCTGTGACTACATTAAGTGATCCAAAATCAATTTACATTGAAATTCCTGCATCCGAATCTGATTTGAATCAAATGCAAGTAGGCAATTTGGGCATAGCAACGTTTGAAGGCATGCCTGAGCAATTCTATATTGTGAAGCTAAAAGCGATCAGTGCAATTCCAAATATCACTCAAGGTATTATTTCTTATCCAGCAGAAGGAAAAATTTTAACCGGGCAATTGCTCATGCAAGAAGCTACAAATATAGCATCTTTGCAAGGAGATTTATTTAAAGCAATGGGATTCGATGTAACTGCAATGAGTGGATTATCAGTCGGTAGACCTACAGGTGGAGCAATGAGCGGACCTCCAGGCGGTAGACCTACAGGTGGAACAATGAGCGGACCTCCAGGCGGTAGACCTACAGGTGGAGCAATGAGCGGACCTCCAGGCGGCGAACAAAGAGGACCAATATCTGGAATGGGATCTCTCGCTGGACAATTTATAAATCCAAAACTTCCGTTAGATGGCATGTCAGGGACATTAACTTTAGTAACAAACATCCAACAAGATGTTTTGCTTGTACCAAGTAATGCAATTACTCGCGTTGGTCGAGACAACACAGTAAAATTGAAAAATATAGATGGTTCTATTGAACAAATAGTAGTTCAAACTGGCAATGATGATGGCCAAAATACTTTAATTCTTGATGGTTTAAAAGAAAATGATACGATATTGATTGAAGTCAAAAAATCAAATTCAAAAAGTGGAATTGAAAATTCTAAGCCAGCAACAGCAGGTGGCAGACCTTCTGGACCATTTGGAGGAGGCCCACGATGATTGAGCTTAGCGGGATTAGCAAAGATTATTTTACTGAAGCTGGGACAGTGCACGCACTAAACAATATCAATATTAATATTCAATCTGGTGAGTTTATTGCAATTATGGGCCAGTCTGGTTCAGGCAAATCGACGATGTTGAATATATTAGGTTGTCTTGATCAACCAACTGCAGGTAATTATTCTCTTGATGGTATAAATGTCGGTGACAAAGATGATACGTATCGTTCTATATTACGAAGAGAAAAATTTGGTTTTGTGTTTCAATCATATAACCTAGTACCAAGATTATCTGCTATTGAACAAGTCGAGTTACCATTGGTTTATCAAGGTGTCAAGAATAAAAAAGCTAAGGCACTTGATGCTTTGGCTCGAGTAAATTTAGAAGATAGAGCACACCATTTTCCGCAACAATTATCAGGTGGACAGCAACAACGAGTTGCAATTGCGAGATCTCTAGTTGTTCAACCACAAGTTGTTTTTGCGGATGAACCGACTGGTGCTTTAGATACTCACAGCGGACAAGAAATCATGAAGATTTTTTCTAGTTTATCCCTTGAAGGTATCACGATCATATTAATTACACATGAACAACATATTGCTGAGAAAGCAAGTCGCATACTAGAAATGCGTGACGGTCAGGTCGTATCTGATGTTTCTTCAGAGAGGAAAGTGATATGACTATCATTGATGCAATAAATATTGCTTTTCGATCAATTTATGCTAACAGATTGAGAAGCATTCTCACTGCTTTAGGAATGATTATTGGTGTTGCGTCTGTCATTGCATTGATAGCAATTGGTCAGGGCACTCAGCAGGGTGTTAAGCAAGAAATTATGGGGCTTGGTTCAAATCTGATGTTTGTCCAGCCAGGTTCTTCAACTGATCAATCTTCAGGAGCAAAAGGTGGCAGAGGTTCTGCGACAACCCTAGTGTTAAGTGATGTTTCGGCAATTATGGATGCAGAGATAGAAGGTGTATATGGAGCATCTGGTCAATTTAATTTTCCTGCTCAGGCAATTGGCGGCGGTAATAATGAGAGAGTAGAAGTTGTAGCGGTTGATACTGAATATGCCTATGTTCGTGATTTAAACATAGAGTATGGCTCTTTCATTTCAGAAAATGATATATCTCGAAAGGCTATGAATGTAGTGTTAGGTTATGCAGTCGCTGAATCTTTGTATCCCACGGGAGATCCGATTGGAGACAATGTTAGAATCAATCTTGGTGGTAGATTTGGCTTTAATTTTCGTGTTATAGGAGTATTAGCTGAATCTGGTGGCCAAAGCGCACAAGATGCATCAGTATATATTCCTATTCCTTCTCTCATGAATCGTTTGCGATTTCTCAAAAATGCTAGCGGTGATACGACTATTCAGCAAATTAGTATAAAAATTGATGAAAATTCGCAAGAAGAAGCTATCAAGTCAGAATTAGAAAATGTTCTTTTAACAAAGCATGATGTAGCAGAGCCAGATTTTATTATTAATAGCCAAAATGATTTAGTTAATGCAGCAAGTGCTGTTAGTCAAACATTATCTATACTTCTAGGTAGTATTGCTGGCATTTCTTTAGTTGTTGGCGGTATTGGCGTGATGAATATTATGCTCGTAAGCGTTACAGAACGAACAAGAGAAATCGGCATTAGAAGAGCAGTTGGTGCTTTAAGCAAAGATATAAGATTGCAATTTATTTCAGAGGCACTTGTCGTTACCATCGGTTCAGGCATAATAGGAGTAATTGTTGGCATTGCTATTGCTCTTTTTGTCAATGGCAGAGAAATAGCTGGACAGCCAATGGTGACGGTAATAGAATTATGGAGTGTAATTGTAGCTTTTGGCGTTGCAACAATAGTTGGGCTTATTAGCGGTAGTTACCCTGCGCACAGAGCTAGTATGCTTGATCCAATTGTTGCTTTACGTACAGACTAGGAGAAAAATTAATGTCAAAGAAAAAAAGTATTTTATTGGTAACTCTTATAGTTCCTGTTTTCGCGATTTTAGCTGCCTTAGTGACGTATTTTTTTCTTATTCGTTCAGATACACCAGCACCAGTTTCTATTGAAAATACAATCACTCAGCAAAAACAAGTAGAAAGCTCAACAAAAAAAGATTCAAATACCTCCGTGAACAATAATAGTAAAACTGAAATGGCAGTGCCGCCATCACAGAATTCGGAAACTTTAGAGAATCTAGTCGGCAATTGGATAATTGATAGAGAATCTTCATCATATGTTGGATATCGTGTAAAAGAAGAACTGGTTCGAGTCGGTACATTTACTGCTGTCGGGAGAACAGCACTAGTAGAAGGAGCATTACAATTTGATGGTGAGTCCATAAATAATGTAAATATAAAAGCAGATTTACGAAGTTTAAAAAGTGACAACCAATATAGAGATAGAGCCTTATCAAGCCAGGCTATTGAAACTTCTAAGTTCCCATATGCTGAATTTGAACTTATAGAAAAAATTTCTATAACTGAAAATCCAGAAGAGAGTCAAATTATTGAAGTCAATGCGAAGGGCATATTGAAATTGCATGGCGTTTCTAAAGAAGTAGAGATACCATTGTCTGGAAAATTAGAAAGTCAGCTTTTATACATTGTTGGAGCTCTTCCAATAATGTTTGCTGATTTTGATATTGCTAAGCCAAGCAGTAGAAGCGTGTTATCAATTGAAGATAATGGTATAATGGAGTTATCTTTAGTATTTATTAAGAATTGATTTATTTTCAGTGAGTATAATCATGCGAGCTTTTTTAAGAGGCAAAATACATCGAGCAACTGTAACGGAAGCAGATTTAGATTATGAAGGATCAGTTGGTATTGATGAAAAATTAATGCAAGCAGCTGGAATAGCTGAATGGGAAAAAGTAGCAATCTATGATGTGACAAATGGATCACGGATTGAAACATATGCGGTACCATTGCAGTCAGAAAGTGGTGAGATATGCATAAATGGAGCTGCCGCTCACTTAATTCATCCAGGCGATCTAGTAATAATTTTGGCTTATCAATATTTAGATACGAATAAACAAGTGAACGTGTCTCCTAATATTGTTAGGGTCAATGATAACAATCAAATCATTGAAATTCTTAATGGCTAGTAAGTAAAGGTTTTATTATGGAATTTGCAGATGAATTAATGATTAAAGGCATTATTGTCGGAGTCTTTCAAGAAAACTGCTGGATTATTGGAAATAAAAATAGCGGTGAAGCGATTTGCATTGATCCAGGCGATGAACCTGAAAAAATTCTTGACTTAGCAAAAGATATGAAAGTGAAAATTAAGTATATTATTAACTCGCATGCACACGTGGATCATATTATGGGTGTGTCTGGTATTTTTCAAAAAACTGCTTCAAATTTTTTGTTAAACGAAAATGATCTTGAATTATTACAAAATGGCTGGAAGGATTCTGCGGAACGTTTAGGAATAAGTATTGAACAAGCTCCGCCGGATCCGACAGCTTATCTTCAGGAGAATGACATAGTTGAAGTAAGCGGTTTAAAATTACAAGTTATTGAAACTCCTGGCCATACACCAGGGAGTGTTAGTTTTTATTGCCAGGATGCAAAAGCACTTTTTAGTGGAGATACATTATTTCGGTCTTCAATTGGCAGGACAGATTTCCCTGGAGGAGATTATAATCAAGAAATGAGTAGTATTTGTAATAAGCTTTTAAAATTACCTGAAGAAACAGCAGTTTTGCCAGGTCATATGGAACAAACAAGTGTTAAGTTTGAAAAAGAATTCAATCCATTTGTGCAACAATGGTTAAATGAAAATAAAGATTGACTGGGAGAAATTATGGAATTTAGTTGGTCGCAAGATGAGAATAAATTTAGATTAGAAGTTAGAGAATTTTTGCAAAAGAATTGGGATGCTTCGCAGTTGCCAGAAGGCCCAAATGTTGATAATGATGCAGCAAAAAAATATGTACGTGAATTTAAAAGAAAACTAGCTGAAAAAGGTTGGTTAACAATGTCTTGGCCTAAAGAATATGGCGGGCAAGATGCCTCATATGTACAACAAATGATTTTTCGAGAAGAGGGTGCAATTGTTGATGCTCCTATTGGCGGTGGTGGAGAGCAAATTCTTGCTCCAGCAATAATGTTGAATGGCACTGAAGAACAAAAAAAGGAATATTTGGTTCCAATGACAAAAGGAGAAGTTTTATGGTCGCAAGGATATTCTGAACCTGGTGCTGGCTCTGACTTAGCATCTCTTCAAACTAGAGCTGTAAAAGATGGAGATGAGTATATTATTAATGGACAAAAAGTTTGGAATGGTGCTCATCGCGGTGATATGATTCATACCTTAGTTAGAACAGATCCAGATGCCCCAAAGCATAGAGGTATTAGCTATATCATGATTGACTTATCAGCAAAAGGTGTCACTATTAATCCGTTATGGCATATGAATGGCTTGGGAAGATTTAATGAAGTATTTTTTGAAGACGTCAAGGTTCCTCTCTCAAGTCGAGTAGGTGAAGAAAATAGAGGTTGGTATATTGCTGTTACTTCATTAGATTTTGAGCGTTCAGGGATTCATTTGATCATCGGCATACAAGGAGTGTATGAAAAATTAATTCACTTTTTAAAATCAAAATTAGCTTCAAAAATTGGAATAGATAATGATAGATTAAAAAAAATTGCTCGAAAGTTAACTGATACCAAGCTTGAGCTTGAAGTTGCTCGTCTATTAAGCTATCGCATAACTTCTATGCAATCTGCTGGTCTTGTACCAAATTACGAAGCATCTATGGCAAAATGTATGGGATCTGAACTTGGTCAATTTCATGCTAGAAGAGCAATTAATGCATTAGGTCTATATGGCCAACTTTTAAAGGATTCAAAATACAGTGTTCTAAATGGAGATATTCCAAACAGTTACATGTATACAGTTTCAAGAACTATTGCTGGAGGAACTAGCGAAATTCAAAGAAATATTATTGCTACTCGTGGATTGGGGCTGCCTAGATCATAATCTATTTTTTATAGCTCGCTTTGTAGCCCAGCTTCTATACTTAAATAAAATATAAATTGCTGGTTTTGAAAAGAAAATTCTAGAAAGCATACCTTTTATTCCTTTATAGTGTTGATACCAAATCTTATCTTCTATTACCGATTGCCTGTCGTTTATATACTTAATTTCATGTCTATGAATCCAAAATTTCATAGGCCCTGATGTTTGCATATCAGTAAATCCAATCTTTGAATCAAAATCAAAATGTTTTGCTTCCCATGTAATAGGTATCGGCCCTAACCAAATTCTCATTTTTGTTATTGAATTGTCTGCCAATGATTCATTTTTGACTACTTGCATTGGGGTGAATAGAGGAGTTAGTTTTTTAATTGCATTATGACTTAAATAAAAATCCCAAATCGCATCTGTGCTAGCATTTATAATGTCTTTTTGTATGAATGACGGCGGTTGATTTTGTATTTGGTCAAATTTATTATTCATAATACTATTTTGGATTTTATTTTAAAATGTCTTAAAGTGCTACAATTGTTTAAACAATTATCCAAGGTATAAATATATGTTTTTAGATTTTGGTCCCTTTGAGGAATATATAGGTTTGTTAATATTCTTAGCAAGAATGATCGATGTTACATTAGGGACTATTCGCAACCTTTATGTAAATGCAGGATTAAAAATTAGTTCTGCAGTTGCAGGTTTTTTTCAAATGATTGTTTGGGTTTTTGCAGTTGCAGGTTTAGTCAATGACTTGAATGATATTAGTAGGATTATCTTATATGCACTCGGTTTTTCTGCTGGCACAATTGCTGGTATATGGATTGAAGATAAAATTGCGCTTGGTTTTCGTTCTGTCAGAATTATGAATCAAAATAAGGAATTGTCCTTAGCACGTATTTTGCGTGAAGAAGGGTATAATATTACACAAATCCCAGCGCAAGGATACAAAGATCAAGTTGAAGTTGTTATTGCAATTCTTTCAAGAAAAGAAATTATTGATTTCACTGCATTAGTCGAAAAACTAGCACCTAATGTTTTTTATACAATTGAAAAAGTTGATAAGCCGCACAGGTTTACTAAAAGTCAGAAATCAATATTCCGTATATTTCATATATTTAAATAAACTTAATCGATCTCAAATTCATCTATGAATTTTATAAGTGTTGTTAGGCCTGTGCCATAGCCCATTCCTTCAATTGTAGAGCCAACTTTTTTCTTTGTTATTACACCTATTACTTTCCCGCATTCATCAAATAAAGGCCCACCACTATTTCCAGGATTTAGAGCTGCATCAGTTTGAATTGTTTCAATTTTGTTTTCTAAGAAAATTCTAGATAGTGAGCCTTTTGTAACAGAGCCTTCATCATCTACTCCAATAGGAAATCCTGCTGCACCTATAATTGTCCCAGGTGTATTTTTTTCAAGATTATCTGCTAAAGATAATTTATCTTCTAGTGTTTTTGTTGATTTAATTAGTGCCAAATCTGATTCTGATTCTCGTTTTATTATATTTGATGCTATCATTTCGCCATCTTGGTATTTGATGATTACGCCACTGGCTCCTTTGACTACATGTTCTGCAGTTAGAATATAATTATTGCCAACATGAAAGCCTGTGCCACTACTGCCTCCATTTTGAATTTTCACTATTCCATCTAGTATGACTTGAGCTGATTTTGCAAATGAACAAACAGTATCATTGATTTGCGTAGCAGCATCTACCGATTTTTTTGCATCTTCACTACTTTTTGAAGCAGTGAATGCACTCTTGGAAGCAGTTTGCGCGCTTGACTCTGCTTGCAAAGAGCTAGCAATTGCCTGTTTGGCAGCTGATGATGCATCTGCAGATTCTTTAGAAATTTTTTCAGAGATTTTATTGATTTCTTCAATAGTTTTATTTATTTTAGCTATCTTATCGTCTAATATAGTTAAATTATCTTCTGCAGCTTGAGCAATTTTTTTAGCATTTAATGAACTTGTATTAGCAGCTTTTGCACTTTCTGCTGCACTTTCTGAAGCGTCAATAACGCTATTTGATTCTAAGACTATTTGATCAATCTTTTCCTCTAAAACTGAGTCTATCTCTTGAATAATATTTTGATATTCAATTCGAAGTTTCTCAGATTCACTAGCTTGGTCAGATGCAAAAAAGCTACAACCATTTATGCCAAGTGTTGCAATGATTATCAATGTTGCTATTTTTTTCATTAGTATAATTTGTTTTTTAATTAACTAAATTCTAAAGTATTATATTGAAACGATATATTCTTAATAAAAAAATAAATTATTTATAAGGATTTAATAAATGAATATTTTTGGACTTTCATACACAAAACATATTTGAATTTGTATTATTAGAATATGACAGATAGTTCTTCAATAATCAGTTTTTCTCCTTCAGCAATTTCAAAATTTCTAGATTGTAACGCATCTGCATGGTTTCGTTATCATGAAAATGAAATTGGAGAGCTTACTATTGATACATTTTATGCTGATATTGGCAACGCAATACATAATTGTCTTTTAGAAGTACAAAAATATGCAAAAAAGAAAAAATACTTAGGTGACAAACTAGAGAAGCCTTTTTTTGTTGATTTATTTGACGCAAATTTAGAAATCGAATTATCTAAATTAAATCTCTCTTTGTCTCATCAAGAGGTTGCTGAAAAGATGATGTCTGTTCAGTCAGGTATTAATAAGTGCATTAACTTAATAATTAATGATATGGAGCATTGGTATCTTGATGAACACGCCAATGAATTACTTGTTTGGGAAGAATGTTGGCTTGATCATAATGATAATTTTGAAGGGGTATTTATTAGTGAACAAGCAAGAAGTAAAACTCGCGCCGATGTTGTTGGTATCTACAAGCCACAAGACAATGACCCATATGTTTTAATTAGAGATTACAAGTCTGGGAAAAATTTAGTAGATCCAGCTAAAGATTTAGGCTTATTAATGCGAGGAATCTGGGCATTAATTGAACTTAACAACCCATCAGCAAGTTGGTTTATCAAAGATCGCTCTATATCAGTTGCTTCAAACTATGTTGTGTTAGAAGTAATTAATTTAGCTGCAGAAAATACCAACAATTTTATTAGTAGGGTCATATTAAAAGTTGAGAATTTATCAAAAGTTAGAAATTCTTTTCTGGAAGTTATGGAACGTATTGAAGTTGTGAAAAAGTCATCTGAACGATTAGGTGTCGCTCAATCTTCTCCTGGGGGATTATGTAGAGATTATTGCCCCTATCTTTATAGGTGTGATTTAGGGAAGCAGCACGTTGCATTAAAATTCGGAATTGACACACTTGAAAAACGAATTCTTACTAATAAAAAAGCATATGAGATTTATAAAGATGAAAAAAATTCATTATTAGAACATATTGCTTCAATCAGTTCACATAAGTGTCCATTTTGCCAAGGCATACTTAGTGATGTACGTCCTGTAAAGCCAACTAAATATATTAAAACCTATTTACAATGTGTAAATTTTGAAAAATGTGGATTTCAAATGCCTAGTCTTAGAAAAATGAAAAAAATTTGAAACACTATTTTTTTTTATTTGAAGTTGTTTTTTTGAATAACAGCTACTAACTTTAAGACCTGTGGTTAAATTTATGAAAGGAATAGACGATGGCTGATGGGGATGGTCCACGTTCTGATGGACCGAAAGTCGTTGAAAGAATTGGCACTTGTGCTGAGATTATTGAGAGACTTAAAGATAAAATACTTGCAAATCCAGATGCTCCATTACCAGAAGGTGAATGGAAAGTTCGTGATGCAGTGAGTCATTTAGCTGCTCGTGCAAATCCTATACCTCTATTGCATAAAAGAATAAGTGAAATGAATTCCGACTCAGAACCTATGAGTACTGATGAGGCAAATCACCTTCAAGTTGAAGATCGCAAAGGTGCTTCAATTGAAGAACTTATTCAAGAATGTGAAGAGGGATTTGCGGCTGCGCAAGCAGATATGCCTAATATCTCTGAAGAAGATCTTTCACAGAAAGTGAAATTTGGTGATGGTGAAATGTATGCAGTTGATATCATGTATTATGGTGGACCAAGACATTTTATGGACCATTTGAATGATATTGAAAAAGCATTAGAAGACAAATAATTCATTAATCATATAAGTTATTTGATTTTAGTAGCGAGCTCCCTTAATGGGGGCTCGTATGCTTCTGTGTATGTTGGAAATGGATGAATTGCTTTTGCAAATTCTGTAACACTTATATTCGCTTGCATTGCAAGAACTGCCTCACCAATTATTTCTCCAGCATTTGGCCCCACTACAGATGCGCCAATAAGCTTATTATTGTCTAAATCTGCGATCAATTTTAATCGGCCTGTCCCTTTTCTAGTTGCAAAACCTCTTGCAGTGTCACCAAATGGATGTGAGGCCGCAGCATAATTTAATTTTAACTCTTTTGCTTTTTCCTCAGATATTCCAACAGATGCTACTTCCGGATCAGTATATAGACCTCTCGGTACTGCAGAATGATCTGCTTCGATTTTCTGACCTAACAAGTTGCTTGTGATTATTCTTCCATGATAGTTTGCAGTATGCGTATAGGGTGCTATCCCAGTAATATCACCACCTGCCCAAACATTTTCAGTCCCATTCACCTTAAGATACTTATCTACAGGTAATGGCTTATATGGATCCAAGGATAAATTTAAATTGTTGATATTAATATTATTGAGGTTATTGCGCTTTCCAGTAGCAATTAATAATTTTTCACCAATAACTGATTTACCTGATTGTAATTTAACTTCTACATGATCTTCCTCAAAGATATTTGCAATTTGTATATTTGTATGAATATTGATTCCTTCAGATATCAGCAAATCTTGTAATTCTAAAGCAATTTCACGATCTTCAGTAGGCATAATATTAGAAGCCACTTCTAATATATGCACTTCAGATCCAAATCTATGGGCGATCTGAGCTATTTCTAATCCTACAGGACCACCACCAATAATTATTAATGATTTAGGTAGATCTTGTGACGTATAAAAATCATCACTTGTCCAATAATTTATATCATCTAGGCCTTTAATTGGAGGAATATTAAATTCTGTTCCTGTAGCAAGTACCAAGTCTTCATATGCAAATTGTTGATCATTGACTTCTACTATGCCATTTTTTTGAATCGTACCTTTGCCTCGAATTAATTTGGCACCAGATTGCAAGAAGCGCTCAGCTGTTTCTGTATCATCTAAGTGCTCTGCAACTCGATGTCTTATTGCAACAGCTGCTGCATAACCTTGAATTTCACTATCAAAAATTGGTTCTTTCGATGCATGGCCAAATTGTTGGAATTGAGAAGCATTATGACGAATTTCAGCTGAATGCAACATTGCCTTTGCTGGCATACAAGCAAAATAAGGACATTCGCCACCTACCATTCTGTTTTCGATCATTAAGGCTGTTTTTCCTCCATAGGCAACATTTTCTGCAACCCATTTCCCAGCAGATCCACCCCCAATTACAATGACCTCAAATTTTTCTATGTTCTTGTCCTTAATTAATTACTGCATCTAAAACGCCTGAATGATCGCGTGCATCAGGAACTCCATTATGAATTAAATAGGTTATTTCACCTTCTTCATTAATCACAATTGTCATTCTTTCAGCTGCAGCTAAATCTTCATTCCAAGCACCATATTTTTTTGCAACCTCGCCTTTTGTATCAGCTAGTAAAGAAAAAGGGAAGCCCTCTTGTTTTTTAAAAGCAGTATGAGCATGTCTACTGTCACGACTGATTCCAAAAACTACAGCACCATTTTCAATCCATGAATTGTAGTTATCTCTAATTTCACAAAGCTCACCTTGGCAAATGCCTGAAAAATCAAATGGATAAAAAACCAACACAACTTTCTTATTTATCAACTCCGATAATGTCACTGGTTCATTGTCTTCATTCATAACTGTAAAATCTGGAGCTTTATCTCCAACTTTAATAGACATATCAATTCCTTTCGTTAAATAGTTTTATAAATTATATATTTTCTGTGTATTCTCGTACATTAATTTTTTTAATGCAACTTCATTTATATCTAACTCTTCTATTTCTTTGATAGTTCTTGCAAAATCCAAGACCGGAAAGTCGGTACCAAAAATAACTTTATCTTTGCCGTAACTATTAATATAGTGCACAAGCTCCTTTGGCCAATATTTTGGAGAATGAGCATCACTGCCTATATAAACATTAGGATGCTTCCAAGCCATTGCAATCATCTCATTTGTCCAAGGAATCCCTACGTGGATTCCTATTAATACCAATTCAGGAAAATCACATGCAACTTCATCAAGAGTAATAGGTTGTCCTACAGAACGTCTCGGAAAAGATGTGTCATATAGTAGTGATTGCCCAACTTGCATCTGAATAGGTACACCAAGCTCAACGCATTTTGCATAGAAAGGATAAACTTTTGCATGATTAGGAGGTATTTCAAACCAATGAGGATAAAAATGTGCGCCAATAAACCCTAAATCTTTAACTGCCCATTCAAATTTTCTTACGCCTTCCATTCCTTCAGTTGGATCAATCCCAGCAAGTCCGTATAGTTTTCCTGGATATTTTTTTGTTGCTTCGTGAACTAATTCATAAGGAATTCTCACACTAGAAGGATGATGCTCTTGGCCAGCTCTGACTGCATGAATTATCGCCTGCTCTATTCCTGCGTCATCAAGTTTGCCAACTAATTCGTCCAGTGAATGACCGGAGACTCTCTCTTTTTCAGCACCAATTTTTTCAACCAAAAATTTATCTCTCCATTCAGGGCGATAAGGTTGTGCATCATGAGTGAATAAACCGCAAACTGCATCAATGACTGGCATATTTTCTGTTGTTTTCATTTGATAATCCTTCAAACATTACTTATTTATAAATTCAGAAATCATTTTTACCCATTTTTCTGGTTCAACATGAGGAGAAAATTGACCAGAAATGTTTGAAGGATTACCAAGCTTATCTGCATAATGACTTGTATCGATAATCTTTCCTTCACTTCCTGAAATGGTTGTTAAATATTTTTCATGTAGTTTAATGAGCCTACTCTCACTGCCATGAATGATCATAGTTGGGCAGGAAACTTGTTCGGCAGCTTGAAAAACATTAAAATTACATATTGCATGTGGGCCAGCACCTTCCCATCCCATATCCCAATACAAATCCTTTACATCTTCCCATCCAGCATTAATATTAAGATAATGCATGAAATTTTCTGTAACTTCATTGAAATCAGCATCTGGCTTACTCCCTCCAGATCGTTCCCACATATCTAGTAAATGACTTCCATCAGCCTTCTCTGGATAGTATGTGTGAATTCTTTTGTGCAATGCATGCCCTTCTTCGTTTGAATAATCAAATGGCTCTTCAAGTATTAAATTTTCTATTTTTGCCTGATTTCGAATTTGATAATTTATTGCAATTTGTGCACCAGTTCTTGCTCCATATAAATTAAATGTTTTTAATCCTAAGCCATCTATGACCCATTCTAAAGACTGTGTAAAATCATCAACTGTTTCATATGGTGTTGGTGGTCTATCTGAATCTCCATAGCCAGCCGTTGTGGGCGCAAATACGTTAAAATAAGGTCTCAGATATTTGAGAAGAGGTTGATAATCTATTGAGCTTCTCGGAGAAGAATGCAATAAAACTAATTTTGGCAACTTTTTCTCTCCTGATTCTCTATATTCAATATTTCCATGAGGAGTTTTTATAAATCCGCGTGATGTATTTTCATAAGAAGTTGTAGCCATNNNANNCCCCATTCNTTGTGTTANNATANTNATATANTTTTTTTTGCTTAACTAGCTTANCCAGAAAGTAGGTAAATGTGTCAAATTTACTAGTAGATTATTTAATTCGTAATGCATATNTCATNACTATGGANANAAANAAGAATGTTTNNACNNNAGGTTATGTTGCTATTTCAGGAGAAAAAATTGTTGATGTTGGAAAAGAAGAGGACTGTCAATTTCGTGGCAAAAAAGAAATCAATGCTGCAGGAAAAGCAGTTTTACCTGGATTAGTCAATGCTCACAATCATATTAATCAAATGTTATTACGTTCATCTATAGATGATAATTCCACTTATGAACCCAACATTACTGGCTTTATGCAAAAGATGGTAGATATTTGGAGTAATGCTACTCCAGAAATATGTTATAAAATAGTTCGCCTGCATATCCTAGATATGGTTTTAGGCGGTGTTGTTGCTATTCATGATCAGCATTTTACGAATTTCCCTAATTCAAATATCGACGGCACTTTACAGGCAATTCAAGAATCACAGTTACATGCTTTTGTATCTAGATGTCACNTATCTGCAGAATCATTACCANANCAGGCNNGAGAAAANGTNTCNGATGTTTTGAAAGAAGTACAAAGATTGAAATCAATTTGGGATAACGATCGTTTAACAATTACAGGAAGCCCCATTAATCCAACCTGGGTACAAACACCTGAAGAACTTATCGAGTTACGTGAAGGTATTAGGAATCTCAATGTTCCTTTTGACATTGATTTGTCCGGGGCAAGCTGGAAGCAAACATTGATGGAGAGGAAATACACTAAAGGAGGTGCAGTTCAATATTGTGCTGAGTTAGGAATTTTAGATGAAGATGTGTCAGGCGGTAAATCATTTATGCTAGAGCCTGATGAATATGATATTTGGAAAGAAACGGGGATGACTGCTTGCATTGTCCCCTTAGGAAGAATTAGAGATGAATTGGGCCCAAGCACGCATCATTTTCTTGCTAGAGGTATTTTACCAGGGCTTGGCAATGACGGGCCTATGGGAACACCACAGTCTTCAATATGGCAAGTGATGAGACATACTTATATTGCTGATATTGTACGAAAAAAGTCTGAAATTTTACAAAATTATACTGAAGATCATGAAATACAGATAACTCCAGAAATTCTTTTAGAAATGGCTACTATTGGAGGAAGAAGGCATTTATTTCTTGATAAGGAAGTTGCAGGAATTGAAAAAGATAATTCAGCGGACATTATCATCGTTGATAGCGATAACCATAGATTTTATCCACATAATAATTTGCGTCGAATTCCTACTCATTTAGTTTTTTCAACTGATGTACAAGATGTGGAATCAGTGATGATCAAAGGTCAGCTTGTTGTTGAAAATCGTCAGTCGACAATATGGGATTATGATACAGTTAAAAATGAAGCTGAAATTGCAACACAAGAGCTTTTAAACATGGCTGGTTATGAACCTATGCTACCAACCAGAAGGCCTGGACAAACATTTAACGGCTGGAACTACAGCTAGTTTAATTTTCTGGAGGATTAATAATATAATTATCCGAATCAACAGTCGAAGTTTTAATTCTTTTGTTAAAATACTTTTTCCATGATTCACTTAATGTTTCTAAGTTTACAAATTTATGCATTAACTCAATATTCATTTTATCAATATGCATTAAATGATTAGCGCGCTCAATAGTGAACTCTGGATTAGGTCTATTAACTAATAAAATCTTATCTCCAACTTGCGACTTGCCTGACTCAATGCATCTAAAATAAAAACCAGTTTTACCTGCTTGTTGTACTTGTTTAGCAATAGCTTTATCCCCATGCCTAGCAGCAAGCTTGTAGCAAGGTTGTCTTGGTTGACTCACTTCTAATATTGCAGAACCAATTTTATATTGATCTCCAATGCAGACGTTTTGTTCAGTTAATCCATAAGAACTGAAATTTTCTCCTGCAGANCCAGCTACAAATGTGATTCCAAATTCTTCTAACCACCAGTTGTTATGCTCTACAGGGTACACACACACCACTTTATCTGGTCCACCATGCGCCTTGAGATCGGCTTGATGATCACCTTCAATGCCGCTTTGAGTAATTGATATGACATTTTTAATTGGCTTTTTAAATATTCCACTCTGCACAGAACCATTTGCATGATTCAATTTTTTAATTTTGCCAATATTTATTGATTGAATAATTGCAGTTTGCATTTATTGATTTTCTACAAAATATTTTGAAAAATAACCAAAAATAAATTTATTAATGAGTTACTCACTAAGGTAGTACCAAGCGCCCTCATGTTTGTTAATTCAAGAGCTTGACGAATAGCGATAAAAGAAGTTATTGCAAGCCATATAACTGCAACTATTGCTATACTTTCCATTGTTTCAAGTGAAAAAAAGAAAACACCAAAAAATAAAATACTTGGCGTGTTAGCAAAGCCTAGCGTTCTTGCAAGCTGTCCCCAGTCTGCTTCNGTTTCATCAGTTCTAAAAATCCTTGTTCCGACAAAATAAGCAATCCAAGCAAAAAGAGCCCATCTTAGCATTCCAAAAATTACACTCACAAGGACTATTGCTGGGCTATATTCTTCAAAATAAAGATAACTCTGATATAAACCAAATGCAGTACCTGACACCAAAATTAGGATTAGGGCTTGTTTAATTGCACTTTCATCATGTTCCACTTCTTCATATGCTTCACTTTTAAAAAATAAACATCTAGTTGCTCGTGTCAAAAAACTATTCTGATTTTCTTGTGGCATGATTTCTCCTAAATATATAGAATCAAATAATTAATTATTTAATTCTATTTCTTGTTGTCTTTGATTAATAATTAATTAATTATAGCACTTGGAGTATTTTATGGTAGCTTCTGCAAATTTAGGTTTTCCAAGAATTGGCACTAATAGAGAGTTAAAACGTGCCCTAGAATCCTATTGGTCAGGAAAGATTGAATTAGGTGAATTACAACAAGTAGCAAAAGAAATCCGCACTACAAATTGGCAATTACAAATTGATGCTGGAATTGACCACATTCCTTCGAATGATTTTTCTATGTATGATCAAGTTTTGGATACTGCAGTTATGCTGGGTGCAATACCGGATCGATTTTTAGACAAAAAATTTGATTCAGCTGAGGCATTATATTTTGCTATGGCGCGTGGTCTTCAAACGGAGGATATAGATGTAACACCTCTTGAAATGACAAAATGGTTTGATACTAACTATCATTATTTAGTTCCAGAGCTATCTGAAAAAGATAATTACAATTTAACTCCTGACAAAATACTTAATGAATTTAATGAAGCTAAACAATTAGGCATTACTTCTCGTCCAGTCATTATTGGCCCAATGACATTTATTAAGTTAAGCAAATTCGATGAATCAATTAGTAGCCAAAAAGACTATTTAGATAAATTAGTTCCTTTATATGCAGATCTATTAGATTTGTTAAAAAAAGAAGGATGCGAGTGGGTACAAATTGATGAGCCAGTCTTAGTAACTGAGTTAACGGAAGATGAGAAAAATAATCTTCTTCATGTATATAATTTGTTGAACGAAAAAACCAATTTGCAAATAATGCTTACGACTTATTTTGGTGCAGTTTTACATAACACTGAACTCATTGTTTCGTTAAATATAGATGGATTGCATTTAGATTGTGTGCATGGTTCTGAAAATCTTGCAATAGATTTGAGCCAATTTAAAAAATCTATAGTTCTTTCTTTAGGAGTTGTTGATGGAAGAAATATATGGATTAATAATTTGCAACATTCAATAAAATTATTACAAAAATTTATTGAGCAACCAAATATTAAGGATGTAATTGTTGCTCCTTCTTGTTCCTTATTGCATTCGCCAATTGATTTGTCTCTAGAAAATAAGATCGATGAGGAAATTAAATCTTGGATGTCATTTGCAAAAAATAAAATTGATGAAGTTACTGTCATTAAAAATGCATTAAATTTAAACGCAGATCTTCAATCTGAACAAGTAAAATCTGAATATTGGATAATAGATGCAAATACCAAGGCTATTCAAAATCGCTCTGAGTCATCTAAGGTTAATAACTCGCTTGTAACGGAGAGAGTTAAAAATATTTCTGCAGATATGAAAACTAGGCAATCGGATTATTCTACAAGATCTAAAGTACAAAAAGATGTACTTAATTTACCAATATTTCCAACTACAACTATTGGTTCTTTCCCTCAAACAAAAGAAGTAAGACAGCACAGGTCTCAATTCAAGAGAGGCGATATATCTTCGGAGCAATATGATAGTTTTCTTTTAAATGCTACTCAGGAAGTTATAAAATTCCAGGATGATATTGGTATAGATGTTCTTGTTCATGGAGAATTTGAAAGAAATGACATGGTCGAGTATTTTGGTGAGCAGTTAGAAGGTTTTGTATTTAGCGAGAATGGCTGGGTTCAAAGTTATGGTTCTCGTTGTGTAAAACCACCTATCATTTTTGGTGATGTGCATCGAAAGAACCCAATGACTGTTGCATGGATTACAAAGGCACAGTCATTTACTAATAAATATGTTAAGGGTATGTTAACTGGCCCAGTTACTATTTTGCAGTGGTCTTTTGTTAGAGATGATCAATCTCTGCAAACAACATGCGAACAAATAGCCTTAGCTATAAGAGATGAAGTAGATGATTTAGTCGAAAATGATGTTAAAATTATTCAAATTGATGAACCAGCATTACGTGAAGGNTTNCCTTTAAAGNNAAGNAATCANNTTGATTANNTAGCTTGGGCTGTTGATTGNTTTAAGNTAGCNTCNTCNAGTGTTAGTGACGANATTCANATNCATACTCANATGTGNTATGCAGAATTNAATGAAATTATGGANGCAATTATTNAANTAGATGCAGATGTTATTTCNATNGAAGCNTCNCGNTCTTCAATGGAACTANTNAATGCNTTTTCNNANANTGNTTACCCAAATGAAATTGGACCNGGNGTTTATGATATTCATAGTCCANGNNTNCCNNCNGTCAGATGAAATNAAAGANTTAATNNGNNNATTAGTTTCAAAATTACCGTCTGAGAGATTATGGATTAATCCAGATTGCGGCTTAAAAACACGAGGCTGGGATGAAGTGAAAGCTTCTNTAAAGAANATGGTTGATGCATCTTCAAAATTCAGATAGNNANTTCTNATTTTAAAATTCTATTTCATTAAGAATTTGTTCACTNAAAGATACATTATTCATAGTATATAAGTGAATGCCTGGAGCNTCATTGCTAATTAACTTATCAANTAAATCTAAAACAATCTCTTTGGCAAAATCTTCTTTTGCTTTTNTGTCTTTTAAAGAAGAAAGTTTTTCTATAATTGACTTTGGTATATGAGANCCATTTANTTTAGCCATTCTAACTAATGCATCAGAGTTTGTAGGAGGCATGATCCCTGGTAAAACAGGCTTTTTATTCCCTTGCTTATATAATTTTTCTATAAAATCAAAATAGTAATTTGGCTCAAAAAAGAATTGTGTAATTGCAAAATCAGAAGCTTGAATTTTTTGCATTTGATATAAAAAATCAGATTCTGCATCAATTGCATCTGGGTGCCCCTCAGGATGTGCTGCTACTGATATATCAAGCTTTGTCTTATTTCGTAAATATCTAACTAATTCTAATGCATTTTCAAAATCCTTTTTGCTAAAATGACCAGCTTCAGGAATATCTCCTCTTAAGGCTAAAATATTACTGATTGATTTTTTTTGATATTGTTCTATGATTGCATCTATTTCATTTTTTGAATGAGTGATACAGGTNAGATGAGGCATAACAGGAATGAAAGTTTCNTTAGAAATTTTTTCTACNATCAGATCTGTTGGACCACTATTTTTTTTCACGCTATATGTTACAGATATGAAAGACAGTTTATNTANATTGATTTCTTTGATAGATTGTAACAATTGTTCNTGANCAGCNANCTCTTTTGGAGCAAAAAATTCAAACGATATNGTACGTTGNTTAGATAGAATTTTGCTAATATTTTTCATTTATACTCACTATTTTTAATAACTAATCTAAAAAATTAAAATCAAAATTACTAAGCACCGCTTTGCCAGCCCCCTCACAGAGACCATCTCTTTCTTCATTAGTAAAGTTAATATTATATTTATTCCCCCACTCAGGTAAGTTTCTTGCAATGTCAGACCAAGTGAGAGTATTGTTTACAGCCTCACTGCCAACCATAGGTAAATCTGTACCCCATACTATTCTCTCTGGGCCCATAGAATCAAAAAATACTCGGAGAACCTTTAATAAGGCTTCTAAATTTTCTTCATTAACTGCATTTAAAACTTGCCAATCACAAATATCTAGCCATACATTAGATTTACCATATGCTGCNTGCANTCCTCTCCAGTATGCACCAGTTTCAAAAGGAGCTTGTAAATTGACATGTCCTAACATTATTCGTAATTCAGGATATTTTCTAGCAACAAGCTCAACCCATTCTGGCCAGGCCCAAATATTGCCACCTGTATGAATCAAAACTGGCACATCGAGTTCAATAGCTTTTTCATACATTGGGAAACAAATTGGGTCATTTGCTTGATAACCATGGGGCGGGTAGACTTTTAAACCAATGGCACCCATATTTTTTACACACTCTTCAAAAAATTTTACTGATCTGGGTCTTCTTGGATCTACGCCACAAAACCATGCAAGTTTATTTGCATTTGCATCACATACTTCAGCAGTTTTTTTATGTATTTCTTCTATAGGAACTTGNTTATCTTCATTAGGNCCGTAACCAAGNCCCATGTCATTGCATAAAATAACTGAAAAATCAATATNGTATCTTTCCATTTCATTGAGCATCCACTCTCCTGAACTATCNAATACTGGAGATTGCTTAGCTCGTTCTAAAACTTCATCTATTGTCCNATTTGTTCTGACNGCACGTTGCCAATTAAATTCTTTTAAATGACTTGGNGGAAACCAATCGAAAGCCCAATGNTGTCTNTGCATGTCAATTAAATTTGTCATNTTNNCNCACTTTGNAATTTACATGATTGTTAATTATATTAAATCTTTGTAGCTTCTATAAAGAAAATTATATTATTTTTTCNAATNTAANAATTTNTTTTTGAGAACTAGTTCTNAAAAAATACTNACCTTATNTATTTTTTNTTAATTAAGATATAAAAATTTCTTTACAAACCATATAGTAATAGTCTATTGTAGAANCAGGTTTTGAAAGGAGAAACTGATGGCATATACACATGAAAATTCTCGAGGCCAAACTTATTACTTACATTCACGTGTGACTAATTTAAGAGGTGGCAGACAACAAAGAATCTATTTTTTTGCTAAGACAATTAAAGATGGCGCAATCGATGCTGTTCCAGACGGCTACATTGTTTCTGAAAATCAAAGGACAGGTCTTCCTTTGTTAAAAAAAGATAGAGGATAAGTTTCAACATATATGTAAATATATGAGCAATATCTTGTATTTAAATTTATAAAATCAATTTGTACAGCGTTTAAATTGTCTAGTTTAGATGCTGTACTTTTTTATTTTTTATATATATTAGTATACTGAAGCTCTTTTTATAGTTGATTTGTTTCTTTGGGAGTATCCAAGATATTCGCCATTCAACTCCTTTTTAGGAGAAAAAGGAGTTGCACAAAAAAGACTTACGCAACCGTTATCTCTAGGAATTATTGCCTGACTACCACTCCATCCTCTGGCGCTGGGTCCACCATAATTCACATAATATTTGTTACTCATCTTCTTCTCCGTTCATGAAGTTAATAGAACTACTTCTACTATGATTAACTTTTAATTGAAAAATGTCAAATCGATTATATCCNCCACTTATNTCATGNAATTGTTTAGCTTTGATGCAATCATTNAGATCAATGGTNGTGTAGAGTATTCCNTCTTGNTTAGATANATNNTTTCCTTCTATTTCNCCNGATGGGTTAAANACTGCAGAAATTGCNGGAGGTGTATTTTTTAAAATATTNAGATTTTTNACTTTNTATTNTTCTAANATTGAATAAGTTGNTTTATCTATAAATCCTGATGCAACTAAATTAAATACNTTTCCTTCAAATGCNTGTGCTCCAGCACGCATTTTGATCGTTGTTTCTANATTATATTGCCCGCTCTTACTTGTCTGAGTTGGCCATTTTGCTGGATATGATGAGATATGTATTTGTTCACCTTGTGCAATTAAACTATATTTTGCTAATGAATTCGTATTTTCTCCACAAATCAGCATGCCAATATTTCCTATTGTAGTTTTTTTAACTTTTAACCCTGCGCCGTCACCATTGGACCATGTAAGTTTTTCATAAAATGTCGGGACAATTTTTCTATGATGATTTAAGATATTGCCATTTTCACTGATAATGATATTGGAATTCCATAATGTTCCATTGCTAGCAGGGGATTTTTCATTAAAACCCATAGAAACAATAATATTGTTCTCTTTTGCAATCTTTTTCAATTTTTTTATTTCTATTGAATCTATTGAAATAGAATTTTCATAAAGTTTCAAAAACAATTGATGGTTTTGTAATGGGGAATTTATCGCATTCCAGTATGGAAAACCTGGCAGGAATGCTTCAGGAAAAATGATAATTTGCGCGTTATTTCCTGCAGCCTCTTTAATAAGTGACATTGATTTTTCTAATGTTTTTTCTAAATTGAGATATTCTGATGCTACATGTGCAACTGCTGTAATTATTTTGCTATTTTTCATCTTGGATTATTTCCTTTTATTTATTTCTCTACATTTACTAGGTCACTATATCGTGGATATCCGCTTAATCTTGGCTGCCAAGTAAATCCATTCATTTTATTTGCATGCAATATATTAAATCCTGGCTGAACAATTGGTATCCATGGTAATTCATTAGCTAAAATATTCTGAACATTATCATACATTTTTGTTCGCTTAGTATAATTGATTGTTTTTTTTGCTTCTGCAAATAATCGATTGACCTCTTTGTTATTATAGTTTGTCCAATTTGTTATGCCATGTCTTTTATCTCCAAAATCATGTGGCAAGACATATCCAATTTCGTTGCATCTGTATAAATCTTTATCTAAGGCTATCTCAAAATCACTATTCATCTGTTTTAATTTAAATGTTTTTCTAGGCAGTAATTGGATATTAAATTTAATATTTATCACACTTACTGCCTCTTTAATTATTGATGCAATTTCTATACATTCTTCACTGGAGCTATCTACAATGACGTCAAAAATTAAATTGTCGTAGTTCACTTTGCTCATTAAGGTCTTAGCTTGATTAATATTTTCTTTACCCAATTCTAATATCTTTGCACCTTTCACGCTTAATGGAACAAGCCCTGTCCACGTAGCTGCATGGCCTCCATATACTGATTTAATAATTTTTTGATATGGGATACTTAGGCTGATAGCTTTTTTTATATTAATATCTATTGAAGACTTAGCCTTATTTGATATTTGTAAAGCAATCCTTGTGTTGCCTGGTGCTGAATACAAATTAATATTTCTATGCTTGCTTGATTCAATAATTTCATTTTGTGTTGGATTAAAGATTAGATCGATTTCATTTCTTATTAATGCTTGCATTCTATCTTCATTTGGCATTAGCAAGTAGTTAATTTCTTTATAGATAATATTTTTATCCCAATGCCTTTCATTNTTTGTAAGTTGAATATGATGATTATCAAATTTATTAATCTTGTATGGACCAAATCCATGATTATATATTTCATTGCTTTTCCCTGAATAATAATGATTACTAACAATTGGAGGCACCATCATTGTTAGTAAGTGAGGAAAGAGTAAATTTGGTTCTTCTAAATTAAATTCTAAGGAAGTATTGTCAATAATGTTTATGCAAGACTCTTTTCGAGGTACGGAACCCATCATTGCAACCCATCTTCCTATTTGTCTTTTTTCAAAAGCATGCAACCAACTTGCCATTACATCTGCTGAAGTTAGTTGTAAATCATGAGCATTGAATGTTTCTTTTAAATCAATCTTATACTTCGTCCCGTCCTGATTCATTTTAATAGATGACCCTAGTAATCCCTGTAAGTCATTTAATAAAAATGCTTCCTGTTTTTCATAATAGTTAGCGTCGTATTTGAAAAGAGGTTCAAATAGTTGCACGATAATGTCATGAGTGACACTAGGTTTATTTGGATCGTAATTATCCGGGTTAATTTGTTCAAGAGTTGGTAATTTTGAGGCAGCAATATTTAATGATTTATTATCTGTCATTTTATTTTTTTGGAATTTGAACATCTATAACAACTGGAATATTTTTTTTCAAATAATCTTTAGCTTCATTAAATACTGCATTAATTTTTTTAAGGTTAGTAATTTTAATACCATGGCAGCCTAGCGCTTTTGCTAATTCAATATAATCTAGACTTGGGTCTATATCTGTCGCTGGCCATTCTTGGTGTTGATTTGCTAATCCATTAGGAAATAATGTTTGCATTGCTCTTTTTGAGGCATAATGTTGTCCATTATTGAGAATAATAGTTATGAAAGGCGCATTGTGCATTTTTGCAGCTGATAAAGAAGCAGTAGGACATCCATAAATAAATGTACCATCACCAACTATTGCCAGATAATTTTTATTTGGATTAGCAATTTTCATACCTAATGAGGCGCCTAATGCCCAACCTAATGAAGAACCGCCACTTTTAAACAATTGGCCAGGATTTGATAAATTCATATAATTACTAACAGCTTGACTATTTGTCACTGATTCATCTAATATCACCCATGATTTATCAATTACTTTNCCTAATTCAAAAAGAAAAGTTTCTGCATCTAAAANCTCANTNTCTATTTTTTTCGNAACCGAAGCAAANCGTTTTTCTTTTTGAGCTAGTANCTTTTTTGTNATTGNNCTTTGTNNNANTCTTCGTTTTGTAATTTTTAGAGTTTNTTTNACTAATAAATCAATAAATAAAGCAGATGATGCTTGNATGGCTAAGTCAGGAGTNAATCCATATATNGGAATATCTTTTTTAACAACATCTTGATCNACTTGTATAATATANGCATCTTTAGCAGGTTGTTTTATAGAAGGAATATANGGNACTGTGGAATCTAAAATAAGTATAAAATCAGCCTGATCAATAATATCTGTNGTNTTAGTGCCCATAAATAAATTATGGTCAGTTGGAAAGTTCATTCTTTCACCTGTAGAAAAAACAGGAANATTTAAGTATTCTGATAANTTTTTGAGACCAATGATGCCATTTTGATCTTGTCCAAAAAATGATGTGATNATTATTGGNTTTTTTGCTTTAGNTATTTTCTTTGCTACAAGTTCAATTTCCTCAGTCAAAGGCGGAGGAGGTATAATTGCTGGGTANTTTTTCGATAATTTAGGNAGCT